>NZ_CP023445.1:1578333-2179166 GCF_002354875.1 Actinosynnema pretiosum
CGCCGCCAAGCTCGGCTTCGGCGAGGACAAGATCGAGTACAAGGCGATCGCGTCCGCGGGCCGCGAGCAGGCGCTGATCAACGGCGACGTGGACTACTACGTCGGCACGTACACGATCAACGACGGCCGCAAGGAGAAGATCGCCTTCGCGGGTCCGTACTTCGTCGCCGGGCAGGACCTGCTCGTCCGCGCGGACGACACCAGCATCACCGGCAAGGAAACCCTCATGGGCAAGAAGGTCTGCTCCGTGACCGGCTCCACGCCGATCAAGCGGATCAAGGACGAGAAGCTCACCGAGGACGCCAACATCACGGAGTTCCAGAACTACTCCCAGTGCGTCTCGAAGCTGGCTGAGGGCGCGGTCGACGCCGTCACCACCGACGACGCGATCCTCAAGGGCTACGCCGCCCAGGAGAAGGACAAGTTCAAGGTCGTCGGCAAGCCGTTCTCCAAGGAGCCCTACGGCATCGGCCTGAACAAGGAGGACAAGCCGCTGCGGGACAAGGTCAACGACGTCCTGCAGAGCGCGATCGACGACGGCACCTGGAAGAGCATCTACGACTCCACGCTGGGCAAGTCGGGCTCCCCGGCCGAGCCGCCCGCCATCGACCGCTACTGAGCGGAGCTTCAGTGGCCGGTGACCCGCGCGAGCGGGGTGGGTCACCGGCCACTCCCATGACCTCTCCCGGCGAGGAAAGACGATGAGCGTCCTAACCAACTACTCCGACCTCTTCCTGAAGGCTTTCGGCACCACCATCCAGCTCTTCCTGTTCTCAGCGGTCGGGTCGTTGGTGCTGGGGACGATCCTGGCGATGCTGCGGGTCAGCCCGGTCCCGGTGCTGCGCGCGGCGGGCGCCACCTACGTCACGGTCCTGCGCAACACGCCGCTGACCCTGGTGTTCTTCTTCTTCGCGTTCGCCTACCCGCTGTTGAAGATCCTGGAGCTCGACCCCTTCAAGGGCGCGGTCGTGTCGTTGACCGTCTACACCTCGGCGTTCATCTGCGAGGTCATCCGGTCCGGCATCAACACCGTCCCGGTCGGCCAGGCGGAGGCCTCCCGCGCGCTGGGCCTGTCCTTCGGGCAGATGCTCGGCAACGTGGTGCTCCCGCAGGCCCTGCGGACCGTGGTCCCGCCACTGGCGAGCACCATGATCGCACTGCTGAAGAACACCACCATCGCGGCCGGCTTCTCGGTCGGCGACGCCGGGGCGATCATGTACACGTTCTCCGAGGACGGCGTGAACATGCTGGTCGGCCTGGGTTGGGTGGCCTTCATCTTCATCCTGCTGGTACTGCCGCTGACCGCCGTTCAGCGCGGCCTGGAGAGGCGCTGGAGCGTGGCCCGATGAGTTCCGTCCTGTTCGACGTCCCCGGCCCGAAGGCCAAGGTCCGGCACGCCATCATGGCCGTGGTCGGTGTCGCGGCGGTGCTCGGCATCGTCGGCTTCATCGGCTACCGCTTCTACGACAGCGGCCAGTTCGAGCCGCGCATGTGGGAGTGGATCCAGTACGAGACCGTCCAGCTGGAGCTGGTCAGCAGGCTCGGCAACACGCTCTCGGCGTTCGCCGTCGCCTCGGTGGCCGCGCTCGTGCTGGGCGCGGTGCTCGCCGCGGGCAGGCTCTCGGACCACGCCTTCTGGCGGATCCCGGCGGGCTTCCTCGTCGAGGTCTTCCGCGCGATCCCGCTGCTCATCATGATCTTCATCTTCTACTTCGGCCTGCCGACGATCGACATCAAGATGTCGCAGTTCACGGCCGTCGTGCTCGGCCTGACCCTGTACAACGGGTCGGTGCTCGCCGAGGTGTTCCGCGCGGGCGTCGCCTCGCTGCCGCGCGGGCAGGCCGAGGCCGCCTACGCGCTGGGGATGCGCAAGACCCAGGTGATGACGCAGGTCCTGCTGCCGCAGGCGCTGCGCGCGATGCTCCCGGCGATCATCAGCCAGCTGGTGGTGCTGCTCAAGGACACCGCGCTGGGCTTCATCATCAACTACAAGGAGCTCCTGGACTACACCAAGTACCTGGGCACGCAGGGCCAGTTCGGCCGTCCGCTGGTCCCGATGACGATCGTCACCGGCGCCATCTACGTCGCGCTGTGCCTGCTGCTGACCTGGTTCGCGGTGTGGTTGGAGAAGCGCAACCGGCGCAGCAAGAAGGCCGTCGTCAAGGAGTCCGAGGCCGAGCTGGAGCAGAAGGCCCACGCGGCCAGCGCCGCAGGCTGATCTCCACGTTCGCAGTCCGTGCTGAAGGGCCCGACCGGGTGGTCGGGCCCTTCACTCGTTCAGGCGTTATCCGGGCCACTCATGGGTAGTCTCGGTGGCATGGTCGAGGAGTCCTCCAGCGCGGTCCAGCGGGCCCAGCAGGGTGCCGTCGAGCAGCTCCTGCGGTTGGGAATCGACGGCTTCGGGCCGTTCAAGAGCGCCCGGCAGACCGCCGACGAGGCGCTCGCCAAGGGGCTCACCCGCGAGCGCGCGATCCGGCAGATCATCCGGCAGCACGTGGCCGCGGCGGGCGCCCAGGGGTTCGTGACGAACCTCGGCGGCCTGCTCACGCTGCCCGTGGCGCTGCCCGCGAACCTCACCGCCTCCTACCTGGTGCAGGCGCACATGATCGCGTCCATCGCGGCGGTGCACGGGCACGACCTGGAGAGCCAGGAGGTGCAGACCGCCGTGCTGGTGTGCATGGTCGGCAACGCGGGCACCGAGGTGCTCAAGAAGGCGGGCATCAAGGCCGGGACCAAGCTGACCGTGAACCTGATCGAGCGAATCCCGGCGAAGGTCATCGTCGAGATCAACAAGCGGATCGGGTTCACCCTGCTGGCCAAGTACGGCACCTCGCGGGCGACCCTGGTGCTGGCCAAGGGCGTGCCGCTGGTGGGCGGGGTGATCGGCGGCGGCGTCGACGCGGTGGCCACCAGGGCGCTCGGGGCGTTCGCGCAGCGGTTCTTCGGGCGGGACGGGCAGCCCGAGGTCGAGGACGGCGAGGTGCTCGACGAGCGGCTGGAGGGGCGTGTGGTCGACGGCCGCGTCCTGGGGTCCGCACCGGCCCCCGAGCTCGCCGACGAGGACGCCTCGGGCGCGGCGCGGGTGATCAGGCTGCCCCCGCGCGGCGAGCGCCGGGAGGACCGCTGAGGCGGCGTTCCCCCAGGTCGGAAAATCGGTTGGCGGGGCGTGGCGGCGCCCACTACCGTTCCCGCCATGAGCATCTGAGTACCCCGCCCGAGGACGTCTTCCTCGCACGCGCTTGATCCAGCGCGCCTTTCCGGATGCCCCCGTGCGGGCACGCGCCGCCGACCGTCCCGCGGTCCGCGCTTCCCGTTGCGCCTCGACGTCGAGGAGGATCACCCCGTGACCCAGCCCCAGCACGACCAGGTGGAGCCCGCAGAGCAGGCGCTCCCCACCGAGGACCTGCCCCAGGTCGTCCCCAACCGCAGGGAGCGCCGAGGCGGCAAGCAGCCGCGCGCGGGCGCCGTCCCCGGTCAGGGCAGGCCGAACCAGGCGGACTTCGTCGGCAAGCGGCTGTTCCGCCGCTCCGGCGGCTGACCGCACCAGGACCAACCGGGCCCGTCCCGGTTCGGAAGTGAAGTTCCACCCCCCTTGGAGGGCAGCAGAGATGAAGAACTCCCGCTAGCACCGCACGACGCGCCGGGGTCCGAGGTGGACCCGGCGTCCCCCAGGTCCGGTTGGTGTCGGACCGCACGACTCGGAGGGCTGTCGTCATGAAGGACGAGCGCTAGGACCCAGCACGCCGGAGCCCGTCGTGGGCCCGGTGTTCCCAGGGGCCGGGCCGGACGGCCGCGGCCCCCGTCTCGGAGGGCTGTCGTCATGAAGGACGAGCGCTAGGACCCAGCACGCCGGAGCCCGTCGTGGGCCCGGCGACCGAGCGGTCCGGTCACCCGCCGGACCGGTGTTGAGGAGGACCGTCGACATGGACCACCAGCGGTAGCGGTTTCGCAGGACCGGGGCTCGTCGCGCGCAGCGGCGGGCCCCGGTCGCGCACCAGGCGCGCCTCAGGCGTGCTTGCGGCGGTGGTGCCTGCTCACCCTGGCCCGGTTCCCGCACGAGGGCAGGCACCAGACCTGCTGCGGGTGCGAGCGCACGAAGTAGCGCACGCACCGGGGTGACGGGCAGGCCCGCAGCTCGGCCGCCCCGCCCCCGGCCAGCAGCTCGATGGCGCCCGTGGCGAGGTCGGCCAGCAGCCGGTCCCGCGCGCCCGCCTCGGACAGGTGCACCAGCTTCGGCCCGTCCGCCCACTCCAGCCTGGCCACCCTGGGCGCCAGCGCGGCGGTCCGGTTGACCACGTCGAGCGCCTGCTCCCAGCGCACCGCGAGCGGCGCGTCCAACCGCTCCCCGGCGCCCGTCACGTGGGCGAGCAGCGCCCGCACCGCCGCCCGCAGCTCCAGCGCGCGCGCCCGCAGCTCCTCGTCGCCCGGCCGCCCGAGCCAGCGCGCGAACCCCTCGGGCGTGCCCAGCTCGTCGACCAGGCCACCCCGGCCGTCGCCGTGCAGGGTGCCCACGAAGTCCAAGACCCTCACCCGGACCAAGCTAATGGACTTGACCGGTCAACCCCGCTAGTTTCGAGGGGTCCTGTTCTGGCCGACCGAGCCAACCGGGGGTCGCTGTGCAGATCATCGAGCGCGTGCTTGAGGGGTACGCCAGGCTCGCCGACGCCCTCCACGAGCTGCCCGACGAGCAGTTGGGCCACCCCACCGACCTGCCCGGCTGGTCGCGCGGGCACGTGCTGGCCCACATCGAGGGTGTCACCTCCGCCGTGGCGCGGCAGGCCGAGCTGGAGGGCTCCCCGACCGAGATGTACGAGGGCGGGAGGCCCGCGCGCGACGAGGCGATCGAGCGGGGGGCCACCAGGACGGCGGCCGAGCACCGCCAGGCCGTCGCGAGCGCCGTCGCCCGCCTGGGTGAGGCCTGGTCCGGCGTGTCGGACTGGTCGGCCCGCGTGGTCTACCGGGACGGCACCCTCCTGGACACCGCGCACGCGCTGTGGCGCGAGGTGGAGATCCACCACCGCGACCTCCTGCTCGGCCCGGTCCCGTGGTCGCAGGAGTTCCGGGACCACGCGGTCGCCTTCCTGACCCCGCGCGTGCCGGACGGCGTCAAGCTCGTCCTGACCCCCGCCGACGCCCCCGGCTGGGTGCTCGGCGCGGGGGAGCGGGTGGAGCTGGCGGGCGCCGCCGACGACCTGGTCGCCTGGCTGGCCGGGCGCACCCCGGCGGGCGAGCTGACCACGACGGGCGAGCTGCCCGAGCTCAAGCCCTGGCCCTGAGCGGTGGCCCCGCCCGGTAGCTTCGGTCCCGTGCGCGAGGACATCACCGAGGCGACCGGGGCCCTGCTGGGCCTGCTCACCGCCGACCAGCGCGACGCCGCCGTGCGGGAGCTGGACGGCGGGCTGCTCGCCGAGTGGGCCTACACGCCGGTCGCCCGCCCCGGGCTGGTGGTCGGCGAGCTGGCGCGCGAGCAGCGCAAGGCCGTGCACCGCCTGCTCGCCTGCGTCCTGAGCCCCCACGGCTACGCCCAGGCCGCCGCCGTGATGGCGCTGGAGGACGTCCTGGACCACCGCGAGGGCGGGGTGAAGGACCGCCACCAGGGTGATTACTCGGTGCTGCTGTTCGGTGAACCGGGCGACGCCCCGTGGGGGTGGCGGGTCGAGGGGCACCACCTGTCGGTGACCGCCGTGGTGGCCGACGGCCGGGTGTCCGCGACCCCGGTGTTCCTGGGCGCCAACCCGGCCCGCACCAGCTACCGGGGCCGCGCGGTCCTGCAGCCGCTCGGGCTGGAGGAGGAGCTGGCCAGGGAGCTGCTGGACCGGATGGGCCCCACCGCGCGCGGGCTGGCCGTGGTGGCCGACGTCCCGCCCGAGGACATCCGATCGGGCAACGCACCGTCGGTGACCGGGGAGGTGGAGCCGCTGGGCATCGCCGCGAGCAGCCTGGACCGCGGGTCGCGCGCCCTGCTGGCCGCCCTGGCCAGGCTGTACCTCGACTGCCTGCACAGCGACCTGGCCGACGAGGAGTTCCAGGCGCTGGACGCGGAGCGGCTGCACTTCGCCTGGGAGGGGTCCACCCGTCCGGGCGAGGGGCACTACTACCGGTTGCAGGGCCCGGACCTGCTGATCGAGTACGACAACACCGCGAACGGCGCCGACCACGCCCACTCGGTGTGGCGCAGGCGGGCGGGCGACTTCGGCCGGGACCTCCTGGCCGCGCACCGCGCGTCGGCGCGCCACCCCTGACCCCGCCGAGGACCCTGACCCCACCGTGACCCCCGACCCCACCGCCGCTCCCGCGACCACCGCCGACCGGGCCGCCGTGCCCGCTCCCGCGACGCGCGCCCAGGCCCGCCACCCCGCCGACGTCCGCACCGCCGAGGAGGCGATCGCCGAGCAGGAGCGCCTGCGCCCGCTGGTCCGCCCCACCGCCGACCCCGACCTCGACGTCCGCCTCGCCGCGGGCCTGGACGTGGGCTACGCCGACGACGACCGCCTGGTCGCCGCGATCGTCGTGGTCGACGTCGCCACCATGGAGACCGTGGACACCTCGGTCGTGCGCGCGACCGCCGACTTCCCCTACGTCCCCGGCCTGTTCGCGTTCCGCGAGCTGCCGTCCCTGCTCACCGCCCTGGACCGCCTCGCCACCACCCCGGACCTGCTGGTGTGCGACGGCCAGGGCCTGGCCCACCCGCGCCGGTTCGGCCTGGCCTGCCACCTGGGCGTCCTGGCCGACCTGCCGAGCGTGGGCGTCGCCAAGACCCCCATGGGCCACTTCGAGCGGCCCGGCCCGGCGCGCGGGGCGTCCACCGACCTGCTCGACGGCGGCGAGGTCGTCGGCCGGGCCCTGCGCACCCGCGCGGGCGTGAAACCGGTCTTCGTGTCCGTCGGCCACCGCGTCGACCTGGACCGCGCGTGCGCGGAGGTGCTGCGGCTGTGCCGGGACTACCGCCTCCCCGAGACCACCCGCCGCGCCGACGCCCTGGGCAGGCGCCACCTCCGCTAGCGCGCTACCGCAGGTGCTCCAGCTCGGGGTGCCTGCGGGCGTAGGCGTCCAGCAGGTCGCGGGCCACCGCCACCGAGTCCACCAGCGGGTGCAGCGCGAACGCCTTCAGCGCGGCGGCCCTGGTGCCCTCGGCCACCAGCCGGTCCACCGCCTTGACCGAGCGCACCAGCCCGGCCGCGTGGTCCGGCAGCTGGCTCACCGGCTTCGGCCTCGCCCCGCGCCCGTCCACCGCGCACGGCACCTCCACGATCGCGTCGCCGTCCACCGCGGACAGCGCGGAGCCGTTGCGCACGTTCAGGATCAGCTCGGTCCGCTCGTCCCGCGCGAGCGCGTTCATCAGCGCGAGCGCCACGTGCTCGTACCCGCCGCCCTCCACCGAGTCCCGCTCCCGGCCCTCGGCCATGTAGGTGCTCTCGCGCTCCAGCCGCGTGGTCTCCCAGTCGACCTCGCCCGCGTAGAACCGCTCCTGCTGCCGCAGCAGGAACGCCCCGCGCTCGCCGCCGAACGACTCCCGCGTCGAGTAGTAGTAGTGCAGGTACTCGTTGGGCACCATCCCCAGCGCGCGCAACCACTCCGCGCCGAACAGCCTGCCCTCCTCGAACCCCGCCAACCGGTCCGAGGCGAGCAGCCCCGGCAGCAGGTCCCGCCCGTCGACCCGGACGGCCTGCAACCAGCCGAGGTGGTTCAGCCCGGCGTAGTCGAACTCGGCCCCGGTCACCCCGAGCGCCTTCGCGACCCGGTTGCACAGCCCCACCGGCGAGTCGCAGATCCCGATCACCCGCTCGCCCAGCCGCTCCGCCATCACCTCGGTGATCAGCCCGGCGGGGTTGGTGAAGTTCACGACCCACGCGTCGGGCGCGACCGCCGCGATCCGCTCGGCGATCCGCCGCGCGACCGGGACCGTGCGCAGCCCGTAGGCGATCCCGCCCGCCCCGACCGTCTCCTGCCCGACGACGCCGTGGGCGCGGGCGATGCCCTCGTCGGCGGCCCGGCCCGCCAGCCCGCCGACCCGCACCGCCGAGAACACGAAGTCCGCGCCGCGCAGCGCCTCGTCCAGGTCGGTCGTCGCGCGCAGCCGGGGTCCGCCGACCAGCACCCGGCGGATCGCCTCCAACCGGTCCGCGTCGACGTCGTGCAGCACCAGCTCGTCGACCAGGTCACCGCCCACCAGCGCCTTGTGCACCAGCGGCACGCGGAACCCGCCACCGCCCAGGATCACCAGCCTCATGCGCCCCATCCTGCCTCGCGCCGCGAAGCGGTGCGAAGCCACCGACCGCGGCACCGGGGCCGGCGCCCCAGCCCGGCAGGTCTTCCCCTTCCGCCCAAAGGGCGTCCCGGTTCCGGTGTGATCAGGTCAGCGCAGCGCGTCGATCCCGGCCACCAGCTCGGCCTTGAGCGCGTCGGGCGCGAAGCTCGCCGCGACCGCCGACGCCGCCAGGTCCGCCAGCCCCGCCCGCCCCAGGCCGAACCGCTCGTGGCACAGCAGGTACTCGCGGTTCAGGTCGGTGTGGAACATGCCGGGGTCGTCGGTGGCCAGCGCGACCGGCACACCCGCCGCGAGCAGCGCGGGCAGCGGGTGCTCGGCCAGCGACCGCACCGCGCCCGTGCGCAGGTTCGACGTGGGGCAGACCTCCAGCGCGATCCCGCGCTCCGCCAGGTGCCGCAGCAGCTCCGGGTCGCGCGCGGCCGACGTGCCGTGCCCGATCCGCTCCGCCCCCAGCTCCCGCACCGCCGCCCACACCTCGTCCGGCCCGGTGGTCTCGCCCGCGTGCGGCACGCTGCGCAGCCCGGCGTCGCGGGCCATCGCGAACGCCTCGCGGAACCTCGCGCGCGGCGCGTCGGCCTCGAACCCGCCGATGCCGAACCCGACGCTGCCCTCGGGCCGGTGCTCCACGGCGTAGCGGGCGCTGGTCAGGCCGAAGTCGCCGTCCCACAGGCCCGGCACGTCGAACACCCAGGCCAGCTCCACCCCGTGCTCGGACCTGGCGCGCTCGCGGCCCTCCTCCAGCGCGGCGGTCAGCTCGGCGGCGGGGACGCCCGCGCGCAGGTGGCTGCTCGCGCTGACCGTCACCTCGGTGTAGCGCACGTTCCGCGCGGCCTGCTCGCGCGCCAGGCCCAGCACCAGGTCCCGGACGTCGGCCCCGGTGGTGACCAGGTCGCTGACCTTGCCGTAGACGTCGATGAAGTGCCCGAAGTCGGTGAACTCGTAGAAGTCCAGCAGCTCGGCCTCGTCGGTGGGCACCGGGCCGTCCGGGTGGCGGCGGGCCAGCGACAGGACCGTGGCGGGGGAGGCGGAGCCGACCAGGTGGACGTGCAGCTCGACCTTGGGCAGTGCGGCGATGAAGGAGCGCATGGTGCCCCCGAGCCTAGGTCAACCGCTCCTGCGGTCCATTGTGGACTTCGGGTTCCCTTGACACCCCGCGCGCGGTACCGGGAGGGTCGGCCTACCTGAGTCCTGCGACGTGGATGGGGGTGTGCGGTGCGAGGTTCGTGGAGAGCCGCCGGTCTGGCCGCTGTGCTGGCGCTGCCGCTGGGGGTCGTTCCTGCCGCTGCGGCCGAGGAGGGGCCGGTCTTCGTGGACGGCGAGGCCCAGCCGGTGTTCAGCGCCTCGGACGTGGTGCGCGAGAGCCTGTGGGTGCGGGCGCCCGTCGACAGCGACCGCGACGGGCTCGACGACGAGGTCTACACCGAGGTGGTGCGGCAGCGGGCCACCGAGCGCGGGCTCAAGGTGCCCGTGGTGTTCCTGCCCAGCCCCTACTACTCCGGCGGCAACGACGTCGACAACCACGACGTGGACGTCGAGCTGCACGTGCCGGGCGAGCGCGGGTCCGGTGCGCCGCTGCGGGCCCGCACCGACGAGCGGATCGCGGCGGCGGTCGGGCCGAACGCCGCGCCGATCACCTCGACCCGGTACGAGTCGTACTTCGTCTCGCGCGGGTTCGCCGTGGTCTACGCCGAGTCGCTGGGCACCGGCAAGTCCACCGGCTGCCCGACCTCCGGCGGTCGCAACGAGACCACCGGCATGAGGTCGGTCGTGGACTGGCTCAACGGCCGCACCTCCGCGCGCGACGCCTCGGGCGCCGCCGTCTCGGCGGCCTGGAGCACCGGTAAGACCGCGATGATGGGCACCTCCTACAACGGGACGCTGCCGAACGCGGTCGCGGCCACCGGGGTGCGCGGGCTGGAGACGATCGTGCCGATCGCGGCGATCTCCAGCTGGTACGACTACTACCGCGCGGGCGGGGCGGTCGTCGCGCCCGGCGGGTACCAGGGCGAGGACGCCGACGTGCTCGCCGAGTACGTGCACACCCGCGCCGACCGGTCGGCGTGCGCGCCGGTGCTCGCCGAGCTGACCCGCGAGCAGGACCGGGTGACGGGCGACTTCACCCCGTTCTGGCAGGAGCGGGACTACGTTAAGGACGCGCCGCTGGTGCGGGCCTCGGTGCTCGCGGTGCACGGGCTCAACGACTGGAACGTCAAGGTCGGGCAGGTCGCGCGGTGGTACGAGGCGCTCAAGCTCAACGGGGTCGAGCACAAGATCTGGCTGCACCAGTCCGGGCACACCGACCCGGACACGCTGCGGTCCGCGCAGTGGCGGCGCACGCTCAACCGGTGGTTCAGCCACTACCTCTACGACGTCGACAACGGGGTGGAGCGCGAGCCGAGGTCGACGGTGCAGCGCGAGGACCGCAGCTGGGTCGACGAGGCCGAGTGGCCCGCGCCGGGGACCGCGCCCGCGCGGCTGAACCCGTGGGTCGGCGGCGGGACCAAGGGGGTGCTGCGCACCGACGCGATGCCCGGCCGGCCGCTGGTGGAGGAGCTGCGCGACGACGCGGGGAAGTCCGTTGAGCAGCTGGTGGACCTGCCCGCGTCGGGCAACCGGCTGGCGTACGGGACCCGCGCGCTGACCGAGCCGGTGCGGCTGTCCGGCACGCCGAGGGCGGACCTGGCGGTGTCGTTCGACCGGCCCGCCGCGAACGTGACGGCGGTGCTGGTGGACCGGTCGCCGGACGGGACCAGCCGGGTGATCACGCGCGGGTGGGCCGACCCGCAGAACCGGCTCGACCTGTCGGTGACCAGGCCCGTCGAGCCGGGGAAGCGGTACCGGGTCGAGGTGGAGCTCCAGGCCAACGACTACGTGGTGGCTGCGGGGCACCGGCTCGAACTGGTGCTGCTGTCCAGCGACCACGACTACACGCTCCGGCCCGCTCCGGGCGCGGGCCTGTCGGTCGACCTGACCGGGACGTCGGTGGAGCTGCCGGTGGTCGGCGGGAAGGCGGCGCTGCGCCGGGCGGCTGGCTGATCCGCTCCGGGGTTCTTCGGCGGCGGTGGCGCGGGGCGGGCAGGGTACCCGTCCCGCGCCACCGCCGTTCCGCGTTGTCCACAGCCCTCCAGTTGTCCACAGCCGCGGATTTTCTCCGCTGACCGCTCGTCCCGCGCCGGCCACAGTGGGGGCATGACAACTCCCGTCCTGCCCTCGGCGAGGATCCACGGCCCCGGCGACCTGGTGGCCGCCGTCCCGCACCTGCTGGGCTTCCACCCCGCCGACTCGGTGGTGGTCCTCGTGCTGCGCGGGGACTCCGTCGTGGTGGTCCTGCGCGCCGACCTGCCCGACGCGGCCCAGGTGCGCGACGCGGCCGACAAGCTGGTGCCCGTGGTGCGCCGGAACCCCGGCTGCTCGGTGGCCGTGCTCGTGGTCGGCGGGGGCGGCGCGGACCCGCCGGAGGTGCTGCCCCGGCCGGACGTGGTGCGGAGCCTGCTCAGGGGACTCGGCGCGCTCGGCGTGCCGCTGGCGCGCGCGGTGTGGGCGCCGGGCACCGCGGGCGGCGAGCCCTGGTTCGACTACGCCGACGTGGGCCGGACCGGCACCGCGCCGGACGCGCGCGCCACCTACCTGGCCGCGCTGTCGGCCGCCGCGGGGCACGTGACGTACGGCAGCAGGGCGGAGATGGCCGAGCTGCTGTCCCCGGACCCGCCGGAGGCGCTGGCCCGGCGCGCGGCCCTGCTGGACCGCCTCACGGCCGCGCTGGAGGGCGCAGACCCGGACGAGCTGGTGACCAGGCACCGCAGGGCGCTGCTCGTCGCGGTGGAGCGCACCCCGAGCCGGACCACGCCGCTGCCCGACGACGAGGTGGCGGAACTGGCGTTCGCGCTGGCCAGCCCGCGCGTGCGGGACCTGGCGCTGACCCTGGCGCTGGGCGCGCACGCCATGGCGGCCGAACGCCTGTGGACCGAGCTGACCAGGGCCGCCCCCGCGCCGGAGCGGGCCGAGGCCGCCGCGCTGCTGGCCTTCGCGACCTACCTCAGGGGCGAGGGCGCGCTGGCCGTGCTGGCCCTGGAACGGGCCGAGGCCGCGTGCCCCGGCCACCGCATGACCACCCTGCTCCGGGGCGCGCTGCAGGGCGCGATGCCACCGGACTACCTGCGCTCGCTCGCCGAGGAGGCCGCCCGTGCTTACCCGTCCTGACCCGAACCGCTCCCTGTCCCTGCTCCTGGCGCGCGTGCGCCGGGCGTGCTCGTGGCCCGCCCGGAGAGCGCGAGGCCCCCTCGGCGTCCGGACCGGTCGGTCCGGACGCCGAGAGGGCCTCGGTGGTGCGCGCGCGGGCTCGGTGCGCGCGGGCTCGTCACCGGCGCGCACCGGACCGTCAGAGCAGTTCCGGCCTGCGCCAGGGCTCCCCGAGGACGTGCTGCGCGAGGAACGCGAAGACCGTCTCGTACCAGACGCCCGCGTTGCCGGGCGTCAGGATCCAGTGGTTCTCGGTCGGGAAGTACAGGTACTTGGCGTCCACCCCGTGCCGCACGAGGTCGAAGTACAGCCGCTGCCCCTCGCCGATCGGGACCCGGTAGTCCTTGTCGCCGTGGATGACCAGCACCGGCGTGCGCACGTCGGCCACGTACAGGTGCGGCGAGTTCTCGGTGATCCGCTCCGGGCGCTGCAGCGGGTCGCCCATCTCGCGCATCCAGTAGTACGAGTCGTCCGTCGTGCCCGTGAACGCGTCCAGGTTCCACAGCGACGCGTGCGTCACGATCGCCTTGAACCGGTCGGTGCGGGTGGCGATCCAGTTCGCCATGTACCCGCCGAACGACCCGCCCATGGCGGCGGTCCGGGTCTCGTCGATGTCCGCCCTGGCCTCGGCGGCGTCGGTGATCGCCATCAGGTCGGTGTACGGCTTGCCGCCCCAGCTGCCCCAGCCCGCGCGGACGAAGTCCTGCCCGTAGCCCAGCGACAGCGCCGGGTCCGGCAGCAGCACCGCGTAGCCCTTGGCCGCCATCAGCCACGGGTTCCAGCGCCAGCTCCAGCCGTTCCAGCTCATCACCGGGCCGCCGTGCACCCACAGCAGCAGCGGCGCGGGCCGCTCCGGGGAGCAGCCCTCCGGCAGCACCAGGTACGACCGCACGGTGCGGCCGTCCTCGACCTGCACCTCGATCTCGGTCAGCGTGCCGGGCAGCGAGTCCAGGCCGCCGGGGGCCTGGAGGTACACCGGCTCCTGCTCGACCCCGGCCGGGTCCAGCCGGACCGGGCGGGCGGGCGAGTCCACGGCGTTGCGCAGCGCGTACAGGGCCTTGCCGTCCCGGCTGACCCGCACGTCCTGGTAGGCGCCGGTCGTGGTCATCCGCACCACGTCGCCGGTGGCCAGCTCGACCCGCCACAGCACCTGGTGGCCGACCGCGAAGGTGGTGAAGAACACCACCGCGCCGTCCGGGCTCACCAGCGGGTGCTCGGGCGAGAGGTCGAAGCCGGGCAGCAGGTCGGTGACCTCGCCGGTGGCCACGTCGATCCGCACCAGGGTGTTCTCCCACGGCTCGTCCGCCGTCGAGTCCAGGCTGCGCAGGGCGATCACGGCCGACGCGTCCGGCAGGAACGCGGGCTCGTCGTACGAGTGGCCCGCGTCCTGCGCCAGCACCCGGTCCTGGGTCCCGTCGGCGCTGGTGAGCCGGAGCCGGACGTGGTTGCCGTAGGCGGCGTCCACCTCGACGCTCTCGGTGTGCGCGACCCACCGCCCGTCGTCGCTGATCGCGACCGAGGCGAACCGGGCCCGCTCGGTGACCGGCGTCAGGTCGACCAGGTCCCCGGCGACCAGCCGGGCCGAGTCGCCGTCGACCGGTGCGGTCGTGGCCAGCAGCCTGCTGTGGAACGGGCCGAGGTCGTGGTCCCAGTACCGGATCGGGTAGCTCTCGTGCAGGATCGCCGTGACCCCGGCGTCCTCGCGCGCCTTGCGCACGTCCGCGTCCGCCTCGCCGAACCCCGCGCCCCGGTGCACCGGCGAGCCGAGCAGCACCGTGCCCGAGCCGCCCGCCACCAGCACCCGGTCGACACCGCCCGCGGGCCGGTGCAGCTCGCGGGCCTCACCGGTGGTCGGCAGCAGCCACAGCGCCGCCTTGTCCTTGGCCTCGCCGGGCTTGCGCTCCTGGTCCGGTCGCGCCGACAGGAACAGCAGCGAACCGTCCGGGGTGAACACCGGCGACGAGTCGCCCTTGGCCGAGCGGGTGAGCCTGCGCGCGGGCCGCCCACCGGTCGGGTCGACCTCCCACAGGGAGCCCTGCCAGGTCTTGCCGTCGTCCGAGAGCTCGGACACGACCGTCACCAGGCGGGAGCCGTCCGGCGACACCGCCAGCGAGCCGAGCCTGGGCAGCGCGGCGAAGCGCGCCAGGTCGGAGAAGTCCGCCGCTGATCCCGTTGTCGTCATGCGGCTCAGGCCTCCTCGCGGGCCCGGGTGAACTCCCAGGCGTCGCGGACGATGCCGGACAGGTCGGCGCGCTCGGGCTTCCAGCCCATCTCGGTGCGGGCGCGCTCGCTGGAGGCGATCAGCACGGCCGGGTCGCCC
The DNA here is from genome assembly GCF_002354875.1 of Actinosynnema pretiosum. Lineage (GTDB taxonomy): Bacteria > Actinomycetota > Actinomycetes > Mycobacteriales > Pseudonocardiaceae > Actinosynnema > Actinosynnema auranticum. Next base: position 1,593,162 of record NZ_CP023445.1, read on the forward strand.
GCGCGGCGGCCGTCGACCACGGCGGGGATCGCGTGGCCGGTGACCTCGCGGCAGGCCTCGATGACCTGGTTGACGGAGAAGCCGAGCCCGTTGCCCAGGTTGTAGATGCGGTGCTCGCCTGCCGTGGCGTGCTCCAGGGCCTTCATGTGCGCGTCGGCCAGGTCGAGCACGTGGATGTAGTCGCGCACGCACGTGCCGTCGTCGGTGGGCCAGTCGTCGCCGAAGACCTTGATGCTCTCGCGCTTGCCCAGGGCGACCTGGAGCACGAGCGGGATCAGGTGGGTCTCGACGGCGTGCCGCTCGCCGAAGCGGCCGTACGCGCCCGCGACGTTGAAGTACCGCAGGCTCACGGCGGCCAGGCCGTGCGCGGCGGCGTAGGAGGTGATGGCGTGGTCGATCGCGAGCTTCGACGCGCCGTAGGTGTTGGTCGGCCGGGTCGGCGCGGTCTCCAGGATCGGGACCTGCTCGGGCTCGCCGTAGGTCGCGGCGGTGGACGAGAACACCAGCCGGGGCGTGCCGTGGGCGCGCATCGCGTCGAGCAGCTTCAGGGAGGTGACCACGTTGCCCTGCCAGTACTTGGCCGGGTCCACCATCGACTCGCCGACCAGCGACTTGGCCGCGCAGTGCACGATGCCGTCGAAGCCACCCGCGAGCACGTCGCCGATGGCGTCGTCGATGTCGGCCTGGACGAACTCGGCGCCCTCCGGCACGGCGTCCGCGTGCCCGGTGGACAGGTCGTCGAGCACGACGACCTCGTGCCCGGACTCGACCAGCCGTGCGGCGGTCACGCTGCCGACGTACCCCGCACCGCCCGTGACGAGCAGCTTCACCCTGTGTTCCCCGCTTTCCGCTTGTTCTCCACCGGCTGTCCCACCAGGTCCGGCCACGCGGTCGTGCCACGCGCTCCGGTCGAGCCGGGACGTTCGGTCCAGGTCGTGCAGTTCGGTACTTGGCAGGGGCGGGGAGCGGACGGCCCAGCCTCACGCCGACCGCTCCGCACCGACCCGAGCCGGTGCTCCCGCTCCGCACCGGAGGGCGACGCGCGCGCCACCCCCGGTGGATGTTCAGTTGTCCCCGCCCGAACGGGCGGGCCGCCCGCGTCCGCCACGAGGGCGGAGCTGCGCACCCCAAGCTTGCCGGATCGCCGAAACCACCGCTCCAGCGACCGCACCGAACGCCCACGAACCGCGCTGAACAGCGGACATGCCTGGAAGGAGGATCCAGCGAACCCCGCCGCAGCCGCAGCGACCGCGCTCCAGACCCGAGGGGATCGCTCTGCGGCCTGCCGAGGGCCGCCCGAGCCGGTCCGCGGAAGCCGGTCTGCCCGAGCCTGTCTGCGGAAGCCGGTCTGCCCGAGCCGGTCCGCGGAAGCTGGCCTGCGGAAGCCGGTCCGCGTGGCCTGCGCGGGGCCCCAGCGGGGGCCTGCGGGGGCTGCCTGAGGTAGCTCTTGCCGCCAGCCGCCAGCCGCCAGCCGCCAGCCGCCAGCCGCCAGCCGCCAGCCGCCAGCCGCTGACCGCCAGCCGCTGACCGCCAGCCGCCAGCCGCTGACCGCCAGCCGCTGACCGCCTGCTGCCTGCCATCCGCCGTTGACCGTCTGCCGTGTGCCGAATGAGTTGATCTTGCTTGTCGGGCGGCTCGGGTCTGCTTGCCGCTGCTCCGAGCGGTAGCGCCCTGCTCGGTAGTGCTCTCCGCCCGTCGAGCCGAAGGGAGGGCTGCCCGCGTTCGCGCGCCACAGCGGGGGAGTGGTCTCGTGGGGCTGCCCCGCGTGGTTGTCGCGCGGGTCCGCTCAGGACAGTGCCCGCCGCTCGGTCGGCCTGCCCAGCGGGTGTCGCGTGGGCCGGCCCTGCGGCCCAGTCCGGCCGCTGCTGGATCCGGCCGCAGTGGGATCTGCTGGATCTTGCCGCCGCTGGCCTCGGCCACCTGCTGGGGCCGCAGGGCGCCTGCCTGCCCGCAGGGCGCCTGCCTGCCCGCAGGACACCGCTCTGCCGGGGCGCGACCGGACCGCTCTGCTGCCAGGCTGCTCTGCCGCTGGCCCGTTCTGCCGCTGGCCCGGTTCACCAGCGGCTCGGCTGCTATCGGCCCGGTTGCCACCGGCTCGGCTGCCCTCGGGCCGGTCGTCGTCAGCCTGGCAGAGGTCGGGCTGGCCGCCGTTGGGCCTGCTCGCCGACCGGGTGGTCAGCGAGCAAGCCCGCTCGGTGGTCCGCTGGATCGCGCGATCCGTCAGCTGGCGCGATCCGCTGGACTCGTGCTCCGCTGGATGTCGCGGCCCGCTAGATGTCGCGGCCCGCGCCGGGGGACGGGACGGCCGTGAAGGTGCGCGGCGCGGGCCAGCCCTTCGCGGCGAACGCGGCCTCGACGTCGGCCACCACCTTGTCGTGCAGCTCGACGGGCACCAGCGCGATCGCCGAGCCGCCGAAGCCGCCGCCGGTCATGCGGGAGCCCAGGGCGCCCGAGGCCAGCGCGGAGTCCACCGCGACGTCCAGCTCCGGGCAGGACACCCGGTAGTCGTCGCGCAGGCTGGCGTGCGACGCGGTCAGCAGCGGGCCCAGCTCGGCCAGTTCGCCCGAGCGCAGCACCTCCACCGCGCGCAGCACCCGCTCGTTCTCGGTCACCACGTGCCGCACCAGCGGGCGCAGGTTCTCCGGGAGCTTCGCCAGCGCCTCGTCAAGGCCCTCGGCCGCGACGTCGCGCAGCGCGTCGACGCCCAGCAGCGCCGCCGCCTCCTCGCAGCCCGCCCGGCGCGCGCCGTAGCCGCCGTCGCTGTGCGAGTGGCTGGCGCGGGTGTCGATCACCAGCACCTCCAGCCCGCGCGCCGACGCGTCGAACGGGACCTGCTCGGCCTCGCCCGAGCGCACGTCCAGGAACAGCACGTGCGCGTCGGTGCAGCACAGCGACGCGGTCTGGTCGAGCAGCCCGGTCGGCGCGCCCACGAAGTCGTTCTCCGAGCGCTGCACCAGCCGCGCGACCTGGGCCAGCGAGGGCGTGCCCGGCCCGGAGTCGGCTGGCTTGCCGCCCAGCTCCAGCAGCGCCAGCGCCACCGCGCACTCCAGCGCGTGCGACGAGGACAGGCCCGCGCCGGACGGCACGTCGCCCGCGATGACGACGTCCGCCCCGCCCTTGAGGCCCTCGGAGCGCAGCGCCCACGCCACACCCGCCGGGTAGGCGGCCCAACCGGGCACCCCACCCGGCTCCAGGTCCGCGACCAGCACGTCCTCGGCGTGGCGGGCCTCACCGTCGTCGCCGACCGTGACGACGCTCAGCACGCCGTCCTCGCGCGGCGACGCCGCGGCGGCCAGCCGGTGGGGCAGGGCGAACGGCAGCACGAAGCCGTCGTTGTAGTCGGTGTGCTCACCGATCAGGTTCACCCGGCCGGGAGCCGACCAGACGCCCGCGGGCGCACGACCGTGCAGCTTCTCGAACTCGACGGCCGCCTTGTCGGCTGGCCGCTGCCGCACGGCGCTCACCTGGCCTGCACCAGCACGGCGTGGGCGATGGACTGGCTCAGCTCGGCCGTCGTCCCACTCCCGCCGACCCGCACGACCTTGCTGTCGTCCAGCGACTCGACCTTCACAACACTTCCGGGCATCACACCTGCAGCTTTCAGATCCGCCATCAGATCGGGGTCGAGCTGAACGTGCTCGGCGATCCGCTTGACCTCCACCCGGCCCCCACCGCGCCTGGCGACCTCGTCGATGCGCAGCAGGTCCGCCTCCACGGGCGGAGCGGGCTCGCCGTCGCCGAGCTTGTCCAGGCCGGGGATGGGGTTGCCGTAGGGCGAGGTGGTCGGGTTGCCGAGCAGCTTCACCAGCTTGCGCTCGACGGCCTCGCTCATCACGTGCTCCCAGCGACACGCCTCGCTGTGCACGTGCTCCCACTCCAGGCCGATGATGTCGACCAGGAGCCGTTCCGCCAGCCGGTGCTTGCGCATCACCGACACCGCGAGGCTGCGGCCCTGCTCGGTCAGCTCCAGGTGCCGGTCGTCGGCGACGACCACCAGCCCGTCCCGCTCCATGCGGCCGACGGTCTGGCTCACGGTCGGGCCGCTCTGGCCCAGCCGCTCGGCGATGCGGGCGCGCAGCGGCACCACGCCCTCTTCTTCGAGCTCGTAGATCGTGCGGAGGTACATCTCCGTGGTGTCGATGAGGTCGTTCACACCCGCTCCCCTTCTTATGCCTTCATGCTAGTCGCACCGGTCGGGGCGACCTCTCGCGCTCACGGCGATCAGGTGCGCGTCGGTGCAGGATGGCACCGTGCACCCCTTGATCAGCACTGAAGCACTGGCTGTCGCGCTGGCGGGCGAGCGCCCCCCGGTCGTGCTCGACGTCCGCTGGCGGCTCGGCGGCCCGCCCGCACGACAAGACTACGAGGTCGGGCACGTCCCCGGAGCCGTCCACACCGACCTGGACGCGGCGCTCGCCGCCCCGCCCGGCCCGGAGGGCAGGCACCCGCTGCCCGAGGTGGCCGTGCTGGAGCGCGCGCTGCGCGCGGCGGGCGTCCGCGAGGGCGTCCCGGTGGTGGCCTACGACGACGGGGACGGCTCGGTGGCGGCCCGCGCGTGGTGGCTGCTGCGCTGGGCGGGCCACGACCAGGTGGCGGTCCTGGACGGCGGTTACGCGGCGTGGTCGGCCGAGGGCAGGCCGGTCACCGACGAGGAGCCGGAGCCCGAGGAGGGCGACGTCGTCGTGCGGCCGGGCCGGATGCCGGTCGTGGACGCGGACGGCGCCGCCGAGCTGGCCCGCGAGGGCGTCCTGCTGGACGCGCGCGCCGGGGCCAGGTACCGGGGCGAGGTCGAGCCGGTCGACCCGAAGGCCGGGCACATCCCCGGCGCGGTGAGCGCGCCCTCCGCGGGGCACGCGGGCGCGGACGGCCGCTGGCTGCCCGCGCAGGCCCTGGCGGCCCGCTTCCGGGAGCTGGGCGTGACCGGGGACCGCCCGGTGGGCGCGTACTGCGGCTCGGGCGTCACGGCGTCCTCGGTGGTCCTGGCCCTGGAGGCGGCCGGCCTGACCACCAGGGACACCCCGGCGCTGCTGTACCCCGGCTCGTGGTCGAACTGGTCCGCCCAGGACCGCCCGGTCGCCACCGGCGACCAGCCGGGCTGACACCGGGAGCCCGCCCCGTCGGGGCGCGGCCGGGACTTGACCGGGTCCCGGCCGCGCGCCCCGAGCACGCCGCCCTGCCCAGCCCTGCCCTGCCCGGCAGGCGTCAGGCACCAGGCACCGGCCGCCAGCCACTAGCCGCTAGCCGTCAGGCACCGGGTGCCACCCGCTAGCCGCCAGCCGTCAGGCACCAGCCGCTAGCCACCAGCCGTCAGGCACCGGGCGTCAGCCGTCAGACACCAGGCGCCAGCCACCAGCCGCCACCCGCTAGCCGTCAGCCGTCAGGCACCAGCCACCAGCCGTCAGGCGTTCGGGATGCGGTCGAAGGCCTTGGTCGCCAGGTCCACCGCCAGCTGGCACGGCTCGGCCGAGCCGTCCGTCGTCACGTCGACGCGCAGCGCCCCCGTCGCCTCCTGCGACTCCTCCGACAGCGCCACCAGCACCGCGCACCCCTCCTCGCTCTTCATCCGGTACGCGCTGTTCCCGCCCACCTCGATCTTCCCGATCTCGGCGCTCGCGTCCGGGATGAAGTACGAGGCCTGGATGATCGCCACCTTCATCGGTTCGAAGGACGAGTGCAGGCAGCCGCTGGTTTCCAGCATCTCGCCCGCCCCGAACACCACCGCCACCTCCTGCGAGCTCAGCAGCCCGCAGGGGTCGTACTCGGACTTCTTCCGCTTCCCCAGCTTCACCTCGCCGCCGCCCTGCCCGGAACCCGGCTCGGTCGCGCGCGGCTCGCCCGCCCCCGGCTCCTGGCTGCCGGACCCGCCCGGCTCCGCCGAACCGCTCCCGGTCGGGGCCGCGGCGGAGGAGGGGGCGCTGGAGGAGGCGCTGGGCGAGTCGCCCGACGCGCTGCTCGCGCTCCCGCTCACGGAACTGCTGCACCCCGCCACCCCTAGCACGGCGGCGAGGCAGGCGGTCAGCACTGAGGCACGTCGCAAACGCATGACTGGTTCGACCCCGTTCCCCCGCGCGGGGTTCCCACCCACCCGGCGGCGCTCGCCCCCGGCGCGTCGACCCGACTGTAGGTCCCGCCGCCGCCGACCCCCGCCACCGCCGGACCGCCACCGGGGAAACCGCCACCAACGGACCAACCCGACCCGCCGCGGCCATCGTGCGATTACCGGTCAGTAGGCTAAATTTCGGACATGGGAGCGGAACAGGGCGTCGCGCGGCCACCCGCCGTGGTCTGGGACGAGTCGGTGCTCGCCTACGACCTCGGCGGCGACCACCCGCTCAACCCGCTGCGCCTTGACCTCACCATCAAGCTCGCCACGGCGCTCGGCGTCCTCGACGGCGTCGACCCGGTCGCCCCGGCCCACGCCGCCGACCCCGAGCTCGAACGCGTCCACGACCCCGCCTACCTGGCCGCCGTGCGCGCCGCCCCGAGCACCGCCTGGGACCTCGGCCACGGCCTCGGCACCACCGACAACCCGGTCTTCGACCGGATGCACGAGGCGTCCTCCCTGGTCGTCGGCGGCTCGCTGGCCGCCGCGCGGCAGATCGCCTCCGGCGCCGCCGACCGGGCCGTCAGCATCGCGGGCGGCCTGCACCACGCCATGCGCGACCGCGCCGCCGGGTTCTGCGTCTACAACGACTGCGCCGTCGCCATCTCCTGGCTGCTGGACAACGGCTTCGACCGCGTCGCCTACGTCGACACCGACGTGCACCACGGCGACGGCGTGCAGGCCGCGTTCTACGACGACCCGCGCGTGCTCACCGTCTCCCTGCACCAGAGCCCGCTGAGCCTGTGGCCCGGCACCGGCCGCCCCACCGAGCTGGGCGGGCCGAACGCCGAGGGCACGGCGGTCAACGTCGCCCTCCCGCCCGGCACCCCCGACCGGGGCTGGCTGCGCGCCTTCCACGCCGTCGTGCCGTCGCTGCTCACCGCGTTCCGCCCGCAGGTCCTGGTCACCCAGTGCGGAGTGGACAGCCACCGCGAGGACCCGCTCGCCGACCTGTCCCTGACCGTCGACGGCCACCGCGCGATCTACCGCGCCCTGCGCCACCTCGCCGACACCACCGCGAACGGCAAGTGGCTGGCGCTCGGCGGCGGCGGGTACGAGCTGGTGCGCGTCGTGCCCCGCTCCTGGACGCACCTGCTCGCCACGGTCCTGGACCGCGACGTCGACCCGCGCGTCCCGCTGCCCGCCTCCTGGATCTCGCACGTCAGCAAGACCGCGCCGAACTGGCCGCTGCCCACCGCCATGACCGAGGGCGCCGACACCTCGTTCGCGCCGTGGGACGGCTCCGGCGGCGACCCGGTGGACGAGGCCGTCCGGGCCACCCGCCGCGCCGTCTTCCCCCTGCACGGCCTGGACCCCGAGGACGCGAGGGACTAGTGGACCCGTTCGACTACCCGCGCAGCTGGGAGGCCGACGTCGTGCTCGCCGACGGCGGCACCGCCCACCTGCGCCCCATCACCCCCGACGACGGCCAGCGCCTGCTGGAGTTCCACTCCCGGCTCTCCGAGCGCACCCGCTACTTCCGCTACTTCGGCCCCTACCCGAGGATGCCCCGGCGCGACGTCGTCCGGTTCACCACCGTCGACCACGTCGACCGGGTCGCGTTCGTCGCCATGCTCGGCGACGACATCGTCGCGGTGGGCCGCTACGACCGGCTGCACGACGGCCCCTCCGCCGAGGTCGCGTTCGTCGTGCAGGACGAGCACCAGGGCCGCGGCCTCGGCTCGATCCTGCTGGAGCACCTGGCCGCCGCCGCCCGCGAGCGCGGCCTGACCCGGTTCACCGCCGAGGTGCTCGCCGAGAACGGCCAGATGGTCCGGGTCTTCCGCGACGCGGGCTACTCGGTCAGCCGCGCCTTCGACGAGGGCGTGCTGCACCTGGAGTTCGACGTGGACCCGACCGAGCAGTCCGTCGAGGTCGCCCAGGCCCGAGAGCAGGCCGCGGAGGCGCGCAGCGTGCACAACCTGCTGCACCCGCGCTCGATCGCCGTCATCGGCGCCTCCACCGACCGCACCAAGATCGGCCACGCGGTGCTGGCGAACCTGCTCGTCGGCGACTTCCACGGCCCCGTCTACCCGGTCAACGCCGAGCACCGCGCGGTGCGGGGCGTGCGCGCCCACCCCTCCGTGCTGGACATCCCCGACGACGTCGACCTGGCCGTCGTCGCGGTGCCCGCCGCGGGCGTCGACGAGGTCATGGACGCCTGCCTGGCCAAGGGCGTCAAGGCGCTGGTCGTGGTCACCTCCGGCTTCGGCGAGACCGGCCCGGACGGGCGCACCGCCGAGCGCAGGCTGGTCACCGAGGCCCGCGCGCACGGGATGCGCGTGGTCGGCCCGAACGCGCTGGGCGTGGTCAACACCGACCCGGACGTGCGGCTCAACGCGACCCTCGCGCCGACCCTGCCCGCGCGCGGGCGCACCGGGTTCTTCTGCCAGTCCGGCGCGCTCGGCAGCGCCATCCTGGCCACCGCCGCCGAGCGGGGCCTCGGCCTGTCCACGTTCGTCAGCGCGGGCAACCGGGCCGACGTGTCCGGCAACGACCTGCTCCAGTACTGGGAGACCGACCCGGCCACCGACGTGGTGCTGCTGTACCTGGAGTCGTTCGGCAACCCGCGCAAGTTCGCCCGCCTCGCCCGGCGCCTGGGCCGCAGCAAGCCGATCGTGGCGGTGAAGTCCGGCAGGCACGCGGTGACGCCCGCGCTCGCCGCGACCTCGGTCCACGTGGACGAGCAGAGCGTGCAGGCCCTGTTCGAGCAGGCGGGCGTGATCCGGGTCGAGTCGCTGGCGCAGCTGTTCGACACCGCGCTGCTGCTCGCCCACCAGCCGCTGCCGTCCGGCCCGAGGGTCGCGGTGGTCGGCAACTCCACCGCCATCGGCGTGCTCGCCGCCGACACCGTCCTCGGGCAAGGCCTCGACCTGGTCGGCGACCCGGTGGACGTGGGCGCGCAGGCCGGGCCCGAGGAGTTCGCGGACGCGGTCCGCACCGCGCTGGCCGACCCGGACACCGACGCGCTCGTCGTGGTCTTCGCCCCGCCGCTCGCCATCCCCGGCACCGAGTACGCCCGCGCGCTGCGCGCCGCCGTGCAGGACGCCGCCGCGCGGGACGCGGAGAAGGCCAAGCCGATCGTGTCCACGTTCCTCGCCGTGGAGGGCGTCCCGGCGGAGCTGGCGGTGACCGGGCCGGACGGCGCGCCGGGGCGCGGCTCGGTGCCGTCGTACCCGAGCCCGGAGCGGGCCGTGCTCGCGCTCGCGCGGGTCACCCGCTACGCGCGCTGGCGCTCCCGCCCCGCAGGCTTCTTCACCCGGCCCGAGGGCGTCGACCCCGAGGCCGCGCGGGCGCTCGTCGAGTCCGTGCCGCACGCCGAGCCGGTCAAGCTGGACGACGACACCGCGATGCGGCTGCTCGCCTGCTACGGCATCGACGTCGTGCCGTTCCGGGTGGTGTCCTCGGCGGACGACGCGGTGGCCGCGTCGGCGGAGCTGGGCTACCCGGTGGCGCTCAAGTCCACGGCCGAGCGCCTGCGGCACCGCACCGACCTCGTCGGGGTGCGCCTCGACCTGACCGCCGAGGAGTCCGTGCGCGAGGCGTACCGGGGCCTCGCGGACATCTCCGGGCTGACCGAGGTGTACGTGCAGCGCATGGTCCCCAAGGGCCTGTCCTGCGTGCTGGGCCTCCAGGACGACCCGTCGTTCGGGTCGCTGGTGTCGTTCGGGCTGTCCGGGTTGGTGAGCGACCTGCTGGGCGACCGGGCGTACCGGGCGGTGCCGCTGACCGACGCCGACGCCGCCGCGCTCGTGCGCGCCCCCAAGGCCGCGCCGCTGCTCGCCGGGTTCCGGGGCGGTCAGGTCGCGGACCTGGCCGCGCTGCAGGAGCTGGTGCTGCGGCTGGCCGCGCTCGCCGAGGACCTGCCGGAGGTGCGGGAGCTGGCGCTGGAACCGGTGCTGGCGTCGGCGGAGGGCGCGTTCGTGGCCAGCGCCCGCGTCACCCTCGGGCCGAGGCCGTCGCCGCGCGACTCCGGTCCCCGGCGGCTGCGCCTGCCCGGAGGGGCGCGCTGACGGCCCGCGTTCACAGTCCCGCGGGTCGACCCCGCACCCCGCCGGGGGCGACCGCCCGCCGCGCGCGAACCCCGCCACCACAGGCGTTCCCGCCACCCGCGCCCGCCCGGACCCCGGAGCACCGCACGGCCGATCGCACCAGCGCGCTGCGGTGTTCAGGTCCGTTCGGGACGATCTCCTGGGGTCTTTCGGCCTGATTCCGCCGTGAAGCGCAGACGCCGCGCCCACCGGCACCTAGGTTCCCCCGAAAGCACGGGACAGGGGAGGGGAACCACCGTGGCAGCGTTAAGCAAGTCATCCCTGGTCTGGGCCACCGCGGCGGTGCTCGCGCTGACCTCCTGCGGGGCCGACGACGACACCGTCCTCGGCCGCGCGGAGCAGGGGAGGATCACCATCGGGGTCGCCCACGACCAGCCGGGGCTCGGCCTGCGTCGCCAGGACGGGAACCTGCGCGGCTTCGACATCGACGTGGCCCGCTACGTCGCGACCGAGCTGGGCGTCCCCGAGTCGGGCATCACCTGGGTGGAGGCCCCGCCCGAGGACCGCGAGCGGCTGCTCACCTCGGGCGAGGTCGACCTGGTGGTCAACGGCTACTCCATCACCCCGAAGCGGCGCGAGGTCGTCGACTTCGCGGGTCCGTACTACACGGCGGGCCAGGACCTGCTGGTGCTGATCGACAACCAGGAGATCACCGGGCCGGACTCGCTCAGCCGGGGCCAGCGGCTGTGCTCGGTCACCGGCACCACCTCGGCGCAGTACGTGAAGGACACGTTCGCGAAGAACGTGAAGCTGGTGGAGCAGCCCAGGTTCAGCGAGTGCGTGACCGCGCTGCTCGCGGGCGAGGTCGACGCGCTCACCACCGACGACGTCGTGCTCGCCGGGTACGCCGCGCAGAACCCGGAGCTGCTCAGGGTGGTCGGCGAGCCGTTCAGCGAGGAGGAGTACGGGATCGGCCTCCCCAAGGGGCAGCAGGAGACCAAGGACGCGGTCACCGCCGCGCTGCGCAAGATGGTCGACAGCGGCGAGTGGAAGCGCGCGCAGGAGGTCAACGTCGGCGGCTCCGACTACCGGTTGCCCGAGCCGCCGCAGATCGCTTCGTGACCTCCGACCCACCCCGTTGGCGGGTCCTGCCCGGACCCGCTGGGGCCTAGGGTCGCCGGGTGATCAGCTCCCACCCCTCCCCCGGCCGCCGGGCCGACAAGCCCGTCCGCGCCGGGATTCCCGAGCACGGGCGGGTTCCCCGCTACTACGCGGTCAAGACCGAGCTGCTGTGGCTGGTCGAGGCGCTGGGGGAGGGGGCGGCGCTGCCGTCGGAGCGGGAGCTGGCCTGCCGGTTCTCGGTCTCGCGCGTGACGCTGCGCCAGGCCGTCGCGGAGCTCGTCCTGGAGGGCAGGCTCCTGCGGCGGCACGGCAGCGGCACCTACGTCGCGCCGCCCAAGCTCGTGCAGCCGCTGTCCCTGGTGAGCTACGCGGACGGGATGCGGGCGCAGGGCATCCGGCCCGACCGGGGCGTGGTGACCGTCGAGCGGTTACCCGCGGACGAGGTGCTCGCCGAGGACCTGCTGGTGCCGCACGGGGACCCGGTGCTGCACCTGGAGCGGGTCATGCTCGCCGACGGCGCGCGGGTCGGCCTGGAGTCGACGTACCTGCCGCTGTCCCGCTTCCCCGGCCTGCTCGACGCGCTCGACCCGGCCGGGTCGCTGCACGCCTGCCTGCGCGAGCGGTTCGGCGTCGAGTTCGGCGGGGCCGAGGAGCGGGTGGAGACGGTGCTGGCGGCGCCCCGCGAGGCGCTGCTCATCGGCACCAACCCCGCGCTGCCCATGCTGCTGCTGCACCGGGTCGCGCACGACCGGTCCGGGACGCCGGTGGAGCGCTCGCGCTCGCTGTACCGGGGCGACCGCTACAGCCTCGCCGCGAGCGTGCGCGCCGAGTAGCGCGCGGGTCGGTTCCGGGGAATGCCGGTTTCGAGTTCGCGCAACCGGAACCGGGACCTCGACCGTCCACAGTGGACGGGATTTCGCCGGATATCACCCGGATGTGCGCTCAAGTTCCGAAATAATAGCCTGAACGTTGCCGATTTGACGCTTTACGCCCCCCGTTAGCAGGCATTTCGCCCTGCCTTCGCGGCGGTACCGTTGGTACTCGGATCGAGTGCTCCTCGCTCGCAGCGGTGCGGGGGAAGCGGGGGTGGATCGTGACATTCAAGGAGGAGTTCCTCAGGGAGCTGGACGACTGCCTGCGCGGTTTCGGGGCGGTGCCCGCCGCGCACCCGGCCGAGCTGGCCAGGTTCGTGGACTACGTCCGGGCGCTGCCCGAGGACGACGACCGGTTGCGCTCGCTGGCCGGGGTCGACCAGGGATCGGGCTCGTTCTGGAACAACCCCGCCGTGTGGTGGGAGCAGGTTCCCGGATTCGGCGCGGACGACGCGGATTGCGCGCGCCTTCTGGACCGGATGCTCGACGAGGCCATCAGCGACGAGATCGACGTGCTGGAGATGGAGATCCGGGAACTGCCCGGCTGATCCCGCCCACCGGTCCGGGGCGCGGTCGGGCGCGTCGGACCGGGAAAGCGCGAAGCGCGCGACGGGCCCGGAAAACGCTGACACCCGCTGTGCGCCCGGGTCGCCGGACGCACAGCGGGGTGCTCGTCGTTCCGATGTTCCTTCTGCGTTCTGACGCCTGCCGCACCGGGCCTCGGGAAAAGCTCTGCGGTGTGCTGCCCGGTGCTCGGGTTGTGCTGGTCCGGCGTGCTGTGAGGCTTCGCCTCACGGGCTGCGCCTCAGACCGAGAGCAGCTTGTCGAAGAACGAGCGGTAGCTCTTGAGCGCGAGCCGCAGCTCCTCGGTCTCGGCCTCGCTGCCCTCCTGCCAGCGGCCCTCCAGGGTCCGCTTGTGCTCGGAGAACGTGGTGGCCAGGCTCTGGATCACCTGGGCGACCAGCTCGTCGGCCCGGTGCACGGCCTCGCGGGGGTTGTCCACGAAGTCGCCCTGCAGCGAGCGCCACTCCTCGCGGAAGCCGCCCGCCTCGTCCTGGCCGAACAGCGGGGAGTCGGCGTCGAAACCGCTGTGGTGCGCGGGCTCGACCTCGGCCTGCACCGGGATCTCGGTGGTGGCCATGGCCTCGGCGCCGGGGGCGTCGGTCACCGGGGTGGTGGTGACGCCGGTGGCGCGCGTGCCGGTCGTGCCGTCGGACCCCAGGTCGTGATCGGTCTTCAGCCCGTCGGAGGCCACCGGCTCGCGGGTGCTCTGCGCGGGCACCACGCCGTCCTCGCGGTCGCGCTCCTCGTTGTAGGCCGCCTCCTCCGCGTAGGCCAGGTCGTCCTCGCGCTCCGGGGAGTCGTGGCCGTGCTCCAGCACCGGGTCGTGGTGCTTGCCGCGCTCGTCCACGAGGTCCTCGCGGACGTCGGAACGGCCCTGGGGGCGGGCGAAGTCGTCGGTGGTGAGCCGGTGGTCCTGGCGCTCGTCCGGTCGATTGATCATCGTGCTCCCTCCTTGCGCTCGCCTCGGTCGCCGAGCAGGTCGTTGAACAGGGTTCGGTAGTGCACCATCGCGTTGCGCAGGTCTTCCGTGGACGCCTCGCCCTGCTCCTGGCGGCGGGTGATGGCGTGGGCCTGGCGGTAGCTGTCGATGGTCCGGGAGTGCTCGACCGACAGCACCGAGGCGTTCGCCTCGTGGTCGCCGTCCGTGGGGTAGCCGCGCTCGGACATCAGGTCGGTGACGAGCCGGTGGGCGCTGGCGACCGCGTCGCTCGGCGCGTCCACGAACTGCTCCTGCACCTGGACCCAGTGGCGGGAGTAGCTCTCCCGCGTGCCCTCCGTGAGCGGCTTCAGCTCAAGGGACCGGTGGGCGCGCTCGCGCTCGGCCAGCTCGCGCTCGGCCTCCATCCGGTTGCCGCTGCGCTCCACGACCCGGTCGTACTCGGGACCGAACTGCCGCCGCAGGTGCTTGCGCTGGGACGCCTTCCTCCACAGCACCACACCGACTGCGACGACGACCAGCACGGCGATCACAACGCCGATGGTGGTGCCGGTGGACATCTTCGCCTCCCGTTGGGGTCTCTCTCAGCTGCCCAACGGGTAACCCTGTCGTGTGAGGGGCAAACCTGGCCCTTGACAAACCGGGCCAGGTCCGCCCCGCTCCGCGTCAGCCCTTCACGCAGAGCACCTGCTTGAGCTTCGTGACGACCTCCACGAGGTCGGCCTGCTGCTCGATGACGCTGTCGAGGTCCTTGTACGCGGCCGGGATCTCGTCGACCACGCCCGAGTCCTTGCGGCACTCCACGCCCAGCGTCTGCGCCGCGAGGTCCTCGGCGGTGAACAGCTTGCGCGCCTTGTTCCGCGACATCCGGCGGCCCGCGCCGTGCGAGGCCGAGTGGAACGAGTCCGGGTTCCCCAGGCCGCGCACGATGTACGAGCCGGTGCCCATCGAGCCGGGGATGATGCCCAGCTCGCCCCGGCGCGCGCTGATCGCGCCCTTGCGGGTGACCAGCACGTCCTCGCCGAAGTGGCGCTCCTCCGACACGTAGTTGTGGTGCGCGGAGATCGGCTCGTCGAACCGGATCGCGGGGAACTGCCCGAGCAGCACCTCCGTGACCAGGTCGAGCATCGTGGCCCGGTTCAACCGCGCGTACTCCTGCGCCCAGTACAGGTCGTGCCGGTAGGCCGTCATCTCCGGCGTGCCCGCGAGGAACACCGCCAGGTCCGGGTCGACCAGCTCGTCGTTGTGCGCCAACGTCTTCGCGATGGCGATGTGGTGCTGCGCCAGCTGGTTGCCGATCCCGCGCGACCCGGAGTGCAGCATCACCCACACCCGGCTCTGGGTGTCCAGGCAGACCTCCAGGAAGTGGTTCCCGCCGCCCAGGGTGCCCATCTGGTTCAGCGCCTTCTCCTGCGACAGGGTCGGGGTCAGGTCGTCGAACGAGCGCCACAGCCGGTCGTGGAACACCACCGGCGCGCGGTGCTGGCCGAAGCCCACCGGCACGGCGGCCTCGATCAGCGAGCGCAGCCGCGACAGGTCGGCGGGCAGGTCCTCCGCGACCAGCGACGTGCGCACCGCGGTCATGCCGCAGCCGATGTCGACGCCCACCGCGGCCGGGGACACGGCGTCCTTGAGCGCGATGACCGAGCCGACCGTGGCGCCCTTGCCGAAGTGCACGTCGGGCATCACGGCCACGTGCTTCACGGCCCACGGGAGGGTGGCGATGTTCCGCAGTTGCCGGAGCGCCTCGCCCTCCACCTCGTCGGGACGTGCCCACAGGCGGATGTCTACGCGTGCTCCGGGGAGCGTGGTCGGGGACATGCGGGCAAGGCTAGGTCGGCGCTCCCGGCCGGGCGAGCGAATTACCCCTGGTGAGCGGCCCCCGGTGGGCCGCTCACCGGCGTGCTCGACCCGTGCGCCCGACCTGCGGGCCCACCGGCGTCAGCGGCTCACCGCCCTGCGGTACTGGCGGGTCGCCAGCGGCACGAACACCGCCAGGATCAGCGCCACCCAGCCGAGCGTGGCGAGCACCGGGTGCTGGAGCGGCCACGCGTCCGGCGGTGGGAACATCGGGTTGGTGTTGCCGAACAGCACCCGCGCCGCCTGCGTCACCGCCGACACCGGGTTCCACTGCGCGAACACCTTCAGCGGACCGGGCAGGTTGCCCTCCTGCACGAACGTGTTGGCGATGAACGTCAGCGGGAAGATCGCCATGAAGCTGGCGTTGTTGAACACCTCCGGCGTGCGCACCATCAGCCCCACCAGCGCCATCACCCACGACATGGCGTAGGCGAACAGCAGCAGCAGCGCGAAGCCCGCCAGCGCCTCCAGCGGCGACGAGTGGATCCGCCAGCCCACCAGCAGGCCGGTCAGCGACATCACCACCACCGAGATGCCGTTGCTGACCAGGTCGCTCGCCGTGCGCCCGGCCAGCACCGCCGACCGCGCCATCGGCAGCGAGCGGAACCGGTCGATCACGCCCTTCTGCATGTCCTCGGCGAGCCCGCTGCCGGTGGTCGTCGACCCGAAGATCACCGTCTGCGCGAAGATCCCGGCCATCAGGAACTCCTCGTACGCCATGCCGGGGATGTCGATCGAGCCGCCGAACACGTAGCTGAACAGCAGCACGAACATGATCGGCTGCAGGGTCGCGAACACCAGCAGGTCCGGCACCCGCTTGATCCTGATCAGGTTGCGCCTGGCGACCACCGCGCTGTCGCCCAGCGCCTGGACGAACGCGCTCACCGGTCTTCCTCCCCGTCCTCGGCCAGCTCCGCCGCGCGCCCCGTCAGCGCCAGGAACACGTCGTCCAGCGTCGGCCTGCGCAGGCCGACGTCCAGCACCTTCACCGCCTCGGCGTCGAGCCTGCGCACCGCCTCCACCAGCACCCGCGCCCCGCCCGCCACCGGAACGAGCAGCCGGTGCGACCGCTCGTCCACCACCACCTCGCCCACGGCCAGCGGCGCCAGCGCGCGCGAGGCCGTCGCCGCGTCGGCGGCCGTGCCCACCGCCAGCTCCAGCCGCTCGCCGCCCACCTGGTCCTTCAGCTCGTCCGCCGTGCCCAGCGCGATCACCCGCCCCCGGTCGATCACCGCGATCCGGTCGGCCAGCCGGTCGGCCTCCTCCAGGTACTGGGTGGTCAGCAGCAGCGTCGTGCCGCCCGCCACCAGCTCGGAGATCACCTCCCACATGCCGAGCCTGCTGCGCGGGTCCAGGCCCGTGGTCGGCTCGTCCAGGAACAGCACCGGCGGCTCGGCCACCAGCGCGCCCGCCAGGTCCAGCCGCCTGCGCATCCCGCCGGAGTAGCCCCTCACCGGCCGGTCGCCCGCCTCCTCCAGGTCGAACCGGGCCAGCAGCTCGCGGGCCCGCTCCCGGCTGCGCCGCCTGCCCAGGTGGTAGAGCCTGCCGATCATGTCCAGGTTCTCGAACCCGGTCAGCGCCTCGTCCACCGCCGCGTACTGCCCGGAGAGCCCGATCCGGCCGCGCAGCTCGCGCGCCTGCGTCCGCACGTCCAGCCCGGCCACGCTCGCCCGGCCGCCGTCCGCCTCCAGCAACGTGGTCAGCACCCGCACCGCCGTCGTCTTACCCGCCCCGTTCGGGCCCAGCAGCCCCATGACGGCGCCCTCGGGCACCTCCAGGTCGAGCCCGTCCAGCGCCACCACCGAGCCGTAGCGCTTGACCAGGCCCTCGGCCGTGATCACGTTTCCCATGCGGGCCATGATGGTCGTGACCCCCGACAGGAGCGGTCCGCATCAGCTCACCCGGACGGGGGAATTGCCCGTTCGGGTGGCGCGGGTGTGCGATGACCGGCGTGCTGATCAGAAGAGCCGCGCCCGAGGACCTGGGCGCCGTGCTGGGGCTGGTGCGGGAGTTCTACCTCGTGGACGGGCACGACTACGACCACGACGCGCTGGTGCGCGCGCTGGGGCCGCTGCTGGGCGGGGACGAGCACGGCGGGGTGTGGCTGTTCGACACCGGGTACGCGGTGCTGACCTGGGGCTACTCCCTGGAATCAGGCGGGCGCGACGCGCTGCTCGACGAGTTCTACGTGCGCGACCGGGGGAGGGGCACCGGGTCGGCGGTGCTCGCGGAGCTGACCGACGTGGCGCGCGCGGCCGGGGCGTCGCGGGTGTTCCTGGAGACCGAGCGCCCGAACCACGCGGCCCGAAGGTTCTACCGCCGCAGCGGTTTCACCGAGGAGGACTCCACCTGGCTCAGCCTGGTGCTCTGACCGGGTGAGCGCGGCGGGCCGCGTCCGCCTCATCGGCTTTTTCCTGCTATTGGGTGGGTACGTGCACCCGGAAGTGGGCGATCGAGTGAACGGCCGCCCCTCACTAGGGTGTTCGCGAATCGTGCCGAGGTGGAGGAGCGTCCGATGGCAGCCGTCCAGACCCGCCGCAAGCGCAAGCTGGGTCAGTTCCTGAACGCGCTGCGCAAGCGCGCGGGCAAGACCGAGGTCGACTACCACGCGCTCACCCGCAAGACGCAGTCGACGCTGTCGCGGATGGAGAACGGGTACATCAGCCCCAGCTGGACCGAGCTGGGGGCGCTGCTCGGCCTGTACGGGGCCAGCGACGCGGAGCGGCGTGAAGCCGAAGCGCTGTGGGAGGACGCGAAGCAGGACGGCACCCGGTTGGTCTACGCCGCCGCGTTCACACCCGAGGCGCGCACCTACGCGCGGCAGGAGGCGGACGCGACCGAGGTCCGCACCGTGGAGATGAACGTGATCCCCGGCCTCCTGCAGACCCCGGCCTACGCGGCGGCGGTCCGGCGGGCGGGCAAGCGGTTCGTCGACGGGGGCGTCAGCGTCGACCAGGCGAAGGCGGCGCTCGCCGGTCGGCAGCGCAGGCTGCGCACCGTCCGGCTCGACGCCGTGATCGACGAGTCGGCGCTGCACCGCCTCGTCGGCGGGGCGGAGGTCATGCGCGAGCAGCTGCTGCACCTCGTGGAGGCCACTCAGAATTCCAACACCACCATTCGGGTGATTCCTTTCAGCGTCGGTGCTTACGGAACCATGTCAGGAGGCGGGGCAACCGCCCTCCTATTCGAGGACGGCGATCCCTCGGCCGTGTACTTGGAGTACGCGGGCGGGGGTAAGTGGGTGGACAATCCCGCCGATGTGCAGAATTACCTCCTGCACTTCGACGAGATCGCTGGCGGGCTGGCACTGTCGCCCAAGGACTCGGTCTCGCTGATCCGAAAAATGGCTTCGGCACTGAAGGAAACATGAACAACACCAAGACGTGGCGCAAGAGCACCCATTCCGGCGCTGGCAACAACTGCGTCGAGCTCGCAGTGGGTCGAACAGCCACACACGTGCGCGACAGCAAGAACCCCGGCCACGGGCGCCTGACCTTCGCGGACCGCCCCTTCCGGGCGTTCCTCACCACGCTGGTGCAGGCCTGATCCACGTCGGCGGGCAAGGCGGGCGCAACGAGGCGCCGCCCCGGCCGACGGCCATCCCGACCCCTTCCCTCACCCGCGCGGGGGATGGCGGTGAACACCCCTCCGGGTGAATCACCCGGTCGGCGCGGGTTGAGAACGATTGCACCCACCCACGGCAGCGTCGTCGTTTTCCCGGTGCACTCGTTCGGCCTACTGGCGGGGGGTGAACGTCCCCCGAACCGGCCAACGCGGTGTGAATAATGTTCCGCTATGTCGCGGAACCCCGCCGTGAATAAGTTCCCCGACCGAAGTTCCTTCGGTCCAACCGGGTAATCCCGGTTCGCGACCTCGCCGGAGTCGTCCGGTTGTGCGTGCAAAGCCGGGAGGTGGTCCTTGTGGCCGCCTCCCGGCTTTGGCATGTTCAGGGGTGGATGGGAATTGCGAGGAATGCTCGGGTTGGTGTGGCTAGTGGGGGAGGGAGCGGAGGAGTTCGCGGGCTTCCTCGCGGCAGACCTCGCTCCAGCGGGCGAGGTGCCGGGCGGCCGTGCGACGCACGTGCCAGGGGACTGTGGTGTCGAAGGCGATCTCGCGGACGGTGACGGCGGCCTTGTCCTTCCAGGCCCGCCGGAGGGTCGTGGCGGCCTCGGCGCAGCGGACGCGGGCGACCGGGGTGTGGTCGGGGTTCCTGGCCATCTCCAGAAGGCCCAGGGCGGCTTCGGCGGGCTCGACGACGCCGATCGCCAGCCAGACCCTGCGGCGCTGGAGCGGGGTGGTGGTGGGGAGGAGGTTGCGGAGGGTCTTCAGCGCTGGGGCGCGGCTCGCGGGGGCGTCTTTCACGAGGGCTCGTGCTGCCTTCGTGCGGGCGGATACCGAGAGGGCTTCGTCCTGGGCCAGTCCGAGGAGCAGGGGGAGGGCTTGCCTCCGGCCTGCCGCGCCACAGCCGAGCAGATCGACGGCGCTCCTGACACGCAGCGCGGACGGTGCCGCCCGGTCGTGCGCGATGGTCTCCAGCAGGTGCGCCTCGGCGACCCTGTCCTGGGATGTGAAGCGCTTGAGAAGTGCCCCGGCTTGGCACCGTGCTGCCGTAGGGGTCAGTTCGTCGTCCCGGACCCGACGCAGTGGCGACAGCCCGATGACGTGCCTGAGGGCGTACAGCACCGCGACCCGGTCCCGGACCGAGAGGCGGAGGTCTTCGGACAGGTCTCGCACCCCGTCCGCGAGTTCGGGTGGTGCGATGTCCGCGACGAGGGACATGGCGGCGACCCGGTCACGCGGCGGGAGCTGTCGGTCCGAGGCGATCCGCACGGCTTCGGGGACCACGTCCTGCCAACCCTCCGTGCCGGACTCTGCCAGCGCGCGCAACGCCCGTCGCCTGTGGGAAGGGCGTCGCGTCAGCTCGCGGAGGGTGTCAACGGCTTCGTCGGCAAGTCGGGTCGAGAGGCTCAGCAGAGCTTCCACTGCGGCGACTCGTTCGGCGGGATCACTCTCCGGTGCTGAGACGTGATCGCGCATGATCATCTCTGCCTCTCCTTGAAGCGGCAGGTTGTCCCAGACGTCTTTGGCGGGCGTGCCGATCTTCGGCGACAGGGTGCGGTCCTCCAAGAGATCGCGTTCCACCTCGGTGCGCATGCTCCTGGGAAGGTGAGGCAGCAGTGACCCGGAGATGTGAGGGAAGTTCCGAGCGATCTCGGTGATCAGGTCGGCTTCCAACATGGTGTGCTGGTCCAGCTTGATGAGCCAGTTCGTGTACTCGGCTCGATCGCTGTCCCGCAGATCGCGCAGGAGGGAGACGGCGCTCTGTGCGGTCGAGCGGTCGACTCTGGTCAGTTCGACCGCCGCCCAGGCGCGGTCGTGGGCCCGTGCGGTCTCATCCCCCGCCACCTCGCGGTGGAAGGCAACGGCTGCTCCCAGGTCTGATTCGCTCACAGCTGCGAGCAGCATGTGAGCATCACTACGCCATGCCAGAGGCAGGTGTTCCTCCACTACCAGGTGGCGAAGTGAGGTAAGTCCCCTGCCGTCGCTGGGGATCAGGCTGCACAACACCTGCCCCGCTGTCATGCGCACTCGGTAGTCATAGGTCTCGTTGTCGATGAGCGCCACCAGTCCTGGAACGACGACTGCGCCCATGCTCGCTAACTGCTTCATCGAACTGCCCCAACCGTCGGCAACGACTTCTCCCTCAGGTGCCAGCACCTGCCTCGTCACTGAGGCGAGGTGCGTCGGGGCGATGCGGGCGAGGAGAACGCCAGCCTCCCGCTGCGCTCCACGATCGGCCACCGGGTGCTCGAAAGCGGAGCGCAGCGCCTCCAGCATGCCGGAGGCCGAACCGAAGCCCAGCTTGATCACAGCCTTTGCGATCGTCACCGCCTGCTGTGGACTTGCGTGCAGCACTTCGTGCATCGCGTCCGCGATCTCTCTGCGTAGTGGTGCGCTGAGGAAAGAAACCAGACCTGCGAGGTAGGGGAAATCGAAACTGAGCACTGTGGCCGAACGCGTCAAGTCGCAGGCCAGGTCCGCCGCACGTCGGTGGAACGGCTTGCCGAGCTGCACCAGCCGCGACAGGGCGGAGAAGCGGACGCGGAGCCCGGCTGAGCTGGCCGCCACCGAGGCCAGTGCGTCGCCGACCACCTGTCGATCTTCAGATGACCCGGTGAACTGGGCTATGGAGTAGAGCCAGAGGTCATCAGGGGGAGCCGCGAGCAGGTCGAGCAGGAACGCCAAGGCCGGGCCTTGGAAGCTCGCGTCAAGTGACAGCAGCCTTTGCCATGCTCTGAGCGCAACTGCTGGGTCCTGAGCGCTACCAGCGATCTCCACCAGGTGTGTGCGGGCTTCCGCGTGGAACCGGGGATCAGAGGCGATCAACCACATCGCTGCCTCGCAGCGGTCCAGGGCAGGACTGAGCCGATCGGTCATCAGCTCGTGCAGTTCACCCAATGCCCTGTCCCGGTGAGGGGTGCCGAGAGTTGCCGCATCGCTGAGGGCGCTCGCTCGTTCCTGCCCGTGTGCGGGGAGCTCGACCAGCAAGGCCCACAACACTTCTGCAGCCTCATCGAAGTACTCCGGGCCCAGGCCGCCCAGGATGCCCGCCGCCATGCGCACCAATACCGTTGAGGTGCTGTGGTGAGTGATCACCGCTCGGAGCTCTTCCACCGCGCGATCCCTGAACCGCAAGCCGAACTTCGACAGCGCGCTCGCGCAGGTGTACCGATCACCGATGGTGCGACCGGGCTCTTCGAGCAGCGTGATCGTCAGTTCGCCCGCCACCGCTTCGTATTGGGGACCAAGTCCGGCGAGAGCCTGTGCGGCGCTTACCCGGATCGAGCAATCCTGCGCGCGGTCCTGCACCACGGCCTGTAAGAAGCGGACCGCCTCGGCGGTGTGCTCGGGCCCGAGTTGGGACATGCCCAACGCCGCGTCATCCCACCCCAGAGTGCCCGAACCGTGGTCGTTCAGCACTCGGCGGTACACCGCGGCGGCCTTCGTCTGGTGGGCGAAATCGATTTCGAGCAGGCCGGTCGCCGCTGTCACCAGGTCGCCCGGTGGTGTCTCGCGGTCGTCCAGCTCGCCCAGCAGGAAAGCGACGGCATCGCGGTTGCCGTCCGGACCCATCGTCGCCAGCAGCACGGCTGCCGTTCGGTGGTTCTCGGCGGAGGCGTACCGGTCGGTCAGAACGGCGCGCAGCCCGCGTTCCGCCGGAGCCCGGTGGGCGGCTCCCGCCTCGGATAGTGCTTCCGCCGCCCCCAGCCGGATTCGTGCGGTTGCGGTCCCGTCGTCGACCAGCGCGGTGAGGAACGCGATCGCCTCCTCCCGGTGCTCTCCCCGCAGCCGCACTCCCAGCGCCGTGGCGGCCTCGGTCCTGGTAGCCCACGGGGCGAGCGGGTCCCGCATCAGGTCGAGCAACCAGTCTCGGAGGCCGGGGTGCCCGGTCGCCCTGCTGACCCGCGACACCAGGGCCAGGCTCGGGTACTGGTTGGTCATCGCCCAAGCACGCGCGGTGGTGAAGAACTCTGCGGTGGCGTCTGTGCCGGTGGGAAGGTGCATGGCCAGCAGTCGTGCGGCGAGCAGGTGCGCCTCCCGGTCGCCGTCGTGCAGCCAGCGCAGCAGCGGGTCGGCCTCGCTGGGGTGCAGGTGGCTATGGTGCAGGAGCACCGACCGTGCGAACCGGCCTCGGTCCTCGCCACGTGCGGTGTGCAGCAGCGTTGCAAACGGTTCGCCTGGGCTGAAGCTCTCCGGCAGTTCCTTGGCCCGTGACGTGGCCGCCAGGTGCTCGGCGAAGCTGTGGTGCAGGAAGCGCAGGTCGTCGTTGCGGACGGTCAGCAAGCCCGCCGAGGTCAGGTCGTCCAGCTGCACGGCCGGGGCGTGCTCGGCCGTCCACTCGCGTGCAGCGGCGGCCAGGGACGTGTCCGTCTCCACCCGCACCCTGCCCAGGTGCTCCAGCAGCGGCGTCCGGTGCGGGGCGAACGCCGCCGAGGGCGTGCGCAGGGACAGCAGGAACCCCAGGTACGCCTCGTACAGCTCGTACTGGCTGTCCGGCAGCGGGCGCCACCCGCGCTGCTCGAAGACGATCGCCGCGAGCGTCGCCAGCAGCGGGACGCTGACCAGCTCCCCCAGGTGCGCCTTGTCGATCTCGCGGATGAACCGCTCCGCCACCTCCGGCCCCTCGTCGAACCACTGGGCCGCGAACCGCTTCAGCGCCTCCTCGTCGAACGGCTGCAACTCGTACCGCCGCGCCCCCACCCGGTGCAGCGGAGCGAGCACCGTGCCGTCCAGCGGGCGGCTGGTGAGCACGACTCGGTAGGGCGAGTCGGTCGCGCACCGCGCCAACGCCTTCACCAGCCGCTCCTGGTCACCGGGGTCCGCCACCTCGTCCAGGCCGTCGACCAGCAGCAGCCACCGGCACCCGGCGAACCTGCGGCTCAGCAGGTCCGGTGACGGTGGCGAGTGGAGCAGGGAGTCGTACTCGGCCCGCAGGCTCTCCGCCAACACCTCGGGGAACGAGCCCCGCCGCCCGGCCAGCTCGCGCGCGGTCACCCGCAGCGGCAGCACCGGTTCGCCGAGCGGGTGCTCCGCGTCCGCGTTGAGCCAGCACGCCGCGATGTTCGAGGCCAGGCGCAGCGACAAGGTCGACTTGCCCTGACCGGCCGCCCCGACGACGAGCAGGTGCGCGTCACCGTCCAGCGCCTCCCGCACGGTCTTCGCGGGCGGTCGCACCGACAACCGGATCGCCTTGGGCATCGGGGGCTCCACCCAGCTGCCCCGCTCGTCCAGCACCGGCCTCGGCTGCTCGCTCACGCGCTCCTCGATGCTGTTTCCGAGGCCCTGGCGCACGTACACCGTCGACAGGGTCGGGTTCCGGGCCCCTGGGAGCTTGTGGGGCGCGTACTCGGCCGCTTCGAACTGGGCCCGCAGCAGCGACACGACGGCGGGCGGCAGGTCCACCGGATCACCCCAGGCCCGGACCTGCGGTTCCGGGACGGAAGGAGGCTGGACGCCCACGTAGACGTCGCGTGCTCTTCCCACCATCGCCGTAGGACCGTGCGCTGTGCCGGAGAACGTGTTGGTGGCGACCACCCTCGGGTCCTCGTGCACGCTTGGCAGCCTCTCCGCAGTGAGCGTGGTGACACCGCCATCACTAGGCCATGCCACGCCAATGCGAACCGCACTCCTGCGGACAACCCCCAACCAAAACGGGGCGGCAGCCCGAAGACCACCGCCCCGCCGCCGGAACCGCCCCTCAGCGCGTCCCCAGCACCCCGTCCACCCGCCTCGGGATCCCCAGCGGGTTCCCCGACTGCAGCTCCGGGGGCAGCAGCTCGTCCGGCCAGGACTGGTACGTCACCGGCGCCAGCCACCTGCGGATCGACGTCGCCCCCACCGACGTGTGCAGCGGGTTCGTCGTCGCGGGCCACGGGCCGCCGTGGTGCATCCCCCACGCCACCGCCACGCCGGTCGGCCAGGCGTTGAAGATGATCCGGCCCGCCACGCCCCTCAGCGCCTCCGCCGCCTGCGCCGCCAGGCCGTGCTCCTCCGGGTCCGCGTGCACCGTCCCCGTCAGCGTCCCCGGCAGCGACGGCAGCAGCGCCAGCACCCGCGCGGGATCGTCGTAGGTCACCACGACGCCCGCCGGGCCGAAGTGCTCCTCGGTCAGCCGCTCCCGGTTCTCCTCGAAGACCTCCACCGGCACGGTGAACAGCTTCGGCGCCGCCGTCCAGCCCGCCTCCGGGGCCGTGCCCTCGGCCACCAGCGACGCCAGCCCGGACGCCGCCAGGTCCTCGGTGCCCGACCGGTACGAGTCGCGCATCCGCTCGTTCAGCATCGCCCCGCCCGCCGACGCCGACACCGCGTCCGCCAGCGCGGGCACCAGGCCGCTGGGGGCGAACAGCAGGCCCGGATTCGTGCAGAACTGGCCGACGCCCATCACCAGCGACCCGGCGAACCCCGCCGCGATCTCCGCCCCGCGCGCCGACGCCGCCGCGGGCAGCACCACCGCCGGGTTCACGCTCCCCAGCTCCCCGTAGAACGGGATCGGGTCCGGGCGCGACGAGGCCAGGTCGAACAGCGCCCGCCCGCCGCCCGTGGAGCCGGTGAAGCCCACCGCCCGCACCGCCGGGTGCCGCACCAGCGCCACCCCGGCCTGCGTGCCGTACACGATCCCGAACACCCCGGCGGGCAGCGCCGACGCCACCACCCGCGCCGTCTCGCGCGCCGTGCCAGGGTGCGCCGAGTGGGACTTCACCACCACCGGGCAGCCCGCCGCCAGCGCCGACGCCGTGTCGCCGCCCGCCACCGAGAACGCGAACGGGAAGTTCGACGCGGAGAACACCGCCACCGGCCCGAGCGGGCGCAGCACCCGCCGCAGCTCCGGGCGGGGCGGGATGATGTCGGGGTCGGCGCCGTCCAGCACCGCCTCCACGTAGCTGCCCTCGCACAGCACCTCGGCGAACAGCCGCAGCTGGTTCGTGGTCCGCTTCAGCTCCGTGGTCAGCCTCGGCACGCCCAGCGCCGTCTCCCGGTCGGCCGTCCCCACCAGCAGCCCGGACTCCGCGTCCAGCGCGTCCGCCAGCCGCTCCAGCGCGTCCGCCCGCTCCGCGCCGGGCAGCGTCGACCAGGAGGGGAACGCCGCCCGCGCCGCCCGCGCCAGCGCGTCCACCTCCGCGTCCGACGTCACCGGCACCGGCTCGCCGAACGGCTCCCCGGTCCTCGGGTCGTACCCCTGCACGACGCTCATCGGCCAGCCTCCTGCACCGCCGTGTCGAAGTCCGGGCCGACCCACACGCCGCCCAGGTACTTCAAGGCCAACGACTCCGGGTCCGGCTCGCCGTGCTGGGCGATCACCTCCGCCGCGAACACCTCCGAGTCGTCCTCGGACACGTACCCGAGCTCCCGCGCCGCCTCGAGCGAGAACCACCGCCGGGTGTTGTCCGAGACGCCCCACACCACCCGGAACCCCGGCGACGGCGCCGACAGGCACGCCTCGAACAATCGCGCCCCGTCGTCCGGGGACAGCCACGTCGACAGCATCCGCACGTCGCGCGGCTTCTCGAAGCACGACCCGATCCGGATCGCGATCACGTCCAGCCCGTACCGCGCCGAGTACATCGACCCCAGCGCCTCCAGGGCGACCTTGCTCACGCCGTAGTAGCTGTCCGGCTGCGGGAACAGCGCGTCACCGGCCTCGCCGGACGCCCGCTCGTAGAACCCCACCGCGTGGTTCGAGCTGGCCAGCACCACGCGCTTCACGCCCGCCCGCCTGGCGGCCTCCAGCACCGCGTGCGTGCCGTTGATGTTCACCTCCAGGATCTCCGCCCACGGCCGCTCCAGGCTGTGCCCGCCGAGGTGGATCACGGCGTCCACGCCCTCGCAGGCCCGTTCCACCGCCTCCAGGTCGGTCACCGAGGCGGTCACCAGCTCGACCTCCTCGCCCTCCTCGGCGGGGCGCTGCTCGGCGACGTCGAGCAGGCGCAGCACTCGGCCGGGCGCGGCCAACCGGGGGCGCATCAGCGAGCCGACGACGCCCGCCGCGCCGGTGATCAGGATCCGTGCGGTCAACGGGGGAGCCTTTCCGTGAGGGGATCAGCGGCCGAACTGCCGCAGCAGCTCGGTGACGGTGCGGGCCGCGTGCAGCAGCGCCCCCACCACCTGGCGCTCGTGCTCGCCGTCGAGCCTGCCCAGCGGCACCGAGCAGCTCATCGCGTCGAGCACGGGCGTGCGGTAGGGCAGCGCCACCGCGAAGCAGCCGAGACCGGGCGTGTTCTCCTCGCGCTCGTGGGCGTAGCCCACCCCGCGGAAGCCCGCGAGCTGCGCGTGCAGCGCCGCCCGGTCGGTGACGGTGTTCTGGGTGAGCGGGTCCAGCGTGGCGGGCAGGACGGCGTCGACCTCCTGCGGGGTGCGCGCGGCCAGCACCGCCTTGCCCAGCGACGTGGAGTGCGCGGGCAGCCGCCTGCCCACGCGCGAGACCACCCGCAGGTGGTGCTCGGACTCGCGGCTGGCCAGGTAGACCACGTCCGAGCCGTCGAGCCGCGCCAGGTGCACGGTCTCGTTGACCTCGCGCCTGACCTGCTCCATCACCCGGATGGCGACCTGCACCACCGGGTCGTGGTCCAGGTACGAGGTGCCGACGAGCAGCGCCCGCACCCCGATGCCGTACGTGCCCCTGGTGGAGTCCAGCTCCACCCAGCCCCGCGCCACGAGGGTCTGGAGCAGCATGTACAGGCTGGACTTCGGGTAGCTCAGCTCGCGGTGCAGCTCGGTGAGGGTGAGCGGGCGCTCCGAGGAGGACAGCACCTCCAGCAGTTCCACGGTCCGGTCCGCCGACTTCACCGCGTTCGGCCGAGCGGGTGACGTGCCTCCAGCCACTGGGTCCTCCACGGAAACGTTCAGGCAACACGCACTTGACACGTCGCTGCGGCGATTCTTACAGTCCGCCCCAGGGGTTCACAAGTACGACCTTAATTCAGATATGTGAACACAGCTGAGATCGTCGACAAGTGAACACCACCAACGAGACGCGGGAGCGCCGGCCGCCGCCGGTCCCGCCCCGGCGCCGGGCGCGCGATCGACCACCCGGCGCGGGAGCCACCCAGCGATCAAGGGATGAAGGTCTGGTATGCAACTCGACGGGGTGCTGTTCTTCCCGGTGACACCGTTCGACGCGGGCGGCGGGCTCGACGAGGCGGTGCTGGCCGAGCACGTCAGGCGCGGTGTCGCCGCCGGGGCGGGCGGCGTCTTCGTCGCGTGCGGCACCGGGGAGTTCCACGCGCTGGCGCCGGACGAGTTCGAGCGCGCGGTCGCGGTCGCGGCGCGGGTCACCGAGGGCCGGGCGCCGGTGTTCGCGGGAACCGGCGGACCGCTGCCCACGGCGCGCCGCTGCGCCGAGGCCGCCCACCGCGCGGGCGCGGACGGCCTGCTCCTGCTCCCGCCCTACCTGGTGTCCGGACCGCCCGCCGGGCTGGTGCGCTACGTCGCCGGGGTGGCCGACGCCACCGACCTGCCGGTGATCGCCTACCAGCGCAACAACGCCGTCTTCACCCCGGCCACCGCGGTCGAGATCGCCGCGCTGCCGACCGTGGTGGGCCTCAAGGACGGCCTCGGCGACATCGACCTGCTGCACCGGATCGTGCTCGCCGTGCGCGAGCGGGTCGAGAAGCCGTTCCAGTTCTTCAACGGGCTGCCCACCGCCGAGCTGACCGTCCCGGCCTACCGGGGCATCGGCGTGGACCTGTACTCGTCCGCCGTGTTCTGCTTCGCCCCCGAGGTCTCGCTCGGCTTCTACCGGGCCGTGCGCGCCGACGACACCGCCCTGGTGCGCCGCTACCTCACCGAGTTCTACCGGCCGCTGGTCGAGCTGCGCGACCGCGTCCCCGGCTACGCCGTCTCGCTGGTCAAGGCCGCCGTCCGGGCCACCGGCCTCGACGTCGGCGGCGTCCGCGCGCCCCTGGTCGACCCCTCGCCCGAGCACCTCGCCGAGCTGGAGCTGATCGTGGCGGCGGGCCGGGCGCTCGCGCTGGAGACGGCGGGGGGCGCGCGGGAGAGCGGGGTGAACGGCTCGTCGGCGGGCGGCGCGAGCGGGGCGGTCGGGCAACCGGAGCTCGCCGGATGAGGATCACCGACGTCGTCGTCACCCCCATCGCCTTCCCCGACCCGCCGCTGCTCAACTCGGTCGGCGTGCACGAGCCCTGGGTGCTGCGCACGGTCGTCGAGGTCCGCACCGACGCGGGCCTCACCGGCCTCGGCGAGACCTACGGGGACATCGGCCACCTGAACCGGGTCCGGGCCGCCGCCCCCGCCCTCACCGGGCTGGACGTCCACGACCTCAACGGCATCCGCGCCCGCGTCTCCACCGCCCTCGGCGGCGAGGCGGGCTCGGACCGGCACGGGCTCACCGGGCGGCTCACCGTCGAGTCCACGGTCGACCGGGTGTTCTCCCCGTTCGAGGTCGCCACCTGGGACGTCCGGGGCAAGGCGCTGGACCGCCCCGTGGTCGACCTGCTCGGCGGCGCCGTCCGCGACGCCGTCCCGTACAGCGCCTACCTGTTCTACAAGTGGGCGGGCCACCCCGGCGCGGAGCCCGACGAGTGGGGCGCCGCGCTCGACGCCGACGGCGTCGTCGCCCAGGCGCGGGAGCTCACCCGCAGGCACGGCTTCCGGTCGATCAAGCTCAAGGGCGGCGTGCTGCCGCCCGACGAGGAGGTCGCCGCGATCCGCGCCCTGCGCGAGGCGTTCCCCGGCCACCCGCTGCGGCTCGACCCCAACGCGGCCTGGTCGCCTGCCACCGGGCTGGAGGTGGCGCGCGAGCTGGACGGCGTCCTGGAGTACCTGGAGGACCCCAGCCCGGAGATCGAGGGCATGGCCGAGGTCGCCGCCGGGTCGCCGCTGCCGCTGGCCACCAACATGTGCACGATCGCGTTCGAGCACCTCGCGCCCTCGGTGGCGGCGGGCGCGGTGCAGGTCGTGCTCTCCGACCACCACTACTGGGGCGGGCTCGCCAGGTCCAAGGAGCTGGCGGCGATCTGCCGGGCGTTCGGCATCGGGCTGTCCATGCACTCCAACTCGCACCTGGGCATCAGCCTGGCCGCCATGACCCACCTGGCCGCCGCCACGCCCAACCTGGACTACGCCTGCGATACGCACTACCCGTGGAACAGCGCGTGGGACGTGCTCGCCGAGCCACTGTCCTTCGTGGACGGCGCGCTGCCCGTGCCCACCGGCCCCGGCCTCGGCGTCGAGCTGGACCGGGACAAGCTCGCCGCGCGCGCCGAGGACTACCGCCGCTGCGGCATCGTCCAGCGCGACGACACCGGCTACATGCGGAGCATCGACCCCGGCTACGAGAGGAGACGACCCCGGTGGTGACCACCGTCGCGCACGCCTACCCCTGGGACCTCGTCGGCGACCCGGCGGCGGCCGAGCGGATCGCCGCGCTGGGCGTGGACGCGGTGGCGCTGGCCGCCTCGTACCACACGGTCCGCGCCGCGACCCCGCTCCACCCGCGGCACCGGCTGGTCGACGCCAGGCACGCCGCCTTCTACCTGCCGGTCCGGCCGCGGGCGTGGGGCAGGCTCGTGCCCGCCGCGCCGACCTGGGTCGACGGGGAGAACCCGTACGGCGCGGCCTCCGACGCCCTGCGCGCGGTCGGGCTGCCCGTGCACGCCTGGACCGTGCTCACGCACAGCAGCAGGCTCGGCGACCTGCACCCGGACCTGGTGGTGCGCAACGCCTTCGGCGACCGCTACCCGTACGCCCTGTGCCCGGCCAACCCGGACGTCGCCGAGTACGCCGCGGCCCTGGTGACCGAGGTCCTCGACCAGGGCGCGCCGGACGGCGTGGTGCTGGAGGCCTGCGGGCCGCTCGGCTTCACGCACGGCGGGCACCACGAGAAGACCGACGGCGCGGACTGGGGCCCGGTCGCCCAGAAGCTGCTGTCGCTGTGCTTCTGCGCGGCCTGCGAGCGGCGCTACCCCGACGCGGACGCGGTCCGGGCCGCCGTGCGCGCCGGCGTGGACGGCGGCGCGCCCGGCGTCGAGGAGGCGCTGGGGGAGTGGGCCGCCGGTGTGCGGGCCGCGCGCACGGCCCTGTCCCGCGACCTGCGCCGCGACCTGGTCGGCCTGGTCCGCGCGGCCGGGGCCAAGGCGGTCGTGCACGCGACCGCCGACCCGTGGGGCACCGGTCCGTTCGCGACGGTCGCCGACGGCGTCGGGGTCGACGTGGACGTGCTCACCCTGACCTGCTGGGGCGGCCCCGAGGCGTCCCTGCCCGCCATCGAGGCGTTGCGGGAGGCGGCGCCGGGCGTCCCGATCGCCGCCTACGTGCTGGCGCTGCCGCCCAGGACCGCCGACGCGGCGGCCCTGGTCGAGGAGTGGCGGCACTACGGCGTGGACGAGCTGCACCTCTACCACGCGGGCCTGGCCTCGGCGGACCGGATGTCGGCGATGGGCGAGGCGCTGGGGACCCTCAGGGGGCAGCCGGTCCTTCACCCTCGAGTGTGAGCACCCCGAGCAACCCGGCGCCCGCCCCGTTCCGTCCTAGGCGCATGAGGAGCCTAGGAACCGCAATCGGAACGGGTGCGCTGCTGGCCGCTGTGCTGGTCGGCTGCGCCTCCGGCCAGTCCGGCGAGGTCGGGGCGGGCGCGGGTTCGGGCCCGACGCTGACCACCGAGCCCGCGCCCACCACCAGCCCGGTCGAGGCCGAGCCCGACCCCGGCTTCGACTCGGCCGTGCCCCAGGGCGGGGTCGAGGTGCCCGCGAGCCAGCTCAACGCCAGCGCGCTGGCCGAGGGCAGCCCGCGCACCGCGTGGACCGAGGACGGCGGGCTCGTGCTCGGCGCCATCGGCCAGGAGGGCGGCTGCGGCACGTCGCGCATGGAGATCGTCGAGCAGAACGAGCAGCAGGTGATCGCCGTGCTGGTGGAGACCCTGTCCGGGGCCGACGAGATCTGCACGATGGACATCCGCTTCCCGCCGCTGACCGCGAAGCTCGACCAGCCGCTGGGGGAGCGCGCGGTGGTGCTCCAGGCCAGGCAGGAGCAGAAGGGGTAGCGCCCGCCGAGGGCCCGCCCGCACCGGGCGGGCCTTCGGTCCGCACGGCTGCAACCGCCCGGCCCGGTAGTACCGTCCTGGGACCATGAGGCCCAGCAGGATGAGGAACGCCGCCGTCGCCGTCACCCTCGCCGCGCTGGCCGGGTGCTCCGGTGGCGGGCAGGACCCCACCGGCGCGGTCGGCTCGTCGGCGCCCGGCGACGTGTCGACAACGTTGTCAGGAGCACCGTCGGGCGCCGTGCCCCCGGACTCGACCGGCAGCGGCGACCCCACCGGCGAGCCCGGCGCGCCCGGTGAGCAGCAGCCGCAGCGACCGCCGCAGCGCAGCGCCGAGCCGATCCCGCAGGCCGCGCCGCTGGAAGGCGCCAAGGTCGACGCCGCCGCGCTCCCGGAGACCTACGACAAGCAGGTCCAGGTCGGGCCGGACGGCCGGGCGCTGCTGGTCAACGGCCTGGCGGGCGGCTGCAAGAACGCCTCGGCCGAGGTCGCCGCGCAGTCCGCCGAGCAGGTCCTGGTCACCCTGGTCACCACGTACTACCCGCCGCGGGGCGGTGGCGCCTGCACCGACGACCTCCGCCCCGTGCCGCTCACCGTCACCCTCGACGCGCCGCTCGGCGAGCGCAGGGTCGTGCTGGAGAGCCGCGAAGAGGTCGGCTGACCCCGGAGCGCGCGGTGCGGCGCCCCTCGTCGGAGGGAGCGCCGCACCGGGGCGGGCTACTTGCGGAACGAGATCTGGAGCGTCGGCGCGGAGGTCTCGGCGAAGAAGTCGTTGCCCTTGTCGTCCACGACGACGAAGGCGGGGAAGTCCTCGACCTCGATCCTCCACACCGCTTCCATGCCCAGCTCCGCGTACTCCAGCACCTCGACCTTGCGGATGCAGTCCTGGGCCAGCCGCGCGGCCGGGCCGCCGATCGAGCCCAGGTAGAAGCCGCCGTGGGTGGCGCACGCGGAGGTGACCTGCTTGGAGCGGTTGCCCTTCGCCAGCATCACCAGCGAGCCGCCCTCGGCCTGGAACTGCTCCACGTAGGAGTCCATCCGGCCCGCCGTGGTCGGCCCGAACGAGCCGGAGGCGTAGCCCTCGGGGGTCTTCGCCGGGCCCGCGTAGTACACCGGGTGGTCCCGCAGGTACTGCGGCATCCCCTCGCCCGCGTCCAACCGCTCCTTGATCTTGGCGTGGGCGATGTCGCGCGCCACCACCAGCGGACCGGTCAGCGACACCCGCGTCTTCACCGGCAGCGCCGACAGCGCCTCCCGGATCTCCGCCATCGGCCGGTTCAGGTCGATCTGCACGACCTCGTCGGACAGCGCCTCGTCGGTCACCTCCGGCAGGTACTTCGCCGGGTCCCGCTCCAGCTGCTCGATGAACACGCCCTCCGGCGTGATCTTCGCCTTCGCCTGGCGGTCCGCCGAGCACGACACCGCGACGCCGACCGGGCAGGACGCGCCGTGCCTGGGCAGCCGGATCACCCGCACGTCGTGGCAGAAGTACTTGCCGCCGAACTGCGCGCCGATCCCGAAGTTCCGGGTCAGCTCCAGGACCTGCTGCTCCAGCTCGACGTCGCGGAACGCGTG
Source organism: Actinosynnema pretiosum (assembly GCF_002354875.1). Lineage (GTDB taxonomy): Bacteria > Actinomycetota > Actinomycetes > Mycobacteriales > Pseudonocardiaceae > Actinosynnema > Actinosynnema auranticum. Next base: position 1,626,742 of record NZ_CP023445.1, read on the forward strand.
CCCCGCCGCCGAGCCCTCGGTGGGCAGGTTGTCCAGGTACCGGGCGGACGCCAGCTTGGCGACCTTCAGGTTCTGCTCCGCCGACAGCCCGCCCACGACCACCGCGAGGTGGTACGGCGGGCACGCCGCGGTGCCCAGCGAGCGCAGCTTCTCGTCCAGGAACCGTGCCAGGCGCGCGGGGTTCAGCAGCGCCTTGGTCTCCTGGTACAGGAACGTCTTGTTGGCCGAGCCGCCGCCCTTGGCCATGAACAGGAACTCGTACTTCGGCTCGACGCCGGGCGCGGTGAACAGGTCCAGCTGCGCGGGCAGGTTGGTGCCGGTGTTCTTCTCGTCCCAGAAGGTGACCGGGGCCATCTGCGAGTAGCGCAGGTTCAGCTCCTGGTACGCCTCGAAGATGCCTAGGGAAAGCGCTTCCTCGTCGGAGCCGCCGGTGAGCACGGACTCGGTGCGCTTGCCCATCACGATCGCCGTGCCGGTGTCCTGGCACATGGGCAGCACGCCGCCCGCGGAGATGCAGGCGTTGCGCAACAGGTCGGTCGCGACGAACCGGTCGTTGCCGCTGGCCTCGGGGTCGTCGACGATCGCGCGCAGCTGCGCCAGGTGCGAGGGGCGCAGCAGGTGCTGGATGTCCCGGACGGCCTCCTTGGCCAGCAGGGTCAGCGTCTCCGGCTCGACCTGGAGGAACTTGCGCCCCGCGGCCTCCACGACCGAGACGCCCTCCTGCGTCACCAGGCGGTACTCGGTGGTCGTGTCCGCCGCCAGCGGCAGGACGTCGGTGTACTGGAATGTGGTGGGTACTGCGGGCACGTCGCGGCTCCCTTGCGCGCGTTCGGGTTCCGACGAACCTATACCGCCGCGACGGGCGCGGGCGGCGTCCCGCGGTGTGATTCGCGTCGTGGGGGAGGTGGCGAACCTCGCCCGGAACGCGCGCGGGCCCGGCGCGCCGCGGCGCCGGGCCCGTTCGAACGTCTACCGGGATCTTCCGGGAATCCCCTGCGGGATAAGGGAAGGCCGGGCCGGCCCCCGACCGCCCCGACCTTCCTCGGCGTGCGACTCCCCGGCGGATGCTTCTGGGTTGGGGTGCCGCAAGGCTCGTGTACGCAGACCGTGCTCCTGCGTGAGCCGCAAGTCAACACCGCCAACCGGGTGAGGGCGTCTCAGCTCGCGTAAGCGCGCAGCTTGGCGGCCCTTTCCCCCTGGCGCAGCTTGGACATCACCTCGCGCTCGATCTGCCGCACCCGCTCCCGCGACAGCCCGAACTGCTTGCCGATCTGGTCCAGCGTGCGCGGCTGCCCGTCCTCCAGGCCGTAGCGCAGCCGGATCACCGCCTGCTCGCGCTGCTCCAGCGTGGCCAGCACGCGGCGCAGGTCGTCCTGCAGCAGCCCGGAGATCACGGCGCTCTCGGCGTCGGTCGCGTCCGAGTCCTCGATGAAGTCGCCGAGCGGCGCGTCCTCCTCGGCGCCCACCGGCATGTCCAGGCTCACCGGGTCGCGCGCGTGGTCGAGCAGGTCCGAGACCTTCGACGGGGAAAGGCCGGATTCGGCGGCCAGTTCCTCGTTCGTCGCCTCCCGGCCGAGTTGCTGGTGCAGATCCCGCTTGATCCGCGCGAGCTTGTTCACCTGTTCCACCAAGTGGACCGGAAGGCGGATCGTGCGGCCCTGATCCGCCATTCCCCTGGTGATCGCCTGGCGAATCCACCACGTGGCGTACGTGGAGAACTTGAAACCCTTGGTGTAGTCGAACTTCTCGACCGCGCGGATCAGACCCAGGTTGCCCTCCTGGATCAGGTCGAGCAGAGGCATTCCACGACCGGTGTACCGCTTCGCCAGAGAAACGACCAACCGGAGATTCGCCTCCAGCAGGTGGTTCTTCGCCCGGAGGCCGTCGCGGACCAGCGCGCGCAGCTCGCCCGCGCGCTCCGCGTTCAGCGCGGTGGTCGTCTCCAGCACGTGGTGCGCGAAGACGCCCGCCTCGATCCGCTTGGCCAGCTCCACCTCTTGGGCGGCCGTGAGCAGCGCTGTCTTGCCGATCCCGTTCAAGTAGACCCGGACCAGGTCGGCGGCCGGGCCCTGGGCGTCGAGGTCGAGGTCGACGCTCGGGGCACTCGTGTCGTTCCCGACCTCGCGGTCGAGGACCTTCGGGACGGTCATGGAGATCCCTCCCCCTTCTCGCGGGCTGGCGTTCGGTCGTGTCGCGAGCCCGCGCTGCGCTGCGCGGCCCCGGCCTTTCAGCGTTCGAACGGCCGTTTGGCTGGACACTTGAGGAAACGCGCCTACCCTCGAAATGGTTCCCGCTTCCTCAACAGACAAGACGTCACTGCGGTCACAGCGGTTGCGCGCCCTATCCTGAGGATTGCCTGAGAAGGGTGTCTCAGAGTTCCACGAGGACCGTGAACGGACCGTCGTTCACGCTCCGCACGGACATCTCCGCGCCGAACTGCCCGGTTTCCACTCTCGCGCCCTTCTTGCGAAGTTCCAGCACCACCGCGTCCACCAGCGGGGCGGCGTGCTCGGGCCGGGCGGCGGCCGTCCAGGACGGCCGCCGACCCTTCCTCGTGTCGCCGCAGAGCGTGAACTGGCTGACCACCAGCAGGGGCGCCCCGGTGGTCGCGCACGACTGCTCGTCGCGCAGCACCCGGAGCTCGTGCAGCTTCGCGGCCATCCGCACGGCCTTGGCCGCGTCGTCGTCCGCGTGCACGCCGAGCAGCACCAGCAGCCCCGGCTCGTCGATGGCGCCGACGACCTCGCCCGCCACCTCGACGCTCGCCGAGGTCACCCTCGCGGCGACGGCCCTCACGCGGGCGCCACCATGCCGTGCCGCACCAGGTCCCTGACCACCGGCAGCGCCGCCTCGGTGAGCGGGCCCAGCGGGAGGTCGTGCGCGTACGCCAGCAGCGCGAGCAGGTCCTCCAGCGGCAGCGCGCCCCGGAACCCGGCCACCAGCTTCGCCGCGACCTCGTCCAGCTCGTGCTGCCAGCCCGGCCCGTCGGTCCGGTGCAGCCGCCGCACCACGGACTCCCAGCCGTCCTCCACCGCCGAGGAGACCTCCTCCAGCAGCACCGTCGGCGGCAGGGCGAACCGGGTGGCCAGCAGCCGTTCGGCGGTCCCGTTCTCGCGCAACCAGGCGACCCGGTCCAGCCAGGCGGCGGTCTCCGGGCCCAGCGGGTCGTCGTAGGCGTGGCGCAGGTCCTCGCACACCACCTCGGGCACGGCCGCGTCGGTGCGCCGCAGCGTCACGAACCCGAAGCCGACGCCGAGCACGTCGTTCTCCGCGAACCAGTCCAGCCACCCGGCGGCCTGCGCGCGGCCCTCCGGCGAGCGCGGGTCGACGCCCGCGTCGCGCAGCCAGGTGCCCACGTACAGCGCCGGGTCGGCCACGTCCCGCTGCACGAACCAGGCGTCCACGCCGCCGCGCGGCAGCCAGGACGCGACCCGGTCCTCCCAGTCCTCGCCCTTGCGGTGCAGCCAGGAGGCCAGCAGCTGGCCGGTGCCGCCCTCGTTCAGGAACGCGGGCAGCTGCCGCACGACCAGCGCGCTGGCGTCGTCGCCGCCGAGGCCGGAGTCGCGGTAGACGTAGTCCACGCGCGGCGGCCCGACCACGAACGGCGGGTTGCACACGACCTGGTCGAACTTCCGGCCGCGCACGGGCCCGAACCACTCGCCCCGGCCGAGGCGGACGTCGACCTCGTTCATCCGGAACGTGGCGGAGGCGAGCGCGAGGGCGCGGGCGGACAGGTCGGTGGCGGTGATGCGCTCGGCGTGCCTGCTGGCGTGCAGCGCCTGCACGCCGCAGCCGGTGCCCAGGTCGAGCAGGTTCTTGACGGGCCTGCGCGAGGTGGCGCGCGCGAGGCTGATGGAGGCGTGGCCGACGCCGAGCACGTGGTCGGTCGGCACGGGCCCGCCGCGCTGGTCGGAGTCCAGGTCGGCGATCACCCACCAGGAGCCCTCGTCGTCGCCGTAGGGCCGCACGTCCAGCCCGGCCCGGAACCCGTCGCCGTCGGGGGTGAGCACCCCGGCGCGCACGGCCTCGTCCAGGTCGACGCCTGCGAGGGCGGAGCGGACGCTCCTGCCGGGCTCGGTGTCGCCGAGCAGGAACAGCCGGACGAGCGCGCCGAGGTCGCCGGAGTCCTCGGACTCGCGCTTGGCGACCTCGGGCTCACCCCGCCCGAGCGCGGCGTGGGCGACCGGCCCGAGCGCGTCGACCACCCCGTCGGCGGTGTAGTCGGCCTCGCGGAAGGCCGCACGCAGGCGCGTGATCAGGTCATCGGATAGTTCAGGGAGCACCGGCACATGGTGGCACCCCCGGCGGCGAAGTCCTGATCGCGCAGGTCCGGGTCGCGCCACCCGTCACCCCCGCGCCACCCGTCACCCGCCCGGCATCCCCCGACGCCGCAGCTCCCCGTGCACCGCCAGCGCGACCTCCAGCGCCAACCGCTCCACCGCGTCCCCCAGCGGGAGGGCCGCCACCTCACCCATCCGCTGCAACCGGTACCGCAGTGTGTTCGGGTGCACCCCCAGCGCCCGCGCCGCCCCGCGGGCGTCGCCCCGCGCCGCCAGCCAGGCCCGCAGCGTCTCCGCGTACCGGGTGCCCCTCTCCTCGTCGTGCCGCAGCAGGTCCGCCACCGGCCCCCGCACCGGCAGCCGCCCGGCCTCCGCCTCCACCGCCAGCCGCCGCAGCAGCACCCGCGCCCAGGCCAGCTCGTAGACCACCGGCCGCTCCCCGCCCAGCGCCAGGCACTCGTCGGCCTCCAGCCGCGACACCGGGGCCGACCCGCCGTCGCACACCCCGCCGATCCCGGCCCGCACCACCACCTCCGGCGGCAGCTCGCGCCGCAGGCCGCGCACCCACTCCACCGCCGCCGCCGGGTCGCCCCCGCACGGCAGCACCGTGTACAGCACGTTCCCGAACAGCGCGCTCCGCCCCGGCCGAGACCACCCGAACCCCGAGGTGGCCCGCTCGAACGCCAGCAGCGCCGCCCCGTGCTCCGCGTCCCCCACGTGCGCCCGCACCGCGATCACCCGCAGCTCCCCGCCGGGCAGCCCCAACCGGTCCAGCGCCCCCGGAGCCCCCGAGTCCAGCAGCGCCGTCACCAGGTCCGCCTCGGCCTGCCGCTCCAGGTCCGAGCTGGCCCGCGCCCGCAGCAGGTGCAGCGCCGCCGTCCGAGCCCCGTCCACCAGCGCCGCCTCGCGCGCCGGGCTCGTCCCGTCGACCTCCACCCACACCGACCCGAGCAGCTCCCGCCCGGCCCGCACCGCCGCCACCAGCCGCCCGCCCAGGTGCTCGGTCAGCTGCGGCACGAACAGCGCCTCGTCGCTGTGCGCCAGGTGGGTGAACACCCCCGACGAGTCCAGCGCCCGCCGCGCCTCCTCGGGCACCCGCCGCCCCAGGATCGTCTCCACCCGGACCGCGTCGACCCCCTGCTGCCGGTGCGAGTACGCCAGCACCCGCGACCCCCGGTCCTCGATCGTGACCGGCCCGCCCACCAGCGCCGCGATCGCGTCGGCCACCGCGAACAGGTCCCCCGACCCCCGATCGCCCAGCACCAGCGCCTGCGCGACGCTCACCAGCTGCCCCCACGGCACCGCCGGGTCCACCAGCAGCACCGCCGCCCCCGACCGCCGCGCCGCCGCCGCGACCCGCGCGTCCAGCGGCGCGCTCCCGTGCAGCGCCACGGCGGCGGCCCGCGTCGTGCCGACCAGGCGCGCCGCGGCGGCCGACGACCCGACCCCCACCCCGATCAGCAGCTCGTCGCCGCCCGCGCGCGGCCGTTCCACCGGGTCGTGCAGCGCGACCCCGCGCAGCACCACGTCCCGCCCGCGCGGGGCGCACCCCAGGTGGGTGCCCAGACTGCCGAGGACGTCGACCAACCGGTCCAGCGCTACCACGCCCGGATCGTAGGACCGGGGCGGGCGGGTGTCGCCGCGATCGCGGTGGTGGGACGATGGTGGGCGGAGGTGGTGTCGTGAGCAATCCCGAGCACCCGGTGCTGATCACCGAGGCCGAGCCCTCGTACGAGGACCAGCTCGCGGCGCGCAAGCGCAAGTACGCGATCATGATGGGCTCGCGCATCCCGTGCCTGCTCCTGGCCATGGTCTTCTACGACACGTGGTGGCTGGCGCTGGCTTTCATCGTGCTGTCCATCCCGCTGCCGTGGATGGCCGTGCTGATCGCGAACGACCGCCCACCGCGCAAGTCCGAGAAGGCGAACAAGCACGATGCGGAGAGGCGCGCCCTGGAGGCGCGCCCCCGTCACGTCATCGACGGCTGAGCCCGCAGCGGCGGCTGGGCGCCGACCGACGAGACGGCCCGGCCCGCGGCGCGCACCCCACCGAGGAGCGCGTCGCGCCGGGACGCCCCGGCCAGCCAGGCCGCGAGCAGGCCCGCGTCGAACGCGTCGCCCGCGCCCGTGGAGTCGACGCACTCCACGTCGGTCGCGGGCACCGACACCACGCCGTCGGCGTCCACCCAGCTCGCGCCGTCCGCCCCGGAGGTGGCCGCGACCGCGCCCACCACATCCAGCAGCGCCACCGCCGACGCCGGGTCGGCCGACCCGGTCAGCGCCACCAGCTCCTCCGCGTTGGGCAGCAGCAGGTCGACGCCCCTGATGTCGTCCAGGAACCCGTCGTAGACCAGCGCCGCCGACTGCGGGTCCACCGACGTGGTCAGCCCCGCCTCGCGCGCCATCCGCAGCACCTCCAGGCCCGCGGGCCTGGACGAGGCGTCCAGCAGCACGTACCCGGACAGGTGCAGGTGGGACGAGCCCGCCAGCAGCTCCGGGTTCACGTCCTCGGGCGAGAACCGGGCGTTCGCGCCCCGGTCGGGCAGCATCGTGCGCTGCCCGGTGTCGTCCACCAGCACCACGACGCAGCAGGTCGCCGCGTCCGGGTCGACCGCGAACGCGCAGCGCACCCCGGCCGAGGTCAGCTCGGCGTGCACCTGCCGCCCCGCCGAGTCCGCGCCGACCCGCGCCACCAGCACCGGCGACGAGCCGCAGGCGGCCAGCCACACCGCCGTGTTGGCCCCGGCGCCGCCGGGCTCGATGGTCACCGAGGCGCGCGAGTCGCCGCCGTGCACGATCGGACCGGAGTGGCGGGCGACGACGTCCAGGCCTGCGTCGCCCACCACGACGATCCCGCTCCCCGCCGCTCTCACGCGGAGAGGGCGACCGCGACCCGCGCGGCCAGCGCGGCGTTGGACACCACGAGCGCCTCGTTGGCGTCCAGGCTGACGCCGCCGCTGGCGGTGTGGAAGTGCTCCAGCAGCGCCGGGGTCACCTCCTTGCCGGTGATGCCCCGGTCCTCCAGCAGGGCCAGGCCCTCGGCGAGCAGCCGGTCGTGCAGCTCGACGTCCATCTCGAACTCGACCGGGATCGGGTTGGTCAGCAGCACGCCCGCGTCGCCGGGGACGCCCCGGTGCGCGGCCACGACGGCGGCGGCCTGCTCGGGGGTGTCCACCCGCCACGGGACGCCGAAGTCGGACTCGCGGCGGTAGAACGCGGGGAAGCGGTCGGTGCGGTAGCCCAGCACCGGCACCGAGCTGGTCTCCAGCAGCTCCAGCGTCGCGCCCATGTCGAGGATCGACTTCACCCCGGAGCACACGACCAGGATGGGCGTGGACGCGAGGACGTTCAGGTCGGCGGACACGTCCCAGGTCTCGCTCGCGCCCCGGTGCACCCCGCCGAGGCCGCCGGTGGCGAAGACCCCGATGCCCGCGGCGTGCGCCAGCGCGGCGGTGCCCGCGACGGTGGTGGCGCCGTCCCTGCCCAGCGCGAACGCCGCGCCCAGGTCCCGGCGGGACAGCTTGACCAGGTCGTTGTCCCGGTCGCACACGTAGTCGAGCTCGGCGTCGGTCAGGCCGACCTTCGGCACGCCGCCCAGCACGGCGATCGTGGCGGGGACGGCGCCCGCCTCGCGGACGATCGCCTCCAGGCGCGCGGCGACCTCGCGGTTGCGGCCCGGCGGGAGGCCGTGGGACAGGATGGTGCTCTCCAGCGCGACCACCGGCCGGTTCTCGGCCAGGGCGTCGCGGACTTCTTCGGTGCTGCTCGGCGTGCTCACGAGGGGCCATCATCCCAGGTAAGGTGAGGGTGTGAGCACGCAGACCCTCCCTGAGCTGGACACCAGGCCGGAAGGCACTGACACCACCGGGGACGACTCGCCCAAGATGTTCCACTACGTGCGCAAGGAGAAGATCGCGGAGAGCGCGGTCATGGGCACGCACGTGGTGGCGCTGTGCGGCGAGGTCTTCCCGGTGACGAAGTCGCCGAAGCCCGGCTCCCCGGTGTGCCCGGACTGCAAGAAGATCTACGAGAGCCTGCCCATGGGTGGCGAGTAGCCCCTGATGTCCGGGCTGCCCCGGTGTCCCGCGCTCGAAGCGGGACGCCGGGGCAGTGCTGTCCTGGGAGCGAGTGCCGGGGTTTCCCCAGGTCAGGCGTTCTCCGGCTGACCGGTCCGACCGGTCGCGCCCTGGTCGCCGGGACCGCCGCCGGGGTCGCCGCCCTGCGTCGAGTCGCCGGAGCCGCTCTTCGCGCCGCCGCGCTTGCCACCCCGGCCCGCGACCCGCCGCCGCACGCCCTTGCCGCTCTTGCCGCCGCCGTGCCCGCCCGCCTTGCCCTGCCCGCCCGCCTTGCCCTGCCCCGCGGCCTTCCCCCGGCTGCCGCCGCGCCCGGCGACCTTCCGGCCCGTGCCGCGCGCCCGCCGCTCCTCGGCGTCGTCTACCGCCTCGCCGCCGTCCCGGCTCATGATCCGCTCGGCCGCCCGCACCAGCTCCAGCCGCCGCCAGCGCCGCCGCTGCCGCCGGGTCATCCGCGCGGGCCACATCTCCTGGATCGCGCTGTTGAAGTACGCCCCGATCGTGATCGCCAACCCGATGAAGAACACGAACAGCAGGAACGCGATCGGCGTCGCCAGCGCCCCGTACGTGTAGCCCGTCGTGGTGATCCACCGGATGTACAGCCGCAGCCCGACCGACGACAGGATGAACACCACCATCGCCAGCACCGCGCCCGGCGCGAGCCGGTGCCACGGCAGCTTCCTGGGCAGCGCGAGCTTGTACAGCGTCGCGAGCGCCAGCACGAGCAGCACCCCGATCACCGGGTAGTAGAACGCGCTCAGCCACGCCTCGGCCACGGGCTGCCACCGGTCCGGCAGGAACCGGGGCAGCACGTCCGGCCCGAGCGCCAGCACCGGCAGCCCGATGATCAGCAGCACCAGGCTGACCACGTACAGCAGCAGCGCGAAGATGCGCTGCCACACCTCGTGCCTGACCCCGTACTGGCCGTGCGCGACGGTGACCGCGTCCACGAAGGACGCCATCGCCGACGACCCGGCCCACAGGGATATCAGGAAGCCGACCGACACGATCTCGCCCTTGCCGACCGTCAGGATCTGGTCGACGGTGGGTGTGATCACGCCGTTGACGACGTCACCGCTGAAGATCGTCCGGCAGGTGGAGACGATCTTGTCGCGCACCGCTTGGACCACCTCGGGTCCGAACCACTCGCCGACGTAGCCGATGCTGCCGAGCAGGCCCAGCAGCAGCGGCGGGAACGACAGCACCTGCCAGAAGGCCGCCTCGGCGGCCTCCGAGAAGATGTTGCCCTCCCACGCCTTGGTGATCGTGCGCGCGACCAGCCGCAGGGGGCGCCGCTCCGGCGCGCTGCGGTCATCCTGCCCAGTAGGCGAACCCATCTCGGGATCAAGCATGGAGCATGAGGGGTGTTTTCGCGGCATCGTTCCCTGAACCGCGAGTCGGGATTGGGTACGCTGTCGGAGCCCTCGACGGTCGCCCGCACCGAGGGCATTCGCATGTCGCCGCTCGCCGCAGGTCGTCGCGAGCGCGCCCGCACGCACGACGGAGAAAGAGGTCCGAGGTTGTCCGCACCCCAGGTCGCGTCGACCCGACCGCTGCGGGCGTGGCAGCGCCGGGCGCTGACCAAGTACCTCGCCTCCGGGCCGAAGGACTTCCTCGCGGTCGCCACGCCCGGCGCGGGCAAGACCACGTTCGGGCTGCGGGTCGCCGCCGAGCTGCTGGCCGACCGCACGGTCGAGGCCGTGACGATCGTCGCGCCGACCGAGCACCTCAAGCACCAGTGGGCGAAGGCCGCGGCCGAGGCCGGCATCGCGATCGACTCGAACTTCCGCAACACGAACGCGGTCACCTCCAGGGACTACCACGGCGTGGCCGTGACGTACGCGCAGGTGGCGGCCCACCCCACGCTGCACCGGGTGCGCACCGAGAACCGCAAGACGCTCGTGCTGCTCGACGAGGTGCACCACGGCGGCGACGCCAAGTCGTGGGGCGACGCGATCCGCGAGGCGTTCACCCCGGCGACGCGCAGGCTGTCGCTCACCGGGACGCCGTTCCGCAGCGACGACTCGCCGATCCCGTTCATCACCTACGAGCACGCCGCCGACGGCACCCAGCGCAGCCGCTCCGACCACGCCTACGGCTACGCCGACGCGCTGCGCGACGGCGTGGTCCGGCCGGTGATCTTCCTGGCCTACTCGGGCGAGGCGCACTGGCGCACCAGCGCGGGCGAGGAGTTCGTGGCGCGCCTCGGCGAGCCGCTGACCCAGGAGCAGACCGCGCGCGCCTGGCGCACCGCGCTCGACCCGACCGGCGAGTGGATGCCGTCGGTGCTGATGGCGGCGGACAAGCGGCTCACCCAGCTGCGCGCGAACGGCATCCCGGACGCGGGCGGCCTGGTCATCGCCACCGACCAGACCGTGGCGAAGGCGTACGCGGAGATCCTCAAGCGCGTGACCGGCCACGACGCGACCCTGGTGCTCTCGGACGACCCGAAGGCGTCGGGCCGCATCGCCGAGTTCGCGGCCACCACCGAGCGCTGGATGATCGCGGTGCGGATGGTGTCCGAGGGCGTGGACGTGCCCCGGCTCGCCGTGGGCGTGTACGCCACCAGCGCGTCGACGCCGCTGTACTTCGCGCAGGCCATCGGCCGGTTCGTGCGCTCGCGCGCGAAGGGCGAGACGGCCAGCGTGTTCCTGCCCAGCGTGCCGGTGCTGCTGGGGTTGGCCAGCGAGCTGGAGCAGCAGCGCGACCACATCCTCGGCAAGCCGCACCGGGAGAAGGACGGCTGGGACGACGAGCTGCTCGCCCAGGCCAACCAGACCAAGGACGAGGAGGGCGAGGAGGACCGCGCGTTCACCGTCCTGGGGGCCTCGGCCGAGCTGGACCAGGTGATCTACGACGGCTCGTCGTTCGGCACGGCGGCGCACGTGGGCAGCGAGGAGGAGCAGGAGTACCTGGGCCTGCCGGGCCTGCTCGCGCCCGACCAGGTGCGCGCCCTGCTGCGCCAGCGCCAGGAGAAGCAGCTGGTGGAGGCCAGCAAGCGCAAGGCCGACGCCCCGGCCCCCGCGGCCCCGGCGGTGACCAGGCCGGCGAGCGTGCAGGAGCAGCTCGCGACGCTGCGCAAGGAGCTGAACACCCTGGTCGCGATGCACCACCACCGCACCAAGAAGCCGCACGGCAAGATCCACAACCAGCTCCGCGAGTACTGCGGCGGCCCGCCGACCGCGATGGCGTCGATCGAGCAGCTCGAAGAGCGCATCGCGACTTTGCGCTCCTGGTAGGGCGCTGGTCGGGGGAGGGGCGCTGCCCGGTGGTGGCGCTGCCCGGCTTGGCGCGCCGCCCGGCGCGGTAGCGCTGCCCGGCTTGGGGCGCTTCGGCTTGAGGCGCAGCCCGTGGCGCCAACCGGCCAGGGCGGGGAATCGACCCGCGACCGCGGCCGGACTCCGCGCCGCGCGGGTCCCGCCGCTGGCGTTCCGGGGCTGCCGGGCGCCGCCCGCGCGTGCCCGCCCCGCGCTCCCACCCCCCTGCCCGTTCGGGCTTTCCGGCCCGCGTTCCGGGCAGGAACCCCTCCCGAACCGGACCGCGCCCCTCCCGGACGCCCCCTCCGCGCGGCCCCGTTCGAGTCACCCGGTGCTCCGTCCGCGCGTCCCTCCCGCGCCCCCGCCACACCCCGAATCCGGATCTCCGCGCACCCGCTGGGCCGTTCGTGTCGATGCGCTCGCACCGGTCGCCGTTCATCACGCCTGGTGCTTTACTGCTGCATTCGGCGTAACGCCATGTCCGTTCGGTTACACCTCCGTTAGCTCTTCGTGTCCCTTGACCGATCTAGTGTGCTTCCGGTCACCGGCCTTCCGGACATACGTTGTGCGCCACAACATTTTCTGCCCGCCGGCAGACACAGCGCAGTGAAAGGGATGGCGGATGCGGACCAAGAGCCTCGCCCTCATCGCCGTTGGCACGGGTCTCGCCGTGGCCATGACGGCGTGCGGCGCCAACACCTCCTCGGGTGGCAGCACGACCTCGGACACCAACTCGGCCAGCGGATCGGGTGGCGAGAAGGTCGGCGTCATCCTCCCGGAGACGAAGTCCTCCGCCCGCTGGGAGGGCTTCGACAAGCCCCTGCTGGAGAAGGCGCTCAAGGCCGAGGGCCTGGACCCCGACATCCAGAACGCCCAGGGCGACGTGCAGAAGTTCTCCACCCTCGCCGACGGCATGATCAACGCGGGCGTCAAGGTGCTGATCATCGCCACGCCCAACAGCGAGATCGGCGCGACCGTGGCCAAGAAGGCCGAGGCGCAGGGCATCCAGGTCATCGACTACGACCGCCTCAACCTCGGCGGCAGCTCGAAGTACTACGTGTCCTTCGACAACGTCAAGGTCGGCGAGCTGCAGGGCGAGGGCCTGGTCGCGGGCCTGAACGCGCTCGCCCCCGGCAAGAAGGGCGCCGAGGTCATCGAGATCGAGGGCGCGCCCACCGACAACAACGCCACGCTCTTCTACAACGGCCAGCAGAACGTGCTCAAGCCGAAGTACGCCTCGGGCGACCTGAAGCTGGTGCAGTCCCAGCCCATCGACGACTGGGACAACCAGAAGGGCGGCACCACCTTCGAGCAGATCCTCACCGCCAACGGCCAGAAGGTCGACGGCGTCGTGGCCGCCAACGACGGGCTCGCCGGCGCGGTCATCACCGTGCTGAAGAAGTTCGGCCTCAACGGCAAGGTCCCGGTCACCGGACAGGACGCCACCCCCGAGGGCCTGCAGGCCGTGCTGCGCGGCGACCAGTACATGACCGTCTTCAAGCCGATCGACGAGGAGGCGGGCGCCACCGCCAAGCTCGCCGCCGCGCTCGCCAAGGGCGACACCGCCGCCGCCGACAAGCTCGCCTCCGGCACGGTCAACGACCCCAAGGGCAACCGCGACGTCAAGTCGGTCCTGCTCACCGCCCAGCTGATCACCAAGGACAAGGTGAAGACCGTGGTCGACGCGGGCTTCGTCAAGGCCTCCGAGATCTGCGTCGCCGACACCACCGCGGTCTGCGCCGAGCTCGGCATCAAGTAGCCCCACCCAGCAAGCCCACGCGCGCGCCGAAGGCGGGGCGTCCCCTGAACGGGGACGTCCCGCCCGAGGCGGGCCAGCACCGTGAGGACTCAAGCAGTGAGCGAGCCGATTCTCGAACTGCGCGGCGTCAACAAGAGCTTCGGACCCGTGCACGTGCTCCACGACATCGACTTCACCGTTCGCGCAGGCGAGGTCACCGCGCTCGTCGGCGACAACGGCGCGGGCAAGTCGACCCTGGTCAAGTGCATCGCAGGCATCCACCCCACCGATTCCGGCGACCTGCTGTTCAAGGGCGAGCCGGTCACCGTCACCGGCCCGCGCGACGCGGCGGCGCTCGGCATCGAGGTCGTCTACCAGGACCTCGCGCTGTGCGACAACCTGGACATCGTCCAGAACATGTTCCTCGGCCGCGAGCGCGGGAAGTTCGGCACGCTCGACGAGGCCGACATGGAGCAGGCCGCGCGCAAGACCCTCACCTCGCTGTCCGTGCGCACCGTGAAGTCCGTGCGCACCCAGGTCTCCTCGCTGTCCGGCGGGCAGCGGCAGACCGTCGCCATCGCCAAGGCGGTGCTGTGGGACAGCAAGGTCGTGCTGCTGGACGAGCCCACCGCCGCGCTCGGCGTCGCGCAGACCCGGCAGGTGCTCGACCTGGTCCGCAGGCTCGCCGAGCAGGGCCTGGGCGTGGTGCTGATCAGCCACAACATGAACGACGTCTTCGAGGTCGCCGACCGCATCGCCTGCCTCTACCTGGGGCGGATGGCAGCCGAGGTCAGCACCAAGGAGGTCACGCACGGCCAGGTGGTCGAGCTGATCACCGCGGGCCGTTCCGGCGACCTGGGCATCGCCCGAGCCGAGAGCGCGACCATCTGATGGCCAGCGACACCAGCCGCCCCGAGGCGGCGGACCCCGATCCCCGCCCGCGTGAGGACCCGAGCATGACCAACACCACCGCGGAGAAGGCCGGCCCGGACGGCGGCGCCATCTCCGACTTCGGCATCGACACCACCTCCCGGTCCACCGGCGAGGCCGTCCGCGACTACTTCGCGCGGCTGCGCGGCGGCGAGCTCGGCTCGCTGCCCGCCCTCCTCGGGCTGGTCGTGCTGCTGATCGTCTTCAGCTCGCTGTCCGACTCCTTCCTGACCCTGGGCAACATCGCGAACCTGCTCGCGCAGGGCGCGGGCGTCACGATCATCGCCATGGGCCTGGTGTTCGTGCTGCTGCTGGGCGAGATCGACCTGTCCGCGGGCACCGCGTCCGGCGTCACCGCCTCGGTCATGGCGCTGCACCTGGTCAAGGGCGGCAACCTCATGGGCGGCATGGGGGACACGGTGTTCTACGTGTTCTGCGGCCTGCTCGCGCTCGCCGTCGTGCTCGCCGCCCTCATGCGCATCTGGGCGGGCGCCGCGCTCTCCGCCGTCGCGCTGGCGATCGCCGCGATCGGCGTGCCCGCCAACCCGTGGGTGGAGATGCTGCTCGCGGTCTGCGTCGGCGCGGCCATCGGCTGCATCACCGGGTTCCTGGTCGCCCGCGTCGGCATCCCGTCGTTCGTGGTGACCCTGGCGCTGTTCCTGGCCTGGGGCGGCGTGATCCTGCAGTTCATCGGCCAGGGCGGCACGCTCGGCCTCAACGACGACGTGCTGTTCAAGGTGGCCAACGGCAACCTCGACACCACCGGCAGCTGGGTGCTGTTCGTGATCGCCGCGGGCGGGTTCTCGGCCGTGGTGCTGGGCAAGCACTTCTCCCGGCTGCGCAGGGGGCTCGTCGCGGGCCCCACCCCGCTGGTGCTGGTCAGGGTCGGGCTGGTCGTCGTGCTCGGCGCCGCCGCCACCTACGCGCTCACCCTCAACCGCTCGGTCAGCGACCTGGTCGTCATCCAGGGCGTGCCGTACGTGGTGCCGATCGTGCTGGTGCTGCTGGTGATCGGCACGTTCGTGCTCGACCGCACCCGCTACGGCAGGCACGTGTACGCGGTGGGCGGCAACCAGGAGGCGGCCCGGCGCGCGGGCATCAACGTGCCGCAGATCCGGATGAGCGTGTTCGTCATCGCCTCCAGCGCGGCGGCCATCGGCGCGATCGTCTACTCGTCCAAGGTCGGGTCCGTCGACCCGAACGCGGGCGGCGGCAACACGTTGCTACTGTCGGTCGGTGCGGCGGTCATCGGCGGTACCTCCCTGTTCGGTGGCAAGGGCCGCCTGCGGGACGCGGTCATCGGCGGCGCCGTGCTCGCCACCATCACCAACGGCATGGGCCTGCTCAAGCAGCCCGCGGCCGTGGTGTTCATCGTGACCGGACTGGTCCTGCTGCTCGCCGCGAGCGTCGACGCGCTGTCCCGGCGCCGAGCGGCGGCGTCCCCGCGCTGACGTGACCACCCCCACCGCGGGTGCCCGACCGGACGAGGTCCGC
Source organism: Actinosynnema pretiosum (assembly GCF_002354875.1). Lineage (GTDB taxonomy): Bacteria > Actinomycetota > Actinomycetes > Mycobacteriales > Pseudonocardiaceae > Actinosynnema > Actinosynnema auranticum. The sequence continues at coordinate 1,642,513 of NZ_CP023445.1, forward strand.
AGGCACAACCGCACCGCGCTGCTGCGCAGGCTGCACGTCGACGGACCGTCCACCAGGGCCGAGCTGGCGGCTGAGCTGGGGCTCAACCGCAGCACGATCAAGGCGCTGGTGGACGGCCTCGCCGAGTCCGGTGTGGTCGCCGAGCGGGTGCCGGCGCAGCGCTCCGGGGCCGGGCGGCCGTCGCTGCTGGTGCTGCCGCAGCCCACCGCCGCCGTGGTGCTCGCGGTGGACGTGCGCGTCGAGCAGGTCGCGATGGGCGTCATCGGCCTGGGCGGCGACATCCTCGGCCGCGACTCGTGGAACCTGCACCACCGCTCCCGCCAGCCCGCCGAGGTCATCACGCACATCGCCGACTCGGCGAAGCTGCTGGCCGACGAGCTGGACGTCACCCCGGTCGCGGTCGGCGTCTCGGTGCCGGGCGTGGTGCGGCGCTCGGACGGGCTCGTGCACGAGGCGCCCAACCTGCACTGGACCGAGGTGGAGCTGGGCGAGCGCCTGGAGGCGGTGCTGAAGGCGCCCGTCCAGGTCGGCAACGACGCCGAGCTGGGCGCGCTGGCCGAGCACCTGCGGGGCGCGGCGCGCGGGGCGTCGGACGTCGTCTACATCTCCGCCGACGTGGGCGTCGGCGGAGGGGTGATCTCGTCGGGGCACCCGCTGCGCGGCGCGGGCGGGTACGTCGGCGAGCTGGGGCACATGCTGGTCCGGCCCGACGGGCGCACCTGCTACTGCGGGTGCCGGGGCTGCTGGGAGACCGAGGTCGGCGAGTCGGCGCTGTGCCGCGCGCTGGCCCTGCCCGAGGACGCGCCGCGCGGGGCGGTGGTCGCCGAGCTGCGCTCGCTGGCGGCCGACCCGTCCTCCGTGGAGCACCGGCTCGGCGAGTTCGCCGAGTGGCTCGCGCTCGGGCTGGTCACGGTGGTCAACATGTTCGGGCCGGAGCTGGTGGTGCTGGGCGACCTGCTCGCCGTGCTGCCGGACGCGGTCGTGGACCGGGTGCGGGCGGTGGTGCGCGAGCGCAGCCTGGTCAGCCGGGCCATCGGCGGCACCAGGATCACCAGCTCACCGCTGGGGCGCGACGCGAAGCTGATCGGCGCGGCGGAACTGGCGTTCGAGCCGGTGCTCGGCCTGGTCTGACCGCCGCCCGCGCGGGTCCTGTTCGGACTTCCCGGAGCCGGACCGCGCCGTGCCGGATTCCCTCGCTGGATCTCCCGCGCTGGATCTCCGCAGCGGACTTCCCGGAGCCGGATCTCCCGGCGCCGCACACGCTTCCGGGCTCCGCGCACCACGATTCGCCGGTGCCGCAAACGTTGTCGCCCCGCGAGCGCGGCGTTCCGCTGACAGCCCAAGGACTTCCGGTCCACGCGCTCGGGCGAGCCGCCCGCTCCGCGCGTCCACCGACGACGCGACCACGTCCGGCCGCGCCCCTGCCTGACCCGCGCCTCTTCCGCGCCGCGGCGGCGGATCGGCGTCCGGGACCTGTTCCCGCGTTCTCCCGCTCCGAGGACCCCTGCACCGTCCGAATGGGCCCCGCGACCGGAGGACGGCGGTCCCCCGGATGCAGGGGAGCGGGGCCCAGCGCGGCTTTCCCACCGCGTCGAACCCCGCCCCGGACGGCTTGGGTGTCAGGGCCGCCTGTTCGGCGGCCCACCGGATCAGCCCTGCTGCAGCTCGGCAGCGAGCTCGCGCAGCTTCGTGCTGTGCTCGCGGGCGTGGTGCCCGCAGAACAGCAGCTCGCCCCCGGAGGGGAGCACGGCGCGAACCTGGGCAGCGGCCCCGCAGCGGTCGCAGCGGTCGGCAGCGGTCAACGCGGGGCGGGTGAGCGTAGTAGTCATGGAAATCTCCCTCCGTCCCGGCACCGGGGATCGGTGCCTCACACCTAGCTGCGACCAACGCCGCACCTGGCTGGCGCGTGGTGTTCGCTTGCTTCCACTCTTGCAGACGCACGGGCGTAAGTCAGTGTTCCCTGGGCCGTGGCGACCCGCGTCACTCCCACTCTTACCCGCGCCATCCGGTGTTCGAACCCGCGTCACCACCGGTTCGGCACCCCTGCGATCACTTTCCGCTGTCAGGCCACCACGCCCGGACCAGCCGCAACGGGGCCGGGAGGCCCAGCACTGCTCCGGAAGGAGGTTTCTGCGGGGCTGACCGTGTGATGGGTCGCACACACGTCCGCCGAGAGCGAACATGCCCCGCAGGGCCCACGATCCGGGCGGAACGCGTCCCCCGCACCAACGGCAGCTCCACGCGGGACGGCACCGAACGGTGGTGTGATGTGCGTCTCTTTCGCAGTGCGGGACTGGTCGCCGGTCACTGCGGGAAACCGGATGACGACTGCGGGATGTGTCCCGCGCGGAAGGGGAGACATGCGCCCAGCGCACCTGACCGCGCCCGTCGTGACCGCCATCGTCCTGTCGGCCTGCGGAACCGGGGGCGCCCCCGGAACCACCGCGTTACCGGACGCTCCCGGCGGAGCCTCCCGTGCCGAGGGCGCCGGGACGTCGGGGGTGAGCGCGAACCTGAGCGCTGACCCGAGCACGACGGCGCCGGACGACGCCTGCACCCCGGAGCAGCTCACCGTGACCGCGGCCGAACGGCGGGCGCCGGTCGCCGACGAGACCCTCTTCGTCATCCGGTTCACCCCCGGCGAGGGCGTCACCTGCGCCCTGCGGGGCGCGCCTGAGGACCCGGAGTTCCTCGACGCGGGCGGCAACGCCCTGCCCGGCGGCCAGGGCGGTTCCCGCGAGCACGCCTGGCCCGCCCCCGTCACCGGCCCGGTGACCGTCGCCCCGATCGGCGACGAGGTCGGCTGAGCCCCCCCGGAACGCCGGAGGGCCCGCACCCCGTGGGTGCGGGCCCTCCGGCGGCGCGGCCGGGCGGACCGCCCGGCGCCGCCCCTGCCTAGTCCAGGTAGTCGCGCAGCACCTGCGAGCGCGACGGGTGGCGCAGCTTGGACATCGTCTTCGACTCGATCTGCCGGATCCGCTCGCGGGTGACCCCGTAGACCTGGCCGATCTCGTCCAGCGTGCGCGGCTGGCCGTCGGTCAGGCCGAAGCGGAGCCGGACCACGCCCGCCTCGCGCTCGGACAGCGTCGCCAGCACCGACTGCAGCTGGTCCTGGAGCAGCGTGAACGACACCGCGTCCACGGCCACCACGGCCTCGGAGTCCTCGATGAAGTCACCGAGCTGGCTGTCGCCCTCGTCGCCGATCGTCTGGTCCAGCGAGATGGGCTCACGCGCGTACTGCTGGATCTCCAGCACCTTCTCGGGCGTGATGTCCATTTCCTTCGCGAGCTCCTCCGGCGTGGGCTCGCGGCCCAGGTCCTGGAGCAGCTCGCGCTGGATGCGGCCGAGCTTGTTGATGACCTCGACCATGTGCACCGGGATGCGGATGGTGCGGGCCTGGTCGGCCATCGCGCGGGTGATCGCCTGGCGGATCCACCACGTGGCGTACGTGGAGAACTTGTAGCCCTTGGTGTAGTCGAACTTCTCGACCGCGCGGATCAGACCCAGGTTGCCCTCCTGGATCAGGTCCAGGAACGCCATGCCGCGACCGGTGTAGCGCTTGGCCAGCGACACCACCAGGCGGAGGTTGGCCTCCAGCAGGTGGTTCTTGGCGCGCTCGCCGTCGCGGACGATCCAGCGCAGGTCGCGCCGCATCTGCGGGGTGAGCTTCTCGCTCTCGTCCTCGGCCCGGCGCAGCCGCTCGGCGGCGTAGAGGCCTGCCTCGATGCGCTTGGCGAGCTCGACCTCCTCCTCCGCGTTGAGCAGCGCGACCTTGCCGATCTGCTTGAGGTAGGCGCGGACCGAGTCGGCCGAGGCGGTGAGCTCGGCGTCCTTGCGGGCCTGCCGCAGCGCCTCCGACTCCTCCTCGTCCCAGACGAAGTCGCCCTCGCCGGGCTTGGCGTTCTCCTCCTCGGCGGGCTCCTCCTCGACGGGCTCGTCGATCAGCTCGACGTCGTCTACGAGATCCTCGTCGCCGGGGGCGCCTTCCATGTCCTCGGGCTCGTCGCCCTCGCCGGCCTTCTTCGCCTTGGGGGAACCCGCGGCGGCCTTGGCGGCAGTCTTGCGCGGCGCGCGTGCTGTCGTCTTGCCCGCCGCGGCGGTCTTCGCTGCCGGCTTCCTCGCCGGAGCCTTCCTCGCCGAGGTGGCCTTGGGCGTCTCCTCGGCATCAGCCTTCGCTGCCTGAGTCGTCTTCGCGGCTGCCACGTACGCCCTTTCACGACTGTCGATCAAGGCAGGCCGAGGCGCGCGATCCTCGGCCGCCGGAGTATGGGGGAGCGCCCGCCGGTCTGAGGCCGGGAGGGGCACCGTTCCATTGTAACGACGGAAAGCGCGTGCCGTTGCGCACCGGCCTGGACGAAGCCGCTCGGGCACGCGATCCCGAGGTGCGGAACTCGACGAGAACCGCAGGTGATCAGTGCTGGAAGCCCCTGGTGGCGGCCACCGCGGCCCCGACGATGCCCGCGTCGTTCTTCAGCGCGGCGGCCACGACCGGGGTGCGGACCTCCAGCAGGGGGAGCCACTTCTCCGCCTTCTTGCTCACCCCGCCGCCCGCGATGACCAGGTCGGGCCAGATCAGGTTCTCCAGCACGTTGACGTACCGGGAGACCCTGGGCGCCCACTCGGCCCAGGACAGCCCCTTGTCCTCCTTCACCGAGGCCGCGGCGCGCTTCTCCGCGTCGTGCCCGTCCACCTCCAGGTGGCCGAACTCGGTGTTGGGGACGAGCTTGCCGTCCAGGAACACGGCGCTGCCGATGCCGGTGCCGAAGGTCAGCAGCACGACCAGGCCGTCCTTGCCCACCCCCGCGCCGAACTCCATCTCGGCGACGCCCGCCGCGTCCGCGTCGTTGAGCACCACCACCTGGTCGGCGGCCCGACCGAGCCTGCGCGCGAACAGCGCCTGCGCGTCGGTGTCGATCCAGCCCTTGTCGACGTTGGCCGCGGACAGCGCGACACCGCGCTTGACCACGCACGGGAGGGTGATGCCGACCGGGCCGTCCCAGCCGAACTTCTCCACGATCTCCGCGACCACGTCGGCTACCGCGTCCGGCGTGGACGGCTGCGGCGTGGCGATGCGCAGCCGCTCACCGTCCAGCGCGCCCATCTCCAGGTCCACCAGACCGCCCTTGATGCCCGAGCCGCCGATGTCCACGCCGAACCCGCGGGTCATGACCATCCCCGTGGCCTTCCTACTCGATTCAGATGCCGTGGCCGAAGACACTAGCCTGGCCACGTTCGGTAGTCCCGTTGGAGTGACGCAGGAGGAGCACGTGCCTTTCGATCACCGGGCCCTGGTCGACGTCGCGGTGCGGGTGGCCACCGAGGCGGGTGAGCTCGTTCGCACCAGTCGGGACCAGGCGGTGTCCCTGGTGGACACCAAGTCCACCATCACGGACGTGGTCACCGAGGCCGACCGCGCGTCCGAGCGATTGGTCCGCGCCCGTCTGGGTGAACTTCGTCCGGGTGAGCCGGTGATCGGCGAGGAGGAGGGCGGCGAGGCGGCGCTCGACGGGCTCACGTGGGTCGTTGACCCGATCGACGGCACCGTCAACTACCTCTACGGCATTCCCCACTACGCGGTGTCGGTCGCGGCGCAGGAGGACGGCGAGTCGGTCGCGGCGGCGGTGGTCGAGCCCGCGTCCGGCCGGGTCTGGACGGCCTCGCGCGGCGGCGGCGCGTTCCTGGACGGCGTCCCGCTGCGGGTGTCCGCGCCGGAACGCCTGGACGTCACCCTGCTGGGGTACGGGTTCGCGTACCGCGCGGAGCGCAGGCGGCGGCAGGCGCAGACCTGGGCGGCGCTGTCCGAGGTGGTGCGCGACATCCGCCGGGCGGGCGCGGCGTCGCTGGACCTGTGCGCGGTGGCGGCGGGCAGGCTGGACGCGTACGCCGAGCACTCGCTCGGCCGGTGGGACTGGGCGGGCGGCGCGCTGCTGGCCCGCGAGGCGGGCGCGGTGGTGCTGCTGCCGGGCGAGGCGCCGGAGCTGGGCGCGGACGCGACCTTCGCGGCGGCCCCGTCGATCGCGGACGCCCTGCGGACGGCGCTGGTCGACGCGGGGTTCGGCGAGGTCTGACGGGCGGTGGCGGGCCTGCGCCGGGCGGGCCTGCGGCTGGTGGGCGCTTGGGGGCGCGTGGTCAGGGGCCCGTTGACCGGATCAGTCGGGCGGCCGGATCAGTCGGTTGGTCGGGCGACCGGGCGGGGTGCTGACGGTTGGCGGTGCTTATGGTCAGAACCCCGCTGACCGGCCGGCCGGGTGGCCGGGTGGGGCGCGGGCGCTGGCGGGCGCGCGGTCCGGGCCCGCTGACCGGATCGGCCGGGTGGTCGGGCGGCCGAGTGAGGCACAAACGCTTGGCGAGCGCGAGGTCAGAGCCCGCCGACCGGGCGGGACCCAGGCGGGTGGCGGCGCCCGTGGTCAGAAGCCCGCTGACCTGCTGGCCAGCGGGATGGTCGGGCGGTCGAGTGGGGCGCAAGCGCTTGGCGTGCGGTCAGAGGCCCGCTGACCGGGCGGTCCGGCGACCGGACGGGACCCAGGCGGTCGGCGGTGCCCGTGGTCGTCCCCGCCCGCGGTGCGCGGTCGAGCGGGTCCGGCGGTCGGCCAGCCGCGCGGTCAGGTGGTCCGGAGGGCGCGGTCCGCACTCCTGCGGGCCCCCAGGTGGCCCCACCGGGCCTCGTGGCGCGTCGGCGGTCTTCCCGGTGGCCGCGCGGGCGTCAAACGGTCCTGGCGCGTTCTGGGGCCTTCCCGTCCCGAGCGCCCCCGCCCCGGTCCCCGGCCCTCCCGACCCACCTGCGACCCGCCGCACCCCACCACCCCCGAAAACAGCTGTGCCGCCCACCGGAACCGGTGGGCGGCACAGCCGTTGCTCGCTCGGATCGCTCCGGGTGCTAGCAGTGAACTTCGCGCGCTGCCGCCAGGTGGTCAGCGTCCAACTGCGGCGAGGAGGGCTCGGCGGCCTGGCCGCCCTGCTGCTCCGGCTGCTGCTCGGCCCAGGCCGCCAGCTGGTCCAGCACCTTCCGCGCCTCGTTGTTCGGCTTCACCTCGGTGAACTTCTTGCCCACCGCGATGTCCACCGTGGCGTCCTGCCGGTCGTCGCGGACCAGCTCCATGCACGGCTCCATGACGCTCAGCGTCCGCGCCGCCTCCGCGCCCGGCGCCCCGAACCGGATCTGCCCCCGGCAGGCCATGTCCTGCGCGGGGTAGACCGGGTCGTTGCCGGGCTCGGCGGCCTGCTGGGCGCCCATCTCCGTGAGGGAGGTGGCCACGAACTTCGCCTGGTTGCGCTGCGTGCTCGCGTTGAACGCCCGGAAGTGGATCTCGCCCACCGGAGCCAGGTCCGTTCGATCGAGCGCGTCGTGCCCCAGTGCCGTCCCCAGCACCTGCTCCTGACCGGGGGCGACCCCGCCGGGAGCGTTGCACTTGATGGCCGCGTCCATGTCCTCGGCCTCGCCGAGGACCTTCACCCACACGACAACCGAAGACACCACAAGCACCAGGAGCAGGAGCAGCGCAGGCACCGGCCTCCGCTTCCGGTAGCGCGCTGACCCGCCGCTCACCGTTCCGCTCGCGGGTTCCACGTCCGCCGACCTCCCCATTGGCGCAAGTACTCCTCCTGATCAGGCTATGCCCAGCTACGGCTTCCCGCGTTCCGGGAATACCGTGACGACGAGCAATCACCCTGTGGCGGGCAGTGGTCGCCCAGTCGAGTGACGCCACCCGTCCGCACCGGGAACGGCGGCACTCGCGGACCAGCCTATCGGGCCTGGGAGAGAAGGGACCGTCACCCTTCTGCTCAATTAGGGGGAACCCGGTGCACGCGAGCCTGATCAGTGAGCTACCCTCTGCGCGCTCCGCGCATCGCCGGACACCCGTCAGACCGACGTGTGGAGGGGGCTTGTCGCCCGGTGTGCGGGCGTAGAGACCTCCGTCACCCGTGGCGGGGGCACAAACAGGAGCGCTGGTGCGTTAACCAGCGCGCGACACAGTCTCCGTTGACCGCAGGGGTGAAAGAAGATGGCGACCGACTACGACGCTCCGCGTCGCAGCGAGGCGGACGAACTCGCTGAGGACTCCCTCGAGGAGCTGAAGGCGCGGCGCAATGAAACGCAGTCCGGGGTCGTCGACATCGATGAGGACGCGACGGCCGAGAACTTCGAGCTGCCCGGCGCCGACCTGTCCGGCGAGGAGCTCACGTTCAAGATCCTTCCGAAGCAGGCTGACGAGTTCACCTGCTCGAAGTGCTTCCTCGTGCACCACCGCAGCAGGCTGGCCGAGGAGGAGAACGGCCAGTACATCTGCCGGGACTGCGCCTGAGCGACCGGGCGCAGGCCCCCTCACCGGGACGACCCCACCGCAACGCCGCTTCGGAACCATCCGGGGCGGCGTTCGGCGTTCCGGGGCGCGTTCCGGCGCCGGTTCCGCCGAACGGCCGCGAGCCGTTCTCCCGACCCGGCGGGGCGACTTCTCCGCCGGACCGCCGGAGTTCTCCGGCGCGGACGCGGGTGGTGTTGTCACCCGACCGGGCCAACCTGGCGCGGGAATCGACGGCTAATCCGCCCGTCCGCACAACCCGTCCATCGGAACGGGTGTAAACGGAATCATTTGGGGTAACCGATGTGGTTGCGCCCCGACTCGCCGCGCACGACCACCACTGGCGGGGGAGCGCCACTTTCCGCACGAATGCGGACAACTCCGGTTCGGTTCACCGATCGTTAGTGGATCGAAACCAAGCCGTTCGACGGGTCCGAGCGGTGATCAACAACCGCCGAACCCGTCCGAAATTCCACCATTCGGGATTTCCGCCGCGCCGGACCGCGCATTCCGCGCGCCCGGTCGGCCGCCCCGGTCGAGCGCCCGCGCCGACCGCTACGCGTCGGCGTCGCCCTCGGGGTTCGCACTCGGGGCCGCCGCACCCGCCTTCGCGGCCGGGGCCTTCGCCGCCTCCGCGCGCAGCGCCTCGACCAGCCTCTCCGGCGAGCGCGTGCTGAACAGCCAGTACGGCGTCGGGTCCTGCGGGTCGACCAGCCGCACCCGCAGCATCGTCGGCACCCAGCCACGGTGCAGCACGAACGCCATCGGGTCCAGCTCCGGCCCCATCGCCCTGCGCTTGCCCTTGGCGTCGACCACCTCGACCTCGCCGAGCAGCCCCACCGGCACGTGCGCGGAGCCCACGGTCAGCTCCCCGCCCGACACCTCGACGCGGGTCCACCCCATCCGGACGATCAGCGCCAGCGTCAGCGGCAGCACGATCACGTAGGGCAACCAGGACCGGACGCCGGGGAAGCCCATGTGCACCTCGGCGGCGAGCAGGGACGCGGCGGCGAGCGGCAGCAGCCACCCCCACCAGGGGATGAACAGGCGCTCGCGGAAGGTGGTCGGGGCGGTCACAGCACTCTCGCTCACGCGGTCAGGGTAGTCTCGCGCGCCGTGCCCAGCGTCGAGGTCCTGTTGTCCCGGCTCGATCCTTCAGTCCCGCCCCCGTCCTACGCCCGGCCGGGTGACGCGGGCGCCGACCTGGTCACCACGTCCGACGTGGTGATCGAACCCGGCGAGCGCGCCGTGGTCGGCACCGGCGTCGCCATCGCGCTGCCCCAGGGGTACGCGGGCTTCGTGCACCCGAGGTCGGGGCTGGCCGCCAGGGTGGGGCTGAGCGTGGTGAACACGCCGGGGACGATCGACGCGGGGTACCGGGGCGAGATCAAGGTCTGCCTCGTCAACCACGACCTGCGCGAACCGGTGGTGCTGAGCCGGGGCGACCGGATCGCCCAGCTGGTGGTGCAGAAGGTGGAGCACGCGGTGTTCCGCGAAGTCGACGAGCTGCCGGAGTCCGAGCGCGGCGACGGCGGCTACGGCTCTACTGGCGGGCACTCGGTGCTCGCCCGGACTAAGGGGTGAGGCGATGTTCGGACGGCGCCGCAAGCGCGGTCGGCACTCCACGAACCGGGGTGGCGAGGACGACCTGCTGATGGAGGAGGGCGAGGAGGCCACCGGCCCGTTCGACTCCACGCAGGCGCCGGAGGACGGGATCAACCGGCTGGACCTCGGCTCGGTCCAGCTGCCCGTGCCGGACGGCGTGCAGCTGCAGGTCGAGATGGACCCGACGGGCGCGGTCCGCGCGGTGCACCTGCTGACCCCGGTGGGCCAGCTGACCGTGAGCGCCTTCGCGGCCCCGAAGACCGAGCGGCTGTGGCCGGAGGTGAGCGCCGAGCTGATCACCCAGCTCAAGGGCGACAACTTCCGCATCAACCGGCTCAACGGCGAGTGGGGCGAGGAGATCACCGCCCGCTCGCCCGAGGTGCACCTGCGGTTCGTGGGCGTGGACGGCCCGAGGTGGATGCTGCGCGGCGTCGCGGCGGCACCCTCGGAGGAGCAGGCCGAGCAGGCCCTGATGGCGCTGCGCGACCTGCTCCGCTACACCGTGGTCGTGCGCGGCACCCAGCCGATGCCCGTGCGCACCCCGCTGCCGGTCGAGCTGCCGGAGGCCATCGCCCGGCACATCGCCGCCCAGCAGCAGGAGCAGTAGGCGCCGAGCCGGGGACGGCGCCGGGGCGAGCTGTCCGAGGGTGCTGCCAGCAGTCAACCGCCAACTGTTGGCAGCGCTCCGGTCCCGGCCGCCGACTCGGCCCACGCGGCCACCGCCGCCCCGCCCAGGCTCTCCCGGTCGCGCCCGAGGTCGGCGAGGCCGATCCGCCGCACCACCGCGCCCGGCGCGGTCCGCCCCCACAGCTCCGCCACGTCCAGGGGGTGCACCGGGTCGTCGACGCACGCCGCGATCCCCACCGGCGCCCGCAACCCGGCGAGCTCCTCCGGGGTCGGCCCGTCCGAGGCCGCCGCCGCGCGCAGCACCGGGACCAGCCGGTCGCCGTGCCGGGTCCAGGCCCGCCGCAGCTCGTCGCCCAGCCAGCCGGTCACCCCGCGCAGCGCGCCCTCGACGCCCGCGTCCACCGCGCCACCGGCCCCGGAGCCCGCCGCCCCGCCGTCCGCCGCCCCGCCGTCCGGCACCCGGCCACCCGGCTCCCCGCCGGACCCGGCGGCCTCCGCCCGCCCCGCCTCCACCGCCGCCGCGCTCGCGAGCGCCGACAGCGCGGCGGGCGCGCCCTCCGGCGACCCGGTCCAGGCGGGCAGCGCCAGCAGCAGCCCCAGGCACCGCTCCGGGTTCCGCGCCGCCCACCGCACCGCCACGTGCGCGCCCAGCGACACCCCGCCCACCACGAAGCGCGCGGGTCCGGCGTCCAGCGCCGCCAGGTGCCCGGCCACCGTCGCGCTCGTCACCGCCACCAGCCGACCACCCGCCCGTGCCACCGGTCCGGCGAACACCGAGCGCACGAAGACCTCGTCCGAGGCGGTCCCCGGCACCACCAGGACGGTTGTGTTGTTCACGACCCCACATCCTCCCCCGGTCGGATACCCGAACGGGTGCGCACGGTTACCCTGACGAGCAGATGGGGCCTCGGCGTCGAGGCCCCGCACCCACAGCACCCAGGAGTCGGGGATGGCTAGTTCCGGGGGCGGTTACTGGCGTCGCCTCGTACGTCGGCTCACCACCGACGTCAGCGAGCTGGACGCCGACGACCTCTCGCGAAAAGCCGCGGAGGTCGGCGCGGTCCGCGCGTGCGACTGCAAGTCCGGCGAGCAGGTGACGGTGATGGGCAGGCTGCGCAGCGTCGAGCTGTGCCCGCGCGACGCCGCCGCGACGCTGGAGGCCGAGCTGTACGACGGCACCGAGGGCGTGACGCTGGTCTGGCTCGGACGCCGCCGCATCGCGGGCATCGAGCCGGGCCGCACGATCAAGGCCAAGGGCCGCATCGCCGTCCGCGACGGCCGCAAGGTCCTCTACAACCCCTACTACGAGCTGCAGACGGCTTCATGACCCAGGCGAACAAGTCCGACCAGCCCGAAGAGCAGCCGACCATGCTGGAGCAGATGGGCGGGGTCGTCGGCCTGGCCTGCTCCGCGCTCCCGGTCGTCGTCTTCGTCCTGGTGAACTCCTTCGCGGGCCTGGTGCCCGCCATCTGGAGCGCCCTCGGCGCCGCGCTCGTGATCGGCGTCGTGCTGGCCAAGCGCAAGGGCTCGATCCAGCCCGCGATCTCCGCCGTGTTCGGCGTGGGCCTCGCGGCGTTCATCGCCTACCGCACCGGCTCGGCCAAGGGCTTCTTCCTCTTCGGCATCTGGCAGAGCCTGGTCTACGGCGGCGCGTTCCTGCTGTCCATCGCGCTGCGCTGGCCGCTGGCGGGCGTCGTCTGGTCCTTCCTCAACGGGCAGGGCCGCGCGTGGCGCGAGGACAGGGCGTCGGTCCGCGACTACGACATCGCCACCCTGGTGTGGGCGCTGGTGTTCCTGTCCCGCTTCGCGGTGCAGCGCTGGCTCTACGACGAGGCCTCGGTGGGCTGGCTGGCGTTCGCCCGCATCGCGATGGGCTACCCGCTGATGGCGATCGCCGTGGCCACGACGGTCTGGGCGGTCCGCCGCTCCGACAAGCGCCTGGCCGCCCTCAAGGAGAGCGCCGAGGCCGAGGAGGCGGCCGAGGAGGAGCGCCTGCGCGCCCGCTACGGCGACCCGGCCGGGCAGGCGGCGCCCGAGCCCCGGACCGAGGTCGCGGGCGACCCGGCCGACGCCGAGGTGCCCGACCGCTCCGGCACCCCCGGCCAGCGCTAGCCGCGCCGCACGGGCGCCCCAGCCGGAGCAGACCCGCCGGAGCAGACCCGCCGGAGCAGACCCGCCGAGAAGACCCGAGGGCCCCGGAACCACCGGTTCCGGGGCCCTCGCGCACGACGGCCTCAGTACCCGAGCGCCGTCCTGATCTCCCGCTCCACGTCCTGCGCCGCCACGAACAGCAGCTCGTCCCCGCCCTCCAGCGCGTCGTCCGGGGTCGGCACGATCACCCGACCGCCGCGCAGGATCGTCACCAGCGCCGCGTCCCTGGGCAGCGCCAGGTCCCGCACCGGCGTCCCGGCCAGCGGCGTGTCCTCGGTGAGCGTGATCTCCACCAGGTTCGCCTGCCCCTGCTGGAGCGTCACCAGCCGCACCACGTCCCCGACCGTGACCGCCTCCTCCACCAGCGCGGACAGGATGCGCGGCGTCGACACCGCCACGTCCACCCCCCACGCCTTGGTGAACAGCCACTCGTTGCTGGGCACGTTGATCCGCGCCACGACCCGCCGCACCGCGAACTCGGTCTTCGCCAGCAGCGACACCACCAGGTTGACCTTGTCGTCCCCGGTGGCCGCGATGACCACGTCGCACAGCTGGAGCCCGGCGTCCTCCAGCGAGGACAGCTCGCACGCGTCGGCCTGCACCCACTCGGCCTGCTCGACGGTGTGCGGCTCGAAGTGCGCCCGGTCCCGCTCGATCAGCATCACCTGGTGCCCGTCCGCGACCAGCTCCTGCGCGATGGAGCGCCCCACCGCGCCCGCGCCTGCGATGGCGATCCTCATCAGCCCTCCTCGGGGGCCTGGGCCGCGGCCGAGGCGACGTCGGTGATGGTGCCGGACAGCGCGGCCACGTACACCACGTCGTCGGCCTGGAGCAGCGTCTTCGGGCCGGGCAGCACGCCGGTGCCGAACCGCATGACGAACGCCACCCGGCAGCCCGTCACCGCCTCGAACTCGCTGACCGGGTGACCCACCCAGTCCTCGTGCGGGTCCAGCGGCAGCACCGCGACCGTCCCGGACGGGTCGCGCCACGCCGTGGACGCCCCCTCCGGCAGCAGCATCCGCAGGAACCGGTCGGTGCTCCACGGCACCGTCGCCACGGTCGGGATGCCCAGCCGCTCGTACACGGCCGCGCGCCGCTCGTCGTAGATCCGGGCCACGACGGCCTCGACGCCGAACGTCTCGCGCGCCACCCGCGCGGAGATGATGTTGGAGTTGTCGCCGCTGGACACGGCGGCGAAGGCGCCCGCCCGCTCGATGCCCGCCTCCACCAGCACCGCCCGGTCGAAGCCGTTGCCGACCACCTGCTGCCCGTGGAAGTCGGGGCCGAGCCTGCGGAAGGACTGCGCGTCCTTGTCGATCACCGAGACCTGGTGGTCGAGGCGCTCCAGCGCCTTGGCCAGGGAGGAGCCGACCCGGCCGCATCCCATGATCACCACGTGCACGTTGCCTCCTGAGCGACGCCTTCCGGCAGAACCTACCCACGACTACTCCGAGCAGGGGAGGTGACCCCGTACGCTTACCCCCCGTGTCCAAGCTCGCAACCGCGGCCAAGCGCCTGCTGGTCGGCAGGCCCTTCCGCAGCGACCGGCTCGCCCACACCCTCCTGCCCAAGCGGATCGCGCTGCCGGTGTTCGCCTCGGACGCCATGTCGTCCGTCGCGTACGCGCCGGAGGAGATCTTCCTGGTGCTGTCGGTGGCCGGCCTGTCGGCCTACGCGATGGCCCCGTGGGTGGGCGTGGTCGTGGTGCTGGTGATGCTCGTCGTGGTCGCCAGCTACCGGCAGAACGTGCACGCCTACCCCTCCGGCGGCGGCGACTACGAGGTCGCCACGGTCAACCTGGGCCGCAGGGCGGGCCTCACGGTCGCCAGCGCGCTGCTGGTGGACTACATCCTCACCGTCGCGGTCTCCATCTCCTCGGCGGCGGCCAACATCGGTTCGGCCATCCCCTTCGTGGCCACGCACAAGGTCGAGTTCGCGGTCGTCGCGATCGTCCTGCTCACCGCCGTGAACCTGCGCGGCATCCGCGAGTCCGGCGGCGCCTTCGCCATCCCGACCTACGCCTTCATGGGCGGCGTGCTGCTGATGATCGGCTACGGCCTGGTGCGCGCGCTCGTCCTCGGCGACGAGATGCGCGCCGAGTCCGCCGACCTGGTCATCCGCGCCGAGCACGACAACCTCGCAGGCTTCGCCTTCGTGTTCCTGGTCCTGCGCGCCTTCTCCTCCGGCTGCGCGGCCCTCACCGGCGTCGAGGCCATCAGCAACGGCGTGCCCGCCTTCCGCAAGCCCAAGTCCCGCAACGCCGCCACCACGCTGCTGATGATGGGCGGCGTCGCGGTCGTGATGCTGATGGGCCTGATCGCCCTTGCCCAGCTCACCGGCGTGCGGATGGCCGAGCACCCGGAGGAGCAGATCGTCGGGGCCCCCGAGGGCTACGAGCAGAAGACCATGATCGCCCAGATCGCGGGCGCGGTCTTCGACGGCTTCCCCGCGGGCTTCTTCTTCATCGCCGTCGTCACCGCCCTGATCCTGGTGCTGGCCGCGAACACCGCGTTCAACGGCTTCCCCGTGCTCGGCTCGATCCTCGCCCAGGACCGCTACCTGCCGCGCCAGCTGCACACCCGCGGCGACCGCCTCGCGTTCAGCAACGGCATCGTGTTCCTCGCGGGCGCGGCGATCGTGCTCGTGGTCGCGTTCGACGCCGAGGTCACCAAGCTCATCCAGCTCTACATCGTCGGCGTGTTCGTCTCGTTCACCATGAGCCAGCTCGGCATGATCCGGCACTGGACCCGGCTGCTGGCCGACGAGGACGACCCCGAGCGCCGCGCCCGGATGCTCCGCTCCAGGGTCATCAACGCCATCGGCCTGGCGATGACCGCGTCCGTGCTGGTCGTGGTGCTGCTGACCAAGTTCACCAAGGGCGCCTGGATCGCGATCGCCGCCATGGCCGCCATCTACGCCCTGATGACCGCCATCCGCAGGCACTACGACCGGGTCGCCGAGGAGCTGCGCCAGGAGGAGCGGCAGAAGCTGCTGCCCTCCCGCAACCACGCGATCGTCCTGGTGTCCACCCTGCACATGCCGACCCTGCGGGCGCTGGCCTACGCCAAGGCGACCCGGCCGGACGTGCTGGAGGCGGTCACCGTCAACGTGGACGACGGCGACACCCGCAAGCTGGTGCGGGCGTGGGAGAAGGAGGGCTTCAAGGTCCCGCTGAAGGTGGTCGAGTCGCCCTACCGCGAGATCACCAAGCCGGTCCTGGACTACGTCAAGCGCATCCGCACCGCGAACCCGCGCGACGTGGTCACCGTCTTCATCCCCGAGTACGTGGTCGGCCGCTGGTGGGAGTCCATCCTGCACAACCAGAGCGCGCTGCGGCTCAAGGGCAGGCTGCTCTTCGAGCCCGGCGTGATGGTCACCAGCGTGCCGTGGCAACTCGCGTCCTCCCACCGGGTGACGCACCGGGACGACGCGCTGGCTCCCGGCCAGGTCCGCAGGGGCCTAGACCAGCGCGACCTCGAACAGCGAGCGAAGAACCGGAGCGGCGAGTGAGCACCACAACCTGGCTGAAGCAGGTAGTCGAGGTCGAGGTCGGGGCGGTCGCCCACGGCGGCCACTGCGTGGCCCGGCACGAGGGTCGGGTGGTCTTCGTCCGGCACGCGCTGCCCGGCGAGCTCGTCCGCGTCCTGATCACCTCCGACAACGGCGGCTCGTTCTGCCGGGGCGACGCCGTCGAGGTCCTGCGGCCCAGCCCGGACCGGGTCACCCCGCCGTGCCCGTTCTCCGGACCGGGCAAGTGCGGCGGCTGCGACTGGCAGCACGCCTCCTGGGGCGCCCAGCGCGACCTCAAGGCCGCCGTCGTCGCCGAGCAGCTCCAGCGCCTCGCGGGCGTGGAGCGCGAGGTGGAGGTCGAGCCGCTGCCCGGCGGCCACCGCGACTGGCGCACCCGGCTGCGGCTGGCCGTCGGCCGCGACGGCAAGCCCGGCTTCCGCGGCCACCACAGCCACGACGTCATCCCGGTCGACCACTGCGTGATCGCCGCGCCCCACGCGCTGGACGACGTGCTCGACCGCGCCTGGCGGCCCGGCTCCGAGCTGGCCGTCACGCTCGACTCCACCGGCAAGCAGCACGTCACCGAGATCGCCCCCGCCCAGCGCAGGGGCGGCAGGCGGCCCACGCCCGGCCCGTCCAAGCTGCGCAGGGGCAGCGGCGGCGCCGTCGAGCGCGCCGCGGACCGCGACTGGCTGGTGCGCGCCGACGGCTTCTGGCAGGTCCACCCGCACGCGGCCGACACCCTCGCCCGCGTCGTCGGCGAGTGGGCCGCCTGCGAACCCGGCGACCACGCCTGGGACCTGTACGGCGGCGCTGGCCTGTTCGCGTCCGTCCTGGCCGCCCAGGTCGGCGAGACCGGCTCCGTCGAGGTGGTCGAGTCCGCCGCGAACGCCGTCCGCGACGGGCAGCGCGCCCTCGCCGACCTGCCGCAGGTGAAGTGGCACGTGGGCCGGGTGGAGGACTCCGTCACCCGCGCGCCGCTCGCCGACCGGTCACCCTCCGTCGTCGTCCTCGACCCGCCCCGCAAGGGCGCGGGCGCCGCGGTCCTCGACGCCGTCGCCGCGCGCCGTCCCACCAGGGTGGTGTACGTCGCCTGCGACCCCGCGGCCCTGGCCAGGGACGTCGCCCTGCTCGCCGGGCACGGCTACCGGTTGACCCAGCTCAGGGCGTTCGACGCGTTCCCCATGACGCACCACGTCGAGTGCGTCGCCCTGTTCACGCGCGGTGACTGACCGGGCGCGAGGCAGGGCGTCTCAACGGGTGGTCCGTAGACTGGCCGGACGAGCAAGGACCAACCCCCAGGACACGAGGTGGAAGCGGTGTCGCTGCTGGAATCCGTCAACGGACCGGCTGACCTGAAACGGCTTGACCACGACCAACTCGCCGCGCTGGCCGACGAGGTCCGCCGATTCCTGATCGACAAGGTCTCCCGCACCGGCGGGCACCTCGGCCCCAACCTCGGGGTCGTCGAGCTGACCATCGCCGTGCACCGGGTCTTCGACTCGCCGCACGACTCGGTGGTCTTCGACACCGGGCACCAGAGCTACGTGCACAAGATCCTCACCGGCAGGCGCGAGGGCTTCGACACCCTCCGCAAGAAGGGCGGCCTGTCCGGCTACCCGTCCCGCGAGGAGTCCGAGCACGACGTCGAGGGCAACAGCCACGCCTCCACCGCGCTGTCGTACGCGGACGGCTTGGCCAAGGCCTACCAGCTCACCGGCCAGCGGGACCGGCACGTCGTCGCGCTCGTCGGTGACGGCGCCCTCACCGGCGGCATGTGCTGGGAGGCGCTCAACAACATCGCCTCCGGCACCGACCGCCCGGTGGTCATCGTCGTCAACGACAACGGCCGCTCCTACTCGCCCACCATCGGCGGCCTCGCCGACCACCTCACCTCCCTGCGCCTGCAGCCCGGCTACGAGCGGGCGCTGGAGCGCGGCAAGTCCGCGCTCCAGTCGGCCCCGATCCTGGGCAAGCCCCTCTACGCCGCCCTGCACGCCGCCAAGCGCGGCATCAAGGACGCCATCAGCCCGCAGGCCATGTTCGAGGACCTCGGCCTGAAGTACCTCGGACCGGTCGACGGCCACGACATCGCCGCCGTGGAGTCCGCGCTGCACCGCGCCAAGTCGTTCGGCGGGCCGGTCATCGTGCACACCGTCACCCGCAAGGGCAACGGCTTCGCCCCGGCCGAGAACCACGAGGCCGACCAGATGCACGCCACCGGCGTCATCGACCCGATCACCGGCGAGAACCTCAGCCCGTCCAAGCGCACCTGGACGCACGTCTTCGCGGACGAGCTCGCCGCGCTCGGCGGCGAGCGCGAGGACCTCGTCGCCATCACCGCCGCGATGCGCGGCCCGACGGGGCTCGACAAGTTCGCCGCGGCCTTCCCGGACCGCTGCTTCGACGTCGGCATCGCCGAGCAGCACGCCATGACCTCGGCCGCAGGCCTGGCCATGGGCGGGATGCACCCGGTCGTCGCGATCTACGCGACGTTCCTCAACCGGGCCTTCGACCAGCTCCTGCTCGACGTGGCGCTGCACCGCCAGGGCGTCACCGTCGTGCTCGACCGCGCGGGCATCACCGGCCCGGACGGCGCGTCCCACCACGGCATGTGGGACCTGTCGATCCTCGGCGTGATCCCCGGCGTCCGGGTGGCCGCACCGCGCGACGCGGGCACCCTCGCCGAGGAGCTGCGCGAGGCCGTCGCGGTCGACGACGCCCCCACGGTCATCCGCTACCCCAAGGCCTCCGTGGGCGCGGACCTGCCCGCCGTCGAGCGGATCGGCTCGGTGGACGTGCTCAGCCGCGACGGCGACGACGTGCTGCTCGTGGCCGTCGGCGCCTTCGGCGAGCTGGGCCTGGCCGCCGCCCGCAAGCTCGCCGACCAGGGCATCGGCGTCACCGTGGTCGACCCGCGCTGGATCTACCCGGTGCCGCCCGAGCTGGTCGCCATGGCGGCGAACCACCGCCTCGTCGTCACCGTCGAGGACGGCGGGCGGCACGGCGGCTTCGGCTGGTCCCTGGCCGCCGCGCTGCGCGACGCCGACGTGGAGACCCCGCTGCGCGACGTGGGCGTGCCGCAGGCGTTCCACGACCACGCCGAGCGCGCCGAGGTCCTCGCCGACCTCGGGCTCACCGCGCAGGACGTGGCCCGCCGCATCACCGAGTGGGTCGTCGCCGAGCAGCCCGCGGAAAACCAGGCGACGGCGCGCAAGTAGTCGATCTGACGTTCCCCCTGCCCGCGAGCGGTCGAGGCGGCGATGCCCACCCCGGTCCCGCGCGTAGCAACGGGCAGCAGAGGTGCTTTCCGCCATCCTGAGCCGCCGACCCCCGTGACAGGAGCCGGCGCCCGGCCAAGCGGACCCCCGAGGTCCCCGCCGGGCGCCCGCGTCGCGGGGGTCGGCGCGTGGGAGGGCGGGAGCCGGAGGGGGAGCACCGGTGAAGGTCGTCGTCATGCCGTGGCACCGCGCCGTGCGCTTCCGCGACGGGGAGCACGTCGGCGAGCTCGGACCGGGCAGGCGCCGCGTCGGCCGCCGCGACTCGCTGCACCGGGTCGACACCCGGCTCCAGACCAGCACGCCCTCCTCCCAGGAGATCCCCACCGCCGACGGCGTCCACGTCCGCGTCACGCCCGCCCTCACCTACGCGGTGGTGGACGCGTCCCGGTGCGTGCTGGCCGCCGACTCGCCCACCCAGGTCCTCCACCTGGCCTGCCAGTTGCGCCTGCGCGCCGCCGTCGCCGCCCGCGCCCACGACCGGGTCGACCCCGAGCGCGCGGCCATCGCCGCCGAGCTGCACGAGGGCCTGCGCCCCCTGGTGGACGAGATCGGCGTCGAGGTGCGCGAGGTGGCGATCCGCGACGTCGTCATGCCGCCCGAGCTGCGCCGCGCCGCCATCGCCGAGATCACCGCCCGCGCCGAGGGCCGGGCCGCCCTGGAGCGCGCCAGGGGCGAGAGCGCCGCGCTGCGCTCCCTGCTCAACGCCGCCCGCCTCG
Source organism: Actinosynnema pretiosum (assembly GCF_002354875.1). Taxonomy (GTDB): domain Bacteria; phylum Actinomycetota; class Actinomycetes; order Mycobacteriales; family Pseudonocardiaceae; genus Actinosynnema; species Actinosynnema auranticum. The sequence continues at coordinate 1,662,703 of NZ_CP023445.1, forward strand.
CCGAGGAGCACCCCGTGCTGCTCCAGCTCCGCTCGCCCCAGAACGCCCAGACGGTCGTGGTGGAGCAGAGCGGCGCGCCCCGGCGGGCCGAGCGGGCCAAGCGCGAGGCCGCCGACCAGCACGCCCAGCCCGGCGACAGCCCTCGCTAAGCGCCCTCTCAGGTGCCTGTGGCACCTTTGTCGGCGTGCGCATCCTGGTAGTCGAGGACGAGGCGCCACTGGCCGACGCGATCGCGCGCGGCCTGCGGCGCGAGGGCATGGCCGTGGACGTGGCCTACGACGGGGAGAGCGGGCACGAGAAGTCCTCGGTCACCCGCTACGACGTGGTCGTGCTCGACCGCGACCTGCCCGGCATGTCCGGCGACGAGCTGTGCGGGGAGATCCTCAGCTCGGGGGCGCTCACCAGGGTCATGATGCTGACCGCCAGCTCCGGGGTCGAGGACCGCGTCGAGGGCCTGTCCCTCGGCGCGGACGACTACCTGGCCAAGCCGTTCGCGTTCCCCGAGCTGGTCGCGCGGGTCAGGGCGCTCGCCCGCCGCGCCACCCCGGCCACCCCGCCGCTGCTGACCGCCCGCGACGTCGAGCTGGACCCGGCCCGCCGCACCGTGCGGCGCGGCGGCCAGCCGGTCGAGCTGACCCGCAAGGAGTTCGGCGTCCTGGAGGTCCTGCTCGCGGCCAAGGGCTCCGTGGTCAGCAGCGAGGAGCTCCTGGAGCGGGTCTGGGACGAGAACGCCGACCCGTTCACCACGACCGTCCGGGTCACCGTCATGACCCTGCGCAAGAAGCTCGGCGAGCCTGGCATCATCGACACCGTGGTCGGCTCCGGTTACCGAGTCCCGACGGCAGGCTCCGCTGAAGGCTGAGCTGAGCCGCCGCAGGGGGCCGGGGCTGCGCGCGCGGATCACCCTCCTCGCCACCGGCCTGGTCGCGTTCGTCAGCGCCCTCCTGCTCCTGCTCGGCTGGATGCTCGTCAGCCGGGTGGTCGAGTCGTCGCCGCGCTTCCCCGAGGGCAGCACGGTCGTCGTCGACGGGGTCGAGGTCGACGCGGCTTCCCTCACGGACTTCCTCGGCAGGCAGGCCCAGGACGACGTCCTGCGCTCGGGCAGCGTGGCCTTCCTGTGCGTGGTGGTCGCCGCCGCGCTGCTGGCCTGGACGATCACCGGGCGGGTGCTGCGACCGGTGCACGAGGTCACCGACGCCGCCCGCAGGCTCTCCGCCGAGTCGCTGGGGGAGCGGCTGCGCCTGGTCGGCCCGCGCGACGAGGTCGCGGAGCTGGCCGACACCTTCGACGAGATGCTCGACCGGCTGCAGGCCGCGTTCGACTCGCAGCGGCGGTTCGTCGCCAACGCCTCCCACGAGCTGCGCACCCCCCTGTCGGTGATCCGCACCGAGCTGGACGTGACGCTGTCCGACCCCGACGCGGACGCGGAGGAGCTGCGGCGGATGGCCGGGGTGGTGCGCTCGGCGGGGTTGCGGGCCGAGCAGCTGGTGAGCGCGCTGCTGCTGCTCGCGCGCACGGACGGCATCGGGCTGGCGGTGCGGGAGCCGGTGGACGTGTCCGCGCTCGTGGAGTCGGCCTGGCGCGCGGTGCGGGCCGAGGCCGAGCAGCGCGGGGTGCGCCCGGTGTTCCACCTCGCCCCGGCGCCCGCGGTCGGCGACCCGGCGCTGCTGGAGCGCATCGCGGGGAACCTGCTGGAGAACGCGGTGCGGCACAACGCGCCGGACGGGTGGGTCGAGGTGCGCACCGAGGGCGGCCCGGTGTGGACGGTGCTGCGGGTGTCGTCGTCCGGTCAGCTCATCGCGCCGGAGCTGGTGGAGAAGCTGTTCGAGCCGTTCCGGCGCGGTGGCAAGGACCGGACGGCGCGCACGGGGACGGGTCTCGGCCTGTCGATCGTGCGGGCCGCGGTGGCCGCCCACGGGGGGAACGTGCAGGCAGCGGCGGTGCCGGGGGGTGGCCTGTCGGTCACCGTGCACCTGCCGGTCGCCCCCGCGTGAGCGCTCGGACGGGGCTCGTCACAACACTTTTGAGTGGTCCCGGTCACATGATCGCGGGTTTGAGGGCCTCCGCACCGGGTACTACCTGCGAAGACACCCCTCCGGGGCCCGGATTTGTAACCGCGTTGGCATGGGTGTAACTTTCTCTCTGCCAGCGCGGAACGGGCCGGGAAAAACCGGAACGGAGCGGGGCGAAAAACCTTGAAACACCAGCCCCGGATCGGGTCGCGGATCGTCGCGGACTTGAGATGGTGTGCGCGTGTTCTTTGAGAACTCAACAGCGTGCCGAATAGCCAGTAAATTATGATCCTCGTCAAGAGGATTCCTTTGAGATTGTTACTGGACAGCTGACAAATTCATGTCAGTGGTTGTCCGAGCGATCAACTCATTCATTATTGGAGAGTTTGATCCTGGCTCAGGACGAACGCTGGCGGCGTGCTTAACACATGCAAGTCGAGCGGTAAGGCCCTTCGGGGTACACGAGCGGCGAACGGGTGAGTAACACGTGGGTAACCTGCCCTGTACTCTGGGATAAGCCTGGGAAACTAGGTCTAATACCGGATACGAGCCTTCCCCGCATGGGGTGGGTTGGAAAGTTCCGGCGGTACAGGATGGACCCGCGGCCTATCAGCTTGTTGGTGGGGTAATGGCCTACCAAGGCGACGACGGGTAGCCGGCCTGAGAGGGTGACCGGCCACACTGGGACTGAGACACGGCCCAGACTCCTACGGGAGGCAGCAGTGGGGAATATTGCACAATGGGCGAAAGCCTGATGCAGCGACGCCGCGTGAGGGACGACGGCCTTCGGGTTGTAAACCTCTTTCAGCAGGGACGAAGCGCAAGTGACGGTACCTGCAGAAGAAGCACCGGCTAACTACGTGCCAGCAGCCGCGGTAATACGTAGGGTGCGAGCGTTGTCCGGAATTATTGGGCGTAAAGAGCTCGTAGGCGGTTTGTCGCGTCGGCCGTGAAAACTTGGGGCTTAACCCCGAGCCTGCGGTCGATACGGGCAGACTTGAGTTCGGCAGGGGAGACTGGAATTCCTGGTGTAGCGGTGAAATGCGCAGATATCAGGAGGAACACCGGTGGCGAAGGCGGGTCTCTGGGCCGATACTGACGCTGAGGAGCGAAAGCGTGGGGAGCGAACAGGATTAGATACCCTGGTAGTCCACGCCGTAAACGGTGGGTGCTAGGTGTGGGGGACTTCCACGTCCTCCGTGCCGCAGCTAACGCATTAAGCACCCCGCCTGGGGAGTACGGCCGCAAGGCTAAAACTCAAAGGAATTGACGGGGGCCCGCACAAGCGGCGGAGCATGTGGATTAATTCGATGCAACGCGAAGAACCTTACCTGGGCTTGACATGCACTGGAAACCAGTAGAGATATTGGCCCCCTTGTGGCCGGTGTACAGGTGGTGCATGGCTGTCGTCAGCTCGTGTCGTGAGATGTTGGGTTAAGTCCCGCAACGAGCGCAACCCTCGTCCATGTTGCCAGCGCGTTATGGCGGGGACTCATGGGAGACTGCCGGGGTCAACTCGGAGAAGGTGGGGATGACGTCAGTCATCATGCCCCTTATGTCCAGGGCTTCACACATGCTACAATTGGCCGGTACAAAAGGGCTGCTAAGCCGTGAGGTGGAGCGAATCCCATAAGCCGGTCTCAGTTCGGATCGGGGTTCTGCACTCGACCCCGTGAAGTCGGAGTCGCTAGTAATCGCAGATCAGCACGCTGCGGTGAATACGTTCCCGGGCCTTGTACAACACCGCCCGTCACGTCACGAAAGTCGGTAACACCCGAAGCCCGTGGCCCAACCCGCAAGGGGGGGAGCGGTCGAAGGTGGGACTGGCGATTGGGACGAAGTCGTACAAGGTAGCCGTACCGGAGGTGCGGCTGATCACCTCCTTTCTAAGGAGCATCTGCACTGCGGTCTTCGGATTGTCAGTGGAGGCCACGCGGTCGGCGAACGATCGACCGGTGGAGCTCAATATTGTGGATGCTGGCTAATGCAGAACCTCGGGTTGTCGGGAGAGTTAGTACTGCTCGTAAGAGCGTGGAAGGGTCTCCAGAGGGTTCAAGGCTTCTGTTCGGTACGCTGTTGGGTCCTGAGAGAACACGTGAGTGTCTTTCAGTGATCGGGCTGATCCAGCCCACGAACCAGTCGGTCAGTGTGACCGGGTAGGCGTGGACGGAGAAGGATCAGCGTCGGTTTGTTCTTTGAGAACTGCACAGTGGATGCGAGCATCTTTGTGGCAAGTTATTAAGGGCATACGGTGGATGCCTTGGCACCAGGAGCCGATGAAGGACGTAGGAGACTGCGATAAGCCTTGGGGAGCTGTCAACCGAGCTGAGATCCAAGGATTTCCGAATGGGGAAACCCGGCCCCAGTCATGTGGGGTCACCCACGTCTGAACACATAGGGCGTGTGGAGGGAACGCGGGGAAGTGAAACATCTCAGTACCCGCAGGAAGAGAAAACAACCGTGATTCCGTGAGTAGTGGCGAGCGAAAGCGGAAGAGGCTAAACCGTATTCGTGTGATACCCGGCAGGGGTTGCGTGTACGGGGTCGTGGGACCCACTGGCCAGTTCTGCCGGACTGGCAAGGAGTCATAAAACGGAGTCGTTAGCGGAACGTGTCTGGAAAGCGCGGCCGTAGAGGGTGAGAGCCCCTTACGCGAAAACTCTCCGTCTCCTTGTGGTGTTCCCAAGTAGCAGCGAGCTCGTGGAATTTGCTGTGAATCTGGCGGGACCACCCGCTAAGCCTGAATACTCCCTGGTGACCGATAGCGGACTAGTACCGTGAGGGAAAGGTGAAAAGTACCCCGGGAGGGGAGTGAAATAGTACCTGAAACCGTGTGCCTACAATCCGTCGGAGCCTTACGGGGTGACGGCGTGCCTTTTGAAGAATGAGCCTGCGAGTTAGTGCTACGTGGCGAGGTTAACCCGTGTGGGGTAGCCGTAGCGAAAGCGAGTCCGAATAGGGCGCCAGAGTCGCGTGGTCTAGACCCGAAGCGGAGTGATCTAGCCATGGCCAGGGTGAAGCGTGGGTAAGACCGCGTGGAGGCCCGAACCCACCAGGGTTGAAAACCTGGGGGATGAGCTGTGGTTAGGGGTGAAAGGCCAATCAAACTCCGTGATAGCTGGTTCTCCCCGAAATGCATTTAGGTGCAGCGTCGTGTGTTTCGTGCCGGAGGTAGAGCACTGGATGGTCTAGGGGGCCCACAAGCTTACCGAAATCAACCAAACTCCGAATGCCGGTACGTGAGAGCGCGGCAGTGAGACTGCGGGGGATAAGCTTCGTAGTCGAGAGGGAAACAGCCCAGAACGCCGGCTAAGGCCCCTAAGTGTGTGCTAAGTGGGAAAGGATGTGGGATCGCACAGACAACCAGGAGGTTGGCTTAGAAGCAGCCACCCTTTAAAGAGTGCGTAATAGCTCACTGGTCAAGTGGTCCTGCGCCGACAATGTAGCGGGGCTTAAGCACACCGCCGAAGCCGTGTCATTGACACGGAAGTGTTGATGGGTAGGGGAGCGTCGTGCAGCCAGCGAAGTGCCGGAGTGATCCAGGTGTGGAGGCTGTGCGAGTGAGAATGCAGGCATGAGTAGCGAAAGCAGAGTGAGAAACTCTGCCGCCGGATGACCAAGGGTTCCTGGGCCAGGCTAATCCGCCCAGGGTAAGTCGGGACCTAAGGCGAGGCCGACAGGCGTAGTCGATGGACAACGGGTTGATATTCCCGTACCCGTGTGAACGCGCCCATGGCGAGGCTTGTGATGCTAACCGCCCAAAGCCCATCGTGATTCTTCGGATGATCGGTGACGTGGAGCGCGGGAACCGAACTTGTAGTAGTCAAGCGATGGGGTGACGCAGGAGGGTAGCTCCGCCAGTGAGTGGTAGTACTGTGGAAGCGTGTAGGCCGTCTGGTAGGCAAATCCCCAGCATTGAGGCTGAGACGTGATGCATAGGCCGATTGAGGCGAAGTAGAGTGATCCCATGCTGCCGAGAAAAGCCTCTAGCGAGCTTTCACGCGGCCCGTACCCCAAACCGACACAGGTGGTCAGGTAGAGAATACCGAGGCGATCGGGCGAACTGTGGTTAAGGAACTCGGCAAAATGCCCCCGTAACTTCGGGAGAAGGGGGGCCGAGGGATTTGAAGCCCCTTGCGGGCTAGGAGTTTTCGGCCGCAGAGACCAGCGAGAAGCGACTGTTTACTAAAAACACAGGTCCGTGCGAAGTCGCAAGACGATGTATACGACTGACGCCTGCCCGGTGCTGGAACGTTAAGGGGACCGGTTAGCTCTTCGGGGCGAAGCTGAGAACTTAAGCGCCAGTAAACGGCGGTGGTAACTATAACCATCCTAAGGTAGCGAAATTCCTTGTCGGGTAAGTTCCGACCTGCACGAATGGCGTAACGACTTCTCGACTGTCTCAACCACAGGCCCGGCGAAATTGCACTACGAGTAAAGATGCTCGTTACGCGCGGCAGGACGGAAAGACCCCGGGACCTTTACTATAGCTTGGTATTGGTGTTCGGTTCGGCTTGTGTAGGATAGGTGGGAGACTGTGAAGCGGCCACGCCAGTGGTTGTGGAGTCGTCGTTGAAATACCACTCTGGTCGTACTGGATGTCTAACCTCGGTCCGTGATCCGGATCAGGGACAGTGCCTGGTGGGTAGTTTAACTGGGGCGGTTGCCTCCCAAAGAGTAACGGAGGCGCTCAAAGGTTCCCTCAGCCTGGTTGGCAATCAGGTGTCGAGTGCAAGTGCACAAGGGGGCTTGACTGTGAGACCGACAGGTCGAGCAGGGACGAAAGTCGGAACTAGTGATCCGGCCATGGCTTGTGGAAGCGTGGTCGCTCAACGGATAAAAGGTACCCCGGGGATAACAGGCTGATCTTGCCCAAGAGTCCATATCGACGGCATGGTTTGGCACCTCGATGTCGGCTCGTCGCATCCTGGGGCTGGAGTAGGTCCCAAGGGTTGGGCTGTTCGCCCATTAAAGCGGTACGCGAGCTGGGTTTAGAACGTCGTGAGACAGTTCGGTCCCTATCCGCCGCGCGCGTAGGATACTTGCGGAAGGCTGTCCCTAGTACGAGAGGACCGGGACGGACGAACCTCTGGTGTGCCAGTTGTCCTGCCAAGGGCATTGCTGGTTGGCTACGTTCGGAAGGGATAACCGCTGAAAGCATCTAAGCGGGAAGCTCGTTCCTAGATGAGGTGTCCCACCCCTTTGTGGGTTAAGGCCCCCAAGAGACTATTGGGTTGATAGGCCGGAGATGGAAGGCCAGTAATGGTTGGAGTTGACCGGTACTAATAGGCCGAGGACTTGTCATGAAGACGCTACGCATCCACTGTGCGGTTCTGAAGGAACCGAACCGACCATCACCGGTCGCTGACTGGCTCCCTGGTGGGGGTTGGGCGCGATGGGTGGTGCTGTGTGGTTGGTTATCTTCATAGTGTTTCGGTGGTCATTGCGGTTGGGGAACACCCGGTCCCATTCCGAACCCGGTAGTTAAGCCTTCCAGCGCCGATGGTACTGCACTCGTGAGGGTGTGGGAGAGTAGGACGCCGCCGAACATTTTTTCCCTGTGGGGCGCACGGTTTTCCGTGCGCCCCACAGGGCTTTTCTGCGTTCTAGACGTAGGTCAGGACGAGGAGCACGAGCGACGCGGCCACGATGCCCGCGAACAGCACGGGCGCCCACACCAGCTCGTCGACCGGCGGACGCCCGCCCCGGTACCTCGGTCTGCTGCGCTGCTGCCACCTGATCACGCGCTTCTCCCCTCGTCGTGCGGGGCCTCCCCGCCCGCGCCGCACCACGTCCCACGGTAGGCAACGACCGTGCCGGGAACCTGCGGGTCACCCGCTCGCTGCGGCGCTTCGCCTGGTCAGCGGCGCGAGGTCGTTGTCGGGGTGGCGCCTGGGGGAGGGGGTGCGGCCGAGCGCGTGAACGGGCCCGGCCGCACGTCCGCCGTCAGCGGCTCTGCAGCGCGTCCACGGCGACCGCCTGGGCGATCACCATGCGGTGGTCGGCGGCCGGGTCGTTGATGGTGATCAGGTAGTGGTCGCGCAGCCAGGTCTTCTTGTCCACGCTGAAGACCGGCGCGCCGTTCTCCCTGGTGAAGTCGAAGTGGTAGCGCATGAAGAACGGCAGGTTGTTGATGAACGGGATGAAGCCCCACACCCTGCGGAGCACGGCGAGCCCCTGGCTGCGCTCCTTGCCGACCGCGGGGGCCGCGCCGTGCTGCTCGAAGTGCCAGGTGGAGTTCACCAGCGACTTGCGGAAGTCCTTGCGGAACAGCCCGATCGACTGACCGCCCGCGACCACCACGTCGTAGGCGCTGCCCAGGTCGATGACCTTGCGCGCCTTGAACTCCGCCAGCACCGACTGCTTGGTGCTGTCGGTGTAGATCGTCACGCGCTCCTTGAACGCCAGGCGCTTCTGCTCGACGAACGCGATCAACCGGCCCGGCTGGCCCTGGCCGTCGTCGGCGAAGATCTCGTACCGGTTCACCATCATGGTGATCTTCTGGTGCATGTGCAGCAGGGCCGGGGGCTGGGGGTGCATCGGGTCCTCATCACTCGCAGTGGCGGATGTGGCGCCCGCACGGTCACTCGACCGGGCGAAGGTCACCGGTGGGGAAGCGGCGCTCGTTGCGCTCGATCTTCGCGAAGGCCGCGTCGACCAGGTCGACGTCGAGCTTGTCGGCCAGCCGCACCAGGTAGTGGACCACATCGGCCAGCTCGTCACGCACGTTCCAGGCCAACTCGGGGTCCTGCATCGCGGCGGCGGCCTGCTCGGGCGTGAGCCACTGGAACAGGTCGGTCAGCTCCCCCACCTCGCCGGACAGGGCCATGACCAGGTTCTTCGGCGTGTGGTAGGTGTCCCAGTCGCGGGCGGCGGCGAAGTCGCGCAGGGCCTGCTTCAGGTCGGCCAGGGACTTGTCACCGGGGCGCCCGGCCTTGGTCTCGCTCTCGCTCATGCGAGTGGGGTACCACAGCGGGCTCAGGTGGCGGCGAGCAGCTCCGCGACCGCGCTGACCAAGCGCGGGTGGTCCGCGGGCGCGAGCGTGGCCCACTGCCGCCCGTCGGGCGAGGGCTTCCGGGTGAACTGCCAGCGACCGCGGGCGGTGTCGTAGAAGTTGATCGCGTACGGCCCGCGGCGGCGGCCGGTGCGGCCGGTGCGGCTGGAGGCGCCGAACTGGCCGGTCCGCTGCACGTCCCCGAGCACCTCGCGGACCTGCCGGGCGTCCTGGTGCCCCAACCCGGCCTCGTGCAGCAGGCGCTCCAGGCGGGCGGGCGAGTCGTTGGACCGCTCGACCGCGGCGTCCAGCTCGGTGGCGAGCAGCGAGATCGAGCGGGCGCGCGGGGCCGGGTGCGGGGGGAGCAGGGCGACGACCGCGTCGGCGAGGCAGTGGTGGGCGACGTCGGTGACGGTGATCCGGTCGGAGGTCAGGACGGCGAGCAGCCCGTGCCCGCGCCGGGTGGCCGCGAGCGCCCGCACGCGGGGGCCGCCGTCGAGCCGCAGGCGGGCGTCGACCTCGCGCTCGGGCGCGGCGAGCAGCTGGAGCCTGCCCGCGACGGAGGGGCTGAGCTCGCTGCCACCCGCGAGGTCCCGGCGCTCCAGGGCACGCCAGGCCTCGACGTGGAGGGCGCGGCGCTCGTCGTGCGTGGCGCCGTGGGAGGGGAAGGACAGGATGGTGGGGAGCTCGCCGAGGCCGAGGCGCTCCCAGCAGAGCTCCAGCTCCACCTTGGAGAGGACGAATCTCACTGGCGGTCGTCTCCGATCACCGGGGGGCTGACCTTGGGGATGCTGTCGGCGCCCCAGACGTCGCGGAGTTCCTCGAGGTAGGAGGCGGACTTGTGGTGCTGGTCGTGCTCACCCGCCCTGCCGTTCGGGGGGAGGGCGGCCATCCCGGACGGGGGCGGGGTGGCGGAGGTGGGGAGGCGGGTGGCCTGCTGCGGTGAGGCGGGAGGCGGTGCGCCGGTGGTGACTACCGGGCGGCTTACGCCTTGCGCGCCACCGGCTCCGCCTGCCCCGTTTGGGCCTCCGGGGGCGGTGTGGCCGCCGAGGGGGAGAGAGCCGGAGAGGGCGCGGGATCCTCTGCCTGTGCCGCTGATGCCGAGACCGGGGTTCAGACGGCTGGTGATGCTCGTGGGGCTGGCTGCGGCGGTGAGCGTTGTGCCCGCAGAGGAGGTGCTGCCGATGCGGGGGAGGACGGTGAAGCTCTGAGCGGGCTGCTGGGGTGTTGCCGAGGGGGTTGTGGTGATCGGCGGCGCGGATGCCCGCTGGGGCGCGCTGGGGGTTGCTGAAGCGCTTTCCGTGGAGCCCTGAGGTGAGGTGAGGGCTGGCGCGCTGTGGTGCTCGGGCTGCGGTGATGACTGGAACGGGAGTGGGTGGCTGGGTAATGGAGGCGGAGGAGTGCTGGCGGTCAGAACACGAGGCGGCGGGGCGGCGGGGCTCTCGTCGACCCTGGTGGTGATGGCGGGCGGTGGGACGAAGTCGCCAACCGCGTCCAGTGCGTTGGCCGTGCCTGCGCCGTAGCTCTGCATGACCCGCACGGCAACCCGTTTGGCCTCGTTCGCGAGCCGCTCCTGGACGTCCTGGTCGGTCTGACCCCCGATGAGGTGGATCAACTTGCCGGGGATTCCGCAGATGTCGTCGTTCGCCGTGGAGGTCACCTGGACCGGTTCGGGCATGGTGTGCCGTGCGGCGTTGTAGCAGGAAACGTGCTCCTCGAACGATCTTCGGGTGGCGGCCCCCGCCTCTCGTGCCTCTTGCGCCCACTGCACGAGCGGCACGTGGGAGGACCTGAACTCCTCGCCCGCCGCGCCGATCCACACCGCCCCGGAATCCCTGATGGCGGAGTCGAGTTCGGATGTGGCCTCGCCGAGCACGCGGTCGAACTCTTTCCACCCCTCGGTGACCGCCTCGGAGACTCCGTGCTTCCGGTCGTTCAGCAGTTCGTAGAGCGTTTTGTGCGACATCGCAGCGAAGTTGTGCTTCTCGTTCGTCATCGACCCCCCTGGACTGTTCGCAATGTCTGCACCGCTCCTTGCGCGAGTTGGATCGCGCGTTCGCAAGGTGTCTGGTTCGCGTCGAAGTTCTTGGTGCTGCGGGAGTGGGAGGCGTTGAGGTACTGTCCGGCGCTCGTGTCGACCATGACGTCGCAGCGGTTCGGATACCCGTCGACCTGGACCGTGATGGCGGGGAGCCCGTCGATCTCGATCGTCTCGGTGAGCTTCCCGGTGCGATCGCCCTCGAACCAGCCCTCTATTCCCTCGCTGGTGACGGGAACCACCGTGTCGATCCCGTCGGTTTCCGACCACGTGCACCCGGTGGCTTCGAAGGCGGACAGTTCGATCTCACGCCCGTCGCGTCCGATACCGATCTCGGTGAGCTCCTCGGGGGAGAGCAGGCCGCAGGGCTTCACCTTGGTGATGTCCAACCACTGCCCCTCCTGCCTGACCGGCCTCTGAGGACTGGCTTGTGACGACGAAGCCGGCGGCGGGACTTGAGCGCCCTGCGGTTGTGAAGCGGCTCTCGCCGTGCCCGACGTGGTGCTCTCAGCCGAGAACGCCGACACCGCCACGGCGATGGCTGCGATCACGCCGATCGTCGCAGTGGTGAAAATGACTGCCTTTTGCGCTGAAGCGGTGGGCAGTGATGATTTGCGTGCGTGCAGCGTCGTTTCGTACATCTCAGGAGGTTCCTTCTGGTGGGCGGAACGCGTCGCTGTTCTGCTCCTCGACCAGGTCGTAATCTGCGATCGCCTGCTCGAGGAGTTCGATGTTCTCGTTCATCTTGTCGCGAAACTCCTGAAGCACTTCGAAGGACTTCAGTGCGTTCTTCAGGAAGTCTGCCGCAGCCTCCTGTGACACCTGGTCGGAAGCGAGCGGGCTTTTGATCAGGCGGGATTCGTGCTGCGTGAGCAGGTCGGAAATCTTGTTCCGAACTCTTTCGTACTGCTTCTTCAGGTCCACTACCCGGTCAGGGAATATGCACATCGTTAACGTGGAGGGCGCTGATGCGCCCTCCACTCCTGTGATGAACAGCATGGATCTCCCCTCCAGGGTTGATGGAGGGCTAGAGTGACATGCCGTCGGCCGACGCACTCCGTACTTCGGCGATTTGGACCACATCGGTGGGCGGGAATTTTACGGAACGCCACCGTGTCTCGTTGCGTTAGCGCAACGGTTTCCTTCGTTGCGTAACGTTAACACTTCTTTAGAGTGAACTAATTCGACTCGACCGGGTATTAGTTCCAGACCTGCACCGCCCTGATCACGAACGGAGCGTCCGGGACCCAGGTGCCGCCGCCCGGATAGGTGGTGAAATCGGCTTCCGTTGAGCAGTCCGCGCCCTGGTACACCGAGACCAGGCGGTTCAGGCGGTTGGCGAAGGAGCGGGCCGCCAGGTTGTCCGGCAGGGGGACGCACTCGTCCGGGTTGGCGGTTTCCAGGTCCAGCCTGCGCGCCGTGCCGCTGTAGTTGGTGGTGGACCACGCGCAGAACTCGCCTCGGTCGCACCTCGGGGCGTCGGCCGCCACCAGGAGCGGAGCGGTGATGAGCAGGGAGGAGGCGATGATCGTTGATCTCATGGCGGGGATTTTCTGAGGTTCGCTCTGCTTCGGCTCGGCGCGTCACCCCATCCAGCTAGTTTCGCGAGTTGTCTGTCCCCCGGTCGAGTCTGCGGAGTTGGGCCGACAGGTAGTGCCTGGCGCGGCGTTGACCGCCGTGCGTCGCTATCGCCGCCTCCAGGGACCGCAGCAGGGCGGTCACCCTCGGGCGGTCCGGGGACCAGCCCCTGCGCTCGCACTCGGCCAGCCAGTCGACCGGGGAGGTGTGGCCCCTCGCCCGGTTGCACCTCGGGCAGGCGGCCAGCTCGTTCTCCAGCCAGGACGGGCCGCCCTTGACCTTCGGGACCAGGTGGTCCGTCGTTGGCCTGGTGTTCCGGTCGAACTCGCGCCTGCACCACGTGCAGTCGGCGCCGTCCCGGCTCAGCGCCTGCTCCAGGCGGGTGGACCGGTCCGGTTGGTGTGGGGGCACTGGGTCATCGTGGCGGTGTCCGGGCGCCCCCGCCGACGGGATCATCGGGTGATGAGGTTCGAGGAACGGGTCGTCGCGCTGCTGAGGGCCTCCGGGGAGGCGATGACCGACGCCGAGATCGCCCGCGCCCTCGGGGTGGTCCACCAGCAGGTCAACGCGGTGTGCCGCAGGCTCGCCGCCGCCGGGGTGATCGTCCGGGACGACGCAGGCCTGCCCGTTCGCAACCACCTGCCCGACAGCCTGCGGGTCGTGCGGGGGTTGCCCGCCCCCTCCGAGGTGCACGAGGTGGCGGACGTCAGCGAGCGCGCGGTGCGGCAGCGGCTCGTGGACTGGCTGCTCGCCGACGGGTGGAGGGTCGTGCGGGTGGCCGACGCGCGCAGCCGGGAGCAGGGGACCGACGTGGTGGTCGAGCGCGGGGCGCGGACCTTGCACGTCGAGGTGGAGGGGTTCCCCAGCAGCCGGTACGCCGACCCGGCGCGCGCCGGTGAGGTGAGGCGGACGCTGCCCGCCGTCCAGGCGCGGTCCGAGTTCGCGGCTGCCCTGCTCAAAGGGCTCCAGCTCCGGCAGGCGCACCCGGACGACGTGGTGGCGCTCGCGCTGCCCGACCGGCTCACCCACCGGCGCAACCTGGAGTCGGTCGCCTCCGTGTTCCCCCGGATGGGGCTCACCGTGTTCCTGGTGGGGGACGACGGCGCGGTCGAGGCCCGCTGGGGGGATCAGCTCCCCGTCCAGCGGTAGGCCCACGGGGGAGCGGTCAGAAGAGGGTGGGTTCGGCAGGCCCCTCGGCCCAGGGCGGGGTGGTGTTCAGCAAGGTGGCCAGGGACTCCGCGTTGTGGGGAGCTGCGCCCTCCATGGTGTTGTCGAAGTACACGTACGTGTCGCCCTCGAACGTGGACACGCGGTCCGCCCACCGCTTCAGGGACTCCTCCGGGTAGGAACCCCGGTAGAGCTGCCGCTCACCGTGCAGGCGCACGTAGTGGAAGTCGGCGGTGCGGTGGTCGAACACCGGGAACTCGCCCGCGGTGTCGGCCAGCACCAGGGCCACGTTGTGCTGCTCCAGGAGCGCGCGGCACGCCGGGTCGGCGAAGCTCGGGTGCCTCGGCTCCAGCGCGTGCCTGCCCGCCGGGAGCAGCGCGAGGAAGTCGGCCAGGCGGGCGTCGAACGGGAGCGCGGGCGGCAGCTGCCACAGGACCGGGCCCAGCTTGGGGCCCAGTTCCTCGGGGCCCGAGGCGCAGAACGCGTCCAGGGCGCCCTCGACGTCGCGCAGCGCGCGCACGTGGGTCACCGACCTCGGGCCCTTCACCGCGAGCACGAACCCCTCCGGCGTGCGGTCCGCCCACGACCGGTAGTCGCGCGGGGAGCGGTCGCCGTAGAACGAGCCGTTCACCTCCACCGTCGCCAACCGGCCCGCCAGGTGCTCCAGCTCGCGCCGCTGGGCCAACCGGGCGGGGTAGAAGTCGCCCCGCCACTCCGGGTACGTCCAGCCCGAGGTGCCGACCCTGATCGCTGCGCTGCCCACGGGGCGAAGACCGTAGCACTTCTGTAGCACATCGCCTACCCTCGTGACATGGGTGTCGCCAGCATCGGGCAGCGCGAGCTCCGCAACGACAACGCCGAGATCATGCGGCGGGTCGAGGCGGGGGAGAGCTTCGTGGTCACGCGCAACGGCAGGCCGGTCGCCGACCTCGTGCCGCACGCCGCCGAACCCCGGCCCAGGGCGACGCTGGCCGAGCTGCAGGGCGCGTTCCGGGCGCTGCCCGCGGTCGACCTCGCCCGCTGGGAGGCCGACCGCGCCGCCGCCGACGCCGTCTTCGGCCCCGACGACCCCCTGGGCGACCCGTGGCGCCGGTGAGGCGCGTCCTGCTGGACACCTGCGTGGTCATCGCGCTGGAGCGGATCGACTTCGGGGACCTCGCCGCCGCGCAGCCGCTGATCAGCGCGGTCACCGTCGCCGAGCTGGCGTACGGGCTCGACGTCGACGACCCGGTGGAGCGGCACGCCCGCACCGAGCGGTACTACGCGGCGCTCGACCGGTTCGACGTGCTGCCGTTCGACCTCGCCTCGGCCAAGGTCTACGGCACGCTCGCCGCGCTGGTCCGCCGGATCGGGCGCGACCCCGGGCCCCGGCGGATGGACCTGCAGATCGCCGCGGTGGCCTCGGCCGCCGGGGTGCCGCTGCTGACCTCCAACACTGAGGACTTCGCCGGGCTGGAGCGGGTGGTCGACGTCATCGGCGTGCACCCGGCGGGCTGACCGGCCGAGGGCCCGGTCTCACAACCCCGCCGCGTCCAGCACCCCCGGCGCCACCCGCGCCACCTCCCGCTGCCACGGGTCGCGCGCCAGCGCCTCCGCGCACGGGCACGCCGCCAGGTCCTCCCCGCACAGGTACGCCCCCAGCACCCGCAGCACCCGCGCGCTCTGCCGCAGCCGCGCCGCCCCCACCAGCGGCACCAGCGCGTGCACCGCCTTCGCCAGCCGGTAGTGCACCCCCGGCCCGAGGTCCACGCTCGCCTGCCCGGCCAGCTCCTCGGCCACCAGCGCGATCGGCCCGCACCCGGCCCCGCGCGCGGCCCGGACCAGGTGCTGGTCCAGCCGCGCCACGAGCCTGCGGTGCACGTCCTCGCGCCAGGCCCGGTCCGCGCGCAGGAACGCCGCCAGCTCCTCCACCCGCACCGGTCCCGGCCTTGCCGGTCTGCACCTGCTCCGGCGTCGCAGCCGGACGCCCGCCTGCTCCGCGTGCCGCATCGCGCTCATGCCCACCAAGGTCGGGCACCGGGGCCCTTCCGCCGGACGGCTCACCCCTGTGCCGCCCCCGCGTTACTCGCCCGCAGTAGCGGCGAACGCGCTGCGGTACCAGGCGAGCGTGGCGTCGACCCCCTCCTCGAGGTCCACCGGGGCCACCCCGAACCGCTCCTGGAACGCCGAGCTGTCCACGACCTGCGGCTCCTGGTTCTGGTAGAAGACCTCGCGGTACTCCCCGACGAACACCTCGTCGAACGGCCCCCACGGCGCCAGCTCGGCCAGCACCCGCACGTCCAGCGGGCGGCCGACCCGCTCGGCGATGAGGTCGAAGACCTGCCGGGTGGTGCGGGCGGGCGCGGTGGGCAGGTGCCACACCCGGCCGTCCGCGTCGGGGGTCTCGCCCAGCAGCGCCAGGCCGCGCGCCACGTCGCCGATGTAGGTGTAGCTGTGCGGCAGGTCGACGTCGCCCAGGCCCAGCACGGTCTCGCCGGTCAGCGCGCCGGGGAACACGGCCCCGCCGAGCGTGGAGTTGAGCACGCGCGGCCCGTAGAAGTCGGCGGAGCGGCCCAGCACGACCCCGGCCCGGCCCGCCTCGTGCGCCTCCAGGTAGGCCCGGTCCAGCTCGGCGCGCATCCGGCCCTTGGGCCCGGTGGCGTTCCACGGGGTGTCCTCGGTCATCACCGCGCCGCCGGTGGGCCCGTACGGGTAGAGCGTGTCGAGCACGACCAGGCGCGCGCCCGCCCGCTCGACGCCGGTCAGGATCGCCTCCTGGAGCACCGGCATGGTCTCGACCTGCAGGTGGTAGGCGACGTTCACGCAGTGGTAGACGACCTCGGCCCCGGCGATGGCGCGCGTGGCGGCCTCGGGGTCGCGCAGGTCGGCCTCCTCGCGGGTGACGGTGCGGACCTCGTGGCCGCGCGCGGTGAGTTCGGTGGCGAGGGTGGTGCCCGCGGGGCCGACGCCCAGGACGACGTGCATGTCGGTGCTCCCTTCCGATGGACCAGTTAGTTAGAGGCTATCACAAAAATGACAAGCTCTAACTAAACTTGCCCCCGACATGCCGGAGCGCCCGGCCCCCCACGAGGGGGAGCCGGGCGCTCCGGGGTCTTGCCGCAGGTCAGGCCGGTACGGAGGCGATGCCCGGAGCCAGGAACCGCTTGCCGGTCACCTTCTCCGAGATGCCCGTCCGGTCCAGGTACGGCGTCACGCCGCCCAGCCAGAACGGCCAGCCCGCGCCCAGGATCATGCACAGGTCGATGTCCTGCGCCTCCGCGACCACGCCCTCGTCGAGCATGGTGCGGATCTCCTCGGCCAGCGCCTCCAGCGCCCGCGCGGCGACCTCGTCACCGGTCTGCGGGGCGTCGCCGCCCTTCCACAGCGCCTGGACCTCGGGGTCCACGGTCTGCTTGCCGGTCGCGTCCCACTGCCACACGGCCGCCTTGCCCGCCGCGACGAACGCCCTCATGTTCTCGCTGACCGCGAACCGCTCGGGGAACGCCCCGTGCATGGTCTCGGCCACGTGCAGCGCCACCGGCGGCCCGACCAGCTGCAGCAGCACCAGCGGGGACATCGGCAGGCCCAGCGACTCGGTCGCCCGGTCGGCCACCTCGAACGGGGTGCCCTCGTCGATCGAGCGCACCACCTCGCCCATGAACCGGGTCAGCAGCCGGTTGACCACGAACGCGGGCGCGTCCTTGACCAGCACCGACGACTTCTTCAGCTGCTTGCCCACCGCGAACGCCGTCGCGAGGGTCGCGTCGTCGGTGCGCTCGGCCCGCACGATCTCCAGCAGCGGCATGACCGCGACCGGGTTGAAGAAGTGGAAGCCGACCACGCGCTCGGGGTGCTGGAGCCCGGACGCCATGTCGGTGATCGACAGCGACGAGGTGTTGGTGGCCAGCACCGCCTCGGCGGAGACGTGCTCCTCGACCTCGGCGAAGACCTTCTTCTTGACGTCCAGGTCCTCGAACACGGCCTCGATCACGAAGTCCGCGTCGGCGAACGCCGCCTTGTCCAGCGAACCGGACACCAGCGCCTTGAGCCGGTTCGCCTTGTCCTGCGACACCCGGCCCTTGCCCAGCAGCTTGTCGACCTCGGCGTGCACGTAGCCCACGCCCTTGTCCACGTGCGCCTGGTCGACGTCGGTCAGCACGACCGGCACCTCGAGGCGCCGGGCGAACAGCAGCGCCATCTGCGAGGCCATCAGGCCCGCGCCGACGATGCCGACCTTGGTGACCTTGCGGGCCAGCGACTTGTCCGGAGCGCCGGCGGGCCGCTTGGCGCGCTTCTGCACGAGGTTGAACGAGTACAGGCCCGCCCGCAGCTCGTCGCTCATGACCAGGTCGGCCAGCGCCTCGGTCTCGGCCGCGTAGCCCCGGTCGAGGTCGTTCTCGCGGGCCAGCTCCAGCAGCTCCAGCGCCTTGAGCGCGCCGGGCGCGGCGCCCTTGGTGCGGCCGTGCACGATGCCCTTGGCGCGGGCGAGCGCGGCGTCCCAGCCCGCGCCCCGGTCGATCTCCTTGCGCTCCGGCGACACCTCGCCGCGCACGACCTGCCCCAGCCAGAGCAGCGACTGCTCCAGGTAGTCGGCCGAGTCGAGCACGGTGTCGAAGATCCCGAGCTGGGTCGCCTTCGCCGGGTTCAGCATCCGGTTCTGGTTCAGCGCGTTCTCGAAGATCACCGTCACGGCCGCGTCCGGGCCGATCAGGTTCGGCAGCAGCTGCGTGCCGCCCCAGCCGGGGAACAGGCCGAGGAACACCTCGGGCAGCGCGATCGCCGCCGCGTTCGAGGCGACCGTCCGGTAGTGGCAGGACAGCGCCAGCTCCAGGCCGCCGCCCATCGCCGCGCCGTTGACGAACGCGAAGGTGGGGACGGTGGAGTCGGTGAACTTGCGGAACACCTCGTGGCCGAGCGCGCCGATGGTCAGGCCCGTCTCGCGCGACCCGGCCTTCTCCACGGCGCTCAGGTCGGCGCCGACGGCGAACACGAACGGCTTGCCGGTGACCGCGATGGCCACCGGGTTCGCCGCCGCGGCCTCGTCGAACGCCAGGCCCAGGCTGACCAGGCCCTGAGGCCCGAAGGTCGACGGGCGGGTGTGGTCGTGGCCGTTGTCGATGGTGATCACGGCGACCTGGCCGTCCAGGCCGGGGACGGACACCAGGCGGGTGCGCGCGCCGGTGACGACCTCGTCCGGGAACAGCGCCTTGGCCTCGTCGGGGGTCAGCGCGGTCACTTGGCCTCTCCGTTCCAGCGGGGGTTCTCCCAGATCACGGTGCCGCCCATGCCGATGCCGATGCACATGGTGGTGATGCCGTAGCGCACGTCGGGGCGCTCGGCGAACTGGCGGGACAGCTGGGTCATCAGCCGCACGCCCGAGGACGCCAGCGGGTGGCCGACCGCGATCGCGCCGCCCCACTGGTTGACGCGGGGGTCGTCGTCGGCGATGCCGAAGTGGTCCAGGAACGCCAGGACCTGCACCGCGAACGCCTCGTTGATCTCGAACAGGCCGATGTCGTCGATCGTCAGACCGGCGCGCCGCAGGGCCTTCTCGGTCGCGGGCACCGGGCCCACGCCCATGACCTCGGGCTCCACGCCCAGGAACGAGTAGCCGACCAGGCGCATCCCGACCGGCAGGCCCAGCTCCTCGGCGGTGTCCTCACCGGCGAGGATGCAGCCGGTGGCGCCGTCGTTCAGCCCGGCCGCGTTGCCCGCCGTCACCCGGCCGTGCGGGCGGAACGGGGTCTTGAGCTTCGCCAGGTCCGCCACGCTGGTGCCGGGGCGGGGCGGCTCGTCGGCGGTGGCCAGGCCCCAGCCGTGCTCGGCGGAGCGGGTGGCGACCGGGACCAGGTCCGGGTCGATCTTCCCGTTCTTGAGCGCGTCCGCGTACTTGGCCTGCGAGGCCGCCGCGTAGGCGTCGGCCCGCTCCTTGGTGATGGCCGGGTAGCGGTCGTGCAGGTTCTCCGCCGTCGAACCCATGATCAGGGCCGACGGGTCGACGATCTTGTCCGACAGGAACCTCGGGTTCGGGTCGACGCCCTCGCCCATCGGGTGGCGGCCCATGTGCTCGACGCCACCCGCGATCGCCACGTCGTACGCGCCGAACGCGATGCCGCTGGCCGCGGTGGTCACGGCCGTCATCGCGCCCGCGCACATCCGGTCGATCGAGTAGCCGGGCACCGACTTGGGCAGGCCCGCCAGCAGGGCGGCGGTCCGGCCGATGGTCAGGCCCTGGTCGCCGATCTGGGTGGTGGCCGCGATGGCGACCTCGTCGACGCGCTCCGGGGGGAGCTCGGGGTGGCGGCGCAGCAGCTCCCTGATGACCTTGACCACCAGGTCGTCGGCGCGGGTCTCCGCGAAGATCCCCTTCGGGCCGGCCTTGCCGAACGGCGTGCGCACGCCGTCGACGAAGACCACGTTGCGAACGCGCGCCTGCGCTGCTGGTGCGGCCACGGCGTCTCCTCCACATCGTCGTGATTCAACTGGCGCGACCGGAGAGCGCGACTCCTACCGATCGGTAACAGCAACTCTAGCCTTCGTTACCGGTCGGTAACCACCGAGGGTGACCTGTCGCGTGCGTCACAGGCCGCCCGCACGACCAAGAACAGCGCGAACCCGAGCGGCGACAGCACGACCGTGAGCACCAGCAGCGGCCCCATCAGCAGCGGGTGCGCTCCCACACGACGGCCCTCCCGGTACACCCACGCCCCGATCAGCAGGTCCCAGGCCAGGACCTGCGCCCAGATCGCGGACGCGCCCCACGGCGAACCCATGAGCTCCCGGAGCGCCCCGAGGTCCGGGTTGCCCATCGTCGCCCACAACCGCGGCAGGTGCCCGGCGACCGCGGCGCCGTAGACCGCCAGCGCGGGCAGCGCGATCAGCGGGGAGGCCGCGACCCGCTCCGTCCAGCGCCAGCCGGGCGCCAGGACCATCAGCGCCCAGAACGGCGCGACCAGCGGGAACGCCAGGTCGAACAGCGCCTCGCTCACGCGGCCACCGCCGCCGCGTCCCGAGCCGGTTCCACCGCGGCGCGGCGCGCCCGTTCCCGGTCGGCGCGCCACAGCGCCCACCCGGTCCAGGCGAGCAGCGCCGCCAGGCCCGCCAGGGTGAGCGCGTCCGGGCGCAGCGGCGGCTGGCCGCGCAGCGCCTGCCACAGGGTCAGCGCGGTCAGGCCGGCCCAGGCCAGGCCCAGGTCGCGGGCCAGGCGCGGGGACGCCAGCCGGGGGAGCAGCGCCATCGCCAGCGGCAGCGCCTGCAGGGCGTGCATCCCGATGAAGTGCGACACCCGCAGGTCGCCGCCGGTGGTGCTCCAGCCGGTCAGCGGCAGGTGCGGGCCACCGTCCGGGGCGCCCACGGTGTGCGCGCCGACCAGGCCGAGCGCCGGGTCCTGGCCCTCGGCGGGCGAGGTCATCAGGAAGCCGACCGCCATGCCCGCCAGCGCCACGCCCATGCCGAACCGGAGCGCGACCGCCGTCGTGCGGTCCTCGAAGCGGCTGAACAGCAGCGCGAGCACGACCAGCGCGTGCACCACCCAGACCGCGGTGATCGTGGCGCCCATGACCGCGTAGAGGGTGGAGTCGAGCTCGGTGGCGGTGTTGAAGTGGCTCCGCCTGCCCCTGGCGGCCTGGCCGACGATGATCGCCATCTCGACCGTGCCGCCCGCCGCCGCGAGCGTCCCGGCCCACCGGGTGAACCGGCGCAGGCGGGTGGTCAGGGAGAGCGCCCAGGCCAGGCTCACGCTGTACAGGGCGAGGGAGAGGGCGAACTTGAGCGGTTTGAACCAGAGGGGGCTGTCGGCCACGATGCGGTCGTCGACCAGCAGGCCGACCAGCGCGACCGGCACGAAGGCGGTGTTGAGCAGGGCGAAGACGGCCAGGGCCGGGTTCGCCCGCAGGGTGCGGATCACGGTTCGCTCCATGTATGGATAGTGACACTCTCTACTATCGGATAGCCACGGTATCCATGTGGTGCCGTTCTGGGAAGGGGTCTGATGCGAATCGCCGAGCTGGGCAGGCGCACCGGCGTGCCCGTGCCGACGATCAAGTACTACCTGCGCGAGGGGCTGCTGCCGCCCGGCGAGCGGACCAGCCCCAACCAGGCCCGCTACGGCGAGGAGCACGTGCGCAGGCTGCGGCTGGTCCGGGCCATGGTCGACGTGGGCGGGCTGTCGATCGCCGCGGTCGGCGAGGTGTTCGCCGCGCTCGCCGACCAGGAGGAGCGGGGGCTGGTGCGGGCCCTGTCGACCGTCGAGGTCGCGGTGACGCCCGTCCCGGAGCACGAGGACGCCGAGGCCGCCGCGCAGGCGCGGGCGTTCCTGGAGCGGCAGGGCTGGCGGGCCGACGAGGGCGAGCCGGCGCTCCGCGCGCTCGTCGGGGTGCTCGGGACGGCGCGGGAGGTCGGGCACGACCGGTTCTGGGAGCTGCTCGACGGCTACGCGCGGCTGTGCGGGCCGCTGGCCGAGGCCGACCTGGACTACGCCACCGACGGGCCGGGCGGCTGGGTGGAGCGCGAGGAGGCCCTGGAGCGGGTGGTCGTGGGGACCGTGCTCGGGGACGCGGCGCTGGCGGCCGTGCGGCGGCTCGCGCGCAAGCAGGCGGCGCGACGGCGCTTCGGGAACCCGCGCGGGGAGACCGGCGGGGACGGCGGTGCGGCCGAGGGGGGCGCCGGAGCGCCGGAGGGCGCCTGAGCGGCGCGGGGGAGCACCCGCGCGGCCGACCCGGCTGCGCGGGGGAGCGGGCGCCTGCGCGGTGCGCGGGCGGCCCTGGGCGTGCGCCACCGGTCCGGGGAGGAGCCGGACCGCCGGAACGGCACGCCTGAGCGGTGTGCGGGACCGGCGCGGCCCTCCAGGGAAGGAGAGGTGCACAGGGAGGTGCGTGTTCGGTTGTGGCCGGTCCGGGCGCCTGTCGGCGGTGGGGCCGGTGTCGGTGCGGTGGTGCCGGTGGTCGGAGGCCTCCCGTCGCCGGTCGGCCTCGACGCACCCGTCTTCGCGGGTCGGTCAGCCCGGAGTGGCGGCCAGGGCCTCGCTGAGCGCCCGTGCCGTCAAGCCGATCTGCCACTCGCGCGCCCCGCCTTCGCGGAGCGCCGCCGTGACCCCGTCCAGCGAGGTGTCCGACGGCGGCTGCCAGCAGGTGCGGCGCACCAGGTCTGGCAGCAGCAGGTTCTCCACCGGCAGGGTGTTCGCCTCGGCGACCTCGGCCAGGGCGGTGCGCGCCGCCGCGAGCCGTGCTGCCGCCGCCGGGTCCTTGTCGGCCCAGCGGTTCGCCGGTGGAGGTCCGTCGTGGTGCTGGGCGGTCTCAGGCAGCTCCGCCCTGGGCAGCGCCGCCGCCTTGCGCAGCGCGCCCATCCACGTCCCGGCCATGCGCCGCTGGGCGCGTCCCCGGAACACCGGGAGCGCCAGCAGCGCGGCCTCGTCGGCCGGGTTGCGGGTCGCCGCGTCGACCAGCGCGCTGTCGGGCAGCACCCGGCCGGGGGCCAGGTCCCGCTCGCGCGCCAGAGCGTCGCGGGTCTCCCACAGCGACCGGACAGCGGCGAGCTGCCTGGTGCTGCGGATGCGGTGGATCCCCGAGGTGCGTCGCCACGGCTCCGCCCTCGGTTTGGGAAGCGGCGCGGTCCTGGCGGCGTCGAACTCCTCCAGAGCCCACTCCAGCTTGCCCTGCTGCCTCAGTTCCTCCTCGAGCACGTCGCGCAGCTGAACCAGCAGCTCGACGTCGAGCGCCGCGTAGTTGAGCCAGTCGGCGGGGAGGGGACGGCGCGACCAGTCGGCCGCGCCGTGCCCCTTCTCCAACCTGTAGCCCAGCAGCAGCTCGACGAGCGTGCCGAGTGCCACCCGTTCGAAACCGGCCAGCCTGCCCGCCAGCTCGGTGTCGAACAACGCGCTCGGCTTGAGACCCAGTTCGGCGAGGCACGGCAGGTCTTGCGACGCCGCGTGCAGCACCCACTCGGTCCCTTCGAGCGCCTCGACCAGCGGGTCCAACCGACCGCCCAGGGCGATCGGGTCGACCAGCACGGTCCCGGCGCCTTCCCGGCGCAGCTGCACCAGGTAAGCGCGTTGCGAGTAGCGGTAGCCCGAGGCTCGCTCGGTGTCCACCGCGACCGGGCCCTCGGCCCCGGCGAGCGCGTCAGCTGCTCGCCGGAGTGCCGAGGAGTCGGCCACCACCGGCGGAACCCCGTCAGCGGGTTCCGTCAGCGGGACCGGCTGTGCACCGGTCGGATCGGTTCGCTCGTCGGCGGGTACGTCCACGGCGGATGACCCTACGACGAACGCACCACTCGCGGGTGTGTTCGACTCGTTCAGCGCGTCGACCTGCGGTTCAGCGGATCACGCCCGCCCGCATGGCGAGCGCGACCATCTGAGCGCGATCCCCGGTGCCCAGCTTGCGCCCGATCCGCGACAGGTGAGACTTCACCGTGAGCGCGGACAGGCTCAGAGCCTCGCCGATCTCCTTGTTGCTCTGGCCATCGGCGACCAGCTGGAGGACCTCGACCTCACGCGCGGAGAGCTCCCGCGGCGTGTTGTCGGTGCCCGGCACGCGAGTTCCCGCAGCCAGCACGGGTGCCACGCTCGGGTCCGCGTAGACGCCGCCGTCGAGGACCCTGCGCACCCCGTCGGTGACCACCATCGGCGAGGCGGACTTCAGGAGGTACGCCTGGGCGCCCGCCTGGAAGGCCGACCTGACCGCGTAGGGGTCGTCGGAGGACGCGAGGACCACGATGCGGGGCCAGCCCTGGGCACGGAGTTCCGTGACCAGGTCGATGCCGGTGCCGTCCGGCAGACCCAGATCGAGGATCGCGAGATCGCACGGTCCGGTTGCGAGAGCCCGCGCCCGAGCTTCCGCGACCGAAGCCGCCTCATGCACAGTCCCGGCTCCCATCTGGGTGAGCCGGGCGCTTATCGCCTCCCTCAGCAGCGGGTGGTCGTCGACCACCAACACCGAAAAAAGCTCCTCCCGCGGGTGCGGGACCATGTTCGCCGGCAACGAGCCGGCTGGCGTGGTACGAACGGCCTGACCTAAGCCGACGGCAGCCACGTCACTACCTCCCTGGAGTCGGTCGTGCCCCCCGACCGGCACCGGGACTTTCGTCCAATCAGCCGCGCCACTGATCGACCGAAAGTGGTGTCGTCTGGGGCAGCGTAGCCGCCCAAGCGGGTCTACGGGACGATCAATCGGGTATCTATCCCCGATGAGTTGTCACCGACGGCCTCCGTTGTCACACGATTGGATGACAACCGGCTGGGCCCCGTAACGCGAACCGGACTCATAACGACAGACAGGAGTTGACCAGTGGCCGCCCTCACCGCGCGTCTGCGCGCCGAAGAACTGCTGGCACGGGTGCCTCTGGTCGACGGGCACAACGACCTCCCCTGGGCACTGCGCGACTTCGGTGCCGAAGGGCAAATCGGTGAAAAGTCAACGGGCGCCGATCCGTGTGCCGCTGCCGACACCGTCGACCTGACGGCCCACCAGCCCAGTCTCCAGACCGACCTGGGGAGGCTGCGCGAGGGCCGGTTGGGGATGCAGTTCTGGTCCGTGTGGGTCCCGTGCTCCCTGCCGGGTGACGCCGCCGTGGTCACGACCGTGGAGCAGGTCGACCTCGTCCACCGGTTGGCGCGGCGCTACCCCGACCACCTGGCGATCGCCACCACCGCGGACGAGGCCGAGGCGGCGTTCGCCTCCGGGCGCGTGGCCTCGCTGATCGGGGCCGAGGGCGGGCACAGCATCAACTCCTCGCTCGCCGTCCTGCGGGGGCTGCGCAGGCTGGGTGTCCGGTACCTGACGCTGACCCACAACGAGAACACCCCGTGGGCGGATTCGGCCACGGATACACCCGTTAGCAATGGATTGACCTCGTTCGGGCGCGAGGTCGTGCGCGAGATGAACCGGATCGGCATGATCGTCGACCTCTCGCACGTCGCCGAGACGACGATGAACGACGCCCTCGACGTCACGACCAGGCCCGTCATGTTCAGCCACTCGTCCTGCCGGGCCGTGGCCGACCACCCGAGGAACGTCCCGGACGCCGTCCTGGAGCGCCTCGCCGGGAACGGGGGTGTGTGCATGGTCACATTCGTGCCCGCGTTCGTGTCACCCGCCTACGCGGCCTGGGACGCCCGGCTGCGCGAGGCCATGGCGGACGCCGGGCAGCGGCACAACGACCTGGACGCCAGGAACCGGTTCGCCGCGACCTGGACCGCGGGCGGGCCGACCCCGGAGGTCGGGATCGAGGACGTCGTGGCGCACGTCGAGCACGCCCGCGAGGTGGCCGGGATCGACCACATCGGGATCGGCGGCGACTACGACGGGGTCGCGTTCCTGCCGAACGGGCTGGAGGACGTGTCGGGGTACCCGAACCTGTTCGCGGCGCTGCTGGAGCGCGGGTGGAGCGAGGCGGACTGCACCAAGCTCGCGGGTGCGAACGCGCTGCGGGTGCTGCGCGCGAACGACGAGTAGGGCGGAGCGGGGACGCCGTCGGGTTCGCGGCTCGTCGGCGGCCCGCGGTTCCGGCGGGCAAGGGACCTTGAAGCCCCATCGGGGGCTTCAAGGGAGCACGAGGTCAGCGCAGGCTCGTCACCCCGACCGGGGGCAGGCCCACGGCCGTGGCCATCAGGTCGTAGAAGGCCGCGCCGTGCGCGGTCAGCTCGGCGTCCACGGCCGTCCAGGACGCCCGCAGCTCCAGGTCGTCGGTGCGCCCCTGGGCCGCGATGTCGCCGAACCGGGCCGACGACGTCTGCGTCACCGTGCCGCCCAGCGCGGTGAACTCCGCCCCGGCCTGCTCCAGCGAGTCGGTCAGCCACGACCACCCGACCTCGGGCAGCAGCGGGTCCGAGGCCAGCTCCGGGTCCAGTTCCACGCGCACGTACGCGACCACCCGGAAGCAGCCCGACCACGCCTCCACGCCCTCGGGGTCGTGCAGCAGCACCAACCGCCCCGTGGACAGCTCGTCCTCGGGGCCGGTCACCTCGGCGGTCAGCGCGAACGCCCACGGGGCCAACCGCTGCGGCGCCCGCACCTCGGTCAGCTCGACCTCGGGCCGGGTCCGCACCGATCTCAGGGTCCGCACCGCGCGCCGGAACAGCTCGGGCTCCCCAGCGTCTCCCGTCACGGGCCCGACTGTATGCCTGTCGGCCCCGCCCCGCGGGGCAGGCGCGCCGGGCGTTCCGCAGGCTCTCCGAAGATCCACAAGTCGGGTCCGCTGACTCGCGACGCAGCGTGATGGACGACCCACCCACCACTCCGCACCGCGTTCTCGACGCGTGGGACGATGGTCGGCGAGATGACCGAGATGACCGAACCCCCGCTGCTGGTCGCCGCGCGTGGCGGCACCCCGTCCCGGACCCCCGTGTGGTTCATGCGCCAGGCGGGCCGCTCGCTGCCCGAGTACCGGGCGCTGCGCGCGGGCACGGCCATGCTGGACGCCTGCTTCGACCCGGAGATGGTCTGCGAGATCACCATGCAGCCGGTCCGCAGGCACGACGTGGACGGCGCGATCCTCTTCTCCGACATCGTCGTGCCGCTCAAGGCCGCCGGTGTCGACCTGGACATCGTCGCGGGCACCGGGCCGGTCGTGGCCCACCCGGTGCGCACGCGCGACGACGTCGCGGCCCTGCCGGTGCTGGAGGCCGGGCACGTGCGGCCCGTGGCCGACGCCATCGGGCTGCTGCTGAAGGAGCTCGGGGAGGTCCCGCTGATCGGCTTCGCGGGCGCCCCGTTCACCCTCGCCTCCTACCTCGTCGAAGGCGGCCCGAGCCGCAACCACGAGCGCACCAAGGCGCTCATGCACTCCGACCCCGACCTGTGGCACGCCCTGCTGGCCAAGATCGCCGACATCACCGCCGAGTTCCTGCGCGTGCAGGTCGAGGCGGGCGTCAAGGCCGTGCAGCTGTTCGACTCCTGGGCGGGCGCGCTGTCCGAGCGCGACTACCGGACCTTCGTCCTCCCGCACTCCGCGCGGGTGCTGGAGAGCGTCACGGGCGTGCCGCGCATCCACTTCGGCGTCGGCACCACCGAGCTGCTGCCCGCGATGCGCGAGGCGGGCGCGGACGTCGTCGGCGTCGACTGGCGCACCCCGCTGGACGTCGCGGTGCGCCGCATGGTCCAGGCCGCGCCTGACCTGCCGCCGCCCGTCGTGCAGGGCAACCTCGACCCGGCGCTGCTGTTCGCCGGGATCCCCGCGCTGGAGCGCGAGGTCGACCGGATCGTGGAGGAGGGCAAGGTGGCCTCCGGGCACATCTTCAACCTGGGCCACGGCGTCCTGCCGGACACCGACCCGGACGTGATCACCAAGGCCGTCGAGCTGGTGCACCGGTCGCGATGAACGCCACGCGGGTAGCGGTCGTCGGCGGCGGGATCTCCGGTCTGGTCGCGGCCTACCGGCTGCGCGCCCTGCTCGGTCCCGGCGCCACCATCACCCTGGTCGAGCAGGCGCCCCTGCTCGGCGGCAAGCTCCGCACGGTCGAGCTCGCCGGGAAGCTGTACGACGTGGGCGCCGAGGCGTTCCTGCACCGCCGCGCCGAGGCCGCCGACCTGGTGGCCGAGCTGGGGCTGGCCGACGAGCTGGTGCACCCCACCGGCGCGCCGTCCACGATCCTCGCGGGCGGGCAGGTCCGGCCGGTGCCGCCGCGCACCCTGATGGGCGTGCCCGCCTCCGCCGAGGCGGTGCGGGACGTGCTGTCCGAGGAAGCGCTTTCCAGGGTCGCCGCCGAACCGGGGCTGCCGCCGATCGCCCTGGGCGGCGAGGACGTCCTGGTCGGCGAGCTGCTGCGCGAGCGGTTCGGCCCCGAGGTCGCCGACCGGCTGGTCGGGCCGCTGCTGGGCGGGGTGTACGCCGGTCGCGCGGACGCGCTGAGCCTGCGCGCCACCATGCCGCAGCTCGCCGAGGCGCTGGACGCGGGCGAGGGTTCGCTGCTGGCCGCCGCCGCGCGCGCGATGCCCGTGCCCGCGAAGGCCGCCTCCGGTCCGCGCCCGCCGATCTTCGGCGCGCTGCGCGGCGGCATGGCCGCCCTGGTCGACAAGCTCGCCGAGGCCGCCAAGGCCGACGTGCGCCTCGGGCTGCCGGTGCGCGGGCTCGCGAAGACCGCCGAGGGCTGGCGGTTGGAGATCGGGACCGCCGCCCAGCCCGAGCACCTCGACGTCGACGGCGTCGTGCTCGCCGTGCCCGCGCCGTCCGCGCGCAAGCTCCTGGCCGACGCGGTCCCCGCCGCAGCCGAGGGCCTCGGGCGGATCGAGGTCGCGTCCATGGCCGTGGTCGCGCTCGCGCTGCCCGCGGGCACCGAGCTGCCCGAGCGCTCCGGCGTGCTGCTGGCCGAGGGCGAGCGGCACGCGAGCGGCACCCCGTACACCGCCAAGGCGTTCACCTTCTCCAGCCGCAAGTGGGCGCACCTGGGGACCGATCCGCTGCTGGTGCGCGGCTCCGTCGGCAGGCACGGCGACGTGGAGTCGTTGCAGCGCCCCGACGAGGAGCTGGTCGCGGCGGTGCGCGCGGACCTCGCCGAGCTCACCGGCGTCACCGCCGAGCCCGTCGACACGTCCGTGACCCGGTGGGGCGGTGGACTGCCCCAGTACGGGCTCGGGCACCTCGACCTGGTGGCGGGCGTCGAGCGGGCCGTCGAGGCCGCGCCGGGGCTGGCCGTCGCGGGCGCCGCGCTGCACGGCGTCGGCATCCCCGCCTGCATCACGACCGGGGACGAGGCCGCGCAGCGTGTCGCGGCGCACGTCCTCGGCCGGGTGAGTTGAGTGCACGGCAAGAGGAAGATGGGGCCATGTCCGACGACCTGAACTACAACGAGCTGAACAACACCATCCGCTACACCGCCTGGTCGGTCTTCAAGGGCCCGCAGCCGGGCTCGCTCGGCGAGAACCGCGCCGCCGCGGCGACCGAGGCCCAGGAGTACATCGACGGCCTCGCCGCCAAGGGCGTCACCGTGCGCGGCGTGTACGACCTGGCCGGTCTGCGCGCCGACGCGGACTACATGATCTGGTGGCACGCCGAGGAGATCGAGCAGGTCCAGGCCGCCTACACCGGGTTCCGCCACACCAGGGTGGGCGCGCTGTCCACCCCCGTGTGGAGCCAGGTCGGCCTGCACCGGCCCGCCGAGTTCAACCGCAGCCACGTCCCCGCGTTCCTGGCGGGCGAGGAGGCGCGGAAGTTCATCTGCGTGTACCCGTTCGTGCGGTCCTACGACTGGTACATCCTCCCCGAGGAGGAGCGCCGCACCATGCTCCGCGACCACGGCCTCGCGGCCAGGGACTACGCGGACGTGCGGGCGAACACGGTGGCCTCGTTCGCCCTGGGCGACTACGAGTGGCTGCTGGCGTTCGAGGCCGACGAGCTGCACCGCATCGTCGACCTGATGCGCGCCCTGCGCGCGACCGAGGCCCGCCGTCACGTGCGCGAGGAGCTGCCGTTCTACACCGGCACCATGATCGCGCCGTCGGAGCTGGTGCTGAACCTGCCGTGAGGCAGTGGCCACGCGGGGGAGCACTGCGCCTGCTTCCCCGCGGGCCACACGTGCGCCACCCCTTGAGCTCGCGGGCCCGGACGGTGGTCTGGTCGAGGGTGCTGCCCGCGTCGTCGGAGCCCTTGACCCGCAGTGGCGCGAACGCCTCGCCGCGCGGGTGGTCCAGCAGCGCGGTCGTCCCGGACAGTCGCGCCGGGGACCAGGTCGCGCCGTCGTCGTAGGAGACCTCGGCGGTGAGCGAGCGCAGGCCGGTCGAGCGGAACGTCCAGGAACCCGAGACCCGCGTCACCGGGCGCCACGCGCACCCGGCCGCCGGACGTGGTGCTGTGGAAGGCGATTTGCTCCCGCCCGCTCCCAGGGGTGATGCCCGCCAGCAGTGCCACGACCGCCAGCGCCGCCGCGCCACGACCCTCGCCCACCACGCGGTAGGCGCCCCCGCGATCCGACTAGTGCTTGATCTTGTAGGCCCGGATGGCGGTCTGCTCGAACCCGTTGCCCGCCCCGTCCACGCCCTTGACCCGCAACGACGTGAACTCCCCGGCGCGCGGCAGGTCCAGCAGCGCGCTGCCCAGCAGCATCGGGACCTTCGCCCAGCTCGCCCCGTCGTCGTAGGACGCCTCCACGGTCAGCGACCGCAGCCCGCTCGCCCCACCGGCCCGCTGGAACTCCAGCGGCAGCAGCGAGAACCCGGCCCGCGCCGCGCCGTCGCGGTCCAGCGCGGGCGTGAACCGGACCAGGGTCAGCGGCAACTCGGCCCGGCCCGTCCCGGCGCCGGCGCGGAACGTCCACGCGCCGCTGAGCCGCGTCGAGAAGTCCGACGCGCCCCCGGTCCGCACCACCTCGGTGGACACCCGGTAGTCCGCCGCGCCCGGTTCGAGGGTGAACTGGCCGCTGCCCGGCCAGGCGCTCTCGCCGACCGGCTTCCCGTTCCGCTCCAGCGCGGTCCGCGCCGACGCGGTGTCCGACGCGCCGAGGTTGCCCGCCCGGTCGCCGAACAACGACAGCGAGAACCGGAGCTGACCGCCCTCGCGCACCAGCGGCGGGGTGCTCCAGTCCGCCAGCACCGGGCCGAACACCGGCCCGTTGGTGGAGCGCCGGTGCTCCCGGCCCGCCCGGTAGCGCTCGTCGCCGCTGCTCTGGCCCGCGCTCCAGGCGAAGTCCGCCGTGTTCTGGGTGTACGTCCAGCGCCACCCCGGCTCGGTGTTCACGTGGTCGACGACGACGCCCGGCGCGGCCACCTCCGAGGACGCGCCCCACCCGCTGCCGTCGCCGAACACCGGGTTCCCGGCGTGCGAGGCCCGCTGCCCCTCGGGCGCCGGGCCGACGGTGGTGCGCACGGTCGCCAGCTCGCCCGCCGCGGGCTCGCGGACGAACCCGGCCCCCACCCCCGGCTCCTCCCAGCCGAAGCGGTAGAACGAGCCGTCCCCGCCCGCGGACTGGGCGCCCACCGACCGGGACTGCTGCCCGGCGGGCAGCTCCCCGCCGTTGCGCCCCACCCACAGCTCCTCGGGGAACCCGCCGGGGAACAGGTAGGTGTAGCTCGTCGTGCGCCCCTCGTGGACCTGGTTGATCGTGTAGCCGCCGACCAGGGGCTCGGCCTCCGGGTCCGGAGGGGTCACCCGCAGCGGCTCGGCCTCGCGCGCGTCCACGGTGATGGTGGTGTCGCGGTCCAGCACCAGCGCTGGCCTGGTCAGCAGCGCCCCGCCACCGCCCGAGGCCACCGAGGACCAGACCCCGTACTCGCCGGGCGGCAGGGTCGCGGTGCTCTCCGCGCCGACGGAGTACCGGGGGCTGGGCTGGTCCAGGTCGATCACGGCCGTGTCGCTCTCCTCGGCGGGCCCGCCGTCGCGCCCGACGTGCCGCACGGTGAGCGAGCACCGCTCCTGGGCCCGCTCGACGGACACCGGGGTGCGCACCAGCACCCCGCCGCCGGACGACGCGGTGACCAGGCCGCTGTGCGCGCCGTCCGGCACGTCCGGGCGGGTGTCGCCGGTGACCCGCGCCGTCGCCGTCCCGCCCGCGGGCACGGTCAGCGCGGCGGGGGCGACGGTGAGCACGCCGGTGGTCGGCCGCCCGTCCGGGCCGACCGCGTCCACCGCCAGGTCCAGCGCCACGGGCGCGTCGGAGTCGTTGCGGTGCACCAGGTCCCCGGTCACCGGCTCGTCGTCGTCGTGCGGCCGCTCCCGCACGCCCAGCGCCAGGCTCGACGGCTCCGCCGACACCTCCAGCGCCAGCGCCCGCGCCACGTCCACCCGGCCGGAGCCCTGCTGGTGCGGGGTCAGCGCCGGGTTCGGCGTGGCCGAGGCCACCAGCGCGGCCTTGATCCGCCGCCCCGACCAGTCCGGGTGCCGCTGTTTGAGCAGCGCGGCGGCGCCCGCGACGTGCGGGGTGGCCATGGACGTGCCGGACATCGACACGTGCCCCTCGTCCACCGGCGTGCCCTCGGTGCCGTGCCGGGAGCGGGCGGCGACGACGTCGGTGCCCGGCGCGGTGACGTCCGGCTTCACGGCGCTGTCGCCCAGGCGCGGCCCCCGGCTGGAGAACGGGGCGAGCCCGTCCTGCCGGTCCACCGCACCCACGGTCAGCGCCGAGTCGGCGGAACCGGGGGAGCCGATCGTGCCCGGCCTGCCCGAGTTGCCCGCCGCGACGACGAACAGCGCCCGGTCGGACAGCGACTCCACGGCCTCCTCGACCGGGTCGAGACCGGGCGTGTCGGCGCCGCCCAGGCTCAGGTTGACCACGGCCGCGCCCCGGTCCACCGCCCACTGCGCCCCGGCCAGGATCCAGGACTCGGCGCAGCCGTCGAGCGCGCACACCTTGCCGTCCAGCAGCTCGGCGTCCGGGGCCACACCCCGGTAGGTCCCGCCCGCGGAGGCGATGGTGGCCGCCACGTGCGTGCCGTGGCCGACGTCGTCCACGTGCTCGGCGGAGTCGGTGAAGTTCGCCCGCGCGACCGCGCGGCCCGCCGGCTCCGGGTGCCCGTCGTCGACGCCGGTGTCGAGCACCGCGACCCTCACGCCCGCGCCGGTGTGCCCGGCCGCCCAGGCGGCGGGCGCGCCGATCTGCCCCGCGCTGCGGTCCAGGCTCGGCCGCATCACCCCGTCCAGCCACACCTTCCGCACGCCCGGATCGGCCAGCAGCTGCGGGAACGCCGCCCCGGACTTCGGGGCCCGCGCGGCGACCGCGCCCACGAGCGGCAGCTCCCGGCCGACCTCCAGCGCCGAGGTCCGCCCGCCGCCGTCGCGCGTGACGACCACCGGCACGCTGTCCCGGCGCGCGTCGTCGTAGCCGGCGTCGACCAGCCCGGTCACGTCGAACAGCCTCGGGTCCAGCTTCCCCGACGCCAGCGCGGGCACCGCGTCCTGCGGCACCACGTGCAGCCGCGCACCGGCCACCGAGGTCCGGAACACCTGGCGCTCCCGGCCCGGACCGGCCACGACCTCGCCGAGCCCGCCGCCGCGCAGCACCACCCGGTCACCGGTGATCAGCGTGACCTCGGTCCGCTCCCCGGCCCCCGGCCCGACCGGCGGTCCCCCGCGCCGGTCGGCCGAGGCGACCCCGGTCGCGCGCCCACCAGCAGTGCGGCTGCGGTGACGAGCACCGCGCCGCGCTTCCCGCTCCACGTCACAACCGGACACCTCCCGCGTCGGCGTCGCGCGCGGTCTGCGCGCGGCGGGAGGCGCGGCGCCGGTGCGGGCGGCGGCGAGCCGGGAGGAACCCCGCCCCCTCAACCGGGAACGACGCTAGCGAGACCAAGATCGGGAGCGCAGCGGCCGGGCGGCGGCACTTCGCCGGTGCGGGGGCGCCGCGCGAGGCGGCGCCCCCGCACCGGTCAGCCGATCCGCCAGGCGTCCACGACGGCCAGCTCGAACCGGTTGCCCGCCGAGTCCGACCCGGTGACCCGCAGCGACACCGAGCCGTCCTCGGGCGCGGTGAACCTGGCCGCGCCACCGGACACCGGGGCCGCCGACCAGGTCGCGCCGCCGTCGAACGACACCTGCGCCGCCAGGTCCCGCACGCCCTCGGCGGCGTGCTGCTGCACCACCAGCGGCACCTCGGTGGCGCCCGGAGGCGTCGTGCCGTCGCGCAGCGCCGGGGCGAACCGGACCGCGGTCAGCGGCAGCGCGGTCGGCTCCGAGGTGCTGCCGGAGGCGAACTCCCAGGCCGCCACGACCCGCCGGGTGAACCCGGAGACGCCCTCGGCGCGCACCACGTCCGTCTCCACCCGGTAGCGCGCGTCCCCAGGCTCCACCGGGAACAGCCCGTTCGCGCCGTAGGGGCTCTCCCCGACCGGCACGCCGTCGCGCAGCAGCACCGTGCGCGCGGACGCGGCGTTCGAGCTGCCGCCGTTGCCCGCGCCGTCCCCGAACACCGGCACCGCCAGGCTGAGCACGTCACCGGAGCGCGACAGCAGCGGCGCGCGCGACGGCGGCAGCGCGGGGGAGAACACCGGGTCGTTGAACCGCTCGACCTGCGAGCTGCCCGGCCGGTAGGACCGCTCCGGCGAGGTCAGCGCGGCCTCCGCCGAGCCGGTCGGGTCGTGCTGGAGCAGGTTCCAGCTCCACGCGGTGTCGGCGGTGGTGACCAGGTCCAGGGCCGAGCCGGGCGCGGTGACCGGGGCCTGCCAGGCCCAGCCGCCGACCCCGTCCGGCGTGACCGGGTTCGCGCCCCGGCCGAACGTGCGGTCCGCCGGGCCGGGGCCGTTGTCGGCGCGCACCCGCGCCAGCTCGCCCTCGTCGACCCGCCGGGTGAAGCCGGTCGGCAGCCTGCCCTGCTCGACCCACGCCAACCGGTAGGTCACCGGGAGCCCGTCCTCCGGCTCGCCGCGCAGCTGCGCCCCGATCAGCGCGGTCACCTGCTCGTCCGGCAGGGCCGGGCCGGAGTGCGCGATCGACACCTCCGCGCCGAACCCGCCGAGGAACGCGGTGCTGGAGCTGACCTGCCGCTCGCCCTGCCTGCGCACCACCGTGATGTCCCCCAGCGCCTCCCGCGCCGCCGGGTCCGGCGCGGTGATCGCCACCGGCCGCGCGGCGCGGGCGTCCAGCACCACGGAGGTGGCGGCCCGCACCGACAGCGCCGGTCTGGGCAGCACCGCCACCGCCCCGCCGGGCGAGGTCACGTCGGCGCTCGCGTAGTAGTCGCCCCTGGGCAGGCGCAGGGTGAACGCGCCGTCCGGGTCGTGCGGGAACGCGAACACCTCGTTGTCCAGGCCGATCACCGACGCGTAGTAGTCCGACGCGGGCGCGCCGCCGTCGTCCAGCACGGTGAAGGCGACGTCGTGGCTCTCCGGCTCGCGCTCCACGCTCAGCGCGGTGCGCAGCGGGACCGGGCCGCCGGACGCGACGACCGCGCCGACGTGCAGCCCGTCCGGCGCGGACGGCCGGGTGTCGGCGGTGACGCGGGCGCTCGCCCGACCGCCCGCGGGCACGGACAGGGTGGTGGGGGAGACCGAGACCACCGCCGACGGCCCGCCGTCCGGGTCCAGCACCTCGGCGGCCAGCGACAGCTCCACCGGGGCGTCGGAGTCGTTGCGGTACACCAGGTCCCTCGTCACCGGCGCGTCGTCCTCGTGCGGCCAGCGCTGCGAGCCCAGCGCCAGGCTCGCCGGTTCGGCGGTCACCCGCACCGCGCCCGCCGCCGCCACGTCGACCCGCCCCGCGCCCTGCTCGAACGCGGTCAGCCCCTCGGTGGGGCGGGCCGACCCGACCAGCGCGGCCTTGACCCGCTGCCCGGTCCAGTCCGGCCGCCGCTGGAGCAGCAGCGCGGCCGAGCCCGCGACGTGCGGGGTGGCCATGGACGTCCCGGACATCGCCGCGTGCGCCTCGCCGACCGGCTCGCCGACGATCGCGGTCGCCGAGCGGGCCGCCACGACGCCCGCACCGGGCGCGGTCAGGTCCGGCTTGACCGCGCGGTCGCCGGTCCTCGGTCCCCGGCTGGAGAACGGGGCGAGCCCGTCCTGCCGGTCCACCGCGCCCACGGTCAGCGCGGAGTCGGCGCTGCCGGGGGACTCGACGCTGCCCGGCCTGCCGCCGTTGCCCGCCGCGACCACGAACAGCGCCCGGTCCGAGAGCAGCTCGACGGCGGCTTCGAGCGGGTCGGTCTCCGGGGTGTCCGGGCCGCCCAGGCTCAGGTTCACCACGTCCGCGCCCTGCGCCACGGCCCAGGACATGCCGTCCACGATGGACGACTCGGTGCAGCCTGCGGTCCCGCACACCTTGCCGTCCAACAGCTCCGCGCCCGGCGCGACGCCCCGGTACCGCTCACCGCGCGAGGCGGTGGTGGCGGCGACGTGCGTGCCGTGCCCGACCAGGTCGCCGTCCGGCTCGTCGGTGAAGTTGGCCCGCCCCACCACCGAACCGGCCAGGTCCGGGTGCGCGTCGTCGATCCCGGTGTCGAGCACCGCGACCGTCACGCCCGCGCCGGTGACCCCGTCCGCCCAGGCGCTCGGCGCGCCGATCTGCTTCGTGCTCCCGTCCAGGCTGGTCCGGCGCACCCCGTCCAGCCAGACCTTCCGCTCCGCAGGCCCGGCCAGCAGCTCGCGCCACGCGGCCGAGGCGTCCGCCTTGGCGACGCTGGTGGCGCGCCCGCCGAGCAGCGGCAGCTCCCGGCCCGCCGCGCCGATCGCGCCCGCGCCGTCCGGACCGGTCACGATCAGCGGCACGTCGTCCCGGCGCGCGTCGTCGTACCCGGCCTCGACCAGGCCCGTCACGTCGAACAGCCTCGGGTCCAGCCTGCCCGCGCCCAGCAGCGGCGCGGCGTCGGCGGGCACGACCCGCAGCCGCCCGTCCCGCGCGTGCGAGCGCACCACCGACCGCTCCCGGCCGGGACCGGGCTCCACGGACAGCACCCGCTCGCCCGCGAACCGCACCCGGTCGCCGGTGATCAGGGTGACCCGGTGCTCGGTCGGTGGCGGGGCCTGCGCCGAGTCCGTCTCGGCGCGTGGCGGCGGCTCCTGGGGCGCGGCCGTCGCGGGCGCGGCGACGAGCGCGAGCACCGCGCACAGGACGAGGGATCTTCTTGCCAGGCCCCGGAACGGGGTGCGGTGGTGGGTTCTGCTGCGCACGCGGACGTCCTCCCTGCGCGGGAAGCGGAAGGCGTCGTCACCTCCGGTCGCGGCGGATGCGCCCAGCAGTGACGCGCCCCTGACCCCACCGACGCTAGGGAGGTCGCGCGGGCCGGACAGCCGCTGTCCGGCGGGTTCCGGCTTGGTCGGGGCTAGCGGGCGGTCACTGCGCCGTCCGCCGCAACGGACAGGGCCGCCTGCGCGGCCTCCGGCGGGCACCCGGGCCCGTTCGGCCGGGTCGCCCGAGGGCGCAGCTCCCCGGTGTGGCGCAGCAGCTCCGCGCCCGCCGCGTCGAGCAGCACCAGCGTGGCGGTGACCGGCTCCCCGGTCAGCTCGGGCACCGGGACGAACCCCGCCCTGCCCCCGCCCGGTCCGGACACCGCGCCGCAGGTGTCGTCCGGTCGGGTCCCGGTGCAGCTCGTGGTCACCACGACCCGCTCGTCGCGCAGCTCGACCGGGTGGTCTGCGCACCCGCCCGCCCCGCACAGCCGCAGGGTCCCGGACCCGGCGCCCGGCAGGTCGACGTCGAGGGCCACCCCCGCCTCCGCGCCGATCAGCGTGCAGGCGGTCCCGCCACCCGCGCCCCCGCACCCGGCCAGCGCGAGCAGCGCCGGCAGCACCACCCAGGATCTCCGCACGACCCCAGGACGGGACGACCGGGCCGCACGGTTGCCCGCGCGCGGTGAGCAAGCGCTTTCCACGCGGGAGGTCACCGCCCGAACCGCCACCACCGCCGCCGTTCGGGCCGGGGAGCCCGCGGCGCGGCCAGCTCGCCCCGCGCCGCCGCCCACTCGGCGAACGCCGCCGCGTCCTCCCGCATCCGGCTGCCGTCCTTGCGCGGGTTGCCCCGCGCGTACTCGGCGAACAGCGGGCGGAACCGCTCGCCCAGCTCCCCGGCGACGTCCGGCCGGATCGCGGCCACCACCGACCGCCGCTTGTTCAGCAGCGACCGGGCCTCCACCCGCAGCCGCTCCGCGTCGAACCCGCCCGGCGCGGGCCCGTCCGCGAGCAGCGCCCGCAGCAGCTCGCCCTGCGCCGCCGCCAACCGCTCCCGCTGCGGCTCCGTCACCCCAGCACCGCCCGGATCGCGGCCAGCTCGGCGGCCAGCTCCGCGTCCGACGGGTAGTCCCCGTCCCGCTCCAGCAGCGCGCCCGGCGGGTCGACCCGCTCCCGCAGCCGCGCCAGCACGTCGAGCACCTGCGGCAGCACCGCGGAGGTGTGCGTGTCGTGGTAGACCCCGTCGTGCTCCTCGCCACCCGCGACGTGCACGTACGCCAGCCGCTCCAG
The DNA here is from genome assembly GCF_002354875.1 of Actinosynnema pretiosum. GTDB lineage: Bacteria > Actinomycetota > Actinomycetes > Mycobacteriales > Pseudonocardiaceae > Actinosynnema > Actinosynnema auranticum. Next base: position 1,701,277 of record NZ_CP023445.1, read on the forward strand.
CGGGATCTCGTCCAGGAACCGCTCGACGTCCGTGCCGAGGTTGCGGGCGTTGGCGTACAGGTTCGCCACGTCGATCAGCAGGTGGCAGTCGGTGCGCTCGACCAGCTCGGCGAGGAACCGCCCCTCGCTGAGCTCGCTGTCCGGCCACTCCAGCAGCGCCGCGACGTTCTCCAGCGCCAGCGGCACGGGCAGCACGGCCTGCGCGGCCCTGACGTTGGCCACCAGCACGTCCAGCGCCTCGCGGGTGCGCGGCACCGGCATCAGGTGCCCGGAGTCCAGGCCGCCCGCGCGCACGAAGCACACGTGGTCGCTGACCAGCGGCGCGCCCAGCTCCTCGGCCAGCGCCCCGAGGTGCGCCACCCGCGCCGGGTCGACCGGGTCGGCCCCGCCGAGCGAGAGCGACACCGCGTGCGGCAGCACCGGCACGCCGCGCTCGCGCAGCAGCCGCACCGACTCGGGCAGCCGGCCCGGCCGCAGGTTCTCCGCGACCACCTCGACGAAGTCGACGCCGGGCAGCCGCTCCACCGTCAGGTCGATCTCGGACCGCCAGCCGATGCCCACGCCCAGCCGCTCCACCACGTTCCCCTCCCGTCCCGGCGACCGGTCAGTCACCGCCGCCGCCACCACACCCGCCGCCGCCACCACACCCGCCGCCGCACCCGCCGCCGGAGTCACCCGAGTCGCCGGAGCCGCACGACGAGAATCCGCCGCTGTGCCCGCTCCCGCACCCCGCCCCGCCGGACGCCCCGTCCGAGCGCGCGCCGCCCCGCCGCCTCGCCGCACCGGCCAGCGACTTCCGCGCGTCCGCCGGGAGGGCGACCGGGTGGCGCCCGAGCAGCCCCCTGGCCGCCACGACCCGCTCCGGCCCGTCCGGCAGGCCGGGGGGCACGGCGCGGGCCTGCCGCAGCACCCGCCTGCCCGCCCCGGTCAGCGGTCCGCGCTGGAGCAGCAGCACAACGTTCAGCGCCACCCCGGCCGCGAGCACGACCAGCGCGACCGGGACGAGCACCTCCAGCACGAACGCGCACACCGCCGCACCCACCGCCACCAGGAGCGCGAGCGGGCGGGCCAGGGACACCGCCCGCCGCCGCCCCGGCGTGCGCACCAGCCCGCGCCGCACCAGCTCCGCGGGCACCGAGCGCGCCTCGGGCCCACCCGCCACGCCCGCCACCACGTCGCCGAGCGCCTGCCCGGAGCGCGCCAGCACGGCGGCCTGCACCCCGGTCCGCGCGCCGCCGCCCAGCACCGCGCTCACCACGCCGTCCCTGGAGATCCGCGCCGACCCGGTCACGGCCAGCGCCGCCACCGCCACCTCGGCGACCCGCCATGGCCCGCCGACCAGGCAGGCCACCTCCTCGGGGTGCAGCTGCTCGGCCCGAACCGCGCTCGTCATGCCCGTCCTCTCCCGTCCCGGCACGAGGTCAGTCCCCGCCACCGCCACCACAGCCGCCGCCGCACCCGCCGCCGGAGTCCGATCCGCCGTCGGAGCCCCCGCCCGACGAGTCCGAGCCGCCGCCGTCGCTCCACCCGCTGTCGGACCACCCGCTGTCCGCGTGGTGGACGCCGCCGCCGTACGCGCCGCCCCCGGACGCCGCCCCCGCCCTCGCGGCGTTGCGCGGCGGTCGCATCGTGCGCACCGCGCTCTCCGGCACCACGGTGAACTCGTGCGCGGGCCGCCCCTGGAACCCGCCCTGCAAGCCCACGAGGGCGATCACCCGCTCCGACCAGTCGACCCGCCCGGCGATCGCCGAGGGCGCGTCCCGCAGCACCGCGCGCCCCCGGCCGTTGACCATGCCCTTCCAGAACCCGAGGCCGTGCCGCACCAGCAGCAGCGCCACCAGCAGGGCCAGCTTCGCGACGAGGTGCTCGGGCAGCACCACGAGCGAGGCCGCGAGCAGGCAGGCCAGCATCACCAGCACCGCGCGGGCCGCGCGCACCCGCTCCTGGAACGCGGGGGAGCGCAGCAGCCCGAGCGCCAGCAGCTCGTCGCGCACCGCGCGGGCCCCGGTGCTGTCCGAGGCCTTCTCCACCACGTTGCCCAGGTGCTGCCCGAGGTGCGCGAGCACCGCCGCCTGCGCCCCGGTGCGCGGGGACGCCCCGCTCACCGCGCTGACCACGCCGTTCCGCCCGACCCGCACCGCGCCCGCCCGCACCAGCGCGAGCACCGCCACCTCCACGACCCGCCGCGGCCCACCGGCCAGGCAGGCCAGCTGCTCGGTGGTGAGCCCGTCAGCCCGCGTCGCCGCCGAAGTCGCCATCCCAGTCCTCCACCCACTCGGCGGCCAACCAGCCGCCGACGAACCAACCGCCCGCGGCGAGCAGGCCGCTGCCCCGCTGCCAGCGCAGCGGCTCCACCTCGACGGGGCGCCTGCGCCCGGGCAGCCGGACCTGGGACGTCTCGGGCTCCCCGATCGGTTCCGCCCGCTCGCCGTCGAACACGGCTGTTTCCGCCCGCGCCACCGGCGGTTCGCGCGGCGCCTCCCGGACGGACCCGCGCACCGCCGAGGCCAGCCCGAACCGGGCCGCCAGCTCGGCCGCGTCGACCGGGGCGAGCCCGGCGGTGGCGTCGGCCAGCGCGCGCGACCCGGCGAGGGTGAGCACCGGGGGAGCGCCCAGCAGCAGCACCACGGCCGCGACGCCGGTCAGCGCCAGCCCGACCACCCCGACCGCGCCCAGCCGCACGACCGAGAGCGCCGCCGGGACGACCAGCGGGGCCACGCTCAGCGCCGCCCGCCGCAACCGGGCGCGCGGCGGCACGAGCAGCCCGCCCCGCACCAGCCCCCGCCCGACGGCCCGCGCCGGGGCGGAGGACGCCGCGCCCAGCAGCAGCCCGTCCAGCCCGCGCGGCCGGTCGCCGAGCGCGCCCAGCAGCTCCGCCGCCAGCGCGGTCGGCTCCTCCCGCTCCTCGGGCGTGCCCACCGCCACCACGCGCCCACCGGACACCCGCGCCCGGTTCTGCGCCACCAGCGAGGCCAGCGCCACCTCGGCCGCCCGCACCGGCCCCCCGGCCAGGTACCCGACCTCCTCGAAGGTCAGCGCCCGGCGCGGCGCCGTCCCGGCGACCCGCTTGAGCCGCGCCCCGACCACCACCGCGCCGAGGAGCAGGACGCCGAGCACCAGGGCGAACACCGCGTCGGTCATGCGACCAGACTAGGTCGGAAGGTGCGCTGACCTGGGGGTGTTGCGGGAAGTGCTCCGGTAGCCTGCGGGAAATGTTGGAATAACTGAGCACGGGGGGTGGATGGTGATACCGCAGGGGTTGAACATGGCGGCGTTGCAGTCCATGACAGCGGGGATGAGCGCGCTCAAGCAGACCGCCGAATCGGGTGGGTTCGCGATCAGCAAGAGCGGGGCCGACGCCTACATCCACGCGATCAAGACAGCGCTGGACGACCTGAACGGCATCCAGGAGCAGACGGAACTGCTTCAGCAGAAGACGAAGTTGGGGACCAGTCCGGACGCTGTGAGGATGAGCGAGTACAACCTCGAGAACGCCTTGGGCGGGCCTGGCACGATCGGGCTGATCCCCGCCATCGATCAACTCAAGATCGCCTTGGGCGAAGCTCTCCAGGCAATGCAGAAGGCCAAGGAGAACTACAGCGCGGTCGATGACGCGCGTGTCGAGAAGTTCAACTCCCAGTGAGACGGAAGAAGACCGTGCAGAACGTCCGGCTTGTCGCCCTCGCGCTCCTCGCGTCCGCCCTGTCCGCGTGCTCCACCGTCGAGCCGGGGACGGCCACCCCGGCGACTTCGAACCCGGCCGCACCCGGCAGCACGGCAGGTTCGGCCCCCGCGGGTTCCGGGCTGGCTGACCTGGAGCTGTGCGCCGACTTCGAGCGGGTCGCGGGCCAGTTCCCGCTGGTCGAGATCAAGAAGCGGGAGCCCGAGAGCTGCGTGGGCAAGTACGACCTCGGTGATGACAACAGGATCACCGTGCGGATGAGCGTGTTCCCGACCCTCGGGCTCAGCAAGGCCGTGCCCGGTCCCGACAGCGAGGTCAGCAACATCACGATCGCGGGTCGGGCCGCCCTCCTCGACCGCAAGCCCGCAGGAGCGACGTCCTGCGCCGTGCGGGTGGAGGTCAGCGAGACCGCCAGGGTCGACTTCGTGGGTGTCTACCACGCCTCGCTCGACCAGGCCTGCGACGCGGCGACCGCCCTGGCCAACGCCATCACCCCCACCCTGCCCACCGAGTAGCGCGCAGCCGGTGGCGGTGGTCGACGAGGACCACCGCCCACCGCTCACCGGGGGTCAGCAGCCCCCGCCGCCGCCACCGCAGCCGCCGCCACCCCCACCGCCGCAGCCGCCCCCGCCCCCGCCGCCGTCCCCGGACGACCCGCCTCCGCCGCCGTCGAACCCGCCGACCGCGCCGTAGTAGGCCACCCCGCCCCCGCCACCACCGGCGGACGCCCCGCTGCGCGAGCGCGCCGTCGGCCGGACCGCGCTGCGCACCTCCGCGTCCGGGTGCGCCGAGAACCCCTGGAACAGCACCGCCTCCACGGCGGGCGACGTCGGCCCGAACGCGCCCCAGCCGCCGACCAGGCCCCTGGTGCGCGCGTCCGCGACGAGCGCGACGCCCCGCGCGGTCCTCCCGGGCAGGAACCTGGTGCCCAGCACGAGCACCAGCACGGCGGTGAGCAGCAGTTGGAGGGTCAACCAGCCGACCGGGGCGCCGATCCGCACCCCGTTGACCCAGCGCACGACCCCCACGAGCGCGACCAGCAGCATCGGCAGCACGCCGATCCGCAACCACCTCCTCGCCCGCTCGGGCGAGATCAGCAGCCCGGCCAGGACCAGCCGCCGCTCCACCTCCCGCACCGCGCCCCCGTCCGCGACGGACGTGAGCAGCAGCGGAAGGGTGCGGCGCTCGTAGCGGGCCGCGTCGGTGAGCACGGCGGCCTCCACCGGGTTGCCCGGCTTGGCGCCCTTGACCCGGCTCACCGTCCGGTTCCGGCCCGGTCGCAGCGCGCCCGCGTCGAGCAGCGCCGCCGTGGCCACCTCGGCCGCCCGCAGCGGGCCGCCGACCAGGTGCGCCAGCTCGGGCAGCGTGAGCGCGGCTGCGGGGTCCGCTCCCCGCGTCCCCCGCAGCCACCACCTCGTCAGGACCGCCAGCGCCAGCGCGACGCCCAGCGCGATCCAGTACAGCTCCAAGAACTCCGGGCCCGAAAGCCCCCACGGACGCATCACGAACCACCCCCTCGTGAACCTCCGACCGTCAGCCGGTCAGCGGTGTTCCGAGGCAATCGTGTGCGCTGCGCCACACCGGTCACAAGTGAGTTGGGCAAGCCTTGAGGTCCGAGGCCCGCCCGGTGCGGCGCCGTGGCGCGTCAGGAGGAAGAACCCCCGTCGACGCCGCTCGAACCCTCGCCGTCAGTCCCCTTGAACACGCGCATGACCCCTCCAACGCTCTCGACGTCACGGGTGAGTAGCGCGCTCCAGTCTGCTAGACCGAGGGCTTCTCGACCAGACGCAAACTGATCGAGTTGATGCAGTAGCGCTGATCGGTGGGCGTCGCGTACCCCTCGCCCTCGAACACGTGGCCCAGGTGGCTGTGGCAGGCGGAGCAGAGCACCTCCGTGCGGACCATGCCGAGCGCCCGGTCCTCGCGCAGGATGACGCGGTCCGCCGCGAGCGGGGAGAAGAACGAGGGCCAGCCGCAGTGCGAGTCGAACTTGGTGTCGCTGCGGAACAGCTCCGCGCCGCACGCCCGGCAGTCGTACACGCCCTCGGTCTTGGTGTCGGTGTACTCCCCGACCCACGCGGGTTCGGTGCCCGCCTCGCGCAGCACCGCGTACTCCTTCGGGGTCAGGATCTCCCGCCACTCCAGCTCGGAGTGGACCACCTTCGGGGTGGTGCCGGTGACAGGTTCCATGACGGTGATTTTAGTCGAGCCCGGCGCGGGGGACCGCCGGTCGCGCCTGCCGCCGGTCGGAGCCGCTCCCCGCGCGCCCGCTAGTCGAACAGGGTCGCGATGATGTCGCCGAGGCTGTACCAGACGCCCGCGCCCGCGCCGAGCAGGATCAGCACCACGATCAGCACCGCCCCCTGCCTGCGCAGGCCGCCCGCGCGGTTGGCCGAGTCGGCGAAGTCGGACACGCCCGCGAGCGAGCCCTCGACGGTGTAGGTGGGGTGCTCCCTGCGCATCCGGTCGAGGTGCGCGGCGAACGCCCTGGTCTCGGGGTCGTCCGGGTCGAGGCCGATCAGCTCGTCGTCGACGCTGGTCGACGGCAGGTCGTCGGGTGAGTCGGCGGCGTGCGCGCTGGCCATGCGCACAGAGTAGTGCCGGGGCGATCGCGCGCCAGTGAGCCGGAGGAGCGGTTCGGGGGCGGCGGAACGCGCAGGGCCACCGCCGTCCGGACGGGTGACGGCGGGGCTGTCTCCGCTGGTCGGCGGGCGTGTCCCCGGCTCCGGACGGCGTCGTCGGCGCTGCTCCCGACGGGTGTGCGCCGCTGCTCCGCGACCGCGCCCCGGCGGGTGGTGATTTCACCGGGCAGTGGCTCCCGGTGGCCCGGCGGGCGTCCGCGCGCTCACCCCCGGCGGGAGCGCGCGGACGCCGCGGTCCTCAGGCCGGGACGGGGGCGAAGGCCGGGCGGATCGCGCCCACCGGCTCGCCGTGCCCGAGCACGGGAACGGAGGCCAGCTCCCGCGGCACCTCCACGCCCAGCGCGCGCAGCGCCGCCGCCAGCACGACCGTCCTGGCCCGGCTGGACCCGTCGGCGATCTTGCAGGCCGCCGCCGAGCCGTCCGGCAGCCCGATCGCGTACACGCCCTCCGCGCCGTCCTTGGCGACCGAGCCGGGGAGCGCGCGCATCAGCGCCGTCACGTCCCGCCCGGTGCCGCCGACCCACTCCGGGTGGCCGCCCATGGCGGTCGCGACCCGGTGCTCCGGCGTGCCCGGCTCGGCGCTGGCGATCGCGCCGAACGCCCTGGCCAGCCCGGTGAGGCTGATCCCGAGCAGCGGCGCGCCGCACCCGTCGACGCCGATCGCGCCCACCGGCTCGCCCGCCAGCTCCGCGAGGGTCGTGGCGATCGCGGTCTGCAGCGGGTGGGCCGGGTCGAGGTAGTCGGCGGTGGACCAGCCGTTGGCCGCGCAGGTCGCCAGCATCGCCGCGTGCTTGCCCGAGCAGTTCATGTACCTCGGCTCGGCGCCCCGGCCCAGCGCGTGGTGCGCGACCAGGGCGCGCTCGCCGATCGGCAGGCCGGGCGTGCAGCGCAGGTCGTCGAACCCGAGGCCGGCGCCCGCCAGGATCCGCCGCACGCCGTCGACGTGGAAGTCCTCGCCGGAGTGGCTGGCGCAGGCCAGCGCGAGCAGCTCGCGGTCCAGGTCGAGGCCGTTGCGCAGCATCGCGAGCGCCTGCACCGGCTTGTTCGAGGACCGGGGGTAGCAGACCTCGTCGGGCGAGCCGACCGAGAGCACCGCCGTCCCGGACGGGTCCAGGGCGACGACCGAGCCGTGGTGCACCGACTCCAGGAAATCGCCGCGCCACACCTCGGCGACCAGCTCGTGCGCCATGTCCCGCCCTCCTCGCCGGGCCGTCCGGCCCAAGCTGTCAACTGTTGGCAGTTAACAGCACGGGAGGGCGATGTGCTAGAGAGACTTCCGTGACACCGCCGATCCCGCTGGGGCTCACCGGGCAGACCGTGGACGCCCTGCGCGAGATCGTCCTGTCGGGTGAGGTGTCCGCGGGTCAGCGGGTCAACGAGGTCGAGCTGGCGGCGAGGCTGGGCATCAGCCGGGGGCCGGTGCGCGAGGCGATCCGGCAGCTGGCGTCCGAGGGGCTGCTGGTGCTCGTCCCGAACCGGGGCGCGTACGTGCCCGTGGCCGACGCCACCGAGGTCACCCTGCTGTTCGAGCTGCGCACGGCGCTGGAGTGCGCCGCCGCCGGTCTCGCCGCGGCCCGGCGCTCCGAGGCGGACGTGACCGCGATGCGCGCCGTGTGCGCCGAGTCCCGGCGCAGCCACCGGGCGGGCGAGCGGTTCCCGCACCGGCTGGACCTGGCCTTCCACAACGCCCTGCTGGACGCCGCCGCCAGCCCCCGGATCGCCGAGCAGGTGCGGCTGGTCCAGCAGCGGGTGGTGCTGCTGCGCAGCGCGCTGCGCGACGACCCGCCGCACCAGACCGCGTCGCTGGACGACCACGAGGCGCTGGTCGACGCGGTCGAGGCCGGTGACGGCGCGCGGGCCGCCGAGGTCATGCGGGCGCACCTGGAGCGGGTGCGGGTGCAGCTGGTCGCCGAGGTCGGGGCCGAGCCCCGGAGCTGAGCCCCCGGAGCTGAGCCCAGGGGGCGGGACCCGGAGCCGGGTCACCGGGCGGGAGCGCGGGCGAACCGCCCCCGGCCCGCCCGCCGCTCATCCACCCGCCGGGTCACCCGCCCGCCTGCGTCACCCAGCGGGCCGCCGTCACCCAGCGAACTGCCGTCACCCCAGCGAGCCGGTGACCTTCGCGTGCCCCTTCAGCAGGTTCCGCGCGATCGTGCGCCGCTGGATCTCGTCCGTGCCCTCGTAGATCCGCAGCAGCCGCAGCTCCCGGTACCACCGCTCCACCGGCAGCTCCCGCGTGTACCCCATGCCGCCGTGGATCTGGAGCACCCGGTCCACGATCTCGTTCGCCTTCACCCCGCCGTACAGCTTCGCGATCGACTGCGCGTGCCGCGAGTCCACGCCCTGGTCGACCAGCCACGCCGCGTGCAGCACCAGCCACCGCAGCGCCTCCACCTCCACCGCGGAGTCGGCGATCATCCACTGGATCGCCTGGTACTCGGCGATGGGCTTGCCGAACGTGACCCGGTTCCTGGCCTGCTCGACCGCCATCTCCACCAGCCGCTCGCAGGACCCGAGCGCCCGCGCGGGCAGCAGGTACCGCCCCTGCCCGATCCACTGCATGGCCAGCCGGAACCCGCCGCCGACCTCGCCCAGCACGTTCTCCGACGGCACCCGCACCTCGTCGAACACCAGCGCCGCCGGACCCCACTGGCCCATCGTGGAGATCGGCTCCGAGCGCCACCCCATGTCCCGGTCCACCAGGAAGCAGGTGACGCCGCCGTCGGCGCCCCTCTCCCGGTCGGTCACCGCGAACACCATGGTGAAGTCCGCCTCGTGCCCGCCGGTGATGAACGTCTTCTCGCCGCTGATCACCCAGTCGTCGCCGTCGCGGCGCGCGGACGTCCGGATCGCCTTCGCGTCCGACCCCGCGCCCGGCTCGGTGATCGCGAAGCACGACACCCGCTCGCCGGAGATGGTCGGCAGCAGGTAGCGCTCCTTCTGCTCCTCGTTGCCGTGGAACAGGATGTTGTCGGCGTACCCGCCGAACCGGAACGGCACGAACGAGCGCCCCAGCTCGGTCTCCAGCAGCGCCGCCATCACCGCGCCCAGCCCCATCCCGCCGTACTCCTGCGGCGTGAGCACGCCGAAGAACCCCGACGCGCGGGCCTTGGCCTGGAGCTCGGCCAGCTCGTCGCCGGTGAGCCCCGGCTGCCCGGCCCGCTCGCGCCGCAGCACCTCCGGCTCCAGCGGTGTGATCTCCCGGCGCACGAACTCCCGCACCCAGTCCCGGACCTGCGTCTGCTCCTCGTCGAGCGCGAAGTCCATCCGTTTGCCTCCCAAGCGGGCCTTCGCCCTCAGGTGAACGCGCTGACCCCGGTCAGCGCCCTGCCGATCAGCAGCCTCTGGATCTGGCTGGTGCCCTCGTACAGCGTGGTGACCCTGGTGTCCCGCAGGTGCTTGGCCACCGGGTGGTCGTCGAGGTAGCCGTACCCGCCCAGCACCTGCACCGCCCGGTCGGCCACCCGCACCGACGCCTCGCTCGCGTACAGCTTCGCCATGGACGCCTCGGTGCGGAACGGCTCGCCCCGGTCGGCCAGGTCCGCGCAGCGCCAGGTCAGCAGCCGGGCTGCGTCGGTCTCCACGGCCATGTCCGCCAGCAGCTCCTGCACCAGCTGGAACCCGGCGATGGGCCTGCCGAACTGCTCGCGCTCCCGCGCGTACCGCAGCGCGGCCTCCAGCGAGCCCCGCGCCGCGCCCACGCACCCGGCGGCCACCGACATGCGGCCCCGGTCCAGGGCGGCCATCGCCAGCGCGAAGCCGCCGCCCTCCTCGCCGAGCACCGCGTCGCCCGGCACGGGGACGTCGTCGAGCAGCAGCTCGGCGGTGGCCTGGCCGCGCATCCCGAGCTTGCCGCGGATCTCGCGCGCGGTGAAGCCGGGGGAGCCGGTGGGGACCAGGAACGCGGTGACGCCGCGCGGGCCGGGACCGCCGGTGCGGGCGAAGACCAGCGCGACGTCCGCCCAGGTGCCGTTGGTGATGAAGACCTTCCGGCCGCTCAGCCGCCAGCCGCCCGCGACGCGCGTGGCCGACGCGGCGAGCGAGCCCGCGTCCGAGCCGGTGTCCGGTTCGGTGAGCGCGAAGCAGCCCAGCAGCGCGCCGGAGCACAGCCCCGGCAGCCAGCGCTCGCGCTGCGCGTCCGAGCCCGCCCGCGCGATGGTCTTCGCGACCAGGCCCAGCGACACCGACACGATGCCGCGCACCGCCGAGTCCCTGGCCGCCAGCTCCTCCAGGACCAGGCAGTACGCGAGGTGGTCGCCGCCGCTGCCGCCGTGCTCCTCGGGGACGCCGATGCCCAGGAACCCGATCTCGCCCAGCGCGGGGACCAGGTCGCGGTCGATGGACTCGGCGCGGTCCCAGCGGGCGGCGTGCGGGGTGATCCGGTCGGCGGTGAACTCCCTGGCGACCTCGCGGAGCTGCCGGTGCTCGGCGGACAGGCTCAGGTCCACGGTCGCGGCCTTCCCGTCGGTGGGCTCCCCGGCCGTCCAACGTAGGACGGGGGCGCCCGCCCGGCAAGGTCCCGGCTTCGGCTTCGACCTCCGGCCCGTTGATCTCGCCCTTCCCCACCCTCGGCCCGGATCTTCCGCCGCGCCGCTGTCGGTCCCCGCCGCTACGCTCCGGCCGTGGCCCAGGCTCTGGAACTCACCGTCGGCGAGCGCGTGGTGCGGGTGTCCAACCCGGACAAGGTCTACTTCCCCGAGCGGGGCATCACGAAGCGGCAGGTGGTCGAGTACTACCTGGCCGTCGCGGAGCCGCTGCTCGCGGTGCTGCGCGACCGGCCGACGACGTTGAAGCGGTTCGTCGACGGGGTGGCGGGGGAGGCGTTCTACCAGAAGCGGGTGCCGAAGGGCGCGCCCGAGTGGGTGCGGGTGGTCGGCGTGCGCTTCCCGTCCGGCAGGCCCGCCGAGCAGGTCAGGCCGACCGAGGCGGCGGTGCTGGCGTGGGCGGCGAACCTGGGCACGCTCGACTTCCACCCGTGGCCCGTGCGAGCGGACGACACCGACCACCCGGACGAGCTGCGCGTGGACCTGGACCCGCAGCCGGGCACCGGGTTCCGCGAGGCGGTGGAGGCGGCGGGGGTGCTGCGGGAGGTGCTGGGGGAGCTGGGGATGACCGGGTACCCGAAGACCTCCGGTGGGCGCGGGGTGCACGTGGCGGTGCGGATCAGGCCGGAGTGGGACTTCGTGGACGTGCGGCACGCGGTGATCGCGCTGGGCCGCGAGGTCGAGCGGAGGGCCCCGGACCTGGCGACGACGTCGTGGTGGAAGGAGGAGCGCGGCCGGAAGGTGTTCCTGGACTTCAACCAGGCGGCGCGGGACCGGACGATCGCGTCCGCGTGGTCGGTGCGGGGAACGCCGGGCGCGACCGTGTCGACGCCGGTGACGTGGGAGTCGCTGGGCGAGGTGGACCCGGTGGCGTTCGACGTGCGCACGGTGCCGGACTACCTGCGGGACGTGGGCGACCCGCACGCCGGGCTGGACGGGGAGGCGTTCGGGATCGAGGAGCTGCTGGGGTGGTACGCGGACGACCCCAGGGGGGAGATGCCGTACCCGCCGGACTACCCGAAGATGCCGGGGGAGCCGCCTCGGGTGCAGCCGTCGAAGGCGCGGAAGGCGGAGCAGGGCTGACCCGGCCCCGAGTCGACCGCCGCGCGGGGCGGACCGCAGCCGCAGCGGCCCCGGAGAACCCCTGCGCCGTACTCGGGTCGGGCGCCGGTCCGCGCGGCAGGGTTCTCCGCGCTGTGCGAGGAGGGCGCCGCCGGACACGGGCGATCGCCGGTCGGCGAGTGGCGGAGCGGTCCCCGTCGCGTGCGGGCGGGGTCGCTGGATCGGGTGGAGCCTGCGGTGTCGAGCTGCGGGAACGCCGGGGTTCGAGGTCGCGCCGGTAACGGCCGTCCGGTCGTCCGCGACCTCCGGGTGTTCCGCTCACCTGGAGGTCGCCGTGGTCCAGCAGTTCCCGTCGAACGGGTCGAAGCCGCCGCGCGCCGCGCTGTGGGTCGCGGGCGTGGTCGGGGCGCTGATCGTGCTGGGCCTGGTGGCGAACGGGCGCGGCGGGGACACCGGGGCGGAGGGCGGGGTCGCCGAGCCGTCCACCGCGGCCCCGGCGCGGCTCACCCCGGTGGGCGCGCCGACGACCTCGGCAGGCGCGCCCACCACCTCGGTCGGCGCGGCGGCGGTCAGCGCGGCGGAACCCGCCCCGCTCCCCGAGCCGTCCCCCGTCGAGACCTGCGTGGTGCCGGACGTGGTGGGAATGGTCCACCAGAGCGCGCAGGACACCGTGCAGGCGGCCGGGCTGTACCTGCTGCGCGAGGAGGACGCCACCGGGCAGGGGCGGCTCCTGCTGCACGACCGGAACTGGGTGACCACCGCGCAGAGCGTCCCGGCGGGACAGGTGGTGGACTGCTCGACCGCGATCACGCTGTCCGCCAAGAAGATCGGCGAGTGACGGGCTGAGACCCGCCGGGGCCGACCAGCGCGACCACCCGCCGCCCGCCCCGCCCGCCCCGCGCGCCCGAGGCGTCGAGCCGGTGAGCGTCGCGCGGCACGCCGACCCTCCCCGCGTTCTCCCTGCTCACGGCCGCGCACGAGTTGCGCCGACCGGCGGAAGTCCGGTTCGGGCGGTCGATCGGGCGCTGCTCCTCTCGTACCATGGACCCGGTTGTCGGTCGGTCCCGAGGAGGTGGGCAGGGTGGTGGACTCCTACGTCGTCCGGTACGTCGGCGGGCCGCTCGACGGGCGGGTCGACTCGGTCGCGCGGCCCCGGCCCGAGCCCCGGCCGACCGTCAAGCACGTGCACCTGCACGGCGGGCCCAAGATCGTGCACCACTACGACCTGCACTACGCCGTCGAGTACGGGTGCGAGTACCGGCTCCGCGTCGACGACGAGGACGAGGTCGGGGGCGAGCGCGGGGACGACGGCGCGTGCGGGGGCGCGGGCGAGGGCTGAGCGGGGGCCGGACCGCCGCGCGCGGGTGATCATCCACTGTGGACTCGACCGCCGCCCGCGGCGCCACTGCCGCCGCCCGGCGCGATTTCCCTTGCGCCGCAAAGCCAACCGCCTCCTTGCGCTCCGCAGTCACCCGGTCGCACAGTGGTGTCCCCGCGTGCGCGAGGGGCAGCCACCCGCCGGGAATGTCGGTGCCGTAGGGCAAGCTGCACCCCGAAGAAGTTGATCAGTGGAGGTGCCGATGGCCAAGGCCAAGCAGAGTCTGTCCCCCGAGGACCTCGACCACCTGCGGGCTGAACTCGACGCGGGTCGGCAGCCCCCGGTGTGGTTCACCGCCTCGGCGGTGGGGATGGAGGCGGGCAAGTCGGCCAAGGTGCTGGCGCTCACCGACCCGCCGGAGGGCGATTTCATCCAGGTCCGCCCGACCGGGGCCAAGGACGAGCTGTCCTTCTCCCCGGCCGAGCTCACCCTGGAGAAGCCCGCCCCCCGCAAGAAGGAGCCCGCCCCGCCCCCACCGCCACCCGCCGCCACCCCGGCGGCGGCGTCGGTGGAGCCGACCCCGGTCGAGCACATCTACACGCCCGAACCGCCCCCGAAGCCCAAGCCCGCCGCGAAGCCCGCGCCGAAGAAGCCCGCCAGGGGCGTCGAGGTGACGGTCACGCTCAACTCCACCGCCGACGGCGAGTGGACCGTGGACGTGCAGAGCGGCAGCAAGCGCACCCTGCGCGCGGCGCCCATCTCCGCCGCGCTGGTCGCCCAGGCGGCCCGGTCGCTGCTGCCCGAGGTGCACGAGGCGGTCGAGGGCGTGCTCGCGGCGGCGCGGGAGAAGCACCTCGCCCGCGTCGAGCAGCTGCGGTCCGAGCTGGAGGCGGCGCAGCGGGCGCTGGACGAGCTGTCCGAGTGACCCCGGTGTCGCCGGAACGCTCGGCCCGGTGACCACGCAGTGCTACTCAGTGGTGATCTGCACTCCGCGATCGGGTGAGGGTACTTCCGCTGCGCAGCGACAGGGCGCACGGTGAGGGCGAAATACCTTCGGGAGCGGGTAGGACCGCTCGACACGGGGAGGTCAATCATGGCGGTAGAGAGCACGGCGGCGGAGCGGCCCGCGGCCGGGGGTTGCGGCTGCTGCGGCGGCTGCACCGGCCCTGGGTGCGGCTGCTGCTCCAGCTGCTGACGAGGACGAACGGGTTCCGGCCCCGGTCGCGCCACGCGTGCGGCCGGGGCCGGTCCGCGTCCGCGCCCACCCCCGCGGGGCGTTCACCGCGCGCCCCCCCGGAACCCCCGCGCCGACGCGGAACGGTTCGGGGAGCGCGCCGGGCGCCCACCCCGGAAACCGGCCCGAGCACGCCGACGGGGGCACGTCCGGGGCTCCTGAAGCCCCCGTCCGCACCCCCGAGTGGTCACCAACCGTCACCGGGCGCCGGTCACGGCGGGCACACGGTGTTGTCCGACGGCACCTTCCCGTCGACCAGGAAGTCCTTCGCGAACCCCGCCGCGCAGGCCGAGTTCACCAGCGCCCCGTGCCCACCGCCCTGCCAGCCGACCAGCACCCCGCCGGGCAGCGACTGGGCCACCCGCTCGGTCCCCGCCCTCGGCGTCACCGGGTCGGCGTTCGTGCTCACCACGAGCACCGGCGGCGTCTGCTCCAGCTTCGGCGCCTTGTCCAGCTGCGGCACCGGGAACGGCCCGCACACCAGCAGCTGCCGCGCGTGCCACGCCCCGAACAGCGGGTGCTTCGACCCCCAGTCCTCCGCCAGCGCCGCCACCCGCTCGGGCGGCACCCGCGAGGAGGTGTCGTTGCAGGTCGTCACGATGCCCGCGTCCAGCCGGGGCGGGTCCGCCTCGGTGCCGCCCACCAGCGGGGCGACGAACCGCGCCAGCGGCGCCCCGTCCCCGCGCTCGGCGGCCACCAGCGCGTCGGCCAGCTCCGCCCAGCGCCCCCGCTCGGCCAGCCCGACCAGCACCGCCCTGGTCGCGGTGCCCGCCGTCACGTCGAGCCCGGCCGGGTCCCGCAGCGGCGTGGCCCGCAGCTCCTCCAGCAGCGCCGTGAACCGCTCCTCCGCGTCCGACCCGAGCGCGCACCGGCGCACCGCGCAGTCCGCCGCGAACGCCGCGAACGCCTCCTGCGCCGCCACCGCCCTCGCCTCGGCCACACCCATCACGTCCAACGTCGGGTCGGGGGCCCCGTCCAGCACGAACCGCCCCACCGCCGACGGGTACCGCGCCGCGTAGGTGGTCAGCACCTTCGAGCCGTCGCCGACCCCGATCGCGTTCAGGTGGCCCAGCCCCAGCTCGCCGCGCAGCTGCTCCAGGTCGGCGGCCGTGCGCCAGCTGTCCAGCGCGGTCAGCTGGTTCTCCATGTCCAGCACGCACTCCTGGCTGGCCCGCCCGACGTGCTCCAGCAGCCGCTCCTGCGAGGCCGCCGCCGGGTCCGACTCGACGATCCCCAGCCGCGCGGGCCCCGGAACGCACTGCACGCCGTCCGAGCTGCCGGTGCCCCGGCGGTCCACCCCGATCAGCGTGAACGTCCGCAGCAGCTCGGCGGGCAGCGCGGCGGCCATCCGGGCCGCCAGCACCGTGCCGGGATCGCCGTCCGGGTCGCCGAGCACGACCAGCGCGCTCTTGCCCGACCCCACCTTCAGCAGCTCCACCTGCAACGACCCGCGACCGGGGCGGCTGGGCGCGTCCAGCCGGGCGCTCATCCGCGCGCAGTCGTAGGTCAGCCCGCCGGTGGGCGCCCCGTCGCTCATCCGGGTCTTGGTCACGGCGGTGCAGTCGGACCAGTCGATCCGGCCGCCGAAGTCCTCGAGGCCCGGCAGCTCCCGCGTCCCGGACGTCGTGGTGGGTGGCGCCTGCCCGTCCCCGCCGCCACGCACGGCGATCACCGGCCGCGTCGACGGGCCCGCGCTGCACGCCGCCAGCGCGCTCAGTGCCACCAGGAACAGGGCGGCGTGACGCCGACGCGGCACAGTCGTTCCCACCTCTCAGACGACGGACATCGCAAAGAGTCACACAGTCCAGGTGAGACTTCGGTGAGTGCCACGGGGGACGATGGGGCCGTGGTCACCGCGCACGCCGACAGCACCCCCGCACCCCGCCCGCCGCTGGCCGCCGCCTCCGCCGCGGTGGCCAGGGGGGTGTCGGCCGTCCCGCCCACCGCGCTGCTCCTGCTGGGGGTGATCAGCGTCCAGGTGGGCGCGGCGGTCGCCAAGCACCTGTTCGCGCAGGTCGGGGCGTCCGGGGCGGTCGCGCTGCGGCTCGTGCTGGCCGCGCTGGTGCTGGTGGTGGTGTGGCGGCCGTCGCTGCGGATGCCCGCGCGGACGTGGGCGGTGGTCGGCGGGTTCGGCGTGGTCCTCGGGGCGATGAACCTGCTCATCTACCAGGCGATCGAGCGCATCCCGCTGGGCGCGGCGGTCACCATCGAGTTCCTCGGTCCGCTGGCGGTGGCGGTGCTCGGGTCCCGGCGCTGGGTGGACGGGCTGTGGGCGGTGCTCGCCGGGGGCGGGGTGCTGCTGCTGGCCAGGGCGGACGGCGGGCTGTCGGTCGCCGGGGTGGCGTTCGCGCTGGGGGCGGCGGCGTGCTGGGCCGCGTACATCCTGCTGTCGGCCGCCGTGGGCGGGCGCACCAGCGGGGGCCGAGGGCTGGCGCTGGCGATGGTCGTCGGGGCGCTGGTGGTCCTGCCGTTCGGGATCGGCGAGGCAGGCGCGGAGCTGGTGGAGCCGACGGTGCTGCTGATCGGGCTGGGGGTGGCGCTGCTGTCCTCGGTGGTGCCGTACTCGCTGGAGCTGGAGGCGCTGCGGCGGATCCCGTCGCGGACCTTCGGGGTGCTGATGAGCCTGGGACCGGCCGCGGCGGCGCTGGCCGGGCTGGCGCTGCTGGGGGAGCGGCTGGACCGGGTGCAGTGGGGCGCGGTGGCCTGCGTGGTGGCGGCCTCGATCGGGGCGACCCGCAGCGCCCGGCGGTGAGCTAGCGGGCCTGCCTGACCTCGCCGCGCAGCACGGCGGCCAGGTCGTACCGGGCGGGCTGGTCGAGCTGGTCGTAGCGGCAGGAGGCGGCGTCCCGGTCGGGGCGCCAGCGGCGGAACCGCCCGTTGTGGCGCAGGCGGGCGGGGGCGGCGCCCTCGGTCTGGCTGTAGGAGACCTCCAGGACGCGCTCGGGGGTCAGCGGGGTCCAGTCGGACTGCTTGCGCCAGCGGTTCTCCTCCCCCGGCGAGCGGCGCCCGTCCGACTGCCCCACCCAGGGGTGCTCGCCCCCGGTGATCAGCGGGGACAGCTCCTCGGCCAGCGCCCGGCGCTCGGCCGCCTTGAACGAGCCGACCACGCCCACGTGGTGCAGCACCCCGGCGTCGTCGTGCAGGCCGAGCAGCAGGGAGCCGACCGCCGTGCCGGGTTCGGTGTCCTTGTGCCAGCGCAGCCCGGCGACCACGCACTCGGCGGTCCTGGCGTGCTTGACCTTCACCATGGCCCGCTTGCCCGGCAGGTAGGCGCCTGCCACCGGCTTGCCGACCACCCCGTCCAGGCCCGCGCCCTCGAACAGGCCGAACCAGCGCCGCGCGAGCCCGACGTCCCCGGTGCACGGGGTCAGGTGCAGCGAGCCGGACGGCGTGATGACCTCCTCGAGGGCCGCCCGGCGGTCGGACGTGGGCCGGTCGAGCAGCACCTCGTCACCGAGCGCGAGCAGGTCGAACGCGACGAACCCCGCCGGGGTCCGCTCGGACAGCAGCGCGACCCGGCTCGCCGCCGGGTGGATCCGCTCGGTGAGGGCGTCGAAGTCGAGCCGCCCGTCCAGGGAGACGACCAGCTCGCCGTCCAGGACCACGCGGTCCGGGAGCGCGGAGTCGCGCAGGGCGGCCTCGACCTCGGGGAAGTACCGGTTCAGCGGCTTGCCGCCGCGGGACTGGAGCACCACGTCGGCCCCGTCGCGGAACACCAGGCAGCGGTAGCCGTCCCACTTGGGCTCGAAGAGCAGGTCCGAGGTGGTGGGGATGGCGTCCGCGCTCGTGGCCAGCATCGGCTGCACGGGCGGGGTCAGCGGGAGCGGCACCCGGCCATCCTGCCCCCGCGCGGCCCGGCGCGCAGCGGCGCCGGGAGGCCGGGGTCGGCGCCGCGCCGGACGGCGCGGGCGCTACCGGGACCGCGTGTAGCGGAGCATCAGGTAGCCCTCGTCGTGCAGCGCCGAGGACAGCTCCATACCGCGCGGCACCGCCGACGGCACGCCCGCGCCGATCCGGCCCGCGCCGCCCGCCACCAGCAGCGGGGCCACGGTCAGGCACAGCACGTCCACCAGGTCGGCCGCGATCAGGGACGCGAACAGGGCGGGCCCGCCCTCGCAGTCCACCCGGCGCAGGCCGCGCTCGTCCAGGGCGCGCAGGGCCAGCGCGGGGTGGACCGACGACTCGCCCGCCACCACCACGTCCGCCCCGGCCTCGGTCAGCTCCGCCCGCCGCCGGGCGGGGGCCTCCGAGGTGGTCAGCACGATCGGCGGCACCAGGGTGTCCGTGAGCAGCGGCGAGTCCGGCTCCAGCGAGCACCGGCCGCTCACCACCGCGATCGGCGGGATCGGGGCCAGGCCCAGCCGCGCCCTGCGCTCGGCCCGCGCCTTCCCGGCCACCACGCCCCGGTAGCCCTCGGCCGCCGCGGTGCCCGCGCCCACCAGGACCACGTCGGCCAGGTCGCGGCCCAGCGCGAACACCTTCTGGTCCGCCGCGCCGCCCAGGCCGCCGGAGCGGCCGTCCACCGTCATCGCCCCGTCCGCGCTGGCCACGAAGTTCACCTGCACCCACGGCCGGTCGAGCCCGGACGGGTGGTCGTAGAGCCGTTCCAGCTCCGCGTCCGTGATGTTGCTCTCCGCGCCGCTCCCCGGCCACAGCTTCTGCACCGACCCATCCCAGCACGGCGTTAGGCTCCCCGCCATGCCCGCCCCCAGCCTGGTCGAACGCGATCCGCAGGTCGCACCGGACGAACTAGTCGGGGCGATGGTCCCGCCGCCGCACTTCGACGCGGTCCGCTTCGACACCTACGCGCCCAACCCGGACGAGCCCAGCCAGGCCGCGGCCGTGGCTGCCTGCGCGGAGTTCGCCCGGCGGATCGGCGCGGGCGGCGAGCGCAAGGGGTGGCTCGGGTCGCTGTTCGGCAAGCGGGACAGCGGGCCCGCGCCGGGGCTGTACCTGGACGGCGGGTTCGGGGTGGGCAAGACGCACCTGCTGGCCTCGCTGTGGCACGCGGTGCCGGGGCCCAAGGCGTTCGGCACGTTCGTCGAGGTCACCAACCTGGTCGGTGCGCTCGGGTTCGTGGAGACGGTGCGCAGGCTCGGCGGGCACCGGTTGCTCGCGATCGACGAGTTCGAGCTGGACGACCCCGGCGACACCATGCTGGTCGGCAGGCTCATCAAGGAGCTGACCGAGGCGGGTGTCGCGGTCGCGGCCACCTCCAACACGCTGCCGGACAAGCTCGGCGAGGGCCGGTTCGCCGCCGCCGACTTCCTGCGCGAGATCCAGAAGCTCGCGGCCCGCTTCGAGGTCGTCCGGGTGGACGGGCCCGACTACCGGCACCGGGGGCTGCCCGACGCGCCCGACCCGATGAGCGACGCCGAGCTCGTCGCCAGGGCCGGGGCCACGCCCGGCTCGACCCTGGACGACTTCGACGCGCTGTGCGCGAAGCTCGCCAAGGTCCACCCGTCCCGCTACGGGCGGCTGCTCGACGGCGTCACCGCGGTCCACCTCAAGGGCGTGCACGCCGCCCCCGACCAGTCGGTGGCGTTGCGCCTGGTGGCTCTCGGTGACCGGCTCTACGACCGGGACATCCCGGTCGCCGTGTCCGGGCAGCCCCTGTCGGAGCTGTTCACCGAGGAGATGCTCACCGGCGGTTACCGCAAGAAGTACCTGCGGGCGGTCTCCCGGCTGGTCGCGCTGTCCCGCTGATGGACGAGTGTCGGCGCGCCTCCCGCCGGGTACTCGTGCGGGGCCTGGGAGTCCGCGGGAGGAGCGCCGATGCTGAGCGAGCGGGAACGCAAGACGCTGCAGGAGATCGAGTCCAGACTCGCGGGGGAGGAACCGGCGCTCGCCTCCGCGCTCGTCGACGGCAAGCCCGCCAGGCCCACGGTCGGCTACGCGCTCACCGCCGCGTTCCTGGCACTCGGGATCGTCCTGATGACGCTGGGGGCCTTCTGGGACGGGGTCGGCTCGATCTCGTTCGGCCTGGTCGTGCTGCTGTTCAGCCACACGACCTGGAAGTAGCCGCCAGCCGCCAGCCGCCCGCGGACCCGTCGCGGTCGCCGACCGCCGCGACGGACCCGCCCCTCACCCCCGACCGCTCCCCGGTGACGATCGGGTCACCAACCCCGCCCCGGCCGGAAATGCGTCGCGCGGCGCTCGCGCGGTGAGCGAGCATGGGGTCCGTGGGTTTCCTCGATGCGAACGGTCTCGCCTACCGGCTCCCGGACGGGCGGGAGCTGTTCCGCGACGTCTCGTTCAAGGTCGCCGCGAATTCCGTGGTGGCGGTGGTCGGCGCCAACGGCGTCGGCAAGTCGACGCTCCTCAAGATCATCTCCGGGGACCTGACCCCGGCCGCCGGCTCGGTGCGGGTGCAGGGCGGGCTGGGGGTGATGCCCCAGTTCGTCGGGTCCGTGCGCGACGAGAGCAGCGTGCGCGACCTGCTGCTCTCCGCCTCGCCCGCCCCGCTGCGCGCCGCCGCCGCCGAGCTGGACGCCGTCGAGCTCGCCCTCATGGAGACCGACGACGAGCCGACCCAGATGCGCTACGCCTCCGCGCTCGTCGCCTACGGCGAGGCCGGCGGCTACGACGCCGAGGTGCTCTGGGACGTGGTCACCGTCGCCGCGCTCGGCGTGCCGTTCGAGCGGGCCCGGTTCCGCGAGGTCAGGACGCTCTCCGGCGGCGAGCAGAAGCGGGTCGTGCTGGAGGCGCTGCTGCGCGGGCCCGAGCAGGTGCTGCTGCTCGACGAGCCGGACAACTACCTCGACGTGCCCGGCAAGCGCTGGCTGGAGCAGCGGCTCGTGGAGACCGGCAAGGCGGTGCTGCTGGTCAGCCACGACCGGGAGCTGCTCGCCGAGGCCTCCACGCACGTGGTCACGGTCGAGGCGCACGGCGCGTGGGTGCACACCGGCTCCTTCGGCACCTGGCACGAGGCGCGCGCCGCCCGGATCGAGCGGCTCGCCGAGGAGTGGAAGCGCTGGGAGGACGAGCACGACCGGCTCAAGGAGCTGGTGCGCACCCTCCAGGTCCAGGCCACGATCAGCGAGGTGATGGCCGCCAAGTACCGGGCCATGCAGACCAGGCTGCGCAGGTTCGAGGAGGCCGGGACGCCGCCGGAGATGCCGGTGCAGGAGCGGGTCGCGCCGAGGCTGCGCGGCGGGCGCACCGCCGTGCGCGCGGTGACCTGCGAGGCGCTGGAGCTGACCGGCCTGATGAAGCCCTTCGACACCGAGGTGTTCTTCGGCGACCGGGTCGCGGTGCTCGGCTCCAACGGGTCGGGCAAGAGCCACTTCCTGCGGCTGCTGGCGGGCGGCGACGTCGCCCACACCGGCTCCCTGCGGCTCGGCTCGCGGGTCCTGCCGGGGCTGTTCGCGCAGACCCACCAGCACCCCGAGTGGCTCGGGCGCACGCTCGTGGACGTGCTGTGGCACGGCGAGGGCGACCGCAAGGGGCTCGACCGGGGCGCGGCGATGTCGGTGCTCAGCCGGTACGGGCTGTCCGAGCGCGGCGACCAGCTGTTCGACAACCTGTCCGGCGGGCAGCAGGCGCGGTTCCAGGTGCTGCTGCTGGAGCTGTCCGGGTCCACCCTGCTGCTGCTCGACGAGCCGACCGACAACCTCGACCTGAACTCGGCCGAGGCGCTGCAGCAGGCGCTGGAGGAGTTCACCGGCACGGTCGTCGCGGTCACCCACGACCGCTGGTTCGCCCGCTCGTTCGACCGGTTCCTGCTGTTCCGGTCGGACGGCGAGGTCGTGGAGGTGGACGAGCCGGTGTGGGACGAGCAGCGGGTCAAGCGGGCCCGCTGAGGCGTGGCGGCGCCGGGTCGGGGCGACCCGGCGCCGCAGGCGTCAGCCCGCCGGGAGCAGCGCGGCGCGCAGCGCCGCCGCGTAGGCCTGCTGGCCCGCGCGGTTCGGGTGGTAGGAGCGGGTGATCGGCAGGGAGATGCCGTTGACCCACGGGGAGCCGCCGCAGACGCCGTGGCCCCGGAAGGCCGGGCGCACGTCCACGAACGAGAACCCGGCGGCCCTGGCGCGGGCGGCGGTGGTCGCGACGATCAGGTCGGTCGCCCGGTTCACCGCCGCGCGCCGCGCCGTCGACGGGCCGAGCAGGCAGAAGCCCTCCTCGAACAGCCTCGGGTAGCCGACCACCGCGACGGGCGCGGGGGTGCGGGCCCTGACCGCCGCGTAGGCCGCGTCCAGCCGGGCGGGCAGCTCGGCGCGGATGAACTGCTCGGCCGCCGCCACCCGGCGGGCGCAGGACGAGTCGGTGCCGGTGGTGCAGGTGGTCATCACCTCGGTGAACCCGGCGTCGTTGCCGCCCACGGTCAGGGTCACCGAGGACGTCTCGGAGTTCACGCCCGCCGCGACCTGGCCCGCGATGTCGGCGGTCGACGCGCCCGTGCAGGCCTGGAACGACAGCGACGAGTTCAGCCGCGCCGCCCACAGCACCGGGTGCGCGGCCTGGCTGCGCTTGCAGGCCCCGGACTCGGAACCCGCGCCGAGGCCGGACGCGAACGAGTCGCCGAGCGCCAGGTGCTCGGGGCGGATGCGGGCCCCGGTGATCGG
Organism: Actinosynnema pretiosum; assembly: GCF_002354875.1. Lineage (GTDB taxonomy): Bacteria > Actinomycetota > Actinomycetes > Mycobacteriales > Pseudonocardiaceae > Actinosynnema > Actinosynnema auranticum. Next base: position 1,724,317 of record NZ_CP023445.1, read on the forward strand.
GGCGCCTGCGACCTCCGCGATCACCGGGGCCTGTTCAGGCGCGGCGAGCGCGGAGGAGACCGATGCGAGTGGTGCGAGCGCGGCGATCAGCGCTGCCGCCAGGAGTCTCATGCACCGGACCTACCACCGCGCCCGCCCGCCGCCGCAGCCCGTTAACCCGTCAGAAGGTGACGCACACCGGAACGGGCGTCGGCCAGGTGCCGGTGGGCACGGGGAGTCCCGCCTCGTCCAGCTCGAACGTCGCCACCGTGTTCGAGTTCTGGTTCGCCGCGAACAGCAGCGCCCCGGTCGGGTCGAACGCCAGGTGCCTGGGGTGCGCGCCCCACGCGGGCACCAGCGCGCTCAGCTCCAGGCTGGCGCCGTCGTCGAGCACCCGGAACACCGCGATGCTGTCGTGGCCCCGGTTCGACACGTACGCGTGTCGCCCGTCCGGGGACACCAGGATCTCCGCCGGGTGGTTCTCGCCGCCCTCGGGCAGCTCCTCGCGCAGCGTGCTCAGCACCGCGCCCGGCGTCAGCACGCCGTCCGCGCAGGCCGCCACGGTGACGGTCGAGTCCAGCTCGTTCACGATGTAGGCGAACCGCCCGCCGGGGTGGAACGCCAGGTGCCGGGGGCCCGCCCCGGCGTGCGTGCGCGCGGTGGCGACGTGCTCCAGCCTCCCGCCGACCAGGCGGTAGGTGAAGACCGCGTCCGCGCCCAGGTCCACCGCGAGCACGAACCGGCCCGTCGGGTCCACGACGACCTGGTGCGCGTGCGGCCCCTCCTGCCGGTCCCGGTTCGGGCCGGAGCCCTCGTGCCGCACCAGGTCGCTCCGCTCGCCGAGCGAGCCGTCCGGCAGCACCGGGTGCGCCGAGACGCTGCCGGAGGTGTAGTTCGCGGCCAGCAGGTGCCCCTCGTGCAGCACCAGGTGGCACGGGTCGGCGCCCCCGGTCGACTGCCGGTTGAGCACGACCGGCACGCCGTCCGCGCCGATCGCCAGCGCCGTCACGGCCCCGTCCTGCTGCTCGTTGACCGCGTACAGCCGGTCGCCCTCGCGGACGAGGAAGGACGGGTTCGGCACGTCGGCGACCACCCCGGTGTGGGTGAGCACGCCCTTCGCGCGGTCGTAGGCGGCCAGGCCGACGCCCTCGCCGCCGCCCTCCCAGGTCGTGTAGGTGCCCAGGAACACCGCCGCGCTCCCGGTACCGGCCTCCGTCATCAGCAACCCCGTTCCTCGGTCTCGGCGCGGGCAGGCCGTCGCGCCGCCCGCGAACGGCGCAGTACCCCTCCGCCCCACCGCCGAATCCTAGGTGCGCCACCCGTTCGGCCGTTGATCCAACACCCTCTGCAACGGATCGCCGGGAAATCGCCCGATTGCGCAATGAATACACCGGAAGCGCAACACCTGACGGCTGAAAACGCCACCACACGCCCTCTAGCCTGAGGACATGACCGCCACCGCCCACCACACCGCCCCGCGCACCGCCTCGGACTTCATCGACCTCGACGAGCGCTGGAGCACGCACAACTACCACCCGCTGCCCGTCGTGCTCTCGCACGGCGAGGGGGCCTGGGTGACCGACGTCGAGGGGCGCCGGTACCTGGACTTCCTGGCGGGCTACTCGGCGCTCAACTTCGGGCACCGGCACCCCGCCCTCGTCGCCGCCGCCGTCGAGCAGCTCGGCCGGGTCACGCTCACCAGCCGGGCGTTCCACCACGACCAGCTCGGCCCGTTCTGCCACGAGCTCGCGGAGCTGACCGGCACCGAGGTCGCGCTGCTGATGAACTCCGGCGCCGAGGCGGTCGAGTCCGCGGTGAAGGTCGCCAGGAAGTGGGCCTACCGGGTCAAGGGCGTGCCGGACGGCCAGGCCGAGATCGTCGTGGCGGGCTCGAACTTCCACGGCCGCACCACCACGATCGTGTCGTTCTCCACCGACGAGAGCGCCCGCGCCGACTACGGCCCGTTCACCCCCGGCTTCCGGGTCGTCCCGTACGGCGACCTGGCCGCGCTGGAGGCCGCCGTCACCGACCGCACCGCCGCCGTGCTGCTGGAGCCGGTGCAGGGCGAGGCCGGTGTCGTCGTGCCGCCCGCCGGCTACCTGGCCGGGGTGCGCGCGGTGTGCGACGGGGCCGGGGCGCTGCTGGTCGCCGACGAGATCCAGTCCGGGCTCGGCCGCACCGGCGAGGTGCTGGCGCTGGACCACGAGGGCGTGCGCGCCGACCTCTACACCCTCGGCAAGGCGCTCGGCGGCGGCATCGTGCCGGTGTCCGCCGTGGTCGGCTCGCACGCGGTGCTGGACGTGCTGCGGCCCGGCGAGCACGGCTCGACGTTCGGCGGCAACCCGCTGGCCTGCGCCGTCGGCCGCGCGGTGGTGCGGCTGCTGGCCACCGGCGAGTTCCAGGAGCGCTCCCGCGAGCTGGGCGGGCACCTGCACGCGCGGCTGGGCGAGCTGGTCGGGCACGGGGTGGACGAGGTGCGCGGGCGCGGCCTGTGGGCGGGCGTCGAGCTGTCGGCGGGCGGGCCCGGCGGGCGCGCGGTGTCCGAGGCGCTGGCCGGGATGGGCGTGCTCTGCAAGGAGACCCGCGAGTCCACCCTGCGCGTCGCGCCGCCGCTCGTGATCACCCGCGAGGAGCTGGACCACGGCGTGGACGCGCTGGCCGAGGTGCTGTCCCGTTAGGACGGTTCGTCCGGGTGGACCGCTTCGTCCCCGGTGATCTCCGGGGAAATCGAGCAATCCGGAGCGATCACCGCCCCCGTGCGCGCATCATCGTCCGCATGGGTGAGCGCAAGCGGGCGTTGGCGGCCAAGGCGCTGGGGCGGTGGACCGAGCCGGACGAGGTGCGGGCGCGCGGCCGGGAGCTGCGCGCCACCACCGGCCCCGAGGCGCACCGGGAGTTCGTCACGGCCCCGGACCGCCCCTCCGTCGTGGAGTACGTGACCGCCACGAACGAGGGACGCCTGCCGCACCTCGTGCCGCTGCGCCTCCAGCGGATGCTCGCCTCCCCGTTCGCGTTCTTCCGGGGCAGCGCGGGCCTGATGGCGGGCGACCTGGCCGCAGGCCCCCGCAGCGGGCCCACCGCCCAGCTGTGCGGCGACGCGCACGCGGCCAACTTCGGGCTGTACGGCACGCCCGAGGGCAAGATCGTCATGGATGTCAACGACTTCGACGAGACGCTCCCCGGCCCGTGGGAGTGGGACCTCAAGCGCCTGGCCGCCTCGCTCGTGCTCGCGGGCCGCGAGGGCGGCGTGTCCGAGAAGGGCTGCCGCGGCGCCGCCGAGGACGCCGTGCGCGCCTACCGGGGCGCCGTCCGGCACCTCGCCGCCCTGCCGTTCCTGGAGTCCTGGAGCGCGCTCGGCGACGAGTCCGTGCTGTCCAGGGCCAAGGCCGACGACCTCGGCGAGGAGTTCGCCAAGGCCGCCGCCAAGGCCCGCCGCAACACCAGCGCCAAGGTCGCCGCCAAGTGGACCACCCGCGAGGACGGGCACTGGCGCTTCGCCACCGACCCGCCCGTGCTCGACCGGGTCACCGAGGACACCGCCCGCGCCGTCGTGGACGCCCTGCCGTCCTACGTGGACACCCTGCGCGAGTCCCGCTACAACCTGATCATGCGCTACGGCGTGTCCGACGTGGCGTTCCGCGTCGTCGGCACCGGCAGCGTCGGGCTGCGCAGCTACCTGGTCCTGATGCACGGCAACGGCGACGAGGCGCTCGTGCTCCAGGTCAAGGAGGCCAGGCCCTCCGCGCTCGCGCCGTTCCTCGGCCTGCCGCCCGCCAGGCACGAGGGCAAGCGGATCGTGCACGGCGCCCGGCTCGTGCAGGCCGAGACCGACATCCTGCTCGGCTGGACCACCGTGCAGGGGCGGCCGTTCATCGTCCGGCAGTTCCGCAACCGCAAGGGCGAGATCGACCCGACCCTGCTGGGGCGCGCCGAGCTGGAGGACTACGGCCGGTTCGCAGGCGCCCTGCTCGCCCGCGCGCACAGCCGCTCCCTGGACCCCAGGCTGCTCGACGGCTACTTCACCGGCGCGGGGCAGGAGTTCGACGAGGCCTTCGCCGGGTACGCCGTCGACTGCGCGGACCGCACCCGTGCGGACCACGCCGAGTTCGTCCGGGCGGTCCACTCGGGGGTGTTCCCCGCCCTCGGCGTGGAACACGGGTAACGGGCACCGCGCGCGGGTACGTTGCCGGCGTGACGGACTTCGCGTGGGTCGGGCTCATCAGGCACGCCGAGAGCACAGGGAACGTGGCCAGGGAGGTCGCCGAGTCGAGCGCCCTCCACTTCATCGACATCGACGAGCGCGACGCGGACGTCCCGCTGTCGCCGGAGGGCGAGCGCCAGGGCGCCGCGCTCGCCGCGCACTTCGCCGCGCTGCCCGAGGGCGAGCTGCCGGACGTCGTGGTCGCCTCCCCGTGCCGCAGGGCGCTGCACACCGCCATGCTCGCCCTGCCCGACCACCCGGTCGCGCTGGTGGACGAGCGGCTGCGCGACCGCGAGCTCGGCGCGCTCGACCTGCTGACCCGGCGCGGCCTCGCCCACCGCTACCCGGAGGAGCTGGCCCGCAAGCGCAGGCTCGGCAAGTTCTACTACCGGCCGCCGGGCGGCGAGTCCTGGGCCGACGTGGCGCTGCGGCTGCGGTCCCTGCTCGGCGACCTGGAGCGGCAGCACGGCGGCAAGCGGGTGCTGCTCGTCGCGCACGAGGTGACCGCGCTGCTGCTGCGCTACCTCCTGGAGGGCGTGCCCGAGCCGGAGCTGCTGGAGCACGCGCGCACCACCGTCGTGCCGAACGCCTCGCTGACCGCGTGGGAGCGGGTCGGCGACGGCTACCTGCTGCGCGCCGCGCACACCACCGCGCACCTGGGCGACCTCGACCCGCTGGCGGTCGGCGGCCTGTGACACCGGGTTGCTCGTTGGCGCGCACGCTCGACCGCCGTCGATGATGTGCCGGTGAACTCGCCAACCGGGCTGCGCACCGTCGCGGCCACCCGATACGTCACGCCCTTCCGGGAGGGCGGCTCCCTGCCGGGGCTCGTCGAGGCCGACGACCTCGGCATGTACGTGCTGAAGTTCCGGGGCGCGGGCCAGGGCGTCAAGGTGCTCGTCGCCGAGATCGTCGTCGGCGAGCTGGCCCGCCGCCTCGGCTTCCGCGTCCCGGAGATCGTCCTGGTCGAGCTCGACCCGGAGCTGGCCCGCTCCGAGCCCGACCAGGAGGTGCAGGAGCTGCTGCGCGCCAGCGGCGGCCTCAACATCGGGCTGGACTACCTGCCCGGCTCGTTCGACTACAACCCCGTCGTGCGCGCGCCGGAGCCCGCCGAGGCCACCAGGCTGCTGTGGCTCGACGGCCTCGTGCTCAACGTCGACCGCAGCTGGCGCAACCCGAACACCCTGCTGTGGCACCGGAAGCTGTGGCTGATCGACCACGGCGCCGCCCTCTACCCGCACCACTACTGGCGCGCCGACCGGTTCCCCGCCGACCGCTACCGGTTCGACGCGGCCGACCACCTGATGCTGCCGTTCGCGGGCGCCCTGTCCGAAGTGGACGGGGAGCTGTCCGCCGCGATCACCCCCGAGCTGCTCGACGAGGTGCTCGCGCTGGTGCCCGACGAGTGGCTGGAGGGCGACGAGCAGTTCCCAGGGGCCGAGCGGGTCCGCTCCGCCTACCGGGACCTCTTCGCCGCGCGGCTGCGCGCGCCCAGGACGTGGGTCGACGAGCTGGAGGCCGCCCGTGCCGCACGTGTTTGAGTACGCGCTGCTGCGCGCCGTCCCCCGGCAGGAGCGCGGCGAGTTCGTCAACGTCGGCGTGCTGCTCTACAGCGCCCCGCTGGGGTTCCTCGGCGCGCGGGTGCACGTGGACGAGGCGCGCGTGCTCGCGCTCGACCCGCACCTGGACGTGGAGCTGCTGCGCGACAGCCTGACCCACCTCGGCCTGTCCTGCTCCGGGGACCGCGCGGCCGGGCCGGTGTCCGGGACCAGCGCCGGGCAGCGGTTCCGCTGGTTGACCGCGCCGCGCAGCACCATCGTCCAGACCTCGCCCACCCACACCGGGCTCACCGAGGACCCCGACGCGGAGCTGGAGCGGCTGCTCGCCGCGCTGGTGCTGCCACCCCGCCCGCCGGGCGACCACTAGGGTTCCCTGGCAACCTGCGGGCCCGCGCCGCGTCTACCGGTGTGAGGCACCTAGAGCCCAGACGGATCGGGGAATCGACATGAGTGCTGGCCATTACGGGCACCAGCAGAGCCCTGGTTACCGCCAGGCGCCGGTGAGGCGGAGGCGGCGGCCGGGGCGGATCATCGGGTTCGTCCTGGTGGCGCTGCTGCTCGCCGTGGTCGGGATGTGGGTGTACGTCGACACCTCGCTCAGCCGCAGCGACGCGCTGCCCGACTACGAGGGGCGGCCCGCCGACACGCCGGGCACGAACTGGCTGCTGGTCGGGTCCGACGCGCGCGACGACCTCACGGACGAGCAGAGGGAGAACCTCGCCACCGGCGACGCCGCGGGCAGGCGCACGGACACCATCATGCTGCTGCACATCCCCGAGGGCTCGGGGAAGTCGACCCTGGTGAGCATCCCGCGCGACTCGTACGTGGACATCCCGGACAACGGCAAGAACAAGGTCAACGCGGCGTTCGCGTTCGGCGGCGGGCCGCTGCTGGCGCGCACCGTCGAGGGGGCGACCGGCATCCGGATCGACCACTACATGGAGGTCGGGTTCGGCGGGTTCGCGAACGTGGTCGACGCGGTCGGCGGCGTGGAGATGTGCCTGGACGAGCCGCTGAAGGACCCGCTGGCCGGCCTGGACCTGCCCGCCGGGTGCCAGGAGCTGGAGGGCTCGCAGGCGCTGGGCTTCGTGCGCACCCGCGCGTTCGCCACCGCCGACCTGCAGCGCGTGCAGAACCAGCGCGCGTTCCTGTCGGCGCTGGCGGACAAGGCCACCAGCGCGGGCACGCTGCTCAACCCGTTCCGCTCGATCCCGCTGGTGTTCGCGGCGACCGACTCGGTGTCGGTGGGCGACGGCGACCACCTGCACCACCTCGCGGCGATGGCGCTGGGCATGAGCGGCGGCGTGGACAACGTGACGGTGCCGGTCGGCTCGACGCCGACGCTGCCGGGCGTCGGGTCGGTCGTGCAGTGGGACCGGGAGAACGCGCTGCGGCTGTTCGGGGCGCTGGAGAAGGACGAGGCGGTCCCGGCGGACCTGCTGCAGCAGCCGAAGTAGCCGGTCGGCCGCCGGTCGTGGCCCGGTGGCTTGTGACGGGTCGTGAACGCGAGAACGGCGCCGGGGAGAGCTCCCCGGCGCCGTTCTCGCGTTCACCGGGCCTCGCGGACCGGTGTCCGCCCCCCGTGCGCGTCTCGCCGAGCGGTCAGGCCCGCTCGGCCACCTTCCTCGGGTCGGCGGTCCGCTTGGCCGTGGTCTCCGCGGCGGGGCGCTCGGCGACGGCTGTCGCCGCGCTCGCACCGTCGGAGCCGGCTATCCGCGCCGCTGACCCGGTTTCGTACAGGGATGAGACCAGGGCGGATGCCTCGACGATGTCCTCGAACTCGCGGACCAGGTCGTCGAAGATCGGCGTGAGTGACACTTGGTAACCCCCAATTAACCGGTTCGTCCCCCGATCGGACCAAGGGAGCGTACTCGTCCTTACCCCCCTCCCGTCCCCCTTACGCGCGCCGCCGCGATCTTTTTCACGGCGAACCCGCAGCTGGGACCGCATCACTGCGGGTTGCGGCGGTCGTCACACGCTGTTCGGGAATGCGGGGTGACCAGCGGCGGTGAGCGGGGCCTGTGAGTGATCCCACTCGTGATTACCGCGTGTTGCGGTGAAGCGCGTTTCGTCGCTCGGTGGAGTCGCCTTTCCCACAGTGGTCCCACACCGCGTCCGGGACCCTATGAAGATCAACTTTTGGCGCGCCGAACTTGTCGGATTGTTCAACGATCTTTGCGCTGGTCGGCGGCGGTGAACGGCGGGTGAACACGAGGGGGGCGATTCCCTGCGGAAGCCCTTTATCAGATCAGTCTTAACGAAGGGCCAACGGGGGGTGTCCACAAGCTTTCCCAATTTGATCAACTTCGTAAAGTTGACCGCATGTCGGTTCCCGAGCTCAGCGTCGACCTGCACCGCCTCGTAGCGGGGTGGGCGGCGGGCCTCCCGGACTACGTCGGCACCGCGGCCGACATCGCCACAGACGCGGTGGTCGGGGTGTTCGTGCTGCTGTTCGCGCTGCTGCTGTGGCGGGCGCGGCGGGAGGGGAGCCGGGACGAGCAGGCGCGGGCGATCGTCGCGCCGATCGCGATGGTGGTCGCCTACCTGGTGAGCAGGACCGCGAAGTCGCTCGTGGAGCAGGACCGGCCGTGCCGGAGCATGGACGTGATCTCGGAGTGCCCGCCGGTCGGCGACTGGTCGTTCCCCAGCAACCACTCGGCCATCGCCGGGGCGGCGGCGGTGGCGATCGTGATGTGCGACCGGAGGCAGCGGTGGGTCGTCCCCGTCGCGCTGCTGGCCGGGGCGTCGCGGGTGTTCGTCGGCGTGCACTACCCGCACGACGTGCTGGCGGGCCTGCTGCTGGGCGCGCTGGTGGCCGCGATCATGCAGAAGCTGGCCCCGCTGCTGCCGGTGCCCGCGTGGTTCGCGGCGCCCGGCAACCCGGAGGCCGCCGAGCGCGGCGCGGCCGACCCGCGCCCCTGCGCCCGCGCGACCCCCGACAACGGCAGGCCCGCCGGTCGCGGCGACGCCCTCACCGCAGGCCGGACGGCCGGCCGGGACGAGGGGCGCGACGCCGTGGCCGCGAAGGCGGAGGCGGCGCTGGTCAGCGCGGCGGTGAACGCGGCCGTGAGCGCGGCGGTCGGCGCGGCCATGGGCGGCCCCGAGGCGAAGGCGGCGAGCCGGAGCATCGCCGCGTCGAAGGCACTGGCGGAGGCCGCCAGGGCCGAGCTGCGCCGCACCTCGGGCGACGAGCCCGCCCAGCCCACCCCGACCCGAGTGGCCCAGGCCCCCGCGGCGACCAGGCTGGAACGCCTCCCCGACCCGACCACGGCCGTGCAGGTGGCGGTCACGGGCGCGGGCGACGAGGCGACCCGGATGGTGCAGGTGTCCGTGGTCGGCGCACCCCCGACCCGCGCCCTCCCGACCCCCGCCCCTGCCACCGACGCGCCCCGCGCCCAAGTGTCCGGCGCCGAGCCGACTCGGGCGCTGGCGGCGCAGGGGGTCGACCAGACCAGGGCCCTGGCCGGGCAGGGGGCTGAGCCTGGGGCGATGCCTGAGCCTGGCGCTGATCCGACGAGGGCGATGCCTGCGCCGGGCGCGGAGCCGACTCGGGCGCTGGCGGCGCCGGGGGTCGACCAGACCAGGGCGCTGGCCGCGCTGGGGGTCGACCCGACCAAGGCGCTCTCGGCGCCGGGTGGTGCGGCTGCCACGCGAGTGGTCCAGGCGCCCAGTGGGGGAGCGGCGCACGGGCAGGGGGCCGAGGCGACCCGCGTTCAGCCCGCGGGCGCCGGCGCGGAGTCGACCCGCGTGGTCCGGCTGCCCGGCGCGCGACCGGACCGGGGACAGGCGGAGACCGAGGTGCTGGCGAGGGTGAGCGCGGACGACGCGCCCCCGCCGCGCGTGGAGTCCACCAGGATGGTCCCGCTCTCCGGCACGACCGGCGCGCCCCCGCAGGTCCCGGCTCCCCTGAACCTGACCCGCGCCCTGCCGAGGTCGGGCTCGCTCCAGGGCTTGGCGGGCGCGCCCGGCGGACGCAGGCGCGCCGCCGACCAGGCGACCGTCCCCGCCGCCGAACCCGTCACCCCGGTTCCGGGCGCCCAGGGCCCAGGCGCCCAGGGCCCGAGCGCCCAGGGCCCGAGCGGTCAGGGGCCGAATGCCCAGGGCCTGAGTGGCCAGGGCCGCCCCGCCCAAGGCCCGAGCGTTCCGCCCGTCGCCGTCCCGCCCGCGAGCACGCCGCCCGCGAGCACCCCGCCCGTCGCCGTCCCGCCCGCGATCAACCCGGCTGCCGCCGCCGCGCTCGCCGCTGATCTGCCCGCCGCGAGCACCCCCGCGACCGCCCTGTTCGCCGCCCCCGGCACCCCGGTCGCGACTCCCGCTCCCGCGGGCTTCCCCGGTGGCCGCCCGACCGATCCGGACGCTGCCGACACGGCCGTCATCCACGGCCTCTTCCGGGGCGGCGACCACGGCCCCGCCGCGCCCCCCGCCCCATCACGGGTCCCGTCACCCGCCCCCACCGCGAACTCCACCCCCACCGCTGCCCACACCGCTGCCCCCACCCCGCCCGACGCCCCTCGCGCCCCCCGGCGCCCCGTCCCCCCGCGCGACCCGGCGACCACCGACGTCCTCCCCAGGATCTGATCCCGCACCCCCCGAAGCGGGGCGCCCCACCACGGGGCGCCCCGCTTCGCGCTCCAGGGGTCCCGCGAATGGCGGTCAGGTATATCGGTGATTCGCCCGCAAACCGGTTGCGGGGCCACCCCGCGAAAAACGCGCCTCCCCATTCAGCCCCGAGTCGGACAGGGGTCGTTCCCGCTTCGGCCCGGCAACGCGCGCCCGCCCGAGTGCACCGATTCAGCGCCCCTTCCCCGCCCGTTCACGCGCGTTCACCGGTGCGCAGAACGCCCTTCTGCGTCGCATCCGCGTATCAGGCAGGTAACTGGCATAAGAACGGGTTACCCCCCGAACGGTTGACCTGATCCGCGCAGAGCTACCGATGGTGGGATTGCTGCCTGTCAGCGGGCTGCCGCCCGGCCAGGTCGACAACCGACCCGTTCGTGGGGCGGGTGCGGGGGTAAGGGCCTGACCGGGACGCGCACGCGCCCCGTCCGCTCACCTGACCTCCGGGGGCATATCCACCGGGACGGTGAGATTGGCCTCCGGCAATGGGGGTAGCTGGGTTGACGCAGTGAATTTCGCACGGCCAGGTGATTTACGTTCACCCGCTGTGAGGTGTTCGCTTCCAGGGTGACTGAGCAAAGGCGCTCCAAGCCGTCCGAACTGGAGTTGGACCTCATCCGACGGATTCAGAACCTCGCGCACCGCGCCGAGGTGACCGCACACAGCCGTTCCAACCTGGTCGGCCCCCCGCCGTCCCAGGAGCACCTGGACATCCTCGCGGAGATCCGGGCGCTGACCGAGCTGGCCGTGGAGGAGCAGGTCGTGGGCAGACCGCGCTCCACCGTTCCCCCGCAGGCGCCGCGGCCCGTCGAGGAGTCCCTCGGCGGGACGACGCGGACGCTGGTCTGACGGGCGGGGGCGGCGCACCACCCGCCCCCGCGCCCGCCTGAGCGCCGCCCGCGGACCGCAAGGGGCCCGGCCCACCCCGCAGGAGGGTGAACCGGGCCCCGCAACGCCACCGCGCCCCTGAGCGCGCGCGAAGCGCTGCCAGGGCGCCGCTCCGCGGGCGCTACTTGCGCCGCACCATGTTCACCAGGCCCTTGAACGTCTCCTCCAGCCCGGACGAGAACGGGTTGTCGTGCACCAGGTACGTCCACGTCGTGTTCGGCCGCTGCACGCCCGCCGCCTCCAGGTGCGCGCCCTCCGCGTCGATGGTCACCTTCACGAAGGTGTCCTCCGACTCCTCCCACGCGTCGTTCTCCACCTTGTTGAACGCCGTGATCGCCTCGCGGTGGAACTCGTCCAGGGGGTTCTGCCTGGCCAGCGCCCGCAGGTGGATGCCCTCGCGCAGGTCGGTCAGGAACACCAGGTGGTCGGTCCACCGCTGGTCCAGGTGGTGCAGGACGATCTGCCGCGCCGCCTCGAACCGGACCTCCTCGTCCAGCTCCGCCAGCTCCTCGGCGCGCTCCGGCTTGCGCCGCGCCAGCTCCTCCCAGGCGTCCCCGCCGGTCAGCAGCTCCTCGCGCCGCTTGAGCAGCAGCAGCCGCTGGTGCTCGATCAGCTTGCTGTAGCGCCAGGTGTTCCGGTGGATCTCCAGGTGCACGCCCTCGGCGACGCGCTGCGCGTGCTCGACGGTGGCCAGCGTGCCCTTGTCGACCACCCGCCCGTCCTCCTCGACCTCGCTGGCGTCCGCGAAGTCCGGCACGTACTGGGTGAACAGCTCGTCCTGCAGCGAGGAGAAGAACACCGACCCGCCGGGGTCGCCCTGCCGCCCGGCGCGCCCGCGCAGCTGGTCGTCCAGCCGCGACGACGAGTGCCGCCCGGTGCCGATCACGTACAGCCCGCCCAGCTCGGCGATGCGCTCCCGGTCCGTCGACTCGTGCCCGCCGAGCCGGATGTCCGTGCCCCGGCCCGCCATCTGCGTCGACACGGTGATCCGCTCGAACGACCCGGCGTCCGCGATGATCGACGCCTCCTCGGCGTCGTTCTTCGCGTTGAGCACCACGCACTCCAGCCCCGCCTCGGCGAGCTTGCGGGAGAGCCGCTCCGACTCGGCCACGTCCAGCGTGCCCACCAGGATCGGGCGGCCGTTCGCGTGCGCCTCGGCGATGGCGGCGACGATCGCCGCCTCCTTCTGCTCCAGCGTCGCGTACACCCGCGACTCCTCGTCCTCGCGCACGCAGTCGACGTTGGACGGGATGACCAGCACCTCGAGCGCGTAGAACGTGCGCAGCTGCTCGGCGACGGCCACCGCGGTGCCGGTCATGCCGCACACCACCGGGTAGCGGTTGAGCAGCGCCTGCACCGTGATCGAGTCGAGCACCTCGCCGCTGTCGGTGGTCGCCACCGCCTCCTTGGCCTCCACGGCCGCCTGCAGGCCGTCCGGCCAGCGCTGGAGCTTCGCGATGCGGCCCTTGGTGTCGTTGATCAGGTGCACCTTGCCGTCGCGGACGATGTAGTCCACGTCCCGGTGCAGCAGCACCTGCGCGTGCAGCGCCACGTTCACCTTGGACAGCGTGGTCGACACGTGCTCGTCCGAGTACAGGTCGATGCCGCCGAGCGCCCGCTCGACCGCCTCGCTGCCCGCCCCGGTCAGGTAGACGTTGCGCTCCTCGTCGTCCACCTCGAAGTGCAGGTCGCGCCGCAGCCGCTTGACCAGCTCGGCCAGCGCCGGGTCGGCGGCGGGACCGGCCGTGGAGCCCGCGAGCACCAGCGGCACGCGCGCCTCGTCCACGAACACCGAGTCGGCCTCGTCGACCAGCGCCACGCTCGGCTCCGGCACGATCCGGTCCGCCACGCTCGTGGCCAGCCGGTCGCGCAGCACGTCGAACCCGATCTCGCTGACCGACGCGTAGGTGACCTCGGCCTGGTAGGCGGCGCGCCGCTCCTCGGGCTTGGAGCTCTGGCTCAGCCAGCCCACCGACACGCCCAGCAGCGCGTACAGCGGCCCCATCCACTCGGCGTCGCGCTGCGCGAGGTAGTCGTTGACCGACACCACGTGCGCCTGCTTGCCCTGCAGGGCGAAGCCCGCGGCGGCGATCGCGCCGGACAGGGTCTTGCCCTCGCCGGTGGCCATCTCCACGACGTGCTTGTCCAGCAGGCCCAGCGCGCCGAGCACCTGCACGTCGAACGGGCGCAGGCCCAGCGCGCGGTCGGCGGCCTCGCGGCCCAGCGCGACGACCTCCACCAGGTCGGCCCGCTTGAACGGGGCCTTCTCCCGCAGGGCGGTGGCGGCCTCGGTCAGCTCGGCGTCGCTGAGCTTCCCGATCGCCTCCGCCCGCGCGTTGACCTCGTCGAGCAGGGCGCGGTAGGGCGAGAGGTCAGCAGAACCCGGCTTCTGCGCGAACCGGCGCAGCCGCTGCTTGAACCGCCCGAGGAGTGTGGTCACGGACGGGCAACGTACGCCACCGGCGTGGCGTTCCGCACGTCACCCGGTTGACCGTTCACTCTCCCGCACCCGCCCGACCGGGGCGCGGGGGCGTTCGCGCAGCGTGCCGGGGTGGTCGCGCCCGGTGCGGGCCCGCGCTCGCAGAGCGCCGCCCCACCGGCCCCATCGGCGGGGCGGGACTCCGCGAGCGCTGCGCCCTCGACTCGGGCGCCCTCTCCGGTCACGTCGGGTGACCGGCAGGTCTCGGGGCCGCCACGACCCCGCTCGTACCGGTCTACTCCGATCGGCCCGCGCGGTTCGGTCCTGCTCGATTCAGATCACCCCGCCCGGCCGCACCGGGTTCGGGAACACCAACTTGCGCCGGGCTCGGGGGCAACCGATCCGACGTCCGGTCGTTCGCCCGCGCCCGCCCCTCAGTCCAGGTCCAGCCCGGTCTGCACCTCGGCGAGCGCCGAGAGGGCCTCCTCCAGCTCCTCGGCCTCCTCCCACAGCTCGCGCCACTCGGACTCCTCGGCCACGACCCGGTCCAGCGCCCGCCCGGCCAGCGCGACCAGCGCGGTGTCCGGCTCCGGCACCTCGGGCCCGTTCCGCACGACCTCGCCGACGCGCGCCGCCGCCACCACGGCCGCCGCCGCGAGCGCCGACTGGGCCTCCGGGTTCTCCAGGTAGTCGGACTCGTCCGCCGCCGCCTCCAGGGCCTCGCGGAGCACGCCGGTCCGCTCCTCGGGGTCGGCGTCGCGCAGCACCGCCAGCAGGTCGAGCGCCCCGTCGTTCTCGAACACCCCGGTGCCCCAAGCTCCCATGTGCGAGAGCCTAGTCCACACAGGACAACCGCCCGCGAGCGTGATCGACACCGGTTCCGGGGAACCTTCCGGGGTGCTCGCGCGTCAATCAGGGCACTTGAGACAGTGGAGGAAGCCCGTGGTGTTCAAGAGGATGTTGCGCGCGTTCGGGGTCGGCGGACCCTCGGTGGACACCGTGCTGAGCAACCCCAACGTCCGCCCCGGCGACGTGCTCACCGGCGAGGTCCGCATCTCCGGCGGCGACCACCAGGCCGAGATCGACCGGGTGAAGCTCACCCTGGTCACCAGGGTCGAGGTGGAGCGCGGCGACGAGGAGCACGTCCGCAACGTCGAGTTCGCGGGCATCATCGTCGCCGAGAAGGTCGTGGTCGGCGCGGGTCAGCAGTACTCGCTGCCGTTCCGGTTCCAGATCCCGCTGGAGACGCCGCTGACCGTCGTGCACGGCAGGCACCTGCACGGCATGACGATGGGCCTGCGCACCGAGCTGGACGTGCGCGGCGCGATCGACCCCGGCGACCTGGACCCGTTCGCGGTGCACCCGCTGCCGTCGCAGGAGCACGTGCTGGCCGCGTTCGACGCGCTCGGCTTCACCTTCAGCAAGGCCGACTGCGAGCAGGGCCGCATCCACGGCGTCCCGCAGCAGCTGCCGTTCTACCAGGAGATCGAGTTCCGGCCCCCGGTGCAGTTCCTCAACCGGATCAGCCAGGTCGAGCTGAGCTTCGTCGCCGACCCGCAGCAGCTGCACGTGGTGCTGGAGGCCGACCGCAGGGGCGGGCTGCTGCGCGCCGGCGGCGACGTCTTCGGGCACTTCTCGCTGCCGCACTCGCAGGTCCCCGGCACCGACTGGGCCGGGCTCGTGCACCAGTGGATGGACCAGGTCGCCCGCAGGCGCGGCATCTTCTAGCCCCGACCCCACCCGGTGGGGACGCCCGCGCGTCCCGCCGGGTGGAGCAGGCCGCGCCGCGCGCCCGGCCGAACCCGCGTGCTCCCGGCGTCCTTGACCGTGCGCGGAGCGTGTTGCACCCTGACCGCACGGTGAGGTCCGGGCGCGCGCCCGGACCGCGACGAGGAGGTCCCCGGTGCGGCGCACGATGTTCGACGACGACCACCACGCGTTCCGCGAGAGCGCGCGGGCGTTCGTGGACCGCGCCCTCCGGCCGAACTACCCCAGGTTCGTCGAGCAGCGCGGCCTCGACCGGGACGTGTGGCTGGAGGCGGGCCGCCAGGGGCTGCTGGGGCTGGAGGTCCCCGAGGAGCACGGCGGGTCCGGCGCGGACGACTACCGGTTCAACACCGTGTTCGCCGAGGAGCTGTGCGCGCTCAGCGCGGGCGTCGCCTCCTGCCTGGGCATCCACGGCGACGTCGTCGGCCGCTACCTGGTCGACCTGTGCACCGAGGAGCAGAAGCGGCGCTGGCTGCCCCGGTTCTGCTCCGGCGAGCTGGTCACCGCCATCGGCATGACCGAGCCGTCCGGCGGCTCCGACCTCGCCGCGCTCAAGACCACCGCCGTGCGCGACGGCTCCGACTGGATCCTCAACGGCTCCAAGACGTTCATCACCAACGGCTTCTCCGCCGACCTCGTCCTCGTCGCCGCCAGCACCAGCCCCGACCGGGGCGCCAGGGGCATCAGCCTGTTCGCCGTCGAGTCGGGCACGCCCGGCTTCGAGCGCGGGCGCAAGCTCGACAAGGTCGGGCAGCCCGAGTCCGACACCGCCGAGCTGTTCTTCTCCGACGTGCGCCTGCCCGCCGACAACCTCGTCGGCGAGGTCGACCGGGGCTTCGCGCACATGATGCGGCGGCTGCCGCAGGAGCGGCTCGGCGCGGCCGTGTCGAACCTCGCGCACGCCGCGCGGATCCTCGTCGAGACGGTCGAGTACACCAAGGAGCGCAAGGCGTTCGGCCAGTCGATCGGCTCGTTCCAGGCCAACAAGTTCACCCTCGCCGAGCTGGTCACCAAGGTCGACGTGACGCAGGCGTACGTGGACCAGTGCGTGCTCGCGCACAACGCGGGCGAGCTGACCGCGATCGACGCCGCCAAGGCCAAGTTCTGGACGGCGGACGTGCAGAACTCAGTGCTGGACGCGTGCGTGCAGCTGCACGGCGGGTACGGGTACATGACCGAGTACCGGGTGGCGCGGGCGTGGATGGACGCGCGGGTGACCCGGATCTGGGCGGGCTCCAACGAGATCATGAAGGAGCTGATCGGGCGCGACCTCGGGCTGTGAGCCCGGCGGTGCGGTTCCCCGGCTAACGCGTGATCGCGATCACGCGACAGTCGGGCTGGGGGAGAAGTCGACCGCATCGGGGGGAACGTCGTGGCCGCGCCGCAGCAGATCGCCGAACCGGAGCTGACCGTCCTGGCCCCGCCCAGGCCCGCGTACCGCCGCAAGCGCTACCTGCTGCCGTTCGCGATCAGCGCGGCCACCGCCCTGGTGGGGGCGATCGCGCTGTTCGCGGGCGGCACGGTCGGCCTGCCGCTGCAGCAGGTCGTCGTCATCACCGGCAAGCTCGCCTCGAAGGCCGAGTTCTTCACCGACGAGGTGGTGCGGCGCGAGCTGATGGCGCACGGCATCCAGGTGCACATCACCAAGGCGGGCTCGCGCGCGGTCGCCACGGGCGACGTCGACCAGTACGACTTCGTGTTCCCCTCCGGGCAGCCCGCCGCGCTGCTGATCAAGGAGCAGCGGCGGGCGGAGCACAAGTTCGCCAAGGTGCACAAGCCGTTCTTCAGCCCGATCGTGTTCGGCACGTACCGCGACTACGCCGAGGCGCTGCTCACCGGGCTCGGGGAGGAACCCGCCACCGCCGACGACGGGAAGCTGTACTTCTCGGTCGACATGGCCAGCCTGGTCGAGCTGATGCGCCGGGGCGCCAGGTGGTCCGACCTGGGCCGGGGCCGCCTCAACAACGGCAACCAGGTCCTGGTCCAGACCCCGGACGTGTGCAGCGCCAACTCCGCCGCCACCTACCTGGGGCTGCTGGCGTTCGTGGTCAACGGCCAGCGCCCGCCGGTGGACGAGGCCGAGGCCCTCGCGCTGGCCGACCAGGTCAAGCCGTTCCTGATCGGCCAGGGCCTGCCCGGTGACGACATGTCCATGCAGTACCTCGCGCCCGAGGGCCGCGGCCTGGCGCCGATCGCGGTGTTCTACGAGCACCAGTACCTGGCCCACCAGATCCGCCACGTGCGGCAGAACGGGAAGCCCGACGCCAACCGGGTGCTGATCTACCCGGAGGCGCAGCTCCAGACCGTGCCCGAGTACATCGCGCTCACCCCGGACGGCGACCGGCTCGGCCAGCTGATCAGCAACGACCCCGCGCTCAAGCAGCGGGCCCTCGAACTGGGGTTCCGGGTGTTCGAGCCGGACGGCTCGCTCAGCGCGGGCAGGCTCGCCGAGCACCTGGACTCCCTCGGCCTGCCCGCGCCCGACAGCGGCGTCAGCGACACCGAGACGTTCCTGCCGCCGCTGCCGCTGCTGGAGAAGATGATCGAGCGCGTCGGCGGCTGCCGGTGAGGCGCGCGGCCCTGCTCCTGGCCGTCGCCGCGCTGCTCGCGCCCACCGCCTGCACGACCACCCGCCCGCCCGAGGTGCGGCTGACCGCGCTGGCCGCGCCCGAGCTGGCCGACCTGGCCCCGCTGCTGCCCGACCTGCGCCGCGACACCGGCGTCGAGCTGGTGCTCGACCACCGCGAGACGCTCGGCGCCGACCTGTCCGGGCACGACCTGGCGTGGCCGCCCAGCACCCGCTACCTGCGCCTGGCGGGCGGCGAGCTGCCGCTGGCCACCCCGACCATGACCTCGCCGCTGGTGCTCGCCGTCAAGCGCGACCGCGCGCCGGGCCTGCGCGGCGGCACCTGGGCCGACGTCGCCCAGCTCGCCGCGGGCGGCGGGCTGCGGTTCGCGCTGGCCGACCCGCACCGCGCCGACAGCGGCCTGTCCGCGCTGATCGGCGTCGCCACCGCCGCCGCGGGCACCGGGAGCGCGCTGCGCCCGCAGGACGTGGCGTGCGACAAGCTCGGCGGCCTGCTCACCGGGCTCGTGCGGGCCGAGCCGGACTCGGCGACCGCGCTGGCCGAGTTCGCCCGGCGCGACGACGTGGACGCGGTCGTCGGCCCCGAGTCCGAGCTGCTGCGGCTGGCCGACTCCGGGCGGGTGCCCGGCGGGTTCGACCTGGTGCGCCCGCGCGACGGGGTCGTGCTCGCCGACTACCCGCTGCTGCTCGTGCGGCCCGAGCACCGGGACGCGTACGACCGGGTGGTGGCGTGGCTGCGCTCGGACGCGGTGCAGCGGCGGATCGCCGAGACCACCGCGCGCAGGCCCGTCGACCCCGCGCTGCCCCGGCCCGAGCGGCTGTCCGAGGAGATCGGCGCCGCGCTGTACTTCCCGGCGGAGCAGGCCGTGGTGGACGCGGTGCTCGCCGCCTACGACCGGGCGGCGGCCGGGCTGCGGGGGAGCGTGGTGTTCGTCCTGGACTACTCGCTGTCCATGCGCGGGGAGCGGATCGCGCAGCTGCGGGACGTGTTCGCGCGGCTGTCCGGCGGGGGCGGGTTCGACCGGTTCGCGCTCGGCGAGCGGATCACCGTGGTGCGCTTCGCCGGGCGGGTGCTGGACGAGCGGACCGTCGTCGTCGACGGGCAGGCCGCGCTGGACGGGCTGGCGGCCGTGCTCGCGTCCGACGACCTCGGCGAGGGCACCGCGCTGTGGACGGCGCTGCGGCGCGGGCAGGAGCTCGCGGGCGACGGGCCCGTCGTGCTGGTCACCGACGGCGAGTCGAACGCGGGCATCGGTCCCGAGGAGTACCTGGCGGGGCCGCACGGGGCGCGCACCTACGCGATCCGGGTGGGCGAGGCGGACCCGGCCGAGCTGGACCGGGCGGCGAGGGCGAGCGGCGGGCGGGTCGTGGACGCGACCGGGTCGCTGACCGAGGCGGTGGGGGAGATCCGTGGCTGTCGATAGGGCGCTGTGGTGGTCGGTGTGGTGGCCGTGGGCGGTGGTGTGGGTGGTGACCGCGCTGGCGCTGCTGGTCGCCCTCGGGGCGGTCGTCGCGGCGTGGCGCGGCAGGGCCAGGTACGCCCCGGCGCCGGGCGTTCCGGGGGTGCCGATCTACCTGGACGAGAAGGCGGTGATGGACCTGTACCAGGTCGGCGGGTACGGGGACGCCATGACCAAGGAGGTGGTCGACCGGGTCGGCACCACCAGGGACGGGAAGATCGCGCTCAAGGGCCTGGACGTCGGCGTGGAGGGGGCGCGGCAGTCCGGGCGCGAGGTGGTCAAGACGTACATCGAGAACTCGGAGCCGATCGCCGTCGTCGGGGTGCTGCTCGGGGCGCTGGAGAGCGCGCACGGGGTCGTGCACGTGGACCTGCGGGACCGGACGGTGCGCGGGGACGTCGCGCTGGAGCGGGCGCTCGGCGACGGCGCGCGGACCGCGCGGCTGCGGCGGATCGACGCCTACGTGTCGGTGCGCGGGGAATTCCGCGAGACGGGGCGGCACGACGGCACTAGGGTCTTCCAGGCGCCCTACGGCGACCCGGACGACCCGGCCGAGGGGCCGCAGGTCGTCGTCGAGTGCCAGAGCGCCGGGCTGCGACCGGACGTCGTGCCCGAAGGGGTGTTCAGCGCGCGGTGCTTGGGCCGGGTGCAGGCGTGGAAGGCGGGGAGCGGGGAAATGGTCATCAGGCCGATCGCGGTGTTCCTGTGAAGGCGCTGCTGGACCGCGTGCTCGTGGTCGACGTCGAGGCGACCTGCTGGGAGGGCGCGCCGCCCGGCGGGCAGGTCAGCGACATCATCGAGATCGGGGTGTGCGAGTACGACGTCGCGCTCGGCGAGCGGGTCGAGCGGCACTCGCTGCTGGTGCGCCCCACCCGGTCCGAGGTGAGCCCGTTCTGCACGTCGTTGACGACGTTGACGCAGGAGCAGGTCGGGCGCGGGCTGGACTTCGGGGTGGCGTGCGCGCGGTTGCGGGAGCTGGGGTCGCACGAGCGGGTGTGGGCCAGCTACGGGGACTACGACCGCAAGCAGTTCCAGCGGCAGTGCGCCGACCTGGGCGTGCCCTACCCGTTCGGGCCGAGGCACCTGAACGTGAAGACCCTGTTCGCGCTGACGCGGGGCCTGCACCGGGAGGTCGGCATGGCCCAGGCGCTGGCGCTGGCCGGGCTGCCGCTGGACGGCACGCACCACCGGGGCGACGACGACGCGTGGAACATCGCGGCGCTGCTCGGCACGCTGCTGGTCAGGTGAGCCGGGGGGTTCTGCGATCCTTGAGCGCATGGCAACGGTTCCGGAGCGGCTGATCACCGCAGCGACGCGCTTGTTCGCCGCCAAGGGGTACGACCGGGTGGCGGTGCAGGAGGTCGTGGAGCAGGCGGGCGTCACCAAAGGGGCCATGTACCACTACTTCGGGTCCAAGGACGACCTGCTGGCGGAGATCTACGGGCGGTTGCTGCGGATGCAGACCGAGCGCCTGGAGCACTTCGCGGCGGCGCGGGGCCCGGTGGACGAGCGCCTGCGGGCGGCGGCGGTGGACGTCGTGGTGACGAGCGTGGACAACTTCGACCAGGCGAAGGTCTACTTCCGCTGCGCCGACCACCTGCCGGAGGACAAGCGGCTGGGGCTGCGCGCGGAGCGGCGGCGGTACCACGAGCGGTTCCGGGGGTTGGTGGAGCAGGGGCAGGCGGAGGGAGTGTTCTCGCCCGCGGCGCCCGCGGATTTGGTGGTGAACTACTTCTTCGGGGCGGTGCACCACCTGGCCGAGTGGTACAGCGCGGAGGGGGCGCTGACGGCGGGGCAGGTGGGGGAGCACTACGCGGACCTGCTGATCAGCTCGCTGCGGGCTTGAGCGTCGACCGCCCCTGGCTGCACCCGGTGGCCAGGGGCGGTGGGGCGCGTCAGCCCTTGGGGAGGCTGGGCTCCACGGCCTTGGCCAGGGTCTCGGCGGTCGCGCACGCCTCGTCGAGCGAGTTGATGGAGTACGCGAAGACGTCCGCCCTGGAGGTGGGGGAGATCTCGATGGCGATGACGCAGTCGAGCTGGCTCGCGGCTTCCTTGACCAGCTTCGCCTTCCTCGTGCCGACGGTGGTGTCCGAGATCTTGGAGGTCGGACCCGGCTTGTAGTCGGCGAGGGCGAGGGTCGGGTAGATGCTGAGTCCGAGGGACAGCTTCTTCTTCGAGTTCTCGGCGTTGCAGGCATCGGTGCTCGCGGCTCCGCCGGTCCGCTCCTGGATGTTCTCCAGATCCTGCTCCGCGGCGACCTCGGTGAGGATCTCGCAGGAGGAGAGCTGGTCCGAGGGGGCTGAGCCGGAGGTCGGCTTCGAGGCGGAGGTGGAGCCGCTCGCACTGCCCTGCGGGCTCGCCGCCGAAGGGTTTCCCGGCTCGACGGTGGAGCAGGCGGTCAGTGCTGCGGCGGCGAGGATCGCGGCAGCGAGACGAATCTTGGTCAAGGCTCTTCCGTTCCGACGATGTCCTGCGGTTACTGCGGGTAGTTCATCTGGTTCGACTGGTCGACGCTCTGGTAGTTCTGCTTCGCCTGCTCCATCGCCTCACGGGCCTCGGTCAGCGCTTTGATGAGCTCCTGGATGGCGGGAAGGAGTCCGATCGTCCCAGGGCCGCCCTGCACGTTCTCCAGGTTGTAGCGGCTCATCGCTATGGCGTCGGGGCTCGTGCCCAACTTCGTCTCCTGGTTCAGGATCTGAACGTTGAACATCATCGAGCCCAAGGAGTCCAGCGCGTTGTTGATCGCCTGGATGTACGCGTCCGCCCCGGATTCCGTGATGGCGAACCCACCCGAAGCAGCGCTCTGCTTCAGGCTCGTCATGTTCGCCGTCATCGACTTGATCGTCTCGATGTTCAGCGCATCCGCCACGTCACACCCCCAGTGGTAAGTCCGTTGACCCGAACGTTACCGCCCGAACCACCCCCACGTGGCGACCTTCGCGCTACTCACGGCACCAGCAGCACCACCGTCTCCGCCACGCAAGCCGGCTTCGCCGCCCCCTCCGCCTCCACGACCACCCGGACCACCGCCTGCCGCTCCCCGCCACCCCCGCCCTCGGACACCGACACCACCTCCACCCCCGCCCGCACCCGCGTCCCCACCAGCACCGGGCTCGGGAACCGCACCCGGTTCAGCCCGTAGTTCACCCCCATCGACACCCCCTCCACCGAATACACCTCCCGCACCAGCAGCGGGATCAGCGACAGCGTCAGGTACCCGTGCGCCACCGGACCCCCGAACGGCCCCGCCGAAGCGCGCTCCACGTCCACGTGGATCCACTGGTGGTCCCCCGTCGCCTCCGCGAACAGGTCCACCTCGTGCTGCGTCACCTCGTGCCAGGGCCCGAACCCCAGGTGCTCCCCGGCAGCCGCAGCGAACTCCGCCAACCCCTCGAACCGGCGCACCATCAGTCCCGAGGCCCGCCTGCGACGTACACGACCTGCCCGGACACGAACCCCGCCCCCTCGCTGACCAGGAACGACGCCGTGTGCGCGATGTCCTCCGGCACCCCGACCCGCCCCACCGGGATCGCCGCCGCCGCGGCCGCCTTGAACTCCGCGAAGTCCACCCCGACCCGCGCCGCCGTCGCCGCCGTCATGTCGGTCTCGATGAACCCCGGCGCGATCGCGTTCACGGTCACCCCGAACCGCCCCAGCTCGATCGCCAGCGTCTTCGTGAACCCCTGCACCCCGGCCTTCGCCGCCGCGTAGTTCGCCTGCCCCCGGTTCCCCAGCGCGGACGTGCTCGACAGGTTCACCACCCGCCCCCACCCGGCCTTCACCTGGTGCGCCTGCACCGCCCGGCTCATCAGGAACGCCCCGCGCAGGTGCACCCCGATCACGGTGTCCCAGTCGTTATCGGACATCTTGAACAGCAGGTTGTCCCGCAGCACCCCGGCGTTGTTCACCAGCACCACCGGCGGCCCCAGCTCCTCGGCGACCCGCGCCACCGCCGCGTCCACCGACGCCCGGTCCACGACGTCCACGCCCACCGCCAGCGCGCGCCCGCCGTCCGCCTCGATCGCCGCGACCCCGTCCGCGCACCGCTCCGCGTCCAGGTCCAGCAGCGCCACCGCGAACCCGTCCCGCGCGAACCGGGCGGCCACCGCGGCCCCGATCCCCCGAGCCGCCCCGGTGACGACCGCAACCCGTCCCTCGGCCACGTGAACCTCCTCGATCAGCGGGCCAGAACGAGCGGAACCTAGCGGCCCGGCGCCGGACCGCACCACCCCCGAAGGCCCCTCGCCCCCGATCAGCCCCCGTCCACCAGCGACCGCGCGAACCCCACCGCCCGCGCCACCCCCTCGCGGTGCCGTGCGACCCTCCGGCCCTGGAAGTCCTGGTCCCGCAACTCCTCGTCGATCGGCCCCGGTTCCGGCGCTGGCTCCTGCCCAACCCGCTCCAGGTCCAGCTCCAGCAACCGCCGCGCCACCCCCGACGCCAGCGCCACCACCGCCCCGTCCTCCACCACGCTGTCGTGCAGCCCCACCCACCACAACCGGGGCAGCACCGCCCCCGCCAGCGTCCGCCCACCCCGCTCCCGCAGCGCGTTGAACTCCAGCGACACCGCCCGCAACCGGGGCGCGTCCACCTCCGCCAGCCCCTCGAACTCCGCGTCGTCCAGCCCGCACTCGTCCAGCCCCAGTGCGACCGGCGTCCGCCACGCCCGAGCGTCTCCCAGCCCGGAGTAGTACTCGCCGAGCCCGCCCCGTCCAGGTCCAGCCGCTCCAGCGCGCACTCCCGCGCCCCCTCCGGCCCGAGCACGTTGCTGTTCAGGTCCAGCCGCCGCAACCGGGGGAAGGCCCGCCCGGCGAGCGCCCGCACGCCCCCAGCCGCTCCGCCTCCCGCCGACCTGCGCCGACCACCTCCCCCGTGATCGGGTCTTGACGCCCCCACCACCCCGCCGGGACCATACCGACCAGTCGGAATGCCCTGTCGGCAGGAGGAACGAGTGGAGTTCAGCGGCAAGGTCGCCCTGATCACCGGAGCCGCCGGCGGCATCGGGGCGGGGGTGGCCAGAGCGCTCGCCGGTCTCGGCGCCCAGGTGGTCGTCGCCGACGTCGACGACGCCGCAGGCCAGGCCGTCGCCGACGCGATCGGTGGCCGCTACACCCGCTGCGACGTCCGCGACCCGGACGCCCTCACCGCCGCCGTCGCGCTCACCACCGAGCACTTCGGCGGCCTCGACCTGGCCATCCTCAACGCGGGCATCTCCACCGGCATGGGCCTCGGCGAGGACTTCGACGTCGAGCGCTACCGCGCCGTCATGGGCGTCAACCTCGACGGCGTGGTCTTCGGTGTGCGCGCGGCGCTGCCCGCCCTCCAGGCGCGCGGCGGCGGCCGGATCGTCGTCACCGCCAGCATGGCCGGCCTCATGCCCGTCCCCATCGACCCCCTCTACGGCGCCAACAAGGCCGCCGTCGTCGGCCTGGTCCGCTCGCTCGGCCCGCAGCTGGCCGCGTCCGGCGTCACGGTCAACGCCGTCTGCCCCTCGTTCGCCGACACCGCCATCATCACCGGCATCCGCGACGGCCTCACCGCCGCCGGGATGCCGATCATGCCGGTGTCCGCCGTGGTCGACGCCTACCTCGCCGTCCTGCGCGGCGGCCAGCCGGGGGAGTGCTGGTTCGTGCAGGCCAACCGCGCCCCCGAGCCGTTCGCCTTCCGCACCCCGCCCGGCCCCCGCACCGCGGACGGCGCGCGGGTCGACCTCACCCCCTCCGGCCTGACCACCGGCGGAACCCAGTCCCAGGAGAACGCCTGATGCGCGCCGTCCAGATCACCGAGTTCGGCGGGCCCGAGGTCCTGACCCAGGTCGAGCTGCCCGCGCCCACCCCCGAGCCGGGGGAGCTGCTGGTCGAGGTCAGCCGGGCGGGCGTGAACTTCGCCGACACCCACCAGACCGAGAACAGCTACCTCACCCGCACGGTCCTGCCGGTGATCCCCGGCGGCGAGGTCGTCGGCACCACCGGCGACGGCCGCCGCGTCACCGGCCTCACCAGGGGCGGCGGCTACGCCCAGTTCGCGATCGTCCCCGAGGTCACCGCGTTCGACGTCCCCGACTCGGTGGACGACCTGCACGCGCTGAGCATGGTCGCCCAGGGCGCCACGGCCTGGCTGCTGCTGCGCCGCACCGCCCCGATGCGCCGGGGCGAGACCGTCGTGGTCCACGCCGCCGCGGGCGGGGTCGGCACGATCGCCGTCCAGCTGGCCCGCCGCTGGGGCGCGGGCCGGGTGATCGCCACCGCCAGCTCCGAGGACAAGCGCCGCCTCGCGCTGGACCTGGGCGCGGACGTCGCGCTCGACTCCACCACCGAGGACATGGCCGCCGCGCTGAAGGACGCCAACGACGGCCGGGGCGTCGACGTGGTGCTCGACATGACCGGCGGCCCCACCACGGACGCGAGCATCGAGGCCCTCGGACCGTTCGGCAGGCTCGCCTTCTACGGCATGGCCAACCGCACCGAGCCCACCCCGGTGCAGCTCGTCCGCCTGATGGCCAAGTCCCGCACGGTCGCGGGCCTGTGGCTCCAGCACGCGTTCCGCCTCCCGGACCGCCCGGTGCACCGCGCCGTGGCCGAGCTGTTCGAGCTGGTCGCGGCGGGCGAGCTGCGCGCGGTCGCGGGCGGCGACTACGGCCTGTCCGAGGTCCGGCGCGCCCACGAGGACCTGCTGGCCAGGCGCACCACCGGCAAGCTCCTGCTCGACCCCAACCGCTGACCGGGATTTCCCCTGAACGGCTGACACCTGAACGGTCCCGCCGAGGAAGGCCCCGCCGAGGAAGGCCCCGCACGCACGAGGGCTCCCCACCTCGCGGTGGGGAGCCCTCGGTCAGCCCGCTGCCCGTCCCGCCGCCGGATCACCGGCGGTCGGGGCGGGACCGGTCAGGTGCTCAGTCGTTCAGCTCGGCCAGCGCCTGCTTGACCTTGGCCAGCTCGGCCTCCAGCTCCTCCATGCGGCTGCGGTGCTGCTCGCGAGCGGCCTCGACCACGACCTCGATCTCGTTGGCGATGTCCTCGTGCAGCTCCTTGGCCGCGCGGGCCACGGCCGCGGCGGGCACCGACAGGCCCGACACGATCCGCCGGGTGCCGTGCACCAGGTCGGCCTGCCACTCGCCGTCGGCGGTGCCGGTCACGGTCAGCGTCAGCTCGACCGTGCGGGTCTTCTTGGCCGTGCTCTTGACCCGCTTCGCGGGCTTGGCGTCCTCGGCCTTGGGCTCCTCGGCCTTGGGGGCGGTGGCCTCGGGCTTCTCCGCCGCCGGGACGGCCTCCGCGGAGGTGGCCTCCTGCGCCGGGGCGCCGGCCGCCTGGGCGACCGCGTTGTCTTCCTGCTCCACGAGCGTGTCCACCTGCACGTTTCCTCTCTGCGCGTCCGGCATGAGCGGGCGCGATTCTAGAACACTCGTTCGATCGACGGGGCGACCGCGAGGGATCAGATATTAGGGGGTTGCGCCCCCCGCCCCGCGCAACGGGGAGCCCATCCGTCCGGTGTGGACCCGCCGCCCCCGCCGACGAGCGCGGGGCCGGTGGCCGAGGAGTTCCCCGGCCACCGGCCCCGCCACAGCTCACGCCCCCGCGCAGGCCGCCCCCGCGCCGACCACGACCGTCAGGGCGCCTGCACCAGCCCGCCGCCGACGTCCGCGGAGGACACCGGCAGCCGCAGCCCGGACTGCGCCAGCCTGGCCCACAGCTCCCAGCCACGAGCGTTGTGCTTCTGCGCGATCAGCGCCGCGACCCCCGCCACGTGCGGGGTCGCCATGCTGGTCCCGCGCAGCCGCTTCGTCCACGCCCCGCCGCCCGAGCCGTTCCAGGAGGACAGCACGTCCACTCCCGGCCCGACCAGGTCGACCTGGCCGTGCGGGTCCACCGACCCGCAGGAGAAGTCCGCGACGACGCGCTTCACGTCCACCGCGCCGACCGCCAGGATCGTCGGGCAGTTCGCCGGGTGCCCCACGGGGTTGATCCGGCCCGGCCGCCCGCTCTCGTTGCCCGCCGCCGCGATGATCACCGTGCCCTTGGCGATCGCGCGCTGCGCGGCCTGCTCGAACACCTGCGAGTACGGCGTTCCCGGCCGCACCCCGGCGCCCAGCGACATCGACACCACCGCGCACCCGTTGGCCACCGCCCAGGCGATGCCCG
Organism: Actinosynnema pretiosum; assembly: GCF_002354875.1. GTDB lineage: Bacteria > Actinomycetota > Actinomycetes > Mycobacteriales > Pseudonocardiaceae > Actinosynnema > Actinosynnema auranticum. The sequence goes on from NZ_CP023445.1 coordinate 1,751,932, forward strand.
CGAGGATGCCGCCGTCCGAGCCGAACCCGGCGTTCGACAGCACCTTGCCCGCGTAGATCTCCGCCTCGTGGGCGATCCCGTAGCCCGGCCCGCCGAGCGCGGGCGTGCGCGGACCGCAGGAGGTGCCGATGCAGTGCGTCCCGTGCCCGTGCGCGTCCTCGACGCTCTCACCGGTGATGAACGAGTTCGTCACGACGGTCCGCCCGGCGAAGTCGCCGTGCGCGGTGGTGAACCCGGTGTCCAGCACCGCGACCCGCACGCCCTTGCCGGTGGCCTCGCTCTTGACCGCGCCGGTCGCCTGGAGCCCCCAGGTGAACGCCGACTCGTCGACCGCGTCCGTCCCCTCCTCGGCGACGTCCCCGTCCACTTCGAGGCTGATGTACGCCTGCACGATCCGCTCCGGCTCGACCACCGCGATCGGCCCGGAGGCCTCGGCGGCGCGGACCAGCCGGTCGACCTGGTCGGGCACGGCCGTCACCACGGCCACCCCGAGGTCCTGGAAGATCAGCCCGTCGGCCGCGGCGAGCTGCTCGCTCGTCGGCGAGTCCGCCGTGCTGGCCGCGGTGAGCCCCGCGACCCGCTGCATCTCCTGCGCTCCCGCGGCCACCGAGCCCTCGTCCAGCAGGACGAGGTAGCGGCCGGTCGTGGTGCTTCCCGACTCCGATGTCTCAGGCATGGCGACCCCTTCGGGGTGAGGCGGCGGTCGGCTGCCGCGCGGACGTGCCCGCCTGGAGCGGGATCACGTCCGCGCGACGTCATAGTCGAACGCCCACAACGCCCTGGGATACCGCCTTAAGCGGATGCCGTGACAGCACCACGCTTTTGGACCATCCGCGCCACCGGCTCGACCACGCGCGCCGCGACCGGTCCGAAGACCGCCATCAGCAGCACGTAGGCGGTCGCCAGCGCGGCCAGCTCCCCGTCCACCGCGCCGGACGCGACGGTGAGGCTGGCGATGACGATGGAGAACTCGCCGCGCGCCACCAGCGCCGCCCCGGCCCTCGCCCGGCCCATCGGACCGATGCCCTGACGCTTCGCCGCCCACGCGCCGGTCAGCACCTTCGTGACGGTCGTGACCGCGGCCAGCCCCAGCGCGAGCGCCAGCACCGGCGGGATCGACGACGGCTCGGTGTTGAGCCCGAACACCACGAAGAACATCGCGGCGAACAGGTCCCGCAGCGGTTCCAGCATCCGCGTCGCGTTCTCCGCCGTGGAGCCGGAGATCGCGATGCCGAGCAGGAACGCGCCCACCGCCGCCGACACCTGCAGCTGCGAGGCGACACCCGCCACGAGCAGCGCGGCGCCCAGCACCTTGAGCAGGAACACCTCGGGGTCCGGGCTGTCCACCACGGCCGACACGTAGCGGCCGTACTTCAGCGCCACCACGAGCACCACGGTGATCGCGGCCAGCGAGATGCCCACCGCCGTCAGGCCGCTGACGAAGCTCACGCCCGCCAGGACCGTGGTCAGGATCGGCAGGTACAGCGCCATCGCCAGGTCCTCGAACACCAGGACCGACAGGATCACCGGCGTCTCCCGGTTGCCGAGCCTGCCGAGGTCGCCGAGGACCTTCGCGATGATGCCGGACGACGAGATGTAGGTGACGCCCGCCATCGCCAGCGCGCCCACCGGGCCCCAGCCCAGCAGCAGGCCCACGACCGCGCCCGGAGTGGCGTTGAGGACGATGTCCACCACGCCCGCCGTCCACGACCGCTTGAGACCGGTCATCAGCTCGCTCGCCGAGTACTCCAGGCCCAGCAGCAGGAGCAGGAGGATCACGCCGATCTCGCTGGCGATGTGCGTGAACTCCTCGATGCCGTGCAGCGGCACCAGGCCGCCTTCCCCGAAGGCCAGCCCACCGATCAGGTAGAGCGGGATCGGCGAGATGCCGATCTTCCAGGCGAGCCTGCCGAGGACGCCGAGCCCGAAGAAGATCGCGCCCAGCTGGATGAGGGAGATGGCCGTGTTGTGCACCTGGCTCAGCCACCGCCCAGGACGTCGGCTGTCGAGGCGAGGCCCTCGGACGTGCCGACCACGACCACCAGGTCACCGCCCTCGAACACGAAGTCGGGGCGGGGCGAGGGGTGCGCGTTGCCGGAGCGGACCACGGCCACGACCGACGCGCCCGTGCGGGTGCGCAGCTCGGTGGCGGCCAGCGTCTCGCCGTCGTACCGGGAGCCCGGCACGATCGGGAACTGGCGCGTGGTGATGCCCGCCACGTCCTTGTGCTGGTGCTCCAGGTGCGCGACCAGGCCGGGCGCGCCGAGCAGGCTCGCGAGCGTGCCCGCCTCGGCGGGCGTGAGCGCTATGGAGGCGGAGCACGCGTCCGCGTCCTCCTCCTTCGAGATGATCAGCTCGAAGCGGCCGTCGCGGTACGTGATCACCCCCATGCGACGCCCGGCTCGGATCATGAAGTCCTGACGGGTGCCGATCCCCGGAAGGGGGGTTACTTCGACGTTCACGGACTGCCTTCCTGCCTTTCGGGTTGTTCCCGCTGGAGCGCTTCTCGCGGAAACCGGGAAACCGCGATTGTGCCCCGCTGCGGGAGGTGGGCGGACGGGGGACGGCGGTCGCCGCGGGTGCGCGGCGCTGGGCCGTTCGGAGCATCGTCCGGTTCCCGGCGCGACCGCACGCTACAAGCTGCGCGGACCGCGTGAAACGGGCGAACCTTGCTGTTCGCTGAAGGTCGGGCGGGACGATCGTCGCAGGTCGCGGGCTTTTCGGGCCTTTGGAACCAAACGGACTTTTCGCCACCGCCGAAACCTCGCCCGCGCCGCCTCCCCGGTTGTGAGCGGGCTCGCTGGATCCCAACGCGCGGGGCTCGGGGATTCATCCCGGAACGCCCTTTTCCACCCGTTTCGGCGAGGTGCCCCACCACCACGCGCGGGCGAGCCCGCCGACCCCCGGAATCGCCGCCGTCCCCGCCGCGCGCGAATTCCGCCCGCCACCGCCCGCGCCGCCGCCGCGGACCCGCGCGGGCCGCCCACCCGGCCACCGCCGGTGATCAGGCCCTTCCCGCCGCCCCCGCCCGTTCCCGGACCCCTGACCAGGGCGATTCGAAGGTGACCCCGCACACCGGGCACAATGAGCCGAATCAGACTTCTGCTCGGATCAGCGGCTCGGCTTGGAGGAACCTGCGGTGGGACACGGTGAGCTGCGTGGCGTGGTGGCCCTGGACGGGCCTTCCGGCACCGGCAAGTCCTCAGCCGCGCGCGGACTGGCCGCACTCCTGGGGGCTCGCTACCTGGACACGGGCGCCATGTACCGGGCGGTCGCGCTGGCCGTGCTGCGCGCGGGCGTCGACCCCCACGACCCGGTGGCGGTGACCGGGACCGCGCGCCGCGCGCTGCTCGTGCAGAGCACCGACCCGGCGAACTCGACCACCCGGCTCGACGGCGTCGACGTCGGCGCCGAGATCCGGGGCCCCGAGGTCACCCTCGCGGTGTCCCCGGTCTCCGCGACCGGCGGCGTGCGCGAGCTGCTGGTGGCCGAGCAGCGGCGGATCATCGCCGAGGCGGTCGAGCAGGCGGGCGGCATCGTCGTGGAGGGCCGCGACATCGGCACCGTCGTCGCCCCCGACGCGCCGCTCAAGGTCTACCTGACCGCCGACGCCGAGGCCCGCGCGCGCCGCCGCACCAAGCAGGACAACGACTCGGGGCGGGCGACGACGGTGGAGCGGACACTCGCGGACGTGACACGGCGGGACGACTACGACTCGACCCGCCAGGTGTCCCCGCTGCGCCCGGCCGCCGACGCCGTCGAGCTGGACACCACCCCGCTCGACCTGGCGGGCACGCTCGACGCGCTGCTGGCCATGGTCGAGGAGCGCGGGCTTCGCCACGAGCGGGTGACGGGATGAGCGAGCGCACCGACAGCGGTCCCGAGCGGACCCCCGAGAGCGCAGAGAGCGCGGGCGCCCCCGTGAGCGCCGCCCCCGCGCGCGTCGCGGAGTTCCCCAAGCTGCGCAAGAAGAGCGTCAAGCTCTCCTACGCGACCCAGCTGCCCGAGGGCGCCACCGACCTCGGCCACACGTTCGCCCGCTGGCTCGGCAGGCGCTTCTTCGCCTTCCCCTACCGGGTGCGCGCGCACAACCTGGAGCGCATCCCCGCCACCGGCGGCATCGTCGTCGTGGCCAACCACAGCTCCTTCGTGGACGGCCCGCTGATCTTCGGCGTCATCAAGATGCCGCGCCGCATGGTCTTCCTGATCAAGAACGAGATGTTCAAGGGCCTGGTGGGCGCGTACCTGCGCAGCGCGGGCCAGCTGGGCGTCAAGCGCGGCGAACCCGACCGCGCCACCCTGATCGCGGCGCAGAAGGTGCTCAAGGCGGGCGGCACGCTCGGCGTGTTCCCCGAGGGCACCAGGGGCGACGGCGACATGGCCAGCGCGCAGCAGGGCGCCGCGTGGCTCGCCCGCACCTCCGGGGCGCTCATCGTCCCGATGGCGGTGCGCGGCGCGCGCAGGCCGGAGGGCTCCCGCCGCCGGTTCCTGCCCGTGGTCGACATCCTCGTGGGCGAGCCGTTCGAGGCGTCCACCGCCAAGGGCAGGCAGGGCCTGGCCGAGGCAACCGAGCAGGTCCGCGACCGCCTCGTGGCGCTGGTGGCCGAGCTCGACACCAGACGAAGCAATGGAGAAGCACGATGACGGACTTGGACGGCACGTGGACGGACGAGTCCGACTGGACCGCCTTCGACGACGAGTCGGCGGACGCTGACGAGGCCACCCCGGCCCAGCCGGTGCTGGCCATCGTCGGCCGCCCCAACGTGGGCAAGTCGACCCTGGTCAACCGGATCATCGGCCGCCGCGAGGCGGTCGTGCAGGACGTGCCCGGCGTGACCAGGGACCGCGTCGCCTACGACGCCCTGTGGAACGGCCGGAAGTTCACCGTGGTCGACACCGGCGGCTGGGAGCCCGACGCCACCGGCATGATGGCCTCCGTCGCGGCGCAGGCCGAGCTGGCCATGCAGACCGCCGACGCGGTGCTGCTGGTGGTCGACGCGTCCGTGGGCGCCACCACCACCGACGAGGCCGTCGCGAAGGTGCTGCGCCGCTCCAAGGCGCCGGTGCTGCTGGTGGCCAACAAGGTCGACGACGAGCGGCTGATGGCCGAGGTCGCCACCCTGTGGTCGCTGGGCCTCGGCGAGCCGATGCCGGTGTCCGGCCTGCACGGCCGCGGCTCGGGCGACGTGCTCGACAAGATCCTGGAGGTCCTCCCGGAGACCCCGCGCGACACGTTCGGCGCGAACACCGGCGGCCCCCGCCGCGTGGCGCTCGTCGGCCGCCCGAACGTGGGCAAGTCGAGCCTGCTCAACCGCCTCACCGGCGAGAACCGCTCGGTGGTCGACTCGGTCGCGGGCACCACCGTCGACCCGGTCGACTCGCTGGTCGAGCTGGACGACGAGGTGTGGCGCTTCGTCGACACCGCGGGCCTGCGCAAGCGGGTCAACTTCGCCAGCGGCGCCGAGTACTACGCGTCGCTGCGCACCAAGGCGGCCATCGAGTCCGCCGAGGTCGCGGTCGTGCTGCTGGACGCGGGCGAGCCGATCAGCGAGCAGGACCTGCGGGTGCTGACCATGGTCGTGGAGTCCGGTCGCGCGTGCGTGCTGGCGTTCAACAAGTGGGACCTGGTCGACGAGGACCGCCGCAACGCCATGGTCCGCGAGCTGGAGCGCGGCCTGGTGCGCGTGCCGTGGGCCGAGCGCGTGAACATCTCGGCCCTGACCGGCCGCTCCGTGCGCAAGATCGCGCCCGCCCTGCGCACCGCGCTGGCCTCGTGGGACACCCGCGTGCCCACCGGACGGCTGAACTCGTGGCTGACCGACCTGATCGCCGCGACCCCGCCGCCGGTGCGCGGCGGCAAGCAGCCGAAGGTCCTGTTCGCCACCCAGGCGGCCACCAGGCCGCCGACGTTCGTGCTGTTCACGACCGGTTTCCTGGAGGCGGGCTACCGCCGGTACATCGAGCGCAAGCTCCGCGAGGAGTTCGGCTTCGAGGGCAGCCCGGTGCGGATCTCGGTGCGCGTGCGCGAGAAGCGGGAGAAGCGCGCGAAGAAGTGATCCGGTTGCCCCGAACGGCGCAGTGAGGTTGCCTTTGCGCTGTGCCGGTGCGATTGGTCCTCGCGGACGACGAGCCGCAGCTCCGCCGGGGGGTGAAGGTCCTCCTGGAGGCGGACGGCCGGGTCGAGGTCGTCGCCGAGGCGGGTGACGGCGCGGCCCTGCTGTCCGCGGTCCGCGCCACCGCCCCGGACGTGGCGCTCGTGGACGTGCAGATGCCGGGAACCGACGGCCTGTCGGCCCTCCGCGTCCTCCTGGGCCGCCCGGACCCGCCCGCCGTGGCGGTGCTGACCACGTTCGACCTGGACGACTACGTGGCGACGGCCCTGGACGTGGGCGCCCAGGGCTTCCTGCTCAAGGACGCGGAGCCGGAAGTCCTGGTCAGGGCCGTGCTGGACCTGGCGGCGGGTGGCGCGGTCCTGGACCCCAGGATCGCGGCGAGGCTGCTGCCGAGGCTGAGGGCGGGCAGGCTGCTGCGCCCGAACCCCCAGCTGGACGCGCTGAGCACGCGCGAGCGCCAGGTGCTGGAGCTGCTGTCGGACGGCCTGCCGAACGCGGCGATCGCGGCGGAGCTGGGGCTGAGCGAGGCGACCGTCAAGTCGTACGTCAGCACGGTCCTGATGAAGCTGGGCGTGGAGAACCGCGTGCAGGCGGCCCTGGTGGCCCACCGGGTGGGCCGGACGTGGTGACCGCCCGCTCCCTGGTGTCCCCCGCAGCCGCGGCGGCCCTGGTCCTCCTGGTGGACGCGGGCCCCCACCCCTGGTCCGAACCCCTGGCTCTCCTGGCCTGCGCCGCCCTCCCCTTCCGCAAGGCGGCCCCCTGCGTCTGCCTCCCCGCTCTGATCGGCGGCCTGGGCTGGCCCCCCGCCGTGGTGGCCCTCTACCGCGTGGGCAGGCACGAGCGCCCCGCGCTGGCCGCCGCCTGGGTCGTCGTGAGCTCCGCGGCGGCGGCGACCCCCTCGGTGGTCACCCAGTCCCCGCCCCTCACCCAAGCCGTCCTGACCTACGCGTTCACCCTCTTCATGGCCGTGATGCCCACAGCCCTGGGCGCGCTCCTGAGGATGCGCCAAGAGCTGACCGCGACCCTCTCCGAGGCCCGGAGGGCGAGAACGGCGGAGCTGGCCGCGCGGGAGGAGGGCGCCAGGGCGGCCGAGCGGGCGAGCGGGCGAGGATAGCCAGGGAGATCCACGACGTGGTGGGCCACCACGCCACCCTGATAGCCGTAGAGGCCGCGGCCCTCTCCGCGACCACCCCGGACCCGGAAACCAGGGCAGCCGCAACCCGCCTCCGCGCCCTGGCGAAGGAGTCCTTGGCGGAGATGCGCGCAACCCTGGGCCTCCTGAACTCCGCCCCCACCCCCAACACCCACCACGACCTCCCGACCCTGGTGGCCAGAGCCACCGCGACCGGCGCCCGGATAACCCTGACCGACCGAACGAGCACCCCGCTACCCCCGTCAACAAGCCGCGCGGTCTTCAGGCTGGTCCAGGAGTCCCTGACGAACGCCACCAAGCACGCCCCGAACGCCCCGATCCACATCCTCCTGGCAGAACGCGCCGACACCCTGGTGGTCCAGGTCCTGAACGCCCCACCCCCACACCCCGTGCACCCCCCACCACCCCCGGGCGGCCAAGGCCTGCACGGCCTGTCCGAACGAGTAGCCCTCCTGGGCGGCACCCTGACCGCAACCCCAACCCCCGAAGGCGGCTTCGAGGTCCGCGCAACCCTCCCCACGAGTGCTCTGGGGGTGAGCGGGGTCTGGAGGGCGCCGAGTGGCCGTGGGACGGCATAACCGCAGGTGGGGGCGGTTGGGGACCCCCGTGAAAAGGGGGTTCTGGGATGCGCTAAGCTATACAAGCAGCCAGCGAGAACGGGTTGCGGCCGGGACGTGGCGCAGTTTGGTAGCGCACTTGACTGGGGGTCAAGGGGTCGCAGGTTCAAATCCTGTCGTCCCGACGGTCAAAAAAGCCCCGCTGATCCAGGATAACACCTGGTCAGCGGGGCTTTTTCATGCCGTCAGCCGATCATGCTGTTGATCTTCTCGTCATCTCACGCGGCAGTGAGTGACATGTTGAGTGACATGTGCTCAGGACTGCCTCGGGAACACCCGGTCCATGACCATCGCGGCCTCCTGCATCACGGGCACGATCTGGTGCCGGTAGACGGCCTCGGTCACCGCCGTCCCGCTGTGCCCCGCCAACCGCGCGATGTCCTCCAGCCGCACTCCGGACGCGGACAGGACGGACACGAACGAATGGCGCATCTCCCGTGGCGTCCACGCCGCAGGGGGCAGCCCTGCGGCCTTGAGGACTCGCCTGAAGCTGCGGCGGACGTTGTGGCTGTCGAGCGGAGTGCCCACCTCTGAGGCGAACACCAGGCCGTGCTCCTGCCACCGGTCCCCGGCGAGTCGGCGTCGGGCGCCCTGGTGAAGCCGGTGCGCCTTCAGCGCCTCGATGCAGCGACTCGGCATGGCCAACGTGCGCCGTGACTTCCTGGTCTTGGTGTCGCCTCCTTGGCGCACCGACCGCCACACCGAGATGGACGGGAGCACCGGCGGGGTGGCACCAAGAGCACCGTCCAGGTCGACGTGGTCCCACGTCAGCGCCCGCAACTCCTCGGTGCGGGCACCGATCAGCAGGGACAGCACGATGTAGGCGTGCAGCGGTGAAGCTTCCGCCGCCGACAGCACCGCTTTCACTTGGGCGAAGTCCAGCGCCTTGGACGGACGCCCCACCTGGCCGGTGGGCACCTCGCACAAAGCCACCACGTTGCGCCGCACCTTTTCCCTGGCCTGCGCCATGCGCACCGCGCGGTTCAGGATCGAGTGCAGCAACCGGACGGTGCGCGTGGACAACGTGAGGGCGATCTCGGTCAGCCACTCGTCCACCTCGTCGGCGGACAGCTCCCGCAGGGACCGCCCACCCAGTGCGGGAAGGATGTGCACGTCCGCGAGAGAGCGGTAGTTCTTGATGGTGTCCTCGCTCCTGCCGCGCAATCCGTGCTTGAGCCATGCCGCGACGCAGTCACGGACCTTGTAGCCGTGCTGCTCCGGGGGCAACCCGTCATCGATCGCCCGAAGCATCTCCTTGAGCTTCTTGCCCGCCGCCGACTTGGTCTTGGCGCTCGCCCGCTTCGTGACCCGCTTGCCCTTGGCGTTGAACCCAAGGTGGACCGTGGCGATCCAGCGTTGGCGCGGTTCGTCCCAGAACAGGCCGCCTTCCCCGTGGTTACGCTGTTTCGGCATACTGAGCCTTTTTCATCCTGTGGTGGCCTCGTAGTTCTGTAGGACGTGGATGGCTTTGGCCAGTCGGCCGGCGCGGCGGGGGCAGCAGCGGAGCTTGCGCAGGATGCACCAGGTCTTGAGCCGGGCGTTGGCGCGTTCGCCGGGTCCGCGCAGGCGGGCGTGGGCACGGTTGGTGCCCTTCTGCGACTCGGGCTTGTTGCGACCCTTGTACGGGGTGATCACGTGCCGACCGGTCTCGTCGTAACCGTGATAACCTTTGTCTCCCAAGGCGATCAGTTCAGCTTGGCGCAGGGCGGCGAGGATGTTCCAGATCCGGGCGGCGGCGGTGTCGTGGGTGCTGCCGGGCAGGTCGCCGGACACCCACAGGATCGTGCCGTCCGGAGAGGCGATCACCTGCAGGTTCACCCCGTGCATCCGGTGTTTGCCGGAGTGGAAGGGCCGGTCGGCGGCGATCCGGTCGATCGGGATGAGCGTGCCGTCGATCACCACGTAGGCGATGCCCTGGCGTTTCGCCCTGCGCAGCGCTTCTCGTAGCTTCGGGGACCGCCGGGCGAGCAGTTCGACGGTTTCGTTGACGTAGTGCCAGCAGGTCGTGGCCGAGACCGCGAACCCGGCGCCAAGATGGGCGAACGTCTCGCCTTTGCGCAGGTACACCAGCACCAGCAGTGCCTGTTGTCCTGAGTTGAGCTTGCGCCATACCGATCCCAGCTGCTTGCGATGGGCGCGGACCAGCCCGGACACGAACCTCAGGGTCTGATGTGACAACGGTAGCGCGGCACGGTAGAACAACACGTGAAGCCCCTGGCATCTGCTGAACGATCTTGGTCGAAAGTTCTGCTACCAGGGGCTTCGCCATGTCCAGGCGCTGACACGCCGATGCCCATCAACCTGTTACTCCGCAGAAGCCTTGTCCGCCAACACATCCAGCCCAGGATGAAAAAGGCTCAGTGTTCGCCGTTCCTGGTAGCCCCCCGGAACCGCCCCACCTCACTGCCGCTCGCGGGTTTGGCGACACGCCCCCACCCGGTGTCAGGTGTTGGACTGTCCAGTTATGGACAACCCACTTCGCTTCTCCGATCGGTCGGTCAGCGGTTACATGGCCACAGAGTTGACAAGTGAAGTGGCCGCCGTCGGGGCGGGGTCACGTCGGGGGACGACGGATCGAGAAGAGAACCCTATGGTGATTTCCGCTGCCTCCGCGCCACCTCGCCTGGTCGTGGTCGGGGCTACCGGCGCGCTCGGCTCGGCCCTGCTGGAGCTGGTCGTCGAGAAGCGCTTTCCGCACCGCGAGCTGGTGCTGTGCGCCTCGCCCCGTTCCACCGGGCGTCGGGTCGTCGTGGACGGTGCGCTGCACCAGGTGCGGTACGCGTCCGCCGACGATGTGGCGCTTGCGGCCGACGACATCGTCTTCTTGTGCGCCGACCGGGATGTCAGCTTGAAGTGGGCCGACGCGGCTCGGGCGGCCGGGGCGCTTGCGATCGACCTCAGTGGGGCCTTTCACCGGGACCTCGACGTTCCGCTGGTGGTGCCCGAGGTCAACGGGCACTTGCTGGAGCGGCCGGTGGGGGACGGGCTCATCGCTAGTCCCAGCCCTATGGCCACGGCGCTCACCCGGCTGCTGCACCGGGTGCAGGAGACCTACGGGGTTCGGCAGGTTGTCGCCAGCACCTACCAGGCGGCCACCCACCTCGGGCGGCAAGGGGTTGAGGAGTTGTTGGAGGGGGCCGAACTGGCGCTTCAGGACCCGGACGCCGAGCTGCCCGCGCACAGCACGCCCTTTCCGCTGGCCTTCAACGTGGTTCCCGCCGTCGGGGGAGTGCTGCACAACCGGTTCACCACCGAGGAGCAGCGGCTCGTCGGGGAGACTCGGCGGGTGCTCGGGCTGCCCTGGCTCAACATCACGGCCACCTGCGTGCACGTTCCGGTGGTCAGCAGTGACTCCGCCGCGGTTCTCGTGGAGGCCGAGTCGCCGGTTTCTCGTGCTGACCTGGTGGCGTTGCTCGGGTCGTTGCCTCGCGTGCGGGTGTACGACGCCGATCAGCTGGAGGCGACCGGGCCCACGCCGCTGACCGCCGCCGACCCTGACGTGCTGCACGTGGGTCGGGTGCGGGTCACGCCGCACGACCCGCGGTCGGTGTGGTTGTGGATCACGTTCGACAGCCTTCGGGCCTCCGGGGCGCTCAACGCCCTGAACGTGGCGAGCTTGGCGCTCTCCGTCGCCGGGCGGGGGCGGGCCGGGCGCACGGCCTGACGGGGCGCGCTCCCCCTGGTCCCTCGTCGGCGGGGAGCGGCCGTCAGCGCGATGACGTCGGGCTGCGAAGGAACCTCGGGTGGGACAGCGGTGCGCTGTCCCACCCGTCGTCGTTCGGCGCGCCTCGCTCGGGCGAGGACGAGGGCCGGTGCCGAAGGTGCGTCATCCCGACTCCAGTGATTCCCGTGTGCTGCGCGGGCGGAAGTGCCCAGGCCGTCCCGAAGGTTGTCAGCAATCGTGCTGAACTTCGACCGTTGTCGGTGTCCTATGGTGGCGTGGCCACTAGTGGAAACCGGATGACGTGGCTGCCGCGCCCAAGGGGGAGCAGGACCGTTGGACGAGCAACCGTTGTTGGAAGAATCGCCGTTATCGGACGAACGTCCTTTTCTGGACGACGTCGTGGTCGACGCCTACCAAGCCGCGGTGCGCGCGGGCGCGTTCGTCGACGAGGAGATCTCCGAGAAGCTCGACGTCGAGCTCCGCCGGGTGGTCGAGGCCCGCAAGCGGCTCCGGGAGCTGCGCCTCCTCAGCGACGCCCCCGACGGGTGCCCGGCCGCCCCGCTCGACCCGGAGATCGTGGAGGCCGAGCTGGTCTCGGCGCTGGAGGTCTCGATCTCCCGCCAGCGCGGTCAGGTGGCCCGCATCCACCGCCAGCTGCGCTCGCTGACCACCGTCTACCGCTCCACCGAGCGCGACACCGGCGAGAAAGTCCCGATCCGCGTGCTGGACAGCGCGGCGGACGTGCGGCGCGAGCTCGACCTCGCCAGGCGCCGCTGCGCGCAGGAGCGGATGGCGCTGCAGCCCGGCGGCGGGCGGGCCGCGCACCTGCTGCAGGCCGACCTCGTGCACACCCAGGAGCTGCTGCGCCGGGGCGTGCGCATCCGCACGCTCTACCAGCACACGGCCCGCTCCAGCATGGCCACCTGGGCGTACGCCAAGCGGGTCGACGACGCGGGTGGCGAGGTGCGCACCGCCGAGGAACTGTCCGAGCGGCTGATCATCTACGACCGCCGCATCGCGTTCGTGCCCAAGGAGCGGCGCGGGCAGGAGGCCCCTGGGGCCGCGGTGGTCACCGACCCGACGCTCGTGGCCTACCTGTGCCGCTCCTTCGAGGCCGCCTGGCAGGTCGGCACGCCCTTCCCCGGCCCGGACGCCGCCGAGGCCGACGACGGGCACAGCCCCGGCGCGGACCTGCGGGCGTCGATCCTGCGGCTCATGGGCATGGGCCTCAAGGACGAGGTCATCGCGCGCCGCCTGGGCATGGCGACCCGAACCTGCCGAAGGTACATCTCCACGCTCATGGAGGAGCTGGGCGCGGACAGCCGCTTCCAGGCCGGGCTGCTGGTCGGCAGGCGCGAGGCGGCGGACGCGGCGGAGGCCGCGGGCGCGAGAACGCCCAACCCGTGACCCAAGGTCACCGGGGCGAAGGGAAAGTCCAGGTCAGGCGGGATCGAACCGCTGATCGACAACTGAATGGCGACGGAACGTAGCCGCTGTCCACTTCCGGCCGGTCCGCCTGCTGACATCCCCGATCCCTCGACCGGTGCTCCCGCGCCGTGCGAGCTTGGCTGCACGAGATCGCCGAGGCGGTGGACCGCTCCTCTCTGGGAGCGTTCCCACACACGGCGCCCACCCCGTGCAGAGGAGCGGCAGCGATGGCAGACCTGATCGGTCTGGAGGAGGCGGAGCGGCTGGACGTGGACGCGGTCCACGACCTCCACCGCCGGTACATCAACAAGAGCCAGGTCCGGCTGATGACCTCGTTCGGCTTCGGCCGGGAGCTGGTCGAGCGCGCCGAGGGCGCCTACCTGTGGACGAAGAGCGGGCGGCGCATCCTCGACTTCACCGGGGGCGTCGGCGTGCTCAACCACGGCCACAACCACCCCCGCATCCTGGAGGCCCGCCGCCGCTTCCAGGAGAAGCAGCGGATGGAGGTGCACAAGACCTACTTCTCGCCCTACCTGGCCGCGCTCGGCCACAACCTGGCGCAGCTGCTGCCCGGCGACCTCAACCGCTCGTTCCTGCCGAACTCCGGCGCCGAGGCGGTCGAGGGCGCGGTCAAGCTCGCCTACAAGTACCACGGCGGCAAGCGCAACACGATCCTGCGCTCGGACATCAGCTTCCACGGCAAGCTGCTCGGTTCCGGCGGCCTGACCGGCAGCACCCAGAACCACTTCGCGTTCCCCACCATCCCCGGCATCCGCACCTTCTCCTACGGCGACCTCGACTCGGTCCGCCAGGCGCTGGCCGAGGCGCGCGACGCCAACGGGCGCAGCGACGTGTACGCGCTGCTGATCGAGCCGTTCAGCGCCTCCACGATCCGGTGGTGCTCGGAGGAGTTCCTGCGCGGGCTGCGGGAGCTGTGCACCGCCGAGGACATCGTGCTGATCTTCGACGAGATCTACACCGGCTGGGGCAAGACCGGCAGCCTGTTCTACTTCACCCGCTACGAGGGCCTGGTCCCGGACGTGGTGACCACGTCCAAGTCGTTCGGCGGCGGCAAGTCCTCCATCTCCGCCTACATCGCGCGGGAACCGCTGTTCCGCAAGGTCTACGACAACATGACCGACGCGATGATGCAGTCCACGTCGACCACCTACTACGGGTTCGGCGAGGAGGCGGCGACCGCGCTCGAGGCGATCTCGGTGGCCGTGGACGAGGACTTCCCGGCGCGGGCGCGGGTCATCGAGGGGGTGCTGCGGCCGGGGCTGGAGCGCATCCAGAAGACCTACCCCGACCTCATCTCCGAGGTGGCCGGTTCCGGCGCGCTGCACGGGGTCTTCCTGTCCGGCGGGCCGAAGGTGCTCGACCTGGTGGGCAAGCTGCCGGTGGGCGGACCCGCGAAGGACCCGCTGATCCGCACCAAGATCATCACGGCGGCGGTCATCGACGCGCTCTACCGCGAGCACGACATCTACACCTACAACACCCTCAACGGCCGCAGCCCGATGATCGTCGCGCCGCCGCTGGTCGCCGGGGTGGAGGAGTGCGAGCGCTTCCTCGACGCGTTCGAGGCCGTGCTCGACCAGGGCATGACCAAGCTCGTCGGCCGTTTCGTCAAGGAGAGGGTGAGCTCGCTGTGGTGACTCCGGCTGAAGGCGCGGGCAACGGGCAGCTGCCCGCCAGGATCGCGGTCACCGGCGCGGCCGGGGTGCTCGGCTCCCAGCTGGTGAGCAGCCTGCGGGCGCAGGGCGTGGAGGTGCGCGCCTTCGACCTGCGGCCGATCGAGCCCGCGCCGGGGCTGGTGCCGTTCACCGGCGACATCCGCGACCAGGCCGCCGTGGCGCGGGCCGTGGCGGGCGCCGACGCCCTGGTGCACTGCGCCTCCGCGCTGCCCAGCTACCCGGCGGCCGACATCCGCTCGATCGTGGTCGAGGGCACCACGACGGTGCTGGAGGCCGCCCGCGTCGCCCGCGTCCCGCGCGTGCTGCACGTGTCGTCCACCGCAGTCTACGGGCTGCCCAAGATCGTGCCCACGACCGAGGAGCACCCGCGCGAGCCCGTCGACACCTACAGCGGCGCGAAGGCCGAGGCCGAGGTCGTCGCCGACCGGTACCGGGCGGGCGGGATGCTGCTGCCGGTGCTGCGGCCCAAGACCTTCCTCGGGCCCGGCCGGATGGGGCTGTTCGACATGCTCTACCAGTGGGCCGAGGAGGGCCGGAACTTCCCGGTGCTCGGCCGCGGCGACGTGCGCATCCAGATGCTCGCGCTGTCCGACCTGGTGGACGCGGTGCAGACCGTGCTCACCGCGCCCGCCGACCGCGTCAACGACACGTTCAACGTCGGCGCCGCCCGGTTCGGCACGCTCCGCGAGGACTTCCAGGCCGTGCTGGACGCCGCCGGGCACGGCAAGCGCGTCCGCTCCATCCCCGGCCGCCCGGCGGTCGCGGTGCTCAGCGCCCTGGAGCGCACGGGCATGTCCCCGGTGTACGGGCGGCTGCTGTTCAAGCTGCTCGCCGACTCCTACGTCAGCGTGGACAAGATCCGCGACCGGCTCGGCTTCACGCCGAGGATGTCCAACCAGGACGCCATCCTGCAGACCTACGACTGGTGGCGCGGCGCGCGCGCCGCGGCGAGCACCAGGTCGTCCGGCGCGACCGGCCGCACCAGCCAGGAGCCGTGGAAGCAGGGCGCGCTGTCGCTGGCCAAGGTCTTCTTCTGAGCGCTCCACCCCTTTTCGAGCAGTCCCCTGGGAGGTGGCCGTCATCGGCGCCGGCCACCTCACCCCGTCGTGCCCACAGGAAGCGACACAGGCATGTCCACCACCGATCCGGCCGTCGTCCCGAGGCCGTCCACCGACCCCCCTGACGCCGAGAACCCGAACGTCCCACCGCTGAACTCCGATGAGCCCGCCGCCCGCCCGCGCTGGTGCTTGGGCACCCGGCTGGTCGTGGCCGCCACCGCCGCGTGGTCGCTCTTCCTGCTCCTGCACGTGGTCCTGACCGGCCGCTGGTGGGTGTGGTTCCTGCTGGAGGCCGTGCCCCCGGTGGCGCTGGTCGCCGTCCCCGCACTGCTGCTGGCCGTCATGCCGCTGGCCCGCCCGGTCCGCCGCCGCCTCACCCCGCTCCTGCTGGCGCTGCTGCTCGCGGGCGGCTACCTGGCGGGCGTCGGCCCCGGCTGGCGCGGCGACACCGGCCCCGCCGGACCCGGTGACGCGCGGATCTCCGTCGTCTCCTGGAACAGCGACTACTGGGAGATGGCCGACGACCCCGAGGCGTTCTACGCGTTCCTGCGGGAGAAGGACGCCGACGTCTACCTCCTGCAGGAGTACCTGCACTGGGAGGGCGAGGGCCCGATCCTGATCGACCACCTGGACCGGCTGCGCGCCGAGTTCCCCGGCTACCAGGCCGTGGTGGAGGGCGAGCTGCTCACCCTGACCCGGCTGCCCATCGCCGCCACGCACTCCCGCGACGTGCCGTCCACCGACGACGCCTGGTACTGGCAGGGCCGCAAGGCGCAGCGCACCGACCTGCGCGTCGGCGACCGGGTGCTGTCGGTCTACAACGCCCACTTCCCGGTCCCGTTCCGGGTCGGCGACAACCCGCTGGGCAGCCGGTTCTGGAACTTCCTGGCCAAGCAGCACGACTGGCGCACCCGCGAGCTGGCCGAGCTGCGCGCCGACCTCGCGGCCAACCCGAACACCTCCGTCGTGGCGGGCGACTTCAACTCGCCCTGGATGGGGAGCCTGCTCGGTCTCGACGGCGCGACCACGCACTCACCCGGAGACGGCCCGCTGCCCGCGTTCTCCTGGCCGCTGGCCGACTACCCGGTCCCCCGCGTGTGGCGCCTGGACTGGCTGTTCACCACCGGCGGGGCCTCGGTCCCGGACTACCGGTTCACCGCCAGCCCCGGTTTCTCCGACCACGCGGTCCAGGAGTTCACCCTCGTCGTCCGCGACGCGGGCTGACCCCCGCGAGCACCACGCGCGCCCCCTCCGCGATCGAGGGCCCGCGCCGCTGGAGCACGCCCGAAGAACCACCAGACCAACCCGCACCGCACGGGCGCAGACCGCGCCCGCCGCGCCACCGAGAGGGATCTCCACCATGCGGATGCCCGACAGGTTCGACGTCACGGTGATGTTGGACTACTACGCGCCCTACGTCTCCGGCCTCACCGAGGCCGCCCGCCTGACCGCCGAGGGCCTGGCCGGTCGCGGCTGGAAGGTCGCCGTGGTCTGCGCCCGGCACGACCGCTCGCTGCCGTCCCACGAGGTCATCAACGGCGTGCACGTCTTCCGCGCCCCGGTCATGGCCCACATCAGCCGGGGTTTCATCGCCCCGCACCTGCCGCTGCTCGCCTCGCGCCTGGCGGCCCGCTCCGACCTGCTCCACGTGCACCTGCCCAACCCCGAGGCCGCGTTCGTCGCCGCGCTGCGCCGCAAGACCCCGATGGTGGTGACCTACCACATCGACACCTTCCTGCCGGACAGCCCGATCAACCGGTTCGGGATGCGCGCGGTCGACACCTCCTGCGCGGTCGCCATCCGCCAGGCCGACCTCGTCATCACCAACACCGAGGACCAGGCCCGCGACTCCCGCATCTGGTCGGTGATCAAGCGCCGCCCGCTGCGCCCGATCCCGTCGCCGTGCGTGGACCGCAGCGGCGGCGAGCCGACCATGCGCGACGGCGACGGCCTGCACATCGGCTTCATGGGCCGCATCACCGTGGACAAGGGCATCGAGTACCTGATCCGCGCGTTCCGGGGCATCGACGACCCGGACGCCCGGCTGCTGATCGCGGGCGACTACACGACCGTCGCGGGCGGCAGCAACATCGAGCAGCTGCGCGCCGAGGCCGGGACCGACTCCCGCATCCGCTTCACCGGGCTGCTGCGCGGCGACCGGGTGCGTGACTTCTACGCCTCGATCGACGTCTTCTCGCTGCCCTCGATCTCCGAGTCCTTCGGCATCGTGCAGGTGGAGGCGATGATGGCGGGCAAGCCGTCGGTCACCACCAACCTGCCCGGCGCCAACCACCCGGTGCAGGCCACCGGCTTCGGCCGCCTGGTGGAGCCGCGCGACCCGGTGGCGCTGCGCGAGGCCCTGCTGGAGATGGCGGCACTGCCCGCCGAGGACCGGCAGGTCGGGCAGGAGGCCGCGATCAAGCTGTTCGGCGGGGAGACCTTCCTCGACGCGCACGAGGAGGCCTACCGGGCCGTCCTGAACGGGGCGCGGTCATGACCACGACTCCCGTTCCCGCGCTCACGCCCTACCGCGTCGGCGGCCAGGACCTGCCCCTGCCCGAGACGGCGGTGCACGTCGTCACCAAGGTCGACCCGCCGGTCAAGCGCCGCTCCCGGATGCCCGCGTGGCTGGCGCTGCTGCGGCCCCGCCAGTGGGTCAAGAACGCCTTCGTCCTGATCGCGCCGCTCGCGGTGGACCCGACCTCGGTCACCCGGCAGCCCTGGCTGCTGCCCGCCGCGCTGCTCGCGTTCGTGGCCGCGTCCAGCTCGGTGTACGTGCTCAACGACTGGCTGGACCGCGAGCGCGACCGGCTGCACCCGACCAAGCGGGAGCGCCCGATCGCCAGCGGACGGGTCGGCCCTGGGCTGGCGCTGCTGCTGGGCGCGGCCTGCCTGGCGGTGATCGGCGCCGCGGTCGTGGTGCTGCCGCCGCTCGCGGGCGCCGCCGTGGCCGCCTACCTGGTGCTGAACCTGCTGTACTGCCTGGTGCTCAAGCACCACGCGCTGGTCGACATCAGCGTGGTGGCCTTCGGGTTCGTGCTGCGCGCGGCGGCCGGGTGCCTGGCCGTGGGCGCGCCGTTCAGCCCGACGCTCATCGCCTGCGTCTACTGCGTGTGCCTGCTGCTGTCGCTGGGCAAGCGCAGGCACGAGCTGGCCGCCGTGGCCAGCGCGGGCGACGCCGCCGTCACCCGCCCCGCGCTGGCGGGCTACTCGGTGCCGCTGCTGGACCAGCTGATGGCGGTGCTGGTCGGCTCCACGCTGATCACCTACTTCCTGCACCTGCTGGAGGCCGGACGTCCCGAGGGCGCGCTGCTCGCCGTGCTCACCCTCCCGTTCGCGGTGTTCGCGCTGGCCCGCTACCTGCAGCTGGTCACGGTCGGCCGCAGCGGCGGCGAACCGGGCCGGGACGTGCTGCGCGACGTGCCCCTGCTGGTCAACGCCGGGCTGTGGCTGGTGCTCCTGGCCGCCGGTCGGCTGTTCTGAGGTGAACCCGATGCCGTCCGCACCGCACTCCCCGACCGTCTCCGTCATCATCCCCAACTACAACTACGCCAAGACGCTGCGCCAGTGCCTCCAGGCCGTCCTCGACCAGACCTACCCCAAGATCGAGATCGTGGTCGTGGACGACGGCAGCACCGACGACTCCCCGCGCATCGCCGCCGAGTTCCCCTGCACGCTCGTGCGCACCGCCAACGAGGGGCCCTCGGCGGCGCGCAACACCGGCGTGGCGCGCAGCACCGGTGAGGTCCTGTTCTTCCTCGACTCCGACATCGCCCTCGCGCCGCAGGCCGTGGAGCGGGCGGTGCGGATGCTCGGCTCGGACCGCAGGCTCGGCTTCGTCGGCGGCATCTACGACAAGGAACCGCTGGTCGACGACGGTCCCGTCGAGCGGTACAAGGTGCTGCACGGCCACTTCTGGCGGGTGCGCAGCTCCGGCGAGGCGCGGCTGTGCAACTTCTCGCTCGGCGCGATGCGCCGGGAGACCTACGAGCTGGCCGGCCCGCTGGACACCGGCCTGCGGGCCACCGAGGACGTCGAGTACGGCGCCCGGCTGTCCGAGATCTCCACGGTGTGGATCGACGCCACGATCCTGGGCCGCCACGACGACGACGACCGGCTCGGCGTGCTGCTGGGCAAGCAGTACCGCCGGTCGGTGCCGCTGGTCGCGCTGTTCGCCGACCGGGGCAGGGCAAGGCCCAAGCTGACCGACACCGCCTACCGGCCGGGCGCGGTCGCGGGCACCGGACTGGTGCTCGCGGGCCTCGCGGGCGCCGTCCTGTGGCCCGCGGCGGGCGCGGTCACCGCGCTGGCGGGCGCGGCGCTGTTCGCGGTTCAGGAGCGGCGGCTGCTCAAGTTCCTCGGGGCCGCGGCGGGCGCACGGCAGTTCCCGCTGATGGCCGGGCTGCACCTGCTGATGAACGCCACCACCGGCGCCGCCGCGCTGGTCGGCGCGGCCCGCTGGGCGACCTCACCGTCGTTCCGCAGGCTGTACGCGAACGGGGAGCGCGCGTGAGCGCCACCGCAACGCCCGCCCCACCGCTGTGGCGGGCCCGCGCCCTCGCCCTCCTGCGCCGCACCTGGGTGCGGCGCGCCACCACCGCGCTGGTCGTGCTGATGTGCGCCGGGTTCCTCGGCCGCTCGCTCGCCGCCGACCGCGAGGCCGCGGGCGCCGCCCTCGGCAGGCTCGGCCCGTGGCTGCTGCCCGCGCTGCTGGCCGCGCTGGTCGGGCTGTGGCTGACCGCGCTGTCCTGGCGGGAACCGCTGCAGGCGCTGTCCCGGCCGCTGGGCAGGCTGTTCGCGGTGAAGCTGTTCGCGGCGGGCAGCCTCGGCAAGTACGTGCCGGGGGTGATGTGGTCGATCGTCCTGCAGACCAGGCTCGCGGCGTCCTCGGGCATCACGGTCCTCCACTTCACCGCCACCTTCGGCCTGTACGCCGCCGTGTCGCTGGCCACCGGCGCGGCGCTCGGCCTGCCCACCCTGCTGCGCTACGTCCACGGCGGCTGGACGGCGCTCGGCGCGGCGGCGCTGGCGGCCGTGGCGCTGCTGGTGCTGCCGTGGGCGCTGGCCGTGGCGGTGCGCCTGGTGCGCAGGCTGCCCGCGCTGGCCAGGCGGCTGGTCGAGGTCCCCCAAGACGTGCTGAGCCGCGCGGTGTGGCTGTGCTCGGTGTCCTGGGTGGTCACGGGGCTGCACCTGTGGCTGCTGGTGGTCGCGCTGGGCGCCGACCCGGTCGCGGCGCTGCTGCCCTGCGTCGGCGGGTTCGCGCTGGCCACGTCGGTGGCGAGCCTGGTCGTGGTGGTCCCGGACGGCATCGGCGTGCGGGAGGCGCTGCTGGCCGTCTCGCTCGCCACGCTCCTGCCACCGGCGGAGGCGGTCGCCGCCGCGGCGGCCAGCAGGCTCGTGCTCGCCGCCGCCGACGTGGTCGCCTTCGCCTGCGGTAGCGTCACCGCCCGCCGCCGCACCCCCGGCCCCGACGAGGGCCGTCCCCACGATCCACGAGAGGAAGCTCCATGCTCACCACCGCCTACGGCGACGAGGTCTTAACCCGACTGCGCGGCACCAGGGTGGCGCTCGGCACCATGTACTTCGGCACCACCGTCGACGAGGCCACCTCCAGGGCGATCCTCGACCGGTTCGCCGAGCGCGGCGGCCGGGTCGTCGACACCGCCAACTGCTACGCGTTCTGGGCCCCCGGCGGCACCGGCGAGGAGTCCGAGCTGCTCATCGGCCGCTGGCTCGCCGACACCGGCGCCCGCGACGAGGTGCTGCTGACCAGCAAGGTCGGCTGCCTGCCCGACCCGCTCGACGGCCCGTTCCCGGAGTCCGCCGAGGGCCTGGACCCCAGCGTGATCCACAAGCAGTTCGCGCTCAGCGCCGAGCGCCTGGGCACCGACCGCATCGACGTCTACCTGACCCACGGCGACGACCCGAAGACCCCGCTGGAGCAGTCGGCGGGCGCGCTGTCCGAGCTGGTCCGCGACGGCCGCGTCGGCGTGATCGGCGCCAGCAACTCGGACCCGGAGACGTTGCGCGGCAACGCGGAGCTGGCCGCGTCCTCGGACGGCATCGCCCCGGCGCGGGTGATCCAGGTGCGGCACTCCTACCTGTGGCCGGACCCGTCGTTCGACATCCGCCCGCAGCGCCCGCTCAACGCGGAGATGGTCGCGCACGCCCGCGAGCACGGCATCGTGCTCCAGGGCTACTCGCCGCTGCTGCAGGGCGCGCTGACCAAGCCGGACAAGGAGCTGTCGCCGGAGTACCGCGACGAGGTCAACGAGCGGCGGCTGGCGCACCTGCGCGAGCAGGCCGAGCGGTTGGGCGTCACCGCGAACCAGCTGTCCCTGGCGTGGATGGCGGGCGCCGGGGCCGGGTTCCCGGTGATGCCGGTGCTGGGCGTGAGCAGCGTGGCGCAGCTGGACGAGGCGCTCGACGGGATCGAGCTGGAGCTGCCCGCCGAGGTCCGCGCGGCGCTCGACGCCCAGGCCCCGCTGGGCGCGCTCTGAGGGAGGACTGATGGCGCTCGGTCGACGGACCGACCGGGCGCCGCGTCCACCCGCGTCGCAGGGGGCCGTGCCCGGCGCGGCCCCCTGACGCGTGCTCCTGAAGCGTGATCCTGGCGCGTGAGTTCACACCCGCGCGCGGTTCGCGGTGAGCAGGCGCATCGCGGGCTGCTCCACCCAGCGGTGCAGCAGCCAGGCCGCCGCGAGCGAGGCCAGGAGCAGCAGGCCGGTCATCAGCAGCGCGCCCGCCGCCGTCAGCCCGCCCAGCGGCAGCAGGGACTCCGCGACCCGCAGGATGAGCTGGTGCAGCAGGTAGAAGGCGAACGAGATCTCGCCCAGCAG
Organism: Actinosynnema pretiosum; assembly: GCF_002354875.1. Taxonomy (GTDB): domain Bacteria; phylum Actinomycetota; class Actinomycetes; order Mycobacteriales; family Pseudonocardiaceae; genus Actinosynnema; species Actinosynnema auranticum. Next base: position 1,774,501 of record NZ_CP023445.1, read on the forward strand.
CACCGGGGACTGCCCGCGCAGGGGCGAGCGGCTGCCCCGCAGGTCGGCCACGGCCGCCGCCGGGATGAGCAGCGCCAGCGGGACCACGGTGCCGGCGACGTAGCCGAAGCTGTCCGGCAGCCGGCTCGACAGCGCGTAGGCGGCCACCGACAGCGCGCCCGCCAGCCACAGCGGCAGCGGCAGCCACAGACCCGCCTTCACGACGCGGGCCAGCACCACGCCCAGCGCGAACTCCAGGCCCCTGGTCACCGGGAAGACGTAGACGAACCAGTACTCCAGCTCGCCCGGCATCGGCGTCGCCAGCACCGGCACCAGGAGGACCGCGGCCACCAGCGCGCCCGCCAGCGGCCACAGGCGGCTCGGGCGGACGCCGGTCACCCAGCGCAGCAGCAGCGGGAACGCCGCGTAGAACGCGACCTCGCAGGACAGCGACCAGGCCGGGGTGTTGACGCCGAAGTACACGTCCTGCACCGGGATCCACGCCTGGAGCAGCGGCAACCCCACCAGCGACGGCAGCGCGGGCGCGCCCCCGCCGGTCACCACCAGGGCGGCCAGCGCGAGCAGCCACACCACCACGTGGTTGGGCAGCACCTTCGCCGCCCGACGCCGCCAGGACGCGCGGGCCGTCGTGCCGGGGCGGGCGGACCAGGTCAGCACGAAACCGGACAGCAGGAAGAAGAACCCGACCCCGGTGGCGCCCTGCCCGAACACGGCGTGCACGGGGGCGTCGAGGGCGGTGCCCTCGAACAGGCCCATGGCGTCGACGTGGAAGCCGAAGACCACGAAGGCGGCGACGAAGCGGAGGCCGGTGAGGGAGGGGAGCTTGTCGTGCGCGGCCGGTCCGGTCGGGGGAGCGGGGAGTTTTTCTGCGGCACTGCGGGGCTTGTGTAACAGTGACAAGGAAATACCCTTCCGAGGAAGCGGATGCCGTGCGGCACTCGGCAATCGCCCTGGTGGGAGGGGGTGTTAGCGGTGGGGCTGAACGGGTGCCGGGAAAAGCGGCGGGTGCACGTTCGGGGGGCGGCCGGGTGGCCCTTTCTAGGGGGCGCGGTGTGAATGGGCGCGCCGTTCGGGTTCCGCGATTCCCGGTGGTTGCGGAAAGTGATCGGCCCTTCCCCGGCAACCCGGCGGCGCGCGGCGTCGTGAACACAGGTGATGGACACCGACGAAGCACCCGAGATCCCGCCCGACCCCGCTGTCGCCGACGCGCCCCCGCCCGACCGCCCGACCGGCCGGTGGACGCGGCGACTGGCCTGGACCGCCGGATCGCTCGCCGCCGTGACGGCCCTGGCGCTCGGCGGGCTCGCCGTGGCCGTGCGGACCGCGGAGATCCCCGAGCCCAACGACTTCGCCATCCGCGAGGCCACCGTGTTCCTGCGCGCCGACGGCTCGCGCATCGCCCAGGTCGGGGTGAACCGGCAGTCCGTCGGGTTCGACGACATCCCCGAGGTGGTGCGGCGCGCCGTCCTCGCGGCCGAGGACCGGTCCTTCTACGACGACCCCGGCGTGTCGCTCACCGGGCTGCTGCGGGCGGTGAAGAACAACCTCGGCGGCGGCGAGCTGCAGGGCGGGTCGTCGATCACGCAGCAGTACGTGAAGAACCACTACCTGACCCAGGAGCAGACCCTCGGGCGCAAGGGCAGGGAGCTGCTGATCTCGTTGAAGATCGGGCAGGACGTGCCCAAGGACGAGGTGCTGCGCGCCTACCTGAACACGGCGTTCTTCGCCAGGGGCGCGTACGGGGTCGAGGCGGCGGCGCGCGCGTACTTCGGCACGCCGGTGAGCGAGCTCGGCGACGACCCGGCGAAGGCCGCCTACCTGGCCGCGCTGCTCCAGTCCCCCTACCGCTACGCCTCCGCGCCCGACGACCCGGAGGCGGCCGAGGACCTGCGCGCGCGGTGGGACTACGTGCTCGACGGGATGGTCGCCGAGGGCTGGCTGGAGCAGCCGAGGCGCGCGGCGCTGGTGTTCCCGGACGTGGTCGGGCACCGGGCGGACGAGCTGGCGGGCGAGACCGGGTACCTGGTCGACGCCGCGACCCAGTACCTCGACGGGCAGCACCGGCAGGACCCGAGCGCGCCCGACGCGGCGATGCTCGCGCGCGGCGGGTACGAGGTGGTCACCACCTACCGGCCGGAGGCGATGACCAGGCTGCGCGAGGGCGTCGCGCAGGCGCTGGAGGGCCTGGACCCGGTGGGCAGCGCGGCCGACCGGGACGTCCGGGTCGGCGCGGCGACGGTGGCCCGGAACGGCGCGGTGCTGGGCTTCTACGGCGGGGCGGACTACCTGGAGCGCGGGTACAACGACGCGCTCCAGGCAAGCGGCCCGGTCGGCGACCTCGCCGGGGTGCTGCGCAGGGTCGCGCTCGGCGACGGCGCGACCAAGGACGGGTACCCGGAGCGGCTGGAGCGGATGCTGGTCACCGAGGTCGACGGCGAGCGCGGGACCCTCGCGACCACCCCGATGCGCCTGGCCGCCGCGTTCGTGGCCCTGTACGGCGAGTACCGGCAGCCCTACCACGTGTCCGAGGTGCGCAAGGACGGGCAGGTGGTGTGGCGCGCCCCGAACGCGGCGTCGGAGCCGAGGACGCCCCACGCGGTCGTCGAACCGGGTCAGGTGGCTCCCGCCGCCCCGGCGGGGAGCCTGGACGAGAGCGGCTAGTGGGCCTGGTCGCTGGCGGGCGGCGACGGCGAGGCGAGCGCGGCGGTCCTGTTCGCGACCGAACCCGACGGCGCCCGCAACCGCGCCCTGCGCGGCATGACCCCGCTGGAGGAGCGCCGCACCGATCAGCCCGCGGCGGCGGTGCGGGTGGGCGCGGTGCTGGGGCCGATCAGGGCCCTGGGGTGGTGACGGGCGGGACGCCGGAACTGTCGGTGGTCCCCAGGACCGTGCCCACGTGTACAGGTGCACCGATCCCGGCCCGCCACCACCGCCCAGCTCTCCCGCCACGGCGAAGGTGATGCGTCGTATGCGCGCGTCCGGCACCCGGCCCGAGCTCGCGCTGCGCAGCGCCCTCCACCGCCGGGGGCTGCGCTTCGTCGTGGACCGCTCACCGCCCGGCACGAACCGCCGCAGGCGCGTCGACGTCCTGCTCCGGGGCGCCCGCGTGGCGCTCTTCGTCGACGGCTGCTTCCGGCACTCCTGCCCGGACCACGGTCAGCTCCCGCGCGCCAACCGGACGTGGTGGCGGCTCAAGCTCCGCGGGGTCGTGCTGCGCGACCGCGACACCGACGCCCGGTTGGCCGAGGCCGGGTGGCTCGTCGTGCGGGTGTGGGAGCACGAGGACCCCGGTGAGGCGGCGGAGCGCGTGCTCGGGCTCGTCGCGGCGCGGCGAGCCGCGACCGGGCTGCCGTCCGCCGGTGGGCGGTCCGGTCCCGCCGCAGCGCTTCCCCGGCCGAAGCCCCGGCGGGATCAGTCGTCCGCCTCGTCGCCCAGCTCGTCGCCCAGCTCGTCGTCCGCCTCGCGGGTGATCTCGAACAGGTCCCCGAACCCCAGCTCCGGGAACGCCACCAGCGCCCCCGCGATGAACTCCGCGTCCGGCGGTCGCACGCCCGCGCGCACCACGGCCAGCGCCGACGGCGACAGCGACATCGCCGCCGCCGCGGAGACGCCGTCGAGCCCCGCCCCGGCGATCGCCGAGTCCAGGGCTCCGGTGCGCAGGATGACGGTGTAAGGCATCGGGTCCTCGTTCGGCCGTCCGGAGGGTCGCCGCAGCGTACGCGCGGCGCGGCGACCCCACCCGGAACCGGTGGCCGACCTCACAGGGCCCGCTCAGCGGCGCGGTTCCCAGCGGAACATGCGGGCCGCCAGCAGCACCGCCACCACGACCCACGCCAGCGTCGGCCCCAGCAGCAGCAGCGAGTCGCCCAGCTCCGCGCCCCCGTTCCACGCGTCGCCCACCAGCTCCGCCGCCGCGCCGCCCGGCAGCAGCCGCTTGACCAGCGCGAGCTCCTCGGTCCCCGCGATGCCCACCCAGCTCGCCACGCCGATCACGCCGAGCGTGACCGGAAGCGTCGTCACCTGCGCGTGCTCCGGCGAGTTCGTCACCCCGGCCGTCGCCAACCCCAGCCCCAGCAGCATCACCAGCGTCGCCAGCACCGCCACCACCAGCAGCGCCGGGTTCTCCGGCGCGCTGGTCACCGCCGCCAGCACCACCAGGATCACCGCGACCTGCACCAGCGAGATCAGCGTCAGCGGCAGCACCAGCCCGGCGAGGATGCCCGCGTCGCTCAGCGGCGTCGAGCGCAGCCGCTTGAGGAACAGGTTCTGCCTGCGTGAGGCCAGCGTGGTCACCACGGTCGTGTACAGCCCGATCGAGGCCACGGTGAACAGCACGATCGTCGCGATGTACCCCAGCCCGCCGAGCCCGGCGAACACCTCGTGCTGGTTGATGAAGAACGCGCTGACCGCCGCGGGCATGACCAGGCTGGTGATCAGCACCAGCCGGTTGCGGAACAGCTGGCGCAGCTCGCTGAGCGCGATCGAGAACATGGGATTCCCTTCCCCGGTGGTGGAAAAAGCGGCGGTGGTGAGAAGCGGTCAGTTGTCGTCGAGCGAGCGGAACACGTCGTCCAGCCGGGTCGGCCCGGCCTCCAGGTCCGGCAGCGCCACCCCGTTCGCGCGCGCCCACCCCAGCAGCGCGTGCAGGTCGTTCTCCAGCTCGAACGTCTCCACCCGCAGCGCCCCGCCGTCGAGCCGCGTGGCGGGCAGCGGCGGCTGCGGCGCGTTCGGCGGCAGGGAGAACCGGATCGCCGACGGCAGCGCCCGCGTCAGCTCGGCCACCGTGCCCTCCCGCCGGAGCGAGCCCCGGTGCATCAGCCCGATCCGGTCGGCGCGCTGCTGCGCCTCCTCCAGGTAGTGCGTGGTGAGCACGATCGTGGAACCGTTCTCCCGCAACCGGTCCACCGCCTCCCACAGGTCGTCGCGGGACTGGATGTCCAGGCCGGTCGTCGGCTCGTCCAGGAAGATCAGGTCGGGGGTGCCGTACACGGCGGTCGCGAAGTCCAGCCGCCGCTTCTCGCCGCCGGACAGCTGCGAGACCTTCGTGCCCGCCTTGCGGGTCAGGTCGACGACGTCGAGCACCCGGTCCACGTCGTCCTCGCGCCCGCTCAGCGCCCCGATCAGCGCGACCGACTCGCGCGCCGTCAGCTCCGGCGCGAACCCGCTCTCCTGCAGCATGATCCCCATCCGGGGCCGCACCGCCCGCCGGTCGCGCGGGTCCTTGCCGAACACCCGCACGGTCCCGGACGTGGCGCCCCGGTGCCCCTCGACGATCTCCAGCGTCGAGGTCTTGCCCGCCCCGTTGGTGCCCAGCAGCGCGTACAGCTCACCGCGCCGGACCTGGAACGACAGGTCCTTCACGGCCTGGAAGTCGCCGTAGGCCAGGTTCAGCTTCTCGACGTCGATGACAGCGGTGGAGGTCATGGCGTCAATTCCAGCCGCCGCGGCGCTCACCCGGCAGTGCGCCCGCGTCACCGATCACCCGTGACATCTCTCAGGGCCCACCCGTGACACCACGTCACTGGCGGCCCGGTCCGTCCACACCGCACACTGGTGGGCGGCCCGCCCCCGACCACGGAGAAACCCCATGAGGACCGGATCACCGCGCGAGCGCGAGCGGACGGTGGTCACGCGAGGGCCCATCCGCAGGCTCAACCTCCTCAGCGGGGTCCCGCCGCTGGTCCTGGTGGCCGCGGTGAGCATCTTCGTCGACGCCACCACCCTCGTCCAGGCCGCCGTCATGCTGGTCGGGGCGTCGGTCGGGGTGGTCGGCTACCTGCTGTGGACCTCCGGCGACCTGCACCGGTTCCTGCTCCCGCTGCTGGCCGCGGGCGCCGCGGTGTGGGTGCTCACCGCGCTGGTCACCGGCGGGGCCACCGGGTACCTCGGCCTCGCGATCGTCGGCACGTTCGCGATCCCCACGCTGCCCCGCCACCGCTACCCGGCGATCGTCGGGCTGATCGCGTTCACCGCCGCCGTGGGCGGGGTGAAGGTCCTGCTCGACGGCCCCGACGTCCTCCACGAGTACGTCACCCTCCCCGCCGCGGTCACCGCGCTGATGGCCGCGGCGATGTTCCCCAGCCAGCGGTTCTACGACATCGTCAACGAGCTGGACGAGGCCCGCGAGCGCGAGGCCGAGCTGGCGGTGGTGCGCGAGCGGGTCCGGTTCGCGAGCGACCTGCACGACATCCAGGGGCACACGCTGCACGTGGTCAAGCTCAAGGTCGCGCTGGCGCGGAAGCTGCTGCGGGTGGACGTGGACCGCGCCGAGGAGGAGCTGCGGGAGGTGCACGCCCTGGTCGCCGACACCATCGCGCAGACCAAGGACCTGGTGTACGCGCAGCGGCGGCTCAACCTGTCCGCCGAGCTGGAGAACGCCAAGAACCTGTTCGAGGCGGCGGGAATCCGGGTGCGGCTGCGCCGAGAGTCCGATGTGGACGAAGGCGCGAGCGAGCTGCTCGGCCAGGTGCTGCGCGAGACCACCACGAACATCCTGCGGCACGCCCAGGCCACCCGCGTGGCCATCACCCTGTCCGCGTCCGCGATCACCATCGTCAACGACGGCGCCCAGGACGCCCCGCCCGCCCTGCGCGGACTCGCCGCCCTGGCCGAACGCCTCGCCGGGCGCGGTGGGACGCTGACCGCCGAGCAGCGCGACGGCTCCTTCACGACCGCGGCGCGGCTGCCCGCGACCGGCCAGGAGGGGGACCGATGACCACCGTGGTGCTCGCCGACGACGAGGCGCTGCTGCGCAAGGCCATGGCGGCGCTGCTGCCGCTGGAGGGCGAGATCACCGTGCTCGCCGAGGCCCACGACGGCGAGTCCGCCGTCGACGCCACCCTGCGCCACCGGCCCGACGTGCTCGTCGTCGACCTGGAGATGCCCGGCGTCGACGGCCTCGGCGCGGTCGCCCGCATCCGCGCCGAACTGCCCGGCCAGGTGATCCTGATGCTGACCAGGCACGCCCGCCCCGGCGTGCTGCGCAAGGCGCTGAAGCTGGGCGTGCAGGGCTTCGTCAGCAAGGCCGCCGACCCCTCGCACATCGCGACCGTGATCAAGACCCTGCACGGCGGCAAGCGCTGGGTGGACCCGGACGTGTCCGCGCTGGCCGTCGTGGACGACTGCCCCCTCACCGACCGCGAGGTCGACGTCCTGCGCGTGACGAGCGAGGGCTACTCGGTGGCCGACATCGCCGCCCGGCTGCACCTGGCCGAGGGGACCGTGCGCAACTACCTGTCGAACGCGATGCAGAAGACGCAGACGCGCACCAGGCACGAGGCGGCCCGGTACGCGCGCGAGCACGACTGGCTGTGAGGCGGGGGAGCGCCCTGGGCGGGCGCTCCCGCCCCTAGCTCAGCTCAACCGCCTGATCTCCCCGCGCACCCGGTAGAACGCCCCGTTCGCTGAGGTCACCACGTCGCTCACCAGGTACCGCGCGCCGGGCACCCGGATGTTCTTCGGGAACTGCACCCCGCGCGACCACTCGTACCCGTCCGACACGACGTGCACCCGCAGCCTGCCGCCCTCCTGCACGCACTCCACGACCACGCCCTCCCCGGCGGGCACGTGCGCGACCGACACGACCTCCACCTCGGCCGTGGCCTCGACGCGGGCGATCGCCCCCGCCTTGACGTCCACCCGCTCCGGCACCTGCCCCTGCTCGGCCGCGCGCACCGCCTCCGGGCTCGCGTCCAGGCAGGCCAGCGAGCCGTCCGTGGTCACCAGGTACAGCCGCTCGTCCCGGTACTGCATGGAGAACGCCGACCCGCAGCCCGTGGCCAGCTTCCACAGCCGGGTGCCGTCGGCGGCGAAGCAGTACACCGACGACTGGTTGTCCCCGGCGAACACGAACTCCCCGTCCGGCGAGGTCGCGCAGGAGAACACCGCCGCGTCGCACCGGTAGGACGCGGTCTCTCGCCCGGTCGACTTGGCGAACCGGTGCACGAGCCCGCGCGAGGTGCCCGCGTACACCGCGTCCCGCTCCTGCCAGCCGAACAGCACCGCCCCGGACGTGTCCGAGTGCCACGCCTCGTCCCCGCGCCCGCTGTAGTGCGTGACGCCCCGCGAGTGCCCGTGGAAGATCCCCTCGTCCGAGCACCGCACCATCCACGCCCCGTCACCGCTGGCGCGCCGCGACCACTGGAACTCGTCCTCGTGGTCGACCACCGTCACCCGGCCCTGCCGGTCGGACACGCCGAGCACGCCGTCGTGGATGTCGAGCCAGTAGATGTCGACGTCCTCGGAGATCTCGTACGCCACGCGCGGCACCTTGCCGCCCAGGTCGTACACCTTGCCGTCGTCGCAGCCCGCGTAGATCCAGAAGTCGTCGGCGACGATGCACTTGACCGCGTCGGGCAGCCCGAACCGCCCGGTGACCTGACCGTCGTGGGTGAGCGTGTAGACGTCGCCGTTCTCGTTGCCGACCCAGGCGTGGTCCTCGCCGATGAAGATCCCGAACGCGGGCGCCCCGGAGGCGAACCGCCACAGCACGGGTGCCTGCCGCGCGGTGGACCGGGTGCTGACGATCTCCCGCCTGCTCACCGCCCGCCGCTGCCGCACGCCCCGCACGGCCTCGGCGTAGCCCTTGCGGACCTTCTCGCCGATCTTCTTCTGCGCGGCCTTGACCGCCTTGTCGTGGTCCGCGAAGGAGGACTGCCGGACCTGCCCGGACTCCCCGATGCGCCCGAAGGTGATGGTGACCTCGGCGCCGTCGACCCGCACCTCGTAGAACTTGTGCGCACCACCGCCGGCCTCGGACAGCTCCAGGTAGGTCGTCGTGGCAGACATGCGATCGCTCCCTCGTCGTGTGATCTGGGGAGCACGGTAGCCGGCGGCACCGACAAAAACCGGTGGAACGGTCGATGAGCAGCGATTTCGCGCCCGAGACGAGCACTCCGCGCACACCCGCGACCCCGCTGCGCTACCGGCGCGCGACCGCGCCCGCCCGCCACCGCGCCGCGACACCCGGAACCGCCCGCAGCAGCAGGAACCCGAGCACCGCGCCCACCGTGTTCGCGATCAGGTCGTCCACGTCCACCGACCGCCCGCTCCGCGCCAGCAGGTAGACCACCAGCTGCGCCACCTCGATCACCGCGCTGAACCCCAGCGCCCGCACCGCCACCTGCCCCGCCCGCGTCACCCGCGCGTCCAGCAGCGGCAGCAGCACCCCGAACGGCACCAGCATCACCACGTTCAGCGCGAACGTCGGCAGGTCCGCCGTCAGCAGCGGGATCGGCTGGAGCTGGTTGTGCCAGGGCGTCAGGTTGCCCGCGCCCCAGTCGATCGGGAACAGCGTGAAGTGCGCGACCCCGGCCAGGTAGAGCGCCGTCACCGCGCGCAGCACCGCCCCGCGCCCCGTCCACCCCGGCGCCCGCCTGGCCACCCGCACCGCCAGCACCACCGCGAACAGCGCCAGCGCGGGCAGCAGCGCGTACCAGGACTCGATGCCGACGCCCGCGTACCCCAGGTCCTCGCCCACAACCGCTCCTCCTCCGAACCGGACTCGTCGGGGGACAGCCTCGGCGCGACCGCCGCCCCGCCGCTTCCCCCGAGAGCCGGATCCGCCTCCCCCTTTCGGCAGATGCCCGCAGGGGGACGCGGAACGCCCACCGCCGCCTTAGGCTCGCTCCCGTGCTGGAGGACCGGACGAGGGCCAGGGTCGTCGCGGCGTGGTCGCTCACCGCCGCCGCGCTGCTGGTCCTGGGCGTGATCGACGTGCTGAGCGGCCAGTTCTCCGGCAGCGACAACAGCCCGCTGCGCCTGGTGTGGTCGGTCGCGGCGTGCGCGCTGCTGCTCGCCTCCTGGGGCCTGCGCCCGCGCGCGCTCGCGCTCGTGGTCGTCCTGCAGGTCGCGCTCGCGCTGGGGGCAGCGCTCCTGCCAAGGGGCGACGCGCCCCTGCCGTTCCCGTTCGCCGCGTCGGTCGCGCTGCTCGCCACGCTCACCCCGGTCGTGCTGCGGGTCGGGCGGCCCCGGTCGTGGGCGCTCGGCGTGCCGCTGGTGCTCGCGGTGGCCGCCCAGGCGCTCGGCGCGGAGGTGGGCGACCTGGCGTTCACCGTCCTGGCACTGGTGCTGGCGCAGGCCACCGCGCTGTTCGTGGCGGCGGGCTCGTACCTGCGCTCCACCGCCGCCGCCCGCCGCGAGCAGGTCGACCGCACCAGGGCCGCCGACCGCGCCGAGCTGGCCCGCGACCTGCACGACTACGTCGCCCACCACGTCACCGGCATCGTCGTGCAGGCCCAGGGCGCCGCCGCCGTGGCGCGCACCCACCCGGAGCTGGTGGTCACCGCGCTGGGCGACATCGAGCGCGCGGGCGCCGAGGCCGTGCACGCCATGCGCCGCGTCGTCGGGCTGCTCAGGGACACCGGCCCCGACGCGCAGGCCCCCGGCGTCGCCGACCTGCCCGACCTCGTCGCCCGCTCCGGGCTGCCGGTCGCGCTGGAGCTGGCGGGCCCGGTGGGCGGGGTGCCCGCGCAGGTCGGCGCGGCGGCGCACCGGGTGGTCATGGAGGCGCTCACGAACGTCCGCAAGCACGGGCGCGGCGTGACACGGGTGGAGGTGCTGCTGGTGGCGGTCGACCACGGCCTCGGCGTCCAGGTGACCGACGACGGCGCGGGCTCGCCGGGGGGCGGCGGGTTCGGCCTGCTCGGGCTGCGCGAGCGCGTCACCGCCGTGGGCGGGACGCTCTTCGCCGGGGCGCGGGGGCCGGGCTGGGTGGTGCGGGCCTGGCTGCCGACCGGGCAGGCGGGCTTCGACGCGGGGGACGACCGGCTCGCGACCAGGTCGTTCACCGCGGGAGCGCTCGAGGACCGCCCGTGACGATCTCCGTGCTGGTCGCCGACGACCAGGCCATGGTGCGCACCGGGTTCCGCATGATCCTGTCGGCGGAACCGGACATCGAGGTCGTCGGCGAGGCCGTGGACGGCGTGGAGGCGGTCGAGCTGGCCCGCGCGCTGTCCCCGGACGTGGTCCTGATGGACATCCGGATGCCGCGCGTGGACGGCGTCGAGGCGCTGCGCAGGATCACCGGACCGGGCGCGCCGGGCGTGCCGAGGGTCGTGGTCGTGACCACGTTCGACGACGACGAGAACGTGCGCCGGGCCCTGCGCGGCGGCGCGTGCGGCTTCATCCTCAAGACCTCGGGCGCGCCCCTGCTCCTGGAGGCCATCCGGGCCGCGGCGACCGGAGAGGCCCTGGTGAGCCCGGCGATCACCGTGCGCCTCCTGGAGGGCCTGACCCCCACCCGCCGCCACACCCCGGACGTGCGGCTGTCCCCGAGGGAGCTGGACGTGGTCCTGCTCGTCGCGCGAGGCCGCACGAACGCCGAGGTGGCCGGGGCGCTGCACGTCACGGTCGGCACGGTGAAGACGCACCTCGCGTCGGTCCAGGCGAAGCTGTCGGCCCGCAACCGGGTGGAGATCGCGGCGTGGGCCTGGGAGAACGGGCTGGTCCCGGTGCGGGAGTAGGGCGGTTCGGACATTAGCTGCTGGGTGAGCGCATGATTTCGCTGGGTGATTACCCGGTGTGCGGGCAGCTGTTTTTCCCCGCTCCTACCGCCGGGCACGGGAATTTCGAGTGGCGGATTCGCCAGAGTGGGACCTCGTTGGTGCTGGTAGAGCGCGTGTAGCACGGCCGTGCTGCGTTCAGTGGCTTACTCGTTCGCTCGACCGGGGCGACCGTTGCTCCTTTAGGGTTAACTGTGCAGCTTTTTGTCGGAAACTGTGTTAAAGGACTTGTTTGAGGGGTTGTTCTTGGTTTTGTAACAGTGAGGATTCGGCTGTATCGCCGGGCCCGCTTCCGGCGATGGTCATCGTGTTCCGGTTGGACCGAATGGCAGGGGGCGGGAAGTGGTTGACAACGGTGCTGCTTCGAATGAGCGGGGCACCGCGGTGGATCGCGCGGTGCGGCTTTTCGAGTTCCTCGCTCGGAGCCAGCAGCTCAAGTCGAACCCGGTCCGCACCACCAACGGCTACCAGCTGACCCTGTGGTTCGGCGACCTGCCGGACCACCCGTCGGTCCGGTCCGCGCACCTCGACGTCGCGCCCGAGCCCGGTCGGACGTTGCTGGAGATCGACCGGGTCCTCCACCAGGACCCGCCGGAGCCCGGAGCCGCGCTGAGCCCCTGGCTCGACGGCGACTGGGACGAGCCCGGCGACGCGCCCCGCCTGCGCGAGTCCCTCGGTGAGGGCGAGCAGCGCGTCGCGCTCGACGACGTGCCGGAGATCCGCGAGTCGCACACCGCCTGGCTGGAGCGCTGGACCACCTGGGCCGAGGAGGAGAGGGCGGACAAGCCCGCCCGCGACGCCTACAACGAGCTCTTCCACGCCTACGTCACCGCGACGGGGCACGCCGAGGAGCTCGAACTGGTCATCGGCGTCGGCTGCCTGTCGTGGGCGCCGCCCGGCCACCACGCCGTCCAGCGGCACCTGGTCACCGTGCCCGCCACCGTCCAGCTCGACGACCTCAGCGGCACCCTCTCCCTGCACCAGGCCGAGGCCGCAGAGGGCGTCACCGTCGAGCTGGACATGCTCGCCCCCGGCCTCATCGCGAACCCCGCCCACGTCGTGCAGATCAAGGCCGAGGCCCGCGAGGTCCACTCCTCCGCGCTGCACCGGGACTCCCTCGGCGGTGTGCTGCGCAGGCTCGTGCACGCCCTCGACGGCGACGCCGCCTACCACGGCGACCTGGACGGCAAGCAGCCCGCGACCCGGCACGCCGTGGCGGCGTTCGCCCCCGCCCTGATCCTGCGCAAGCGCTCCCGCCAGGGGATCGTGGACATCCTCGACGACGTCGCCAGGCAGCTCACCGACTCCGGCGCGGTCCCGGACGGGCTGCTCCCGCTGGTCGACCCGGACCACCGGCCCGCCGCCGAGCGCTCGCCCCAGCCGGGCGCCCTCGTCCAGCTCGACGAGGAGCCCTTCCTGCCCCTGCCCGTCAACGACCGGCAGCTGCGCGTCCTGGCCCAGGTCGACGCCAAAGCGCAGACCCTCGTTCAGGGCCCGCCGGGAACGGGCAAGACCCACACCGTCGCCGCGCTGCTGTCCCACCTGCTCGCGCAGGGCAAGCGCGTGCTGGTCACCGCGCACACCGACCGCGCCCTCAAGGAGGTCAGGGCCAAGCTGCCCGCCTCCATCGCACCGCTGGCCGTCTCCGTGGTCGGCTCCTCCCGCTCGGACCTGACCGACCTCAAAGTCGCCGTCGAGCGGATCAGCCAGGTCTCGGGCGAGTACGACCACGAGGGCGCGCGCCGCACCGTCGACGATTACCTCGCGGCGATCGACGGGTTGCGGCGCGACCGCGCCGAACTGCACCGGCGGCTGGTGGACGCGCGCGGCCAGGAGGTCGTCGAGCACGAGGTCGGCGGCCACCGGGGCACCCTCGCGGCCCTCGCGCGGCACGTCGAGCACGACCGGGGCCGCTTCGGCTGGATCACCGACCTGATCGAGGTCGACGGCACGGCCCCCTCCCCGGTGGCCGGGGGAGACGTCGCGCGGTGGCACGCCCTCCTGCTCGACGAAGCGCTGAACGCCGACGAACCCGAGTCGCGGCTCCGGCTGCTGCCGCTCGCCGACGTGCCCACCCCCGAGGAGTTCGCCGCGCTGGTGGCCGCCGAGCGCCGGGCCATCTCCGCCGAGGAGGGGCACAGCGCCCTGGCCGGGCACTCCGCCTTCGACGCCGTGCGCGGCCTCGAACCGGCCACCAGGGAGGTGCTCCGCCAGCGGCTCAACGGGTTCGCGCGCGAGGCCGAGGACCTGTCCCGGCGCCGCGAGCAGTGGATGGACGGCGCGCTGGCCGACGTGCTCGCGGGCCGCGCCACCCCTTGGCGCTCGCGCGGCCACCAGGTCGCCCAGCTCGTCGACCGCGCCACCCCGCTGGTCGGCCGGCTCGGCCCGCTCACCGAGGTCGAGGTCCGCGAGGGGGAGCTGGGCGCGCTCGTCGCGCTCGCCGGGTCGTTGCGCGCGCACGTCGCCGAGGGCGGCAAGCTCAAGACCAACCCGGACGGCTCGCCCAAGGCGGGCGTCCTCGCGCCGAAGCCGGTCAAGCAGGCCCAGCCGCTGTTCCAGGCGGTGCGCGTCAACGGCGTGCCACCGACCTCGGTCGAGCAGTTGGACGCCTTCCTGTGCTGGGCCGAGGCGTGCAAGGTGCTGGGCGCGCTGGACCGGGCGTGGCCGGACTCGGTGCAGGTCCCCGTCGAGGACACCCTGGGCGAGCGGCTGCAGTGGCACGTGACCGAACTGGCGCAGCTGCACCGCGTTCTGGCGCTGGGGCACGAGCTTGAGACCGAGGAGCGCGGCCTCGCAGGCCTGGGCCTGCCCCGTCCCAACTGGACGGACCTCGAAGCGGTCCAGACCTACGCGCGGCTGGTCGACGCCGCCGCGGCCTTCGACGCGCGCACCGCCGCGACCGTGCCGCTGCAGGAGGTCGCGCGGACCGCCGACGAGGTGGCGCGGTGGGCGGACGCCGCGCCGTGCGCGCGCGACCTGGCCCGCGCCGCCCAGGACCGCGACCACGAGGGGTACGCCGGGGCCCACCGCAGGCTGGCGAGGCTGGCGGAGGTCGCCCTGGCGGTCCACGTCCGGGACGGGATCGCGGCGGTGCTCGACCGCGAGGTGCCCAGGGTGCTCGCGGCGGTCATCGCCGATCCCGGCGACCCGGCGTGGGTGGAACGGCTGGCCGGGTGGGACGAGGCGTGGAACTGGGCCGTGGCGCGGCGCTGGGTCCTCGAGCGCGGCGCCGAGGACGTCAACGCGCTGCAGGCCGAGGTGCTGCGCGTCGACCAGGCGGTGCGCGACAGGGTCGAGCAGCTGGCCGCCGAACGGGCCTGGGGGCACGCCGTGTCGCCGGACCGGCTGTCCGGCAAGGCCCGTGCCGACCTGCAGCAGTACGCGCAGCTGGTCAAGCGGCTCGGCAAGGGGACCGGCGCCTACGCGGCCCAGCGCAGGGCCGAGATCAGGGCGGCGATGGAGCGCTGCCGCCCCGCCGTGCCGGTGTGGATCATGCCCGTCTACCGGATCGCCGAGCAGTTCCGGGTCCGACCGGACATGTTCGACGTCGTCATCGTGGACGAGGCGTCGCAGGCCGGGCTGGAGGCCACCTTCCTGCAGTACCTCGCGCCCAAGATCGTGATCATCGGTGACGACCGCCAGGTCTCGCCGTCCGCCGTCGGCGCCGACCAGCAGCAGCTGCGCGACCTCGCCGAGCAGTACCTGTGGGACGACCCGTACCGCGCCTCCTGGCAGGACCCGAAGCGCAGCCTGTTCGACGAGGCCAAGATGCGCTTCGAGGGCATGATCACGCTCGTCGAGCACCGCCGCTGCGTCCCGGAGATCATCGGCTTCTCCAACCGGATCGCCTACGAACCCGACGGGGTGCGGCTGGTGCCGGTGCGCCAGTACGGGGCCGACCGGTTGGAGCCGGTCAAGCCGGTGTTCCTGGCTGACGGGCACGAGCGGGGCTCGGACTC
Source organism: Actinosynnema pretiosum (assembly GCF_002354875.1). Taxonomy (GTDB): domain Bacteria; phylum Actinomycetota; class Actinomycetes; order Mycobacteriales; family Pseudonocardiaceae; genus Actinosynnema; species Actinosynnema auranticum. The sequence goes on from NZ_CP023445.1 coordinate 1,789,961, forward strand.
CTACCGCTACAACCCGGTCGAGGCCGACGCGATCGTCGACCAGATCGAGAAGTGCATCGCCGACCCGCGCTACGACGGGCTGACCTTCGGCGTGGTGTCGCTGCTGGGCGCCACCCAGGCCAAGGCGATCGAGAAGCGGCTGATGGAGCGCGTCGCGCCGGAGGAGTGGAAGGCGCGGGACCTGAGGTGCGGCGACTCCGCCGACTTCCAGGGCTCCGAGCGGGACGTCATGTTCCTGTCGATGGTCAAGGCCAGGTCCGACGAGCCCGGTGGCCGGGTCGTGGCGCAGACCAAGGACGAGTACGTCCAGCGCTACAACGTGGCGGCGTCGCGCGCCAAGGACCAGATGTGGGTGTTCCACTCGCTGCGGCTGAGCGACCTGCACAACTCCGAGGACATGCGGTTCCAGCTGCTGGACTACTGCTACTCGGTGGCGCGGCGGGGTGAGGACGAGGACGGCGCACGGCGCGCGCTGGTGCCGGAGGACGAGCGGGTCGAGCCGTTCGACTCGCTGTTCGAGCAGCGGGTGTTCAACCGGCTGGTGGACCGGGGGCACAGCGTCGTCCCGCAGTTCCCGGCCGAGGGGTACCGGATCGACCTGGTCGTGGTGGGGCGCAAGGCTCGGCTGGCGGTCGAGTGCGACGGGGACGCGTGGCACGGGCCCGACGCCTACGAGCGGGACATGGCGCGGCAGCGCGACCTGGAGCGGTGCGGGTGGCGGTTCTTCCGCATCCGCGAGTCGGAGTTCTACGCCGACCGGCCCGCGGTGCTGGCGCGGTTGTGGAACGCGTTGCAGGAGTTGGACATCCACCCGTCGGGGTGGGGGTCGGGGGAGGAGGACCCGTCGGGGGGTGTGGCGGCGGTGGAGCCGGTGGCTGCCGGGCTGGTGGCTGCCGAGCCTGCGGTTGTCGAACCTCCGGTCGTCGCCCCGGTGGTCGTCGCGCCTGAGGTGGTCGAGCCTGCGGTCGTCCACACCGAGCCCGTCGGGCCGGTCGTGGTCGAGCCGCTGCCCGCTCCGATGGTGATCGCCGTCCCGGTCGAGCCTCGCGCGCAGGACGCGCTGCTCGCGCGGTACGACCCGTTCACCGGCGTCGTCGTCCCGCTGGGTGAGGCGGGCAAGCGCGACCTGATCGACGGCCTGGTGCGCGTCGTGGCCCAGGAGGGCCCGGTGCTGGGCAGCAGGCTGCACACCGCCTACGTCCGGGCGTCGGGCGCGATCAGGGTCACGAAGCAGGTGGCCAGCGAGCTGAACAAGGCGGTCGCGCAGGCGGTCCGCGAAGGACTGCTGGTGGAGGACAACCCGCTGGCCGAAACCGGCCTCAAGGCACGCACCTACCGGCTGCCGGACCAGCCGGAGGTGCGCCTCCGCCACCTCGGCCCCCGCGCTCTGGAGGAGGTGCCGCCGAGTGAACTGCTGGCCCTGATGGCCCACGCGACCGCGCAGGGCGCCCCCGACGGCGAACCCCTGCGTCGCGCGGTCCTGGAACTGCTGGGGCTGAAGCGGCTGACTGACAACGTGAAGAGCCGCTTCGAGGCGGTCGAACCCCTCCGGAGGTGACCGGCCGGTCCGGTGGTGGCGCGGTCAGCGCCCGCGCCACCACCGGAACCTCACGGCCTCCCCGCCCGCTCGCAAGCCTCCGCCCGCTGCTGCAAGAACGCCATCAGCCCGTGCTCCCGGCTCGCCCACGGGTCCGCGTCGGCCTGCGCGCCCAGGACCCGGAACTGCTCCACCGCCTCCGCGTGCCGCCCGTTCGCGGTCAGCGCGAAGATCGCGTACCCCCGGTCCGTCCGCACCGCCCGAGGCGCGTTGCCCTCGCCCGCCAGCCGGGGCAGCAGCACCTCCAGGGCCTCGCGCACCACCGGCGTCTGCCACGGCGCGTCGTCGTCGCCGTCCTCCCGGTCGGGCAGCTCCTCGGTCGCCAGCATCGGCAGCACCGCCAGCGACGGGTGCGCGCGCATCGCCTCCTCGGCGAACCCCATCATCAGCTCGTGCGACCCGTGCCACTTCGCGCACCAGTACTGCAGCGCCTGCACGTGCCCGCCCCGGTGGTGCGGGTCCCTGGCCACCAGCTCCGCCCACGCCTCGCGGAACCGCTCGTGGTCGTAGCTCAGGCCCCTGGCGAGCATCACGCGCGTCATCCACGGCGTCGGGTCCTCGGGCGCCAGGGCCGCCGCCACGTCCACCGCCTCGTCGGCCTGCAACAGGAACCGGTGGAAGCCCGCCATCTGCTCGGCGCTGGTCTCAGCGGCCCTCCGGCTGCCGCGCGCCTGCCACGCCAGGTGCACCAGCGCGATCGCGCGCAGCGAGGCCAGGTCCGGGTTCGAGCCGTCCTTCTCCTGCCAGCGCCTCAGAAAAGCCTGGTTCGCCGCCGCGCACCCGGCGAGCGCGCGCACCACCTCGTCGCGGCGCGCCCAGCGGCCCCTGGTCGAGGCCAGCAGTTCGGCGCCCGCCTCCCAGCGGCCCTCGGTCGCCTCGGCCACCGCCCGGTCCAGCTCGGGGTCGGCGAGCGGCTCGCGCGTCACCTGGTCGTCGGGCACGAGCCCCCACGGGGTGGCGTCGAACTTCTTCAGCAGCCGGGGCGCGAGCACCTCGTCCGGCAGGTCCTCCATCTCGACGCCGCGCCGCGACGCCTCCCGCATGAGCCACAGGGTGTTCGCGAGCTTCTTGGGGTGCAACAACAACGACAGGACCACGGGGTGCTTCTTCCTGAACGGTTCGGTGACCGGTGGTGAGGCGGGGCGCGCACGGGCGGCGCGGCCGATCGCGGGGGAAGTGTGCACCACCGGTCAGCCGCCCATCAAGCGGATTGCGCTCCAGCGGAAGGCCGTCACGCCCCCGGTTCCACCGCCGGGCACCGCGTCCCGTCCTCGGGCACCACGCCGCCCAGCAGGTACGCGTCCGCCACGCCCCTGGTGCACGCGCTGCGCTGGTACACCCCGTGCCCGGCGCCCCCGTAGGTGACCAGCACCACCGCGTCCCCGGCCTGGCGCCGGACCTCCAGCGCGCCCGCGAGCGGCGTCGCCGGGTCGTGCGCGCCGTTCAGCGCCAGGATCTTCGGCGCGCCCTCGACCCGCAGCGGGCGCTGCGGGTTCGACACCTCCGTTGTCCGCCCCAGGCACGTCCCGATCGGCTGGTCGGGGCGCTGCCCGCCACCCGTGTTCGGGGCCACCCGCCGCACGTGCGCGGTCAGCGCGGCGTGCTCGCGGAAGTCGCGCACCGGCAGCGCCCAGTCCTGGCAGAACACCGCCGGGAACGGCTCCGCCACCACGTCCGCGCCGGCAAGCGCTCCCCCAACGCCCGCAACGGTTCCCGGCTGCGCGTCCAACAAGTCCACCCCGGAGTTGCCGGGCCCACCGGGGTTGACCACCAGCACCCCGATCCGCCGCGCGGGGTCCGGCGCCACCCGCCGAGCCACCGCCACCCCGACCCGGCCGTCACCGGGATCGGTCCGGTCGACGGGCACGGACAGCACGCCGCACTCGACGTCGGGCAGCTCGGGGCACGGCGCCCAGGAGAGGGCGGTGGTGGGGGAGGGGGAGGCCTGGGCAGCGGCGCCCGTGAGCAGCACGCTCACCACGACGGCGCCCAGCACGCGAACCAGCGGTCGCACGGCACTTCCTCCTGCGGGGGGACAGTGCCCGGATTGTGCACCCGGCGCGGGGGCGGGGTTAAGGGGAGAGCGGGGCTCGGTCGCAAACCCGCGAGCGGGCGACGTGCTCACAAAATCCTTTGTGGACAGTCCATTGAGGACTGAAAAGTGCCTTTCCCGCTCAACCGGGTCACCCGCGAGCCGACGCCCGAACCCGAGCCTCGCCGACCATGACCGGGTCGAGCGAGGGGTGGAACTCGTCCGCCACCGCCCACGCCCGCTCGGCCTCGTCCCTCCGCCCCTCCGCGTTGTGCGCGTTGCCCAGCCCGGTCCACGCCCGCGCCACCTCGTAGGCGCTGCCGCACCGCTCGCCCAACCCGACCGCCTCCGCGTACCCGGCCGCCGCGTCCTCGTGCGCGCCGTCCAGGAAGCGCGCCCACGCCGCGCAGTTCACCGACATCACCTCGTCCAGCGGCAGACCGAGCGCCACGAACTGCCCCCGGCTCTCCTCCGCGTGCCGCACCGCCTCCGCGCACCGCCCGAACTCCGCCTCCACCAGCGCCACGCCCCGCAGGGTGATCGCCGCGTTCCGCGCGTTGCCGAGCCGCCGGTACGCGACCAGCGCGGCGCCCAGCTCCCGCAGCGCCCGCTCGTGCTCGCCCTCGTACAGCGCGGCCCACCCCAGGCTCGACCGGGCGTTGGTCGACCCGTGCTCGTCGCCCAGCTCCCCGAACAGCTCCAACGACTCCTCGAAGCACTCCGAGGCCACCCCCGGCTCGCCCCGGTCCAGGTGCGCCACGCCCAGGTTGTGCGTGGTGGCCGCCAGCGCCCACCGGTCCTCGACCGCGCGGGCCGACGCCGCGGCCATCCCGTGCGTGTCCACCCACGGGCCCCACAGCTTGGTGCGGAAGAAGAAGTCGCGCAGCGCGAGCGCCAGCCGCCAGCAGTGCCCGTGCAGCCCGTGCCCCGAGGCCAGCCCGCACAGGCCGACCAGGTTGGGCCACTCCCGCTCCAGCCAGGACAGCGCCTCCTCCCCGCCCGCGAACTCCTCGACCGGCGCCGCGAGCTCCGGGGGCAGCGCCGGGCGGTACCGGTGCGGGCTGATCAGCTCGTCGGCGCGGTGGGCGAGCCGCAGGTTCAGGTCGAGCAGCCGCGCCACGGCGGCGGCGCACTCCTCGGTCGGCACCGCGGGCAGCAGCCGCGACCGGGCGAAGTCGCGCATCAGGTCGTGCAGCAGGACGCGGCCCGCCGGGCTCTGCCCGACCAGGTGCGCGTCGCCCAGCCGGTCGACGATGCCCCGCGCCTCCCGCACGTCGACGTCGCCGAGGGCCGCCGCGCTGCGGACCTCGATCTCACGACCGGGGTGCAGCGCCAGCATCCGGAACAGCCGCGCCTGCGCGGACGGCAGCGCCCGGTACGACACGCTGAACGCGGTGACGACGCTGCGGTCCCCGTCGTCCAGGACCGCCAACCGCGAGTCCTCGTCGGCGAGCCTGCGCTCGAACTCGTCCAGCGCGGCGGTCCCCGAGCGGAAGCGGGACGCGGCCACCCGGATCGCCAGCGGGAGCCTCCCGCACCGCTCGACCACGCGCGCCACGACCTCGGCGTCGGCGTCCGCGGCGGCCTCGCCGCCGACGGAGCGGAACAGGGCCGCGGCCTCGTCGGCGGGCAGCGCGCTGATCGGCACGTGCACCGCCTCGTCCAGCGCGTTGAGCCGGTTGCGACTGGTGATGATCACTCGGCACCTCGATTCGGCGGGGATGAGGGGGAGCACCTGAGCGGTGTCGACCGCGTTGTCGAGCACCAGCAGGAACCGCTTGCCGCGCAGGCGGCTGCGGTAGAGGTTGGCCCGCGCGTCCAGCTGCGGCGGGATCGAGTCGCCGGGCACGCCCAGCAGCCTGAGCAGCGGGTCGAGCACGTCGTGGGCCGTCACGCGCTCCGCCTCGCGGTCGTGGGACCGCAGGTCGAGGAACGCGCACCCGTCCGGGAAGGAGCCTGCGGCCTCCCACGCGGCGCGCAGCGCCAGCGCGGTCTTGCCCGCGCCCGCCATGCCGCTGAGCACGCAGACGCCGCCCGCGCCCGCGCGCTCCGCGAGCGCCCCGGCCACGGTCGCGAGCTCGGCTTCGCGCCCGGTGAAGTGCGCGGTCGAATTCGGCAGGCCGAACACCGGCAGCGCCGGAACGCCGACTTGCGCGCGGCGCCTGTTCTTCTCGCGCATCAGCGCGAGCAGTGAACCGCCCGCGCCGAGCGCGCTGTCGCACGCTTGTGCGAACTCCCGGTTGCCCGTCGCCTTGCCGGTCTCCACCTTGCTCAGGTAACCCTTGCTGTAGTGGATCAGGCGGGCGAAGGCGCTCTGCGAGTGGCCTGCGATTTCACGCTTCCGGCGCAGTTCCGCGCCGAATTCCGGTTGCTGTTCCACCATGCTCCGATCCTGCCCGGCGCGGGTTCGGGACGGGCTCGCCGCCGCGCGGGCGGGCCCCGGAACGCTCCGGGGCCCGGCCGCTCCGCGCCTACCCGAACAGGGTGAACAGGTGGAACACGAGTTCGATGACGTGGCTGTGCACGGTTCCCACACCTCCTCCGCGTCGCACGCGACCGGAAGCGCCTCGCGGTCCACCGCGTCCGCGCCACCGGGGCGCGCCGTTCCGCCATCCGAGGAACCCCCTGGTTCCCTCGGCATTGTTCGGCGAATCCCGGCTCCCGCCGGTGTGGCGCTCCCGATATTGCGGGGGTGTTCGGCTCCGCCCCCCGGTCACTCCGTTTTGGACGTGCCAAGCTTCACCTGCGGGAGGTTCGCCGAGGAAGTGGTTTCCTGTTTCCAGCACCGCTGGGAAACGGTTCGCCATATATGGGGGCGACGCGCCCGCGCAACTAGGCTCCCCTCCCGCGAAGGGGAGGTATTCCATGATCAAAAACGTTGGTGCTCTCGTCGCCGAGCTGAAGGCGCTCCGCAAGGGCCGGGGGCTCGACGCCCCCGACCTCGCCGCGCGCGTCGGCCCCGGACTGCGCTCCGCGTTCGACCTCGACGTCGACGCGCGGCCGGACCGGTTGCGGGAGGAGGTCGCGGAACGGCTCCGCGAGCTCGCGGGCGCCCTGGCCCCCGATCAGCGCGACGCGGTCCTGGTGGTCTACGGGCTCACCCCGGAGAGCGCGGCGACCCGGTTCTACAAGGAGCGCGTCACGATGCTCGCCACGAGCATGGAGCGGGACGACCGGACAGCGGGCAGGTTCATCGACAAGGTCCTGGACCTGGTCGCCCGCGCCGCGCTCGCCCCGCCGAGCGCTCCGGGCGACACCTGCGAGGACGAGGCGGCCCTGCCGTGGCGCCTCACCAGCCTGCGCACGTCGGTCGTGCTCAACGAGGAGCGGCCCAAGGTCTACGAGACGCGCCGCCTGCTCCTGATGCGCGACCGGATCGACCGGATCGACCTCGACCTGTCGGTGCCCGTCACCCCGGCGGGCGTCCCGCCCGGCGACGGGTTCCAGTTCCACGTCCTGCACGGCGCGACCCTGCAGGGGGAGGTGCGGCGCTCCAGCACCAGGAGGGGGTACTCGCTCAGGCTCCCGCGCGCGCTGCCCCGGCAGTCCGAGCACGAGGTCTTCCTGCGCTTCACCTTCCCCGGCCGCGGGGCCATGTGGCCGTTCTACGTGTCCACGCCCGCGCTCCGGTGCGAGCACTTCGACCTGCGCGTCAAGTTCCCGGAGAACCTGGTGCCCGAGCGGGTCTGGCGGGTCGCGGGGGTCCTGCCGCTCGAGGTGCAGGACCCGCTGGCGGCCAGGGAGTCGATCGAGCCCGACGCCAACGGCGAGGTGCACTCCACCTTCACCGGGCTGGTCCCCAACCTGTCCTACGGCGTGGTGTGGTCGCACGAGCCCGCCGGACGGCCGGGCGCCGGTTCCTGACCCGGTCGAGCCGGACGCACGGGGCGGTCGCGCGAGCCGCCGGCCGCCCCGGCGCCGCTCAGATCAGGGTCGGGTTCCCCCAGGCCAGGTCCAGCGCCCCCGTCGACGCGCCCCGCGCCCTGGCGGGCCCGCCGAAGCCGATCCGCTGCGCCTCCAGGCGCAGCACCTCGCGGCAGGTGACGTCCACCTCCACCACGCACAGCTTGCCGAGGGAGACCATGCCCTCCCAGGCGAGGTCGCCGTCCAGGAACGCCCGCAGCAGGCAGACCTGGTGCTTCTCGGCCGCGCCGTCCAGCACCCCCGCCGCCGCCTGGAACCGCCGGTAGCGCCCGCCGAGCTCCACCTCCAGGAAGCTCTCCGCCGGACCACCCGCCCCGGCCCTCCGCACGACCGCGCTCCGCTCGTACCGGACCCCGTCGATCCACGCCTCGCCCGAGCTGGTGTCCGGGCTGTGCGCCCGCCAGGTCAACCCCGCCAGCACCTGCTGGCCCGGCCTGGGCGCCGTGCACGTCGCGCCCCGCCACACCCCGCGCTCGGGCCGGGTGACCTCGCCGATCCCGGTGATCGCCGCGACCAGCTCGGCGACGCCCTCGGCGTCGACGCTGTTCACGTGGTAGCGGGTGGTCGAGTACGGGTGCAGGAACGCGGGCACGTCGTCGATCTCCCGACCGGCCAGCACCACCGGCAGGATCCGGCGGGTCGCCTCGTCCAGGTTCCTGGTCATCTGCTCCCGGAGGAACCGGATCTCGTACTTGACCCCGCGCCCGTCGCTGGGCGGCGTCTCGCCCGCCGCCCGCCGCCGGTAGTCGGGGGAGGCGATCACCACGGTGTAGTCCGCGCTGAGCAGCTCCTTCTCCGCCCAGAACGCCCAGTCCCGGCGGATGTTGTCGTCCCACCGGTCCAGGTAGACGTCCAGACCCTCGCCGACGCGCAGGTACTCCGCGAGCTGGAGCACGTCCCGCTTGTGCTCGACCGAGTCGTGCGCGTAGCTGATGAAGACACGTGGTACCTGGACGTCGGACATCGCTGCTCCTGAACTCGGCCGGTCGGTTCCGCCAGACGCCGGGAATTCTTGTGCAGGCGGGCGCCGCCGGGGAACCGCTGTCGTGAAGCTGTCGTCTTTTTGTCGGCTTTTTGCTCTGTTCTGGCGCGGAGTTCCCCGCTTAAGGTCGTCTGGTCCCCAGCCCACTCCTGAGAATCGGTGCACGGGTGTACGAGCACGATGTGATGATCAGCTACCGCCGGGACGGCGCGGCGGTTCCCGCCTGGGTCGAGAACCACCTCCGCCCCGCGCTCGTCGAATCGCTCGCGGACCAGTCGCTGGGCGAGGTCGGCTTCTACTTCGAACCCTCCACCGCGGCTGAGGACGGCTTCGACCAGGCGCTCAGGGCGTTCCGGCGGTCGAAGGTGCTGCTCGCCGTGTGCTCGCCGCAGTACTTCTTCGACGAGTGGTGCCTGGCCGAGTGGCACTCCATGAGCGATCGGGAAAAAGCCGCGGGAATGCCGCCTTCCTCGTTGACCTGCCCGGTCATCTTCTGCGATTCGAAGAACTTCCCCAGCTTCGCGAAGAGCATCGACATGCACGACCTGAAGCGCTGGAACATCACCACACCGCAGTTCAAGGAAACCCGCGCTTATCGGGGTTTCGGGGACGCGGTGAACAAGATCGCGCTCGAACTGGTCGAGAAGATCGCGCGGGCCCCGAGGTGGAGCGCCGACTGGCCGGTCGACACCCCCGCCGCCCCCGAGCCGACCCCCTCCCGAGTGCCGAGGTACTGACCCATGCCGGGGACCGTCGTCACCTTCTACTCGTACAAGGGCGGGGTCGGCCGCAGCTTCGCGCTGGCCAACGTCGCGGTCCTGCTGGCCCGCTGGGGGCACCGGGTGCTCTGCGTCGACTGGGACCTGGAGGCCCCCGGCCTGCAGGACTACTTCCGGGAGCTGCTGCACGAACCCCCGGCGAGCGGCGTGGTCGACCTGGTGGACGACTTCCGCGCCCACCGGGAGTGGACCGGCGCGCACGTCACCGAGCTGGAGTTCGGCGGCACCCTGCACCTGCTCGCGGCGGGCGACGGCGGCCCCGAGTACGCGGGGCGCATCCAGCAGATCGACTGGGACGACCTGTACAAGCTCGACTTCGGCGCCTACCTGGAGCGCTGCCGCGCGCGGTGGGTGGCCGACTACGACTTCGTCCTGCTCGACAGCCGCACCGGCATCACCGACATCGGCGGCATCTGCACCGCGCACCTGCCCGACTACCTGGTCGTCCTGTACACCGCCAACGAGCAGAGCATCCGCGGCGTGGTCGACATCGCCAAGCGGTCCGACGAGGCCCGCGACCGGCTGCCCTACGACCGCTCCCAGCTCACCGTCCTGCCGCTGCTGTCGCGGTTCGACGCGCGGGAGGAGTACGACCGGGCCGACTGGTGGCGGCAGAGGTGCGCGGAGGAGACGTCGGGACTGTTCGACAACTGGCTCAACGACCGGACCACCGCCGAGCTGATGATCCGCCAGCTGACCCTGCCCTACGTCTCCTACTGGAGCTTCGGCGAGCACCTGTCCGTCCTCACCGAGACCGAGCCCGGCCCCGAGCAGATCAGCTACCCGCTGGAGACGGTGGCCGCGCTGGTCGCCCACCGCTTCGACCACACGGCCGTGCTCGCGGACAACCGGGACACCTACGTCTCCGCCGCCAGGAACGAGAAGCGCGAGTTCACCCACGACATCCGGATCAGCGCGCCCAGGGGGATGCGGGACTTCGCCAAGCTCCTCGTCGGGGAGCTGCGCGACCTCGGCCTCACCGCGCAGCTGTCCATGTCCGGCGACCGGTCCCTGCTCAGCGACGGCGCGGACACGGCGAGGCACCTGTGCCTGCTGGTCGACGGCGAGGTCAGCCGGTGGCAGTCCGCCGAGGTGGAGCTGTTCCTGCGGTGGAACCCCGACCAGGACCGGCGCGTCGTCCCGCTGCTCACCGCCGACACCGAGGCGGGCGCGCTGCCCGGCTCCATCCGCAACCTGCGCTCCCTGCGCCTGGCGGGCGCGCCGCAGCCCTTCGACGCGGCCAGGGGGCTGGCCGCCCAGCTCGCGGGCGAGCAGGAGGGCGACGGGCTGGCCGACGTGCTCAGCCAGGCGCACCGCGCCACGCTGCGCCCGCCCAGGTGGGAGCTGGTCGACGACATCCTGCGCGCCACCCTGGCCGCGCTCGAGCAGCAGGCGTCGGACCAGCTGGAGGAGCTGACCGAGGACCTGGTCCAGGCGATCAAACCGCGCGCGAACGACGAGGCGCGCACCGGGCCGCCCGCGAGCACCCGCGCGCTGCTCGACCAGGCCACCAGGGAGAACCACAGAGCCACCCGCCGGGGCTAGTCGCACCGGCGGCACCGACCACGTGCAGGAGGAACGTCCCATGACCGATCGCTTGAGCACCAAGCAGACCGCGGCGATGCTCGCGCTGATGGTGATCGCCCGCGAGGTGTCGAACCCGGACCTGGAGAAGGCGGTGGGGTTCACGCTCACCGGCCAGGACCGCACCAAGCTCAACGACGAGGGGCTGGTCGAGAGCAGGCAGAAGCGCTGCTACTACCACAAGCTCACCGACGAGGGCTGGAAGTGGTGCAGCGAGGAGTTCCGCGCCGACGGCCCGCCGCCCACCTCGCAGAGCAGCACCCTCACCAACGCGCTCTACCTGGTCACCTCGGGGGTGGACGGGTACTTCCGCCGGGAGGGGGTGGAGCTGAACGAGGTCTTCGAGACGGGGGAGGAGCTGACCACCGAGGAGATCGAGGAGCGCGTCCGCAAGGCGTACCGCAAGCTGGCCCGGACCCCGCGCGCCTGGGTCGCCTTGGCCGAGCTGCGTTCGAGGCTCGGTGGCATTCCGCACGGGCAGGTCACCTCGGTGCTCAAGGAGCTGAGCCGCACCGAGCGGGTCAAGCTGGAGCCCGAGTCCAACCGCAAGGCCCTCACGCAGGCCGATCACGACGCCGCCGTGCGCATCGGTGGCGACGACAAGCACTCGATCTCCATCGAGCTGTCATGACCGATCACCTGACGGTGCTGAGCAGGCTGAGCCTGAACTGGGCGGAAACACCGGATCACGTGTGGCGGGACTCCCCCTACCACGTCGAAGGGTTGCAGGACAAAGCCTCGATGACCCTGGACGGCTGCGTCAAGGACGCGGAGAGCAGCGACGGACCCAGCCCCATCGGGTTGGTCCTGCAGGGCCAGAAGGGGATCGGCAAGACCCACCTGCTCGGGCTCGCCCGGCGCAAGGTGCACGAGGTGAGCGGCTACTTCTTCCTCAACGACCTGACCGACGGCGACGCCTTCTGGGAGAACACGGTCGAAGCACTGCGAACCGGGTTGTCCTGCGTCGACAACTCCGGCGGTTTGCAGCTCATCAGCTTCCTGCGCAGGCTGTGCTCCCTCATGGCACTGCCCTCTGACGTCTCTTCAGGCGTGCTGGGCGGCAGGAGGCTCACCAGGAAGCACGTCGACGCCTTCGTGGAAGGTTTGTACGGCCTGGACCGCAGGCTCGCGATGGAGTGCGGTGACACAGCGAGGGCTCTGGTCCTGTGCGCGAGCCAGAAGTCGGCTGTTCGGTACGTCGGCGACCACTACCTGGGCGGCTTCGAGGAGGAGGAGAGCGGCGAGCGGCGCAAGTGGGGCATCCGGGCCCAGCGCAAGCCCTCGTTGGCGCTGGTCCGCGACATCACCCGCCTGCTCGCGCTGACCGGTCCGATCGTGATCGGTGTCGACCAGCTGGACACCCTGGTCGCCAGGTCGGGGCGCACCATGGCGCAGACCGGCGACGCCGATTCCGACGACTACCTCATGGCCCAGATCGCCGACGGGCTCATGCGGCTGCGCGAGGTCACCCGTCGAACGGTCACCGTGCTCATGTGTCTGCCCAGCACCTGGGCCGGGCTCAAGGCGAAGGCATCCGACACAGTGCCCGACCGCTTCCGCGAGGAGATCACCCTCGGCGACATCAACGATCCCAGGCTCGGCAGCGCACTCGTTGAGAAGCGCCTCGGTGTGGCCTACCGGAACCAGGGGTTCACCCCGCCCTACCCGACGTGGCCCATCCGACCCTCGGCCTTCGAGGAGAACTGGGAGCCGCACACGCCGCGCGGTCTCATCAAGCGCCTCGGGGCCCACATCGACACCTGCCTGCGCGAGGGGCAGGTGTTCGAGCTGGACTCGCTCAACGAGTTCGCCCCCCTGCTGCCGGAGTCCGTCGACCAGGCCCCGAAGCCCGCCACGACCTCCGACCAGTTCGCTGAGCTCGACGCGTTGTACGACCGGTTGCGCGCCAAGGCGGACTGCTCGTTCCTGCTCGACCCCAAAAACGAGGACGAAGTCATGCCCGAGCTGCTGTCCGGCGCCCTGCGCGCGTGGATCAGCGAGGTCGGCTCCGACAACATGGAGTGGGAGCGCAAGCCCGGCACCAGTGGTAACGAGCTGCACGCCTGGCTCACCTGGAACGTGGACGAGAAGACCGACCTGCAGGAGCATTGGGCCTTCCGGGTCATCCTCGCCAAGCACCACATCTCCGTGCTGCACCGCTTCCGCCAGGCCAAGTCGGCCGCTAGGCAGACCAAGAAGGCCGACAACCGGCACCTGGTGGTCATCCGGGCCTCCGCCTGGTCCCCCGGCATCAAGACCCAGCAGGAGCTCGCGGAGTTCGAGGCCGCCGGTGGGCTGAAGGTGAAGCTCTCCGACGCGGACGTCCGCACGTTCTGGGCGTTGCAGCAGATGACCGAGGCCGGGCACGCCGAGTACCAGGACTGGCTGATCGAGCGACGGCCCGCCGGGAAGTCCCAGCTGCTCTCCTCGGCCCTGTCCAAGGCCCTCACCACGCACCGCGCCGCCACCCCCAGAGCCCCCGCGTCCCGCCGCAAGGCGGGCCCCGCGAAGAACCCCGCCGCCGACCGCTCGGACGGCACCCACCCACCACCCGATCCCGACGCCATCACCGTCGGCACGACCCTCGTCGGCGGCGCCCCCGTCCAGGTCGAGCTGGCCGCCCTGCGCAAGCACACCGCCGTCTTCGCAGGCTCCGGGTCGGGCAAGACCGTGCTGCTGCGGCGGATCGTGGAGGAGTGCGCGCTGCGCGGCGTCTCCTCGATCGTGCTCGACCCGAACAACGACCTGGCCCGCCTCGGCGACGCCTGGCCGGACGCGCCGGAGGGGTGGGCGCCGGGGGACGCCGCGCTGGCCGGGCGCTACCTGGCCGGGACCGACGTCGTCGTCTGGACGCCCGGTTGGGCGAGCGGTCGGCCGCTGGCCTTCCAGCCGCTGCCCGACTTCGCCGTCGCGGACGGGGACGAGTTCACCGCCGCCGTCGAGGTGGCCGTCGCGGCGCTGGCGCCGCAGGCCAAGCTCACCGGGGGGACCGCCAGGACGAGCATCGGGCTCGCGGTGCTGCGCGGGGCCGTGGAGCGCCACGCCCGCACGGGATCGCGCAGCGTCCGGGGCCTGATCGCCCTGCTGGCCGACCTGCCGGAGGGGGTGACCGACATCAACGACGGCCGGAAGATCGCCGCAGACCTGGCCGAGGTGCTCAAGGCCGCCGTGGTCAACGACCCGCTGTTCGCGGGGGAGGGCCACCCCGTCGCCCCCGGCGCCCTGCTCACCCCCGCCGACGGGAAGCGCGCCAGGATCTCGGTCATCAACCTCATGGGGCTGCCCTCGGACGAGCAGCGGCAGAGCTTCGTCAACCAGCTCCAGATGGAGCTGTTCTCCTGGATCAAGCGCAACCCCGCAGGGGAACGCCCGCTGGGCGGGCTGTTCGTCGTGGACGAGGCGCAGAACTTCGCGCCCTCCGGCACGATGCTGGCGAGCACCCGCAGCACCATCGCGCTCGCCTCGCAGGCCCGCAAGTACGGGCTCGGGCTGGTGTTCGCCACGCAGGCCCCCAAGGGGCTGCACAACCAGGTCGTCGGCAACAGCACGACCCAGTTCTTCGGCAGGCTCAACAGCCCGGTCCAGATCAACGCGGCCACCGAGTTGGCCAGGGCCAAGGGCAGCTCGGTCGCGGACATCTCCCGGTTGGAGCGCGCCCAGTTCTACGTGTCGGGGGAGGCGTTCGGCTTCCGCAAGGTCGCCACGCCGCTGTGCCTGAGCCACCACCCGGCGAGCCCGCTGCACTCCGAGGAGGTCCTGCAGCGGGCGCGCGCCGGGGACGGCGGGCGGGGGGCGTAGCGCGGTGGTCGCGGCGCGGTGGCGGACCGCGCCGCGACCACCGGGCGACGCGCGGGTGGCCCGGCGGGTCGGCGCGCGGCGGTGTTCTCCCCGGTGGCGTGGTGCTTCACGGGGGTCCGACACGCCCGGACGGCCGTTTCCCGCCAGCGCCGGACGGCCGACGTGCGGCACACTCCCCAGGTGCCCATGACCGAGGTCGAGCTGCGCCTGCCCTTCCGCGCGCCGCTGCTGCCCGACAACCTCTTCGGACACCTGGTCGCCACCGCCGTGCCCGGCGTGGAGGAGTGGCGCGACGGCGCGTACCGCCGCACCCTGCGCCTGCCGCACGGCCCCGGCGTGGTCGCGCTGAGCCCGCGCCCCGACCACGTGGCGTGCCGCCTGCGCCTGACCGACCCCGCCGACCTGGACGCCGCCACCGAGCGCTGCCGCTTCCTGCTCGACCTCGACGCCGACCCCGCCGAGGTCGACACCGCGCTCGCCGCCGACCCGGTGCTGGCCCCGCTCGTCACCGCCGCCCCCGGCAGGCGCGTGCCCCGCACCACCGACCCGCAGGAGCTCGCCGTCCGCGCCGTGCTCGGCCAGCAGGTCTCCACCGCCGCCGCCCGCACCCACGCCGCCCGCCTGGTGCTCGACCGCGGCGAGCCGGTCGACGACCCGGAGGGCGGCCTGACCCACCTGTTCCCGACGCCGCGCGCGCTGCTGGAGGTCGACCCGGAGACCCTGGCCATGCCGCGCGCCCGCCGCACCGCCCTGCTGAACCTGGTCACCGCGCTGGCGGACGGCCTGGACATCGGCCCCGACTGCGACAGGGCCCGCGCCCGCGCGGCCCTGCTCGCCCTGCCGGGCCTGGGCCCGTGGACGGTCGAGACGGTCGCCATGCGAGCCTGGGGCGACCCGGACGCGTTCCTGCCCACCGACCTGGGCGTGCGCGCCGCCGCGACGGCACTGGGCCTGCCAGACCGCGCGGGGGAGCTGGGGCGCAGGTCGCGGCGCTGGTCGCCGTGGCGGGCGTACGCCGTGCAGCACCTGTGGGCGACCGGGGACCACCCGGTCAACACCATGCCGACGTGAGGAGGACGGACGTGGACCGCGTGCACACCACGCTCGACAGCCCGCTGGGCGAGCTGACCCTGGTCGCCACCCCGGAGGGGGCGCTGACCGGGCTGTACGTGTGCGAGCAGCGCTACCTGCCGGAGAGCTACACCTTCGGCGAGCGCGACGACGAGGCGTTCGCGGACGTGGCGCAGCAGCTCGCGGAGTACTTCGAGGGCAGGCGCAGGGAGTTCACCGTGCCGGTGGACCCGCGCGGCACCCCGTTCCAGCGGGCGGTGTGGGACGAGCTGCGGGCGATCCCGTACGGGGGGACGACGACGTACGGCGCGCTGGCGGTCCGCGTGGGCGCGCCGACGGCGGCCAGGGCTGTTGGGGCGGCGAACGGGCGGAACCCGATCAGCCTGATCGTGCCGTGCCACCGGGTGCTGGGGTCGACCGGGTCGCTGCGGGGGTACGCGAGCGGGATGGAGCGGAAGCTGTGGCTGCTGGAGCTGGAGGGGGCGCCGCTGAGCCGGAGTTCCGGTGGCTCCAGGTAGTTCCCGGATCGCAGGCGCGCGGCTTTCCCCCTGGCACTTCAGAATCGGGTGGGCGCGGGGTTCGAAACCCGCGCCCACCCTTTTCGCTCAGCTGATCGGGCGTCAGTCGACGACGTTGTTCAGGCGCTTCGCCTCGTACTCGTCGCCGCCCAGGCCGTACTTCCTGGCGCGGTGGTCCGTGCCGTGGTCGCCGCGCTGCTCGTAGGCCGTGTACTCGGTCTTCTCCGGGTTGTTCCACTTCTCGAAGATCACCACGTGGCGGTCGGAGATCCCCTCGCCGGTGGAGTCGATGAACAGGTCGCCGGGCAGCGCGTCGGCCGCGGCGATGTCGTGCGTGAAGTCCGCGCTCGCCAGTGCGACCGTGTTCGGGCCGGGTGTGGGCAGCTTCGCGGCCATCGACACGTAGCCGGAGCAGTCCTGCCGCCAGCCGTCCCAGTGCTGGTCGTTGAAGTACGGCACCTGCTCGCCGTTGTTCGCGGTCAACCAGCTCGCCGCGCGGTCGAGCAGTTCCCGGCGTGAGACCTGCGGCGCCGCTTCCGCCTTCGACGCGATCTCCGACGAGGTGGGCTCCGGTGGTGCTGCGGCCACCGCGGAAACGGGCAGCGCGCCGATCAGCGCGATTCCCAGGAATGCGGCGGTCGTCCCCCTGGTGATTCCCCTTGCGAGCTTCATCGCTCTCTCCCCTGTGTCCCCTGTTCCTGCTATCGGTCGTGCAGCAACCACTGGACCGGAAGGGGGAATCCAAGTCAAAGGTTTGAGGGGGGCGGGGGAGGGGAACTGCGCTACTTAAGTCGCTGCCTGAAGGTGTGAATGATGGTGACCTGGATTACCCGTTTGCAGGGGGTGGGTGGGGGTGGGGAGCCGGTGCGCGCGGGGGTGTGCATCGGACAAAAAGGACATAGCGCACGGTGATCTCCCGAAACGGAGAGTGTTTCGCGTTGGACTAGGCTCGCTGCGTGCCGATGTTCAGCAAGGTCCTCTCCCTGGTGCCCGCCCCGCTTCGGACCTTGGTCTTCCGGCACAGGGAGCTGCTGAAGTTCCTCGTCGTCGGCGCCACCTGCTTCCTGGTCACCACGGGGGTCAACTACGGCCTCAAGTTCACCGTCCTCACCGGCAAGCCGGTGACCGCGCTGGTGATCGCCACGATCGTCGCGACGATCGTCTCCTACGTCCTCAACCGCGAGTGGTCCTTCAACACCAGGGGTGGGCGGGAGCGGCACCACGAGGCGGCGTTGTTCTTCCTCATCAGCGCCGTCGGCATCGGGCTCAACTCGTTGCCGCTCGTGGTGTCCCGCTACGTCGTCGGGTTGCGCGTGCCCGAGGTGGGCCTGCTCGTGCAGGAGGCGGCGGACTTCCTCAGCGGCATGGTCCTCGGCACGCTGGTCGCGATGGTGTTCCGGTGGTGGGCGTTCCGCCGCTGGGTGTTCCCGCAGCGGGACGGGAGCGCCAACCGCCCGGCGCGCAGGCGCGTTCGCGGGCGCGCGCGCTCCCGGTCGCACCTCGACCGGGCGGCCTGAGCGGAGCGCGTGGTCGGGCGCCGGGGGTTCCCGGCGCCGCGGATCACCACGGGGTCAGCTCAGGGTCAGCTCGGCACTACCACCCGGTCGGCCAGGTCCCCCGGCAGCTCCAGCTTCGCCGCGAGCTCCGGGTCGAGCGGCTGCACGACCTCCCGCAGCGCGGGGAACAGCCGCAGGCAGTCCGCGGCGGCGCGGCGCATCAGCTCGTCCACCACCTCGGGGTTGTCGTCCCACAGCTCCTGGAACTCGTCCTCGTCGTCCGCCGCGGCGACGTCCTTGCGGAACGTCCTGGCCGCGCGCGACTCGACGGCGGCGAAGTCCTCGCCCGTCCAGTCCAGCTCCAGCGCCGAGGTGGCCTCGTCGACCACCGCGAGCAGCCGCCGCACGGTCGCCTGCGACAGGTCGCCCTGCGCCAGAACGGCCCCGACCACGGCCAGCGCGGGCGGCGTGGCGGACCAGACCGTGCCCTGGTGCACGACGGCCGAGGACAGGTGGTCCAGCGCCGCGCGGATGTCCCCGCCGTCCACCAGGGCACGCAGGTGCTCGGGCGTGTCGGAGGCGCTCCCGTACGCGTGGAACAGGGTGGACCAGGGGGTTTCGGCGATGAACGCGTGGATCGCGTCCGGTTCGGGCAGTCTCACCTCCGCAGTGTCGCACCGGGCCGGGCGGCGGCGATCTCAGGGGTTGGGCACCGCAGGTGATCATCCGGGTGCGGTCCGAGCCCGGAGGAGCGGCGGGGTGGGCACCCGCCGACTACGGCGTTCGGAGGCGTGACAGGGGGCCGGTCCGGGGCGACCATGTGCACTCGGGGTGCGCTCGGGGAGGGGCTGCGCTGATGACGGGTGACGACCGGGTTCCCTTACCGGGCAGGCAGCGCGTGCTCGCGCTGGTCCGAGAGTTCCAGACCAGACCGGAGGCGCGCGGCGCGCCCACGTCCCGCCGCACGCCCGTCCTGATCCTCACCGGGCCCCGCGGCTGCGGCAAGACCGCGCTGCTGGACGAGCTGGCCCACCGGATGACCGACCTCGTGCCGCACGCCCGCGTCGACTGCGCCAAGCTCGACCCGGACGCCCCCTGGGAGGTCCTCACCTACCTGGCGTTCGAGCTCAACCGCACCGCCGCGGGCTACCGGGCCATCCCGTTCCCCCGGTTCTTCACCGCGCGGGCCGTCGTCGCGGCGAGCTTCCGGGGCGGGGACGCCAAGAACCCCGCCGACCAGCGCGCCCGCGTCCGCGAGGTGCTGGAGCAGTACCGCAGCGTCGACCGGCTCAAGGACTTCCTGGCCAACCGGGCCGCCGAGGTCAGCGAGCTGCTGCCGGTGGTCGGCGGCCTGCCCGGCGTCGCGGGCGCGGTCCGCTACGCGCCCGCGCTCGTGCTGCGCGGCCTGGTGTCCCGCCCGCTGGGCAGGCGCGCCCTGCTCGGCTCCGGTGTGGACTGGTTCGGCTCCGGCGACCGCGCCTACGCCGAGCTGGCCCGCGTGCACCGCCTCACCCGCCCCGACGCCGACCCGGAGGAGAAGCGCGAGGCCGCCGAGTGGATGTGGCGGGCGTTCCTGGCCGACCTGCGGGCCGCGTTCGGCTCCGGCGCCGCCTTCGGCCGGGGCGCCGACGCCCGCTCCTGGTCGCTGGACTGCGCGCTGCTGCTGGACGACCTGGACTGCGAGGCGGGCCGCGCCCTCTACAGCGCGCTGGTCGCCGCGCGCGGCTCCGACGCCGACCCGCTGCTCGTGGTGGCCACCGGCGGCGCGGAGCTGGTCGAGGACGTGGCGGGCGAGGACGCCGCGGTGGCCGCCGAGGACGGCGGGCCCGAGGAGTGGATCGCGCGCGGCGCGCCCGACGCGCACCCGGTGGCGCTGCGCGACCTCACCGCCGACGAGGTCACCGAGCTGATCGCCGACCGGGCCCCCGCCTGGCCCGGTTCGCGCCGCGTCATCGCCTCGGCGGTGCACCGGTTCACCGCGGGCCACCCGGCCGCCACCGCCCTGCTGGTCACCGCGATCGCCGACACGGGCCCCGCCGCGACGACCCTCGCCGCCGTGCTCGGCAGGCGCTGGCGCCCCGCCGCCGACGAGCCCGACCGCACCAGGACCACCGTCGCGCAGCGGCTGGTGCGCGAGTTCACCACCGACCGGGACGACCTGCCGCTGCTGGAGCTGTGCGCCGCCGCCCGCGACGCCGAGCAGGCGGTCCGGCTCGCCGACAGCGGCCTCGCCCCCACCCCGCCCGGCCGCGACCCGGTGCCCGACCGGCTGCGCGCCCCCGGACCGGACGGCCGCCCGGTGCTGCTGCCCGCCCTGCGCCACGCCCTGCTGCTGCGCCTGGCCGCCGACCCGGAGCGCTGGCGGGCCGCGCACACCTGGTTGCGGGACAACGGCGATCCCGACGACCGGCTGCACCACGCCCTCGCGCTGCGCGACGTGCCCGCCGTCGTCGACCGCCTCACCGCGCTCGCCGACGACCCCGAGCGCTGGCTGGCCGCCCTGCGCGCCGCCACGACCGCCCCCAACGACCTGCCCGACGCGCTCGTCGTCCCGGCCAGGCTGCTCGCCGAGCTGGGCCTGCCGCACCGGGGCGGCGCCCGCGCCACGACCGCCCGGCTCGTCGTCGCCCTCTGGCTGGCCGAGGACCCGCTCTCCCGAGGCGACCGGGCCGACCTGCTCACCGGGGCCGCCGCCGACCTGGACGAGCTGCGCCGCGAGCAGCGCGGCAACGCCGAACCGCTGCGCAGGGCCGCCTCGGCGCTGCGCTCGCGCGGCGGTGAGCGGCCGGGGGAGGCCGGGCGCTGGCGCGAACCCGCCGAGGAACCGGTCGACTTCACCCCGCCGCTGCCCGCCGGGGCCCGCACCCGCTCCAGGGTCCGCGCGCTCGCGCTGGCCGCCGTGCTGGCCGTCGCCGCGACGGCGGTCGTGGGCTACTCGTGGGAGCTGCTCACCCGCTGCGCCGAGGGCGTGCACGAGCGCGGCGGCGAGTGCGTGGGCGTCACCGACGGCTCCTACGCGTTCGACCCGGCCGCCGAGGGCGTCTCGGCCGCCATCCTGGCCGAGAACGAGCGGGTCGCCGACCTGCCCCACGTCACCCTCGTGGTGCTGACCCCGCTGACGCCCCACGCGGGCGGCAGCGTCACCGACCGGCGGGTGCGCGCGCAGCTCGCGGGCGCGCACGTCGCCCAGCTCGCCGCCAACGGGGGCGACCGGCTGCCCAAGGTGCGGCTGCTGCTCGCCAACCCCGGCAGCCGCCAGCAGGAGTGGCGCCCGGTGGTCGAGCAGCTCACCGCCCTGATCGAGCCCGAGCGGATCGTCGGCGTGGTCGGCGTCGGCCTGAGCACCACCGCCGCCCACGACACCGCGCTCGCGCTGGCCGCCGCCGGACTGCCCATGATCGGGACCGTCGTCACCGCCACCGGCTTCGCCACCGACGCGGACGGCAAGCGCGTCAAGGGCTTCGTCCGGGTCAACAGCACCACCGGCGACCAGATCGGCGTGCTGTCCCGGCACCTCGCGCAGACCGACGTCCGCGAGGCCGTCCTGGTCTACGACAACAGCGAGAGCGACCTCTACACCGCCACCCTGCACCGCGAGTTCGAGCAGATCGCCGCCGCCACCGGCAGGCCCGCCATCACCGTCCAGGGCCAGTTCGACGTGGAGGGGTCGCTGGACGTCCAGTTCCGGGAGATCATGCGCGACCTGTGCGGCGACGGCGCGCCCGACACCGTCCTGTACGCCGGGCGCGCGGTCCTGCTCGACGACCTGATCGAGAGCCTGCGCGGCCGGGACTGCGTGCGCGACCGGCTGATCACCCTCGTCACCGGCTCGGACGCCGCGCTGCTGCGCACCAGGCCCGAGCTGCGGCCCGGCGCGCGGGACGCGTCGCTGCGCATCCTCTACACCCCGCACGTCGACCCGGACGCGGCGCGGCAGGCCGGGATCGCCGAGTTCGACGCGCTGGTCGCCCAGGTCGAGCGGCTCGGACTCGACCCGCTCGACCTGGCGGACGGGTGGGGCGTGATGATGCACGACGCGGTGCTGACCGCGCGCGAGTCGATCAGCCGGGTGAGCCGGGGGATGAACGCCGCGGCGGGGGAGCTGCCGTCCCGGCAGGACGTGCGGGCCGACCTGGAGCGGTTCGACCGCGAGCGCAACCGGGTGCTCGGCGCGGGCGGGGCGTTCACCATCGACGCGGGTACCGGGAACGCGGTGGGGCGGCGGCTGCCGGTGATGGAGGTCGGGCCGGACGGGAGCTTCTCGGTCAAGGCGATCGTCGACGTGCCGCGCTGAGCCGGGGCGCGCGGGGCTCGCACCGCCCGCGACCGCCCCGTCACGCAGCGCGAGTTCCCGCGTTCGCCACCTTCGCCCAGTTCAGCGGCACGTAGGGTGCCAAGATGCCGATCACGTTCGACACCACCGGCCTGGAGCAGCGCGACACCGCGGTGTGGGTCGACCCCGCCACCGGCGCCGTCGTCACGCTCGACTACTTCGACCTGCCGCCCGACCTGCCCGCCGCGCTGGAGGACGTGGACCTGCTGCGCCACCGGCTCGCCGGGTTCACCGCCGAGGCGGGCTGCCTGATCGAGGCCGAGGTCGTGCGGCTCGACGGCGTGCCCGCCCTCTACCAGCTGCTCAAGGTGCCCTTCCCGAACCGGCCCTCCGGGCAGGTGTTCCTGGCCTCCTACACCGTGCCCAGGGCCGGGTGCAGCGCCGTGCTGAAGATCCAGTCCCCGGAGCTGGGCACGACCGGGATGCGCGAGGCGGTGCTCGTGGCGCGCCTGGGCCACGAGAACTGGGTCGTCCCGCACCCGTACGCGCCCGAGCTCAAGGGCGTGCTGCCCCACCACCTCGGCGACGCGGCCGAGCACGACCCGCAGTTCCCCGACCACCCGCTCACCAGGGCGCGGGCGTGGGCGCGGCACGTGGCGCTCACCGGCCGGGTCGACCCCCGGTTCGCCGCGCTGCCGCCGTTCCAACCGCGGGGCTGACCCCGCTCGGGCGGCGGGGGAACCCCGGCCCCGCCGCCCAGGGAGTCCTCACACCGCCTGGTAGGCGGCCGTCCAGAAGTCCCGGTGCAGCCTGCGGCTGTCCGCGTGGTCCAGCGCCACCGACGTCAGCAGCACCCCGGTCAGCCCGCAGCCGGGGTCCGAGAACGCGCTCGCGCCCAGCGCCGCCCGCCGCCCGAACTGGCCGACCCCGGCGAAGTCCGTCCGCCGCACCCGCACGTCCACGCCCAGCCCGAAGCCCCACGCGGGCTCGGGAAGGCCCGCGCGCTGCCCGTCGGTCAGCAGGTCCGAGGTGATCAGCCCGGCGGCGGACCGGCACAGCACGTCCGGCCGCTCGCCCAGCAGCGCGCGGTGCAGCGCCAGCACGTCGTCCGCCGTGGACAGCAGACCGTCCGCGCCGGACTCGAACACCGGCTCGGCGCTGTGCCTGCCGTTCCACGGCGAGTCCGCCAGCACCAGCGCCCCGCTCTCCGGGTGGTGCGCGTACGCGCTCCCCAACCGCTCGGGCTCGGCCCGGAAACCGGTGTCCGCCATGCCCAGCGGCTCGAACAGCCTGGTGCGCAGCACCTCGCCCAGCGGCTCGCCGACCGCGCGCGCCAGCAGCACGCCCAGCACGTCCGCCTCGGACCCGGCCGCCCAGCGCAGCCCCGGCTGGTGCGCCAGCGGCAGCTCGGCCAGCCTGCGCAGCCACTCGTCCGGCTCCAGCTGCCCGTCGCGCGTGGCGATCGGCAGCGCGGGCAGCCCGGCCGTCATGGTCAGCAGGTCCCGCACCACCACCGGGCGCCGCGCGGGCTCGGTGACGTCGTCGTCGGAGGCGACCTGGAGCTCGGCCAGCTCCGGCAGCCACCGGGCCACCGGGTCGTCCAGCCCGATCGCGCACTCCTGCACCAGCAGCACCGCCGCCGTCGCGGTGACCGCGCCGCTCAGCTCGCCCAGCCGGAACAGCGCGTCCCTGCGCAGCGCGCCCCGGTCCGCCGCGCCGTGCACCTGGGCGTGCACCTCGTCCCCGCGCGCCACGAGCGCGACCACACCCGGCACCGCCCCGTCGTGGACGTGCGCCGCGAGCACGGTCTCCAGCCGGCTCAACCCCGCAGCCTCAAGCACGCCTCTCCCCAACCTGAACGATGTCCTGCGCTTCCCGCGCACTCTACGCAACCACCGGCCGCCGCTGCGCCGCTCGGGTGCCGAGGTCGCGCGGCCGGGGCCGGTGTGCGCAAGGGTAGCCGGCGGACCCGGCGCGAGGTGCGGTTTTCGGGTTCACCGGGCATTCGCGTCCCACCTCGCGGACGTTCCGGCGCGGGCCGCGGCGAAGCGCGTCGATCACGTCACGGGTGGTCACGGAGCGCACTGCCTTAAAAGAGGTTTAAATTCGCCTCGCATTTCCTTAAACAAGTGCGCGCGGGGGTGCGGCCCGGTGCGGCGGGTGTTCCGGGGAGTTCGCCGAACAAGGGGTTCGAGATCTGGTTGCAGATGGGAATTCGAGGGTGAGAGGGCCCGTTCCGCGCTCTCGCCGGCGTGCCCGGTGTGGGGTCCGCTGCTCGCGCGCCCACCCGACCCTCGGGGTGTTCGGGCACGTCAGGACGTTGCCCACCAGCGCCGTCGCGGTCGATAACAACTTTTCCCGGAACTTTTCCGCCCGGTTCCACCGCCCGGTCGGGCATAACGAGCGCCACCTCCTCGGGGTGCGCCGCACCGCACCGGGGAAGCCCGTCGCGCATTAGTCCGGCCTTGACATCGAGCGGTTGACCAACAAGTCTGTGGAAACGCTCTCACGGGACGTCGAACGATTGCCGTCCCGCCCTCCGGGTGGTCATCCTGAAAACCGCAGGGGGCGAGGGCCGAACTGCCCTGCAGCAGATGGAGGAGTCCGCTCGATGCGCACCAGAACGAAGTGGATGGGAGCGCTGGCGGCGGTCGCCACGGCCGCGACCGCCGCTACCGTCACCACCCTGATGCAGCCCGCGTCGGCGGCGGGGCCGGACCAGCTCCCGCTCACCGTCACGAACAACAGCGGCCGGTCGGACTCGGTGCACCTCTACGTGCTGGGCACCGACATCCGCAGCGGCAAGCTCGGGTTCGTCAACCAGTCGGGCGCGTTCACGGCGTGGACCGGCGGCACCAACCCGCCGTCGCCCGCGCCCGACGTGTCCATCAACGGCCCGGCCAACGGGTCCAGCTCCACCATCAAGGTGCCCAAGCACCTGTCCGGTCGCGTCTACATGTCGTTCGGGGAGAAGCTCAAGTTCTTCCTGACCCAGGACGGCCTGGTGCAGCCCGCGCCCTGGTCGCCCGGCGACGCGAACCACAACATCCTGTTCGACTGGAGCGAGTTCACCTACAACGACGCGGGCCTGTGGATCAACAGCTCGCAGGTGGACCACTTCGCCGTGCCGCACGCCGTCAGCGTGACCGGGTCCGACGGGGCGACCCGCAAGACCGGTGAGCTGAAGCCGGGCGGTCGCGAGAAGGTCATGAGCACCCTCAAGGGCCTCAAGGGCTGGGAGAAGACCGTGGTGACGCGGTCGGACGGCACGGTCCTGCGCGCCCTCGCGCCGGGCAAGGCCGCCGAGGGCGGGCTGTTCAGCGCGAACTACCTGGACTCGTACATCACCCAGGCGTGGAACGCGTACACCGGCAAGACCCTGACCGTGGTGCCGTTCACCGACCAGCCGAGCGTCAAGTTCTTCGGGCGCACCTCGGGTTCGACGATGAACTTCACCGACGGCTCCGGCAAGCAGGTCGCCTCGTTCCAGAAGCCGTCGACCTCCGACGTGTGGGGCTGCGACGGCAAGCTGGGCGCGCCGAACGACCAGGTGGTCGGCCCGATCGCCCGCACCCTGTGCGCGGCGCTGCACCGCTCCACCCTCGGCACGATCGACACCCAGCCGGGTGGCGGCGCGGCCGACTTCTACAAGGGCGACATCACCAACCACTACTCGCGCCTGGTGCACGAGAACATGGTGGACGGGCGGGCCTACGGCTTCGCGTTCGACGACGTCCAGGCCCAGGAGTCCCTGGTGCACTCCGGCGACCCGCGCTCCGCGGGCATCACGCTGACCCCGTTCACCGGGGGCGGCAACACCGGGGGTGGCAACACCGGCGGCGGGAACAACGGCGGCGGCAACACCCAGCCGACCACCACCACGAAGCCCCCGACGTCGAACGACCCGCAGCCCGCGGGCGGCTCGATCGTCAGCGCGTGGCAGGGCAAGTGCGTCACCGTGCCGAACAACAACTTCTCCGACGGCCAGCGGCTGACCGTGTCCGACTGCACCGGCGGCGCGGGCCAGAAGTGGGAGTTCAAGGACGGCACGCTGCGCAGCGGCGGCATGTGCGCCGACGTGGCGTGGGGCTCCACCGCGAACGGCGCGGCGGTCCAGCTCGTCAAGTGCAGCGGCAACGCGGCCCAGAAGTGGGTGCTGTCCGGCGCGGGCGACCTGGTCAACCCGCAGGCCAATAAGTGCGTCGACATCGCCGAGTGGAACCCGGCCAACGGCGCCGTCCTCCAGATCTGGGAGTGCGGCGGCACGGCCAACCAGAAGTGGCGCCGGGCCTGACGGTCGGGCGGTTCTGGAGCGGGGCGCCGGTCTTTCGACCGGCGCCCCGCTCCTCGTTCAGCCGCAGGTGATGTCGTTCGGGTCCGGCTTGTGCCCCTTCGGGTCGGCCCCGACCAGGTTCCGCTGGAAGAACTCCTCCCACAGCGCCCCGGCCAGCAGCTGCCGCAGCTTCTTCGCGACCGCCTCGCAGCGCGCGGTGTCGCCCTTGGGGAACCCGACGCCGTACCGCTCCTGCTGGCCGAACGCCACGTTCGGCAGCACCACCACGTCCGAGTGCTTGGTCGTGTACCCGTGCAGCAGCAGCTGGTCCGTGGAGACCGCCGCCGCCGACCCCTCCCGCAGCCGCGAGAAGCACTCCTCGTAGTAGCCGACCTCGGTCGGCACCAGCCCCAGCCCCTGGTACTCCCGGATCTGCGCGGACGAGGTCGACCCCCGCGTCACGCACACCGGCTTGCCGCGCAACGAGTCCATGTCAGGGAAGCGCGGCTGCCCGTCCTCGCCCCGCAGCACCAGCACGCCCTGCTGCGAGAGCATGTACGGCCCCGCGAACAGGACCTTCTCGCGCCGCGCGTCCGTGGTCGAGTAGCTGGCGACCACCATGGACACCCGGCCGCCCGGTTGCAGCTCCGCCTCCCGGTCGCCCGTCCGCACCGGTAGCGGCTCGGGCCGGAAGTCCAGCTCGGAGCCCAGCCAGTTGAGCAGGTCGTCGTCGAAGCCGCTGCGCTCGTTGGTCGCCGGGTCGACCATGCCCCAGCCCGGCGAGTTCGGCGCGACGCCGACGTCGAACCGCTCGGGGAACAGCCGCTCCGGCTCGGCGCAGCCCACCGCCAGCGCCAGCACCGCCACCACCGCCAGGAACCCGCGTCGATCAGTCACGCAGCACCGCCTCGTCCACCCGCACCCAGACCTCGCACGCGGTGTTGCCGCCGGAGTACTCCAGCACGACCTTCACCGCCGCCTGCCGCTTCGCCCCGTCGAGCGGCAGCTCCACCGCGGCGCCGGGCCTGCCGACCACCTCGGTCCGCTCCTGCCCGTCCACGACGGGCGTGTACCGCAGCTCCGGCGACCGCTCGCAGTCCCCGGTCCTGCGCGCGTTCTCCAGGCTCAGCGCCAGCACCAGCCGGTCCCGCTCGGGCGGGGAGCCGGGCAGCTCCAGCACCCGCTCCTCCCCGTCCCGCCACGGCTTCCCGCCGGTGAACCCGTCGGGCGCGACCACGTCCAGGGGCCGGGTGGCGTCCCAGACGGCGTAGCCGACCGCGCCGACCCCCACCAGTCCCAGCACGGTCGCGGCCCACGTCAACCTGCGCGCCCAGTCGACCGGCTGCCCGGTCCGGCCGCGCAGCAGCTCCGGCCGCTCGGCCACCAGGAGCCCCAGCGCGCCCAGCACGACCGACACCGGCAGCGCGATCACGCCCGCGAGCTGGCTGGCGCCGTTCAGGTCGAGCAGCGCCAGCGGGGAGAGCGAGGCGACGAACAGGGCGCCGAACAGCCAGCCGACCCAGCCGAGGCGCTTGTCGTGGACCTCGGGCGGTTCGGGCGGCGGCGCGCCGGGGCCCGCCTGCTTCCCCGACCCGCCGGGCTTCCGGCCGCCGGGTCTCCTGCTCCCGTCGGGCGGCACACCGCCGCGCTGCCGCGTCCCACCGGACATCACTACCCCTTTCACCCCCTCCTGAGGGGGAGGCCTGGTGCGCCCCAACCCGTGCGCCCCGCCGCGCACCGGTGGCGGACGCCGCGCCCGCGTCGCGCGACGGCGCTCGCGGGCGGTCACGCGCGGTCGACGGTCTCGGCGCGGTGCGGCCGGAACCGGTTCCCGCGCTGCGGCACGCCCATCCCGACCCCCTCGCTCCCGCGCAGGCGGGAAACCAGTATCCGGGGAATTCCCACCGGTGACCTCGGATTCGCCGGGCTCGACCGAGTTGTTACGCGCGCGCACCGGGAACGATCTTCGAGGGGGGCTCGATTCCAGGTCAGCGGGCATGGCCTCGGGTGTCGTCGGCTTTTGCGGAACGGTCGGGTGCATATCCATCCGATCGATTCGACCGTTCATTTGCGGAGCCACCGGAAAACGTTAGTTGTGAAACATATTCGCTGATCCGGGGCCCGCGAAATGCCCTTATGATCGCCTTGCGGCGAGGTCACCCGGAATCGCCGTCCGGGGAGTGGAGGTGGTCGGTGTCCAGCCCGTGGCGGGTCGAGGGGGAGCGGGTGTGGCGGATGGGCAACCGGTTGCCGCGC
This sequence comes from Actinosynnema pretiosum, assembly GCF_002354875.1. GTDB lineage: Bacteria > Actinomycetota > Actinomycetes > Mycobacteriales > Pseudonocardiaceae > Actinosynnema > Actinosynnema auranticum. Next base: position 1,818,544 of record NZ_CP023445.1, read on the forward strand.
GCCGACGCGGCGACCTTCCGGGTGCTCAGCTTCTCGTTCGCCCGCGACGCGGAGCGGGTGTGGACGCCGTGGCACCGGGTCAAGGCGGACGCCGCCACGTTCCGCGCGCTCGACCGCGGGGTCGTGCACGACGACCTCGGCGAGCCCGTCGCGCACGGCTACGGGGCCGACCGGGACGTCGTCGTGTTCTCGGCGGGCGTGGGGCGGCCGGTGCGCGTCGCGGGCGCGGAACCGGCCGCGTTCCTGTCGCTGGGCGGGTTCTTCGGGCACGACGCGCGCTCCTGCTACTCGCACGGCAGGCCGCTGCGCGGCGCCGACCCCGGAGACTGGCGGATCGTCGACCAGCGGATGCTGTACTCCACCTCGGGCGGCCGGGTCTACCACGCGTGGCGCCCGGTGCCCGCCGACGCGGCCACGTTCACCACGCTCACCGTCACCAGCGCGGGCAGGCTCCGGCAGGTCGCCCGCGACGCCGAGCGGTTCTACCTGGACGGGGAGCCGCTGTCCGAGCGGGAGCTGGCCGAGCGGCTGCGGTGAGGGTCACAGGCGCACCACCACCCGCGTCAGCGCGCCGTCGTACGCCCGCGACCCCGACTGCACCGGCAGCTCGCCCGCGGGCCTGGGCGGCAGCAGCGACGCGACCTCGGCGGGCAGCCCGATCCGGTGGTCGGTGACCGCCAGCTCCGCCCCGACCGGGCACTCCAGCCCGAACCCGCCCGCCTGCCCGTAGAACTCCACCACCCCGGCGGGCAGGTCCCGACCGCCCGACCGGCACCCGGCGGGCACCACGACCTGCGTGCGCCACACCCCGGCGCCCGGCCGCACGGCCACCCGAGCGACCCCGTCCCCGGCCACCACCTCCACCCCCGGCGGCTCCAGCAGCCCGCTCGGCGCGGGCGCGCGCAGCAGCGGGCCGGTCAGCATCGGGAAGTCCTCCTTCAGCAGCACCCCGCGCTCCGGCCGCTCGCCCAGCGCGTGCCACGTCCACGCGCTGACCTCCGGGTCGCCGGAGAGCCACGACGCGCCGCCCCGGTCGTCCAGGTACAGCAGCGCCGTGCGCAGCGCCGGCTCCGCCCGCTGCACGCCCACCACGACCAGCCCGACCGCGACCACCGCCGCCCCGAGCCCCGCCCACCCCCGCGCGGGCAGCCTGACCAGCAGCGGGGCCAGCAGCACCCCGGCGACCCCGGCCAGCCCGACCCCGGCGACCAGCAGCGGCGTGCCCAGCGCCACCAGCAGCGTGCCGACCACCGGCGGGTACAGCGCGGCGGCCACCAGCGGGGCCAGCGACTCCAGCAGCGCGGACCGGTCGCCGCCCTCCTCCCGCAGCGCCGCCCACCACAGCGCGGGCAGCCCGGCCAGCAGCGGCCACTGCAGCAGCCACGTCGCCCCCGGCACCAGCACCGCCGCCGCTACCAGCGGCAGCGCCCCCAGCAGCAGCCCGCCCGCCACCAGCTCGCCGGGTCGCCGCCCGCGCAGCACCCGCGCCGCCACCAGCAGCGCCGCCAGCCCCAGCAGGCAGAACCCGGCGGTGAACCAGCCGGGCTCGGCCGGGTTGTCCAGCGCCGCGAACTCCACCCTCGGCTGGGCCCGCGCCACCACCCGCCACCCCAGCAGCGCGGCCACCGCCGCCACCACCACCGCGCCCAGCAGCACCCCGAACACCCGCAGCACCCCGCCCGCGCTGATCCGGCCGCGCCGCGCCCCCACCACGACCCCGGCGACCAGGCCCAGCGCGGTCACCACCGCCAGCCCCACCGCGAACCACACCGGGTAGGCCACCTGCACCCGCGAGAACAGGTCGAAGTAGACCGCGTCACCCCCGGCGAACCCCGAGGCCACCAGCCCCGGATCGGCGTTCCCCAGCGCCCGCACCAGCCCCAGCACGGTCTCCCCGTGGTGCTGGAGGCTGCCCTCGTCCAGGCCCTCCGGGGTGTCCTCGATCGAGTGGTAGTCCTCGACGTGCTCGATGAACGCGCTGTTCAGGCCGTTCGCGCCCGCGTCGGTGAACACGGTGAAGTCGCTGTAGTTCGGCATCAGCCGGTACACCTCCTTCGCGAGCGAGTTCCCGATCGGCCTGCTGCTCGCGCCCGCGAACGCCGCCACCAGCGGCCCGTTGCCCGCGCCCGTCTCGAACATCCACACCGGGCCGCCGCTGCCGCGCGCCTCGAAGTTCAGCACCGCCGAGAACCCGGCCACGCCGTGCCGCGCCACGAACGCCCGCGCGCCGACCGAGCCGCTCTCCTCGCCGTCGGTGAACAGGAACACCACGTCGTCGCGCACCCCGCCGGACGCCCCCAGCGCCCTGATCGCCTCCAGCACCGCCGCGACCGCCGCCCCGTCGTCGGCCGCGCCGGGGCCGGTGGGCACCGAGTCGTGGTGGGCGACCACCAGCAGCGCCCGGCCGCCCGGCGCGGTCCCCGGCACCCGCGCCACCACGTTGTGCACGACCGCGTCCCTGGTCACGCCGCGCTCGGGCAGCTCGACCAGCACCCGGTCGGTCTCCTCCACGACCTCGGCGCCGTGCCCGCGCGCGATCCCGGCGATCACCGAGCGCACCCGCGCGTTCTCCTCGCTGCCGATCGGGTGAGGGCGCTGGGCGATCTCCCGCAGGTGCGCCATCGCCCGCCCGGACGAGAAGTCGCCGTCCGGCGCGTCCGCCGCCACGGGCTGCGGCGGGCGGAACGCCAGCGCGGACAGGACGCCCACCGCGGCGACCGCCAGCAGCAGGGACAGGACGCGGAGCAGCCGCACGCCGACCATCCGGCGACCCTAGTGCGGCCCGCGCCCCCGGCCGGGCGTCCCGGTGCGCGCAGCTGCGGAGATCCCTGCACACCCCGCAACCACACCCCCTTAAGGGAGGTCACTCGTCGGTGGGAACGCGCAGCCAGGCGGGGGCGCTGAAGCCCTTCTCCGGCACCTCCACGAGCGCCCGGTGGAACCCCGGCAGCCCCGCTCCCGGCGCGGTCGCCTCCCGGTGCAGCCCGTCCGAGAGGGCGAGCGCGTGGTCGGCCCTGGGCGCGTCGCGCAGCGCCTCGCGCAGGGCGCGCGAGTCCACCAGCCGGTTCACCGCGATCGTGGCGTCGCCGACCCACCCGTTCACGCCCGGCTCGACCACACCCCGGTCCAGGGCGACCCGCAGCCGCAGCCGGGAGTGCGCGTCCAACCCGAGGTTCACCCCGCGCAGCGCCAGCGCGAACCCCTCCACCAGCCGGGGGACCGCCGTCAGGGGGTCGAGCCCGGACGGCAGCACCGCGAACTGGCCGTCCCCGGCCTTCTGCCGCGCCACCGCGGACTCCTCCACGCCCGCGTGCGCGAGCACCACCCGCAGCACCTCCACGAACCGCGCCTGCGCCGCCTTGGCCTCCTCGGGCGTGAACCGGCTGTACCGCTCCACGTCCGCGACCAGGCACAACCGCTCGGCCCGGCGGGAGGCGACCCGCGCGGACGGCGTCGCGGGGGAGGCGGCCGGGTCGGCGGGCAGGACCAGCGGGAACACCCAGGGCACGTCGGCGGTGGCGTGCCCGAGCGGCCCGCGCCCGAGCCCGCCGAGCCGGGGGCGCAGGTAGGAGGCGTCGAGCCGCAGCGCGAGCCGCACCTCGCGCTCCTCGCGCGTGGACGGCACCACGAGCCGCAGCCGCAGCGGCCCGCCGGGCAGTCCGGGGCCGGTGAAGTCGCCCGCGTACCAGGTGAACCGGGCGCCGCCGATCCCGGACACCCGCACCCCGGCGGGCCCGTCCAGCCCGACCGCGGCCGTGTCGGGCGACAGCTCGCCGCGCACGAACGCCACCGCGTACCGCCACCCGCGCGGCAGCGCGCCGAGGTCGAACACCACGTCGACGGCCACCGTGCCGTCCGGGCACAACCGGGCGGTGGGCACGCAGTCGACCACCGCGACCTCCCCCCGCCCACCCCCGACCAGCACCCGCCGCCGGGCGTGCGGCCTGCTCACGGGGCACACCCCGCGGACGTTGCGGACGTTGCGGACGCTGCGGACGCCGCGCACTCCGCGCACTCCGCGGACGCCGTGGACGCCGTGGACGCCGTGGACGGCGTGGATGCCGCGGACGCTGTGGACGGCGTGGATGCCGCGGACGCTGTGGACGCCGGGTACCTCGCGCACCCCGCGCACGCTCCGCCCGGTGACCGGGGGACGGCCGATGCGGGGCCGGAGGCCGCCTGTCGACGGCCCGCCCGTCCACCGGCCACCTGCCCGCTGGCCATGGCCGCCTGCCTGCCGGCCGCCTGCGCGCTGGCCGCCTGCCTGCTGGCCACCTGCCCACTGGCCACCTGCTTGCCGCCCGCCTGCCTGCTGGCCACCTGTCCACTGGCCATGGCCGCCTGCCCGCTGGTCGCCTTCCTGCTTGCCGCCTGCCTGCCACCCGCCTCTCCGCTGCCCACCTGCCTGCCAGCCGAATCGGCTTCCAGTGCGAACGCCGCGCTCGTCGCGGCCGGAACCGGTGGCACTTCCGGTGAAATCGGCTCGATTAGTGGGGTTGCCAGGGCCGAAAACGGTCGGTCGGGGAGTGCGCGAGCCCCACCCAACTCCAAATCGGCCCCCGAAATCGGTCCGGTCGCCGAATCCGCCGTCATTCCGGCGCCCGCCCCCGCCTGCGGTACCGGTCGCGCGCTCCGCGCCCGCCCGGCTCCGGGGGATTCCGCGCCCCGATCCACCCCCGTTCCCGCCGAATCGCCCGAGTTCGCCCCCCGGATCGCCGCCCGCACGCCTGAACCGGGGTCCGCTCCCACCGTCGATGCCCACCCCACGTCCCGGAAGGCCGACCACCCGGCCGCCCCGGCGGCCACCTCTGCCGTGCCCACTTCCGCCGTGCCCACCTCTGCCGTGCCCACCGCCCCCGCTCCCGCCCCGACCGCCTCCCACGCCACCGCCGCGTGCGCGGCCACGAGCGCCGCCCCCGCCCGGCCGCGCGCGATCTGCTCCTCGGTCGCCGCCAGCACTTCCCGCACGTCCGGGTCGGCCGCCAGTTCCAGCAGTCGGTCGCGGAGGCGGTGCGCTCGCGCGTCCACGCAGACCAGCTCGTGGTGCTCCCGGTGCCGCAGGCGGCGGTGCGGGCTGCCCGGCACCGGTTCCGGGCCGAGGACCTCGACGCCCAGCGGGGCGAAGCGCGCCGACGCCACGTCCTCGGCCAGGTCGGCCGCGCCCAGACCGGTCAGGGTCGACGCCAGCGCCCGGCGCAGGCACTCGGCCGCGTCCTCCCGGTACGCGCCGCTGTCGAACCACCGCCGCAGCTCCGCCAGCGAGCGCGCGGGCACCTCCCCGTCCAGCTCCGCCAGCGGCCCCGGTCCCCAGCCCGCCCACCGCTGCCCCCGGAAGCCGAGGCCGCGCAGCACGTCGGAGGCGGGCGGGTGGCCGCGCAGCACGTCGCCGACCGGTCCGAACACGCCGCGCTCGGCCCGCTGCTCGAACAGCACCCGCGCGCCGCCCGCCCTGATCAGCAGCACCGCCGAGAACGTCACCCGCACCATCCGGGGCCCACCCGCCGCCCAGGCGCGCGGCCCCCGCCCGCCGCCCCTGCTCGTCGTCCGCTGCGCAGGCACGCTCACCGCGACCAGCCCCCTCCCGCTCGTGCATCCGGAGAACACCCCCTGAAAACGTTTGCCAGGGTGCAGTGTGCACCGGGCGGGCGAATTTGTGCGAACTCGGCGCAGAACGTCCACTAAGTGGCCGGGAATTGTCCTTCGGGCGTGTTCGCGGGTCGCTGCGGGTGGCCGGGGGTTCGGGGCGTCGGACTGCGGTTTTCCGGCATTGTCGCAGGTGGTGGCGGTGGTCGTGGTGGTGGCCAGATCGTGGCCAATGCCTTGCCAGATCGCTGCCAGGTGTTCTGCATCGCCCCCGGATGCTTTACCGTCGATCGCGCGGGCCTTTCCGTTGTCCACGAATTGGCCGCCTTGTGGGGGGTTGGGAAACGCGACCGAGTGGTTTCATGGTGGGCATGGTGGCTGAATTCGCGGACGGGGCGGGGGCCCTGGTGGTGTGGCAGCGGCTGACCACGGAGGTGGTGCGGCGGGGAGAGGCGTTCGACGTGGTCGAGGACGTGGTGCTGCGGCCGGACGGGGAGCGGGAGGTCAGGGCGCACGTCGTGGTGCGGCCCTCGGTGGCGGTGCTGGCCCTGGACGAGCGGGACCGGGTGCTGCTCACCCGGCAGTGGGCCTACCCGCACCGGTGCACCCAGTGGCGGCTGCCCGGCGGCCCGGTCGCGCCCGCCGACGCGGGCCCGGAGGAGGCCGCGCGCCGGGAGCTGCTGGAGCGCACCGGGCTGGAGGCGGACGGGTGGGAGCGGGTCGGGGTGGTGCACGGGGCGGACAGCGTGACCGACCACGCCGAGCACCTGTACCTGGCGACCGGGCTGCGCGAGCGCGCCGAGGGCGGGGGAGCGGTGTGGCGGCCCGCGTTCGAGCACGCGCTGGAGCTGGTGGACCGGGGGGCGATCCCGCACGCGGGCAGCGCGCACGCCCTGCTCGCGGTCGCGCTGCGCCGGACCCGGCGGCGCGGGCTGGAGGTGGCCTGAGCGGTGGGCGTGCCCGTCCCGCCCACCGGAGACGCCTCGGCCGGGGCGCCGCTCGGATCGGGGCTCACCGGAGCCGGCGGGTCCTCCCGGACCGAAAAGCATCGGATCGGTGGGCCATCGGGGTGGAAAAGCCCTCCGCCGGTATGCAGCCGGGGGTGGCGAGCGCTTGCGGGGGTAGTGGTTCGACCCGAGGAGCGGCGTGCTGTTCGAGCGTTCGGCCGGGAGGGCGCCGCAGCTCGGGGCGGGTGAGCGCAGGCGGAGGGCTGTCGGGGCGGAGGAGGCCGGGATCGGGGTGCGATTCCGGTGGTTTCCGGCTCGCGAGGGGTGTCCTCCGCCCGCTCCCCGGTTGAACCGGGGGGCGTTCGCCGCGCGTTCGACCCGCGTCGTCGAGGGTCGGACGCGCGATCGACCCGGTGGGGAGCCGGGTCAGGGCAGGCGCCACTGCAGGCCGTAGCCCCGGTCCGGGCGCAGGCCGCTCGCCGCGTACTTCACCTCGCCGATCGAGTCCACCTCGATCAGGTCGGGCTCGGGCGCCGGGTCGTCCGCGTCCCGGTGGTAGGCGCCGTCCACCCGCCACACCCGCTCCGGTGGCCGCTCCTGGCCGAACCGGACGGTCAGCCGGAAGTCCGCGCACGGCCGCTCCGGCCAGAACACGTAGCTCGGCTGCATCTCCTGCCCCCTCGGCAGGCTGACCTGGAGCGAGAAGTCGTGCTCCTCGCCGAGGTCGAGCGGTCGGGGGAGGCGCAGGTGCAGCAGGTGCCGCCGGGCCGACGGCTGCTCCTGGGCGATCCGCTCGACCCCGTTCACCACCTGCACGTCGAGCGTCCCCGGCGGCCCGCCGGGCGTCGCGGGCGGCAGGCTGATCGACCAGGTGATGGCCTCCAGCCCGTCGACCCCGGACACGACCGTGCGGTCCTCGGTGCACACCGGCGTCGGCCCGTCCAGCCGCAGCACCGCCTTGAACCGGGAGAACCACCACGGCGGCGCGTGCTCGCCCGGCGTCGCGACCGGCGCGGGCGCGGCGATCTCGCCGACCTCGGCGAGCCTGGTCAGCGCCTGCTCGACCCGCCTGCGCGCGGTGCGCTCGCCGATCCGGTACTCGTCGGCGAGCCAGTTGATCCGCTCGCGCAGGAACGGGTCGCGCGCCTTCTCGTGCACGGCGAGCGCGACCAGCGCGGCCACCCGCATGTCCTCGGGCAGGTCCTGCGCGGCCAGCACCGCCCAGGCCACCACCTTCTCCCGGACCGCCGCCGCCCCGTCGCCCGCCTCGACGCCGCAGACCCCGCGCAGCTCCGGGCCGACGTGCCGGTCGATCGCGGGGACGTGCACCCCCCTGCTCCGGCTGAGCTCCCGGAGTTCCTTCACCAGCGCGTCCGTCATCGGTCCCCTCTCGCGCCGCCGCCGCACCGGCCCCGTGGTGAACGGCGCGCGCCGCCGCTGCACTCGGTTGCACGTGCCGTCGTTGTCGAGGCCCCGACGTCGATCGTTACCCACCGGGACCGGTCGGGCACGCCCCGGCGGGGCGCGTCGGCGCGGCGCCCCGACCATTACCCGAAGATTATTCGGGTAATTCCGGGAGCCCGCGTCCGCCGGACGCGTTGAATTGATCTTGAATCGCGGACCGGACCTCGTGGCGCTGCGTGCCGGTGGTGCTACGCACGGGATTTAAAACCCCATTAAATATCTCAAGTGGGTGAACTTCTGTTAGTCCGAACTAGTGGTGCGCGAGTGCGCGCGTTACTAACGGACAGCACATCCAGCACCGACGACGGGACCGGCACCTGTGAACCACGAAACGATGCAGCACTTCACCTCGGGCCCGTGGATCGTCCTCATGTCCTACGTGGTGTCCGTGGTGGGGTCGCTCATCGGCCTGTCCTGCACGGCCCGCGCCCGCCACGAGGAGACCGAGCGCAGCAAGGTCGTCTGGACCGTGCTCGCCGCGTTCTCCATCGGCGGCGTCGGCATCTGGCTCATGCACTTCGTGGCCATGCTGGAGTTCCAGCCCGGCGCCACCAGCTACTTCTCCGCGCCGCTGACCGCGCTGTCCGCGCTGCTGGCCGTCACGTTCATGGGCGGCGCGCTGGCGATGATCACCCTGACCCCGGTCACCCGCGCCAAGCTGCTCATCGCGGGCGCGGTCTCGGGCCTGGGCGTCGCCGGGATGCACTACCTCGGCATGGCCGCGGTGAGCTTCAAGGGCACGCTCAGCTACAACCCGCTGCTCGTCGTGCTGTCGGTGCTGATCGCGATCGCCGCCGCGACCGCCGCGCTGTGGTTCACCGTGGTCGTGCGCACCGCCCTGGCCTGCGTCGCCGCCGGGCTGGTGATGGGCCTGGCCGTGGCGGGGATGCACCACACCGGCATGGCGGCGGCGACGGTCGAGCTGAACGCCGCGCTGCCCGAGCCGACCGGCAGCGACGTGTTCACCCTGGTCTTCCCGGCGTTCGTGGTCAGCGGCCTGGTCGTGGCCGTGGTGCTGTGGCGGCTGTTCACCTCGGAGAACTTCACCTTCGGCGAGCGGGCCAGGGTCGTGCGCTGACGCGCGGGCCGGAGCGCGCGGGGACCGGTCGCGGCGGGGCGCGGGGACCGGCCGACCTGTCGGAACCCGTCGTTAGAGTGACCGGGTGAGCGATCCGGGCGTGGACATCTACACCGACGGGGCCTGCCGCCCCAACCCCGGCCCTGGCGGGTGGGGCGTGCTGCTCCGGTACGGCGCGCACGAGCGCGAGCTGTGCGGCGGCGAGGCCGGGGTCACCACGAACAACCGCATGGAGCTGACCGCCCCGATCCGCGCGCTCGACGCCCTGACCAGGCCGTCGGTGGTCCGGCTGCACACCGACAGCACCTACGTCCGCAACGGCATCACCCAGTGGATCAAGGGCTGGAAGGCCAAGGGCTGGCTCACCAAGGGCAAGGAGCCGGTGAAGAACGCCGACCTGTGGCGCGAGCTCGACCGGGCCGCCGCGCGGCACCGGGTCGAGTGGCACTGGGTCAAGGGCCACGCCGGGCACGAGGGCAACGAGCGCGCCGACCAGCTCGCCGAGCGCGGCCTGCGCGAGGCCGTGGAGGCCGCGAGGACCGACCCGGCGGCGGCGGCCGAGCAGGCCGCCGCGGTCCTGCGCGACCGGGCGGGCGCCGAGGCCGAGCTGGCCGCCGAACGGGCCTCGGTCCGGCTGTTCTAGAACCGCGCCCCCGAGCCCGCGCCGCACCTCCGCACCCGCGGGGAACCGCCCCGAGCGGGGGCCGGACCGGGCCGGTTCCGACCCGGTGCGGGTCCTGCCGCCAGCGGGGTGAAACGCAACCGCACAACCGGGTGATGGCGGCTCGGCGGGGTCGGTGGATCACTAGCGTCGGGGCACATGACCGATCTGCACGACCTGGTCCGCAGCGCGCAGGCGGACGTGGGCGCGCGCGTCGTCGCCGAACTGCGCGCCAGGTTGCTGGACCAGCCCCACGAGTGGGTGGTCGACCAGCTGCTCGGCGAGATCGCCCCCCGGTTCGGCCTGGTCGCGGCCCCCGTGCACCGGGTCACCAGCCTCCCGCTGACCCGGTGCACCCTCGCCGACGCGATCGCCCAGCTCACCGCCTGGACCTCCGAGCGCCTGGCCGCCGAGTGCTGCCTGCTCGCGCCGCCCGCGCCCGGCGGCCCGCTGATCGGCCCCGCGCACCGGTCGCCGCTGGCCGAGGTGCTGCTCGCCGAGGCCAAGGACCTGCTGCACGCGCTGCTGCTGGGCGACGAGGCGGGCGGGGTGCGGCTGCGCCGGGTCCGCCGCTGCCTGCTCACCCTCGCGCCGCCCGCCGACAAGGCCGCCGTGTTCGGGTTCCTCGGCGCCGGGGCGCCCCGGTGCGCCGAGTTCGAGTTCGAGTTCGGCGAGGTCGAGGACGGCCTGGTGGGCAGCGGTGTGGTCGCCGCGCTGCGGCTGATCAACCGGCTGGAGGTCAACGAGGTGGTGCTGTACGCGCGGGTGGAGGACGTGGCCGCCGCCGAGGGCTGAGCACCTCCCGGCAGGCGCGGAACCCCGCAGGCCGACCCCGCAGGCGGACCCCCGGACGGCGGAGCGGGGGCGGTCCGGGGAAGATCCCCGTCCCGCCCCCGCCCGGAGCGCTCGCCGGTCAGCCGACCGGTGGTCCACCGTCCCGGATCAGAACCCGATCCGGCAGCCCGCCACCACGATCTCCTGACCCAGCGGCGTCACGACCCGGACCGCGTACTGGGTCAGCGACCCGTCCGACCCGATCACCGTCTGGTTCACGTAGATCTGCGCCACGCCCAGGATGTTGATCGTCGCCGTCGCGGTCCCGACGATCTGCCCGTTGATCGAGGCCACCGTCGAGGACCCCGCCAGCCCGTCGCCGGTCGACGTGCACTGCGCGGACACCGCCCCGATCGTGATCGCCCCCAGCAGCAGGCTGCCGCCCGCCACCGAGCTGAACGCCGTGGTCGTGCCGGTGGTGCTGTCCACGTTGCAGTTCGCGTTGACCGCGCCCACCGACAGCAGGTTCACCACGTTGAGCGACAGCGTGCTGTTGTTCGTGTTCGGCGGGCACGCCGAGTACGGCGTCTTGGCCAGCGTGATCAGCCCGGCCGCGCTCAGCCCCCACGCCTCGGCCCGCGCGAACGCCGCCGTGGTCGTGCTGCCGGTGCCCACCCCGCCGTCGTCGTCGGTCGCGGTCACCCGCACGGTGTACTGCCCGACCGCGCCGTAGGCGTGCGCGGCGGAGCAGGTGCTCCCCGTGACGGTCGCGTTCACCACGGTCCCGTCGCCGAAGTCGATCCGGCAGGTGAACGTGTCGTTCGCGCCGGGATCGGTGATCGTCCCGGTCACCGTCACGGCCGACCCGGCCTGCGCCGCGCCCGACGTGGACACCGCCACCACCGGGTTCGCGTTGGCCACGGTCACCGTGGTCGTCCCGGTCACCGGCGGGTTCACCCCGTCGTTCGCGGTCAGGGCCAACGTCCACACGCCGTTGTCGGTGCAGGTCACGGTCGTGCTCAGCGCGTTCGGGTTGGCGAAGGAGCAGCTCGCCCCGGTGCCGACCCCGGACAGCGGCGTTGCGGTCCACCGCGTGGTCACCAGCCCGGCGGGCGGGTTCACCAGCGACCCGCCGACGGACACCGCCGTGCCCTCGGCCGTGGTGTACGGACCACCCAGGGCGATCCCCGGCGGTGCCTGCACGGTCACGTTCACGCAGTCGGTGACGCTGCCGTCACCCCCGCCGTCGTTGCCGTTCGCGGTCACGCACACCCGGTGCGCGCCCACGCCCAGCGGCGCCGTCGGCACCGTCCAGCTCACCTGCGTCGGCCCGGTCTGCGGCAGCGTCGCGACCGAGAGCGCGGTGATCGGCACCTGCGGGCCGTTGTCGACGCTGACCGTCAGGCCCGTCAGCGTCGCGTTGATGACGCCGGGCACCACGCTCGGCAGCGCCGCCGGGTTCGGCACCTCGGTGCACGTCCCGCCCGTCACGTCCGCGATGCGCTGCATGCTCGACGCGTAGTTCACGCCGTCGCAGCTCGCGCCCGCGCCCACCGCGAAGGTGTAGATGTCCACGTCCGGACCGGTGGCGGCGAGCGCCGCGCCCACGTTGGAGCCGGAGAAGCCGTCCGACAGGAACACCACGATCTTGCGCCTCTGGGTCTGCGCCGCCGTGACCGTGTTCGACGCCAGCAGCGCGGGCACGTAGTCGGTGCCCGCCGAGAAGGTCCGCGCGGTGAACCGGTCCACGCCGCCCGCGCGGATCGAGGCCAGCGCCTCCTCCACGTCCGGCGTGCCGTCGCCGTTCGAGTCGGTCCCCGGCCCGGTCAACCGCTGGTCGCCCGCCGCGGGTCCCACGTCGGCGATGGCCGCCTTCGTGCCGAACGCGACCGCGCCCACCGAGCCGACCACGGACCGCGAGGCGGCGGCGATCTGGTTGAGGCCCCGCGCCGCGCCCACCTCGCAGCCGAGCACCGTCTGGGTGGTCGTGCAGGGGCTGCCGGTGCTGCTGGAGGCGTCCACCACGTAGGTGAGCGCCGTGTCCACCACCGGGACGCCGAGGCCGATCGACGCCGTTCCGGTGATCGTGGCGACCCCCTGCGGGAGCACGGCCCCCTGGGTCGGCCCGGTGATCGAGACCCCGATGCTGGTGCCACCGGGCAGGTTCCCGGTCGTGGCCGCCAGTGCGGGCGATGCCCCACCCACCAGCAGTCCGGCCAGCGCCAGCGCTACCGCGCCGACCCCGCGTTGAGATACCACGTCGTCACTTCCCCTCGCAGTGGATGTCCGCGCAATGAGGAAAACGCAAACGAACTGATCGGACGCCGACTCTAAGAGGTGAGTAACCGCAGGTAACAGGACTGCGGCCCTGGTCTCACCCGGTCCAGCGACGCGGACCATCCACTTGGGAGGGTTCAGGGAAACACACTCATCGTCTCGGTGGGCGAGTGTCCCATTAGGATCTTCCCGACGTAAAAATCCACCCGCACAGGTGGGGGACATGCCGAGGTGCGCCCGAGAACGCGGAGCGCGCACGGGCGGAACCCCCTCGGGGGAGCGCCACCCGTGCGCGCCCGGCGGACCGCTCGGGCGGGCGGCGGCTACTGCCGCGACCACCGCTGGTTCGGACCGCTGTTGCACCGCCACAGCGCGATCGGCGACCCGTTCAGGTTGTTCTCCGGGAGGTGCCCGGCCGTCACGTCCAGGCACAGCCCGCTCCCGGCGTTCACCAGCTGCCCGGACGCCTGCCGCGTCCACCGCTGGTTCGCCCCGCCGTTGCACTGCCACGTCACGACCTGCGTGCCCTCGGCCACGCCGTTCGCGAACGCCTCCAGGCAGTGCTCGCCCTGCACCCGCAGCTCACCCGACGCGGTGTGCCGGAACTGCTGGTTCGGCCCGCCGTTGCAGTCCCACAGCGCGACCTGCACCCCGGTCCGGCCGCCCGGCAGGTCCAGGCAGCGCCCCGACGACCCGCCGACCAGGTTCGTCGCGCCCGCCGGGGGCGCCGCGTCCGCCCTGATCCGCATCGCCACCACGCCGTGCGCGGGCACCCGCGCGGTGATCGCCCCGGTGAACCGCCGCGTCGCCCCGGTCCACAGGTCCGTCGCGGTCGACCCGCCGCCGGGCAGCCCGATGGCCTGCAACGACGTGCCGATGACCGCCTCGGCGCCGCCCTCGTTGAACAGCACCACCGACCGGTCGCCGTCCGCCAGCGGTTTGCTCAGCACGTGCCGCGTCCCGGACGAGGACACCGGCCGCGCCTGCACGCCCAGCGGGTCCTGGTTGACCGCGATCAGCCCCCGGTTGAGGTAGATCGCCATGGTCTCCGGCGTGGCCACGCGCAGGTCCGCGCCGATCAGCAGCGGGGCCGCCATCTGCGCCCACAGCGTGAAGTGGCTGCGGTACTCGGTGGTGGTCATGCCGCCGTTGCCGACCTCCAGCATGTCCGGGTCGTTCCAGCCGCCGGGGCCCGCCGCGTCGTTGAGCGGGGCGTTGCGGTGGAAGATGTCCACGACGCTGCCCCAGGTGTCGGTGATGTCCGGGGTGGTGCGCCACAGGTGGCCGACGTCGCGGGCCCACGTCCACGGCTGGTTCTCGCCCCACTCGCAGACGCTGAACACGATCCGCCTGCCGGTGGCCAGCAGCGCGTCCCGCATGGTCGTGTAGCGCTGGCGGGCGTCGATGCCCTGGTTGTAGCAGTTGTCGTACTTGAGGTAATCCACGCCCCACGACGCGAAGGCCGCCGCGTCGCGCTGCTCGTGGCCGAGGCTGCCGGGGTAGCCGGCGCAGGTGAGCGTGCCCGCGTCGGCGTACAGGCCCAGGAGCAGGCCCCTGGAGTGCACGTAGTCGGCGACGTGCTTGATGCCCTTGGGGAACTTGACCGGGTCGGGCACCAGGTTGCCGTCCGCGTCGCGCTCGCGCGTTGACCAGCAGTCGTCGATGTTGACGTACTGGTAGCCGGCGTCCTTCAGGCCGGAGGTCACGAAGACGTCGGCGGTGGCCATGATCAGCTCTTCGGTGACGTCGCAGCCGAAGGAGTTCCAGTTGTTGAACCCCATCGGTGGGACGCGCGAGGCGCCGTCGTCGAGCATCGGGACGACCGGGTCGCGCGGGATGGCCGCGCCCTCTAACCCGGTGGCGGGCCGGGCGGGCCCGGTCCGGGTCGGTTGGGACTGGCTGGGCTGGGGCTGGGTCGGCTGGGACCGGGTGGGCTGGGACCGGGTGGGCTGGGACTGGGTGGGCTGGGACTGGGTGGGCTCGGTCTGCTGCGCCTGTCCGGTCGCGGTCGTGGCCGATGCCGGGAGCGGAACCGCCACCCCGGTGGCCAGCAGGGCCAGGACGGCCCCGGTGATGAGCTTGCGCGCTCGGTGCATGGTTGAGATGCCCCCCTCGTCAGTGGACTCCGTTGTGCGCCAACGTGGGAGGAAGATCGTCAGGGTTGGGGGACGTCGGGCACAACGGGCTTCGCGGAAGTATCACCGAACAGCCGAACCCCCGAGCGGCCCCGCTGCTCCACACCGCTGACGCGGCACGCCGCCGGGACGTGGCACGGGTTGCGGCGAGCGGCCGTCCGGGTGGGGCCGAACGGACTTCGCGTTCCCGCAGCGAGGTCGGATCGCCTTCCCGCAGTCGTGAACCCCACCAACGGCTTCCCCGGCCGCACGGACGGGTGGGTTTTCGCGGCATCACCCGACACGGGCATCACGCCCGGCGGCCCGCGGGCGGCCAAGCCGGCGGGGGAAGGGGGAACGCCGTGGCAACACCCGCGCGGCCCGGCGCGGACGGGCTCGCGCACCTCGCCGCCGCGCTGCGCGACCTGCGCAGCGCGGTGCGCGCGGGGCGACCGACCGCAGCTGGCGGTCCGCCGGATCGCCGCGCGCACCGGCTGCGCGGTCGGCGCGCTCCCCGACCCGCCGCACCTGCTCCCGCCGAAGCACTCGGTGATCGACGCGGTCCACGGCGTGCTCGGTGCGCTGGGCGTGCCCCAGAGCAGCGCGCGCGTAGAACGAGCCCGCCGCCACCGCGACCACCGCCACCGACACCGCCGCGCAGGCCGGCGCCGCGCCAGGGAACCTCTTCACGGCAACCACCGATCCCCACCGAACGCCCCGGCCGCTCCGGGACGCGCCCCCGGACCCCGCACCGGGCGCGTACCGGCAGCCGCGGCGTGAACACCGCCGAACGCGCCCGAACACGGCAGCCGCAGGCGACCGCAGCCCCACCACAGCAAACTGCGCCGAGTGACCGTTTTTTCACCCCGCAGAAAGGAAAACCACCGGGGAGCGACGCCCGCACCCGCATTCCTGCGGCCCCGAGTCGCCGCCACCCCCCACCTGTCACCTGCGAGAACGACATTCCTCATCGCCCGGATGAACGATCTTGTCCCCCGTTCTCGCCGCTCGTTACGTTCCGGGCGAACGGGTCGGGAGAACGCCGCGGACAGCCCCGCGCCCGCGTCGGCCCGACGGCGAGAGGACGAGATGTCGGTCTACATCACGGGCTTCCTGTGGGTCGGCGGGGCGGCCGTGGCCGCCGCGCTGCTGGCCTACCTCATCCGCCGCCTCGGCGCCGACGAGGGCCGCGCCGAGAACAACGAGGCGGCGGGCCAGGTCTTCACCATCGTCGGCGGCCTGCACGCCGTGCTCGTGGCGTTCGTCCTCATCGCCCTGTTCGACGGCGTGACCAGCGCGGGCGACGGGGCGTTCGCCGAGGCCGACAGCCTCGTCGCCGCCAGCTGGGCCAGCGACGCGCTCTCCCCGGACACCGGGGCCGAGGTGCGCGAGCTGGCCCGCCACTACGCCATGACCGTCGCCGACGAGGAGTGGCCGGTGATGCGCACCGGCGCGGACGTCGACTCCTCCGGCTGGGCCACCCTGGACCAGATGCGCAAGGTCGTGGCCTCCGCGCCGACCACCGACGACTGGCAGGTCGACCGCAAGACCGAGGCCACCCGCAAGCTCTGGGCCGTCTACGAGGCCCGCCAGGAGCGGCTCGACGCGGCCAGCGGGCGCGTCAGCTCCGTCATCTGGTTCACCCTCGCGCTCGGCACCGCGCTGTCCCTGGCGATGCCGCTGCTGTTCGGCGGCCCGCTGGTGCGCACGCACGTCGTCATCGTCAGCACCCTCGCCGCCGCGATGGCGCTGCTGCTGTTCGCCACCTACCAGCTGCAGAACCCGTTCGACGGGGGCGCGGACGTCGGGCCGGACGCGTTCCAGGCCGCCGTGGAGCGGTTGGCGTGATCGGGGAGGTCCTGCTGGCGGTGTGCGCCTCGATCCAGGTCGAGGCGCTGGAGCGCGGGCCGTCCTCGGTGGTCAGCGTCGAGCTGCCCGCGGGCGCGGTCTCCCCGCTGGCGGTGCTCGACGTCCGGGTCACCGCGATCGGCTACTCCGCCGCGCAGGACCTGGTGTACGGCGTCGACGCGGACGGGCGCGTGCTCGCGTTCGACCGGCGCGGCGCGCGGGTCCCGCTGCCCGCGCGCCGGTCCGACCTGCTGCGCGGCGCGACGGCGGGCGTGGTCGTCGGCGACCGGCTCGTGGTGCGGTCCGGGCGCCTGCTGCTGGCCGTGGACATCAACCCGACCAGCCCCGACTACCTGCTGGTCGTGGCCGAGACCTGGCTGCCCACCACCGCGCTGACCATCAACGACTTCGACCTCAACCCGGTGGACGGCCTGCTGTACGGGGTCGTGGTGGACGCGCGGGGCGCGGGCCGGGTGGTGCGGGTCGACCCGGCCACCGGCGCCGTGCGGCCCGTCGACGGCGCGGGCGCGCTGCCTCCGGGCATGACCAGCTACGGCTCGGTCGTGCTCGGGCCGGACGGCGCGCTCTACGCCACGGCCAACCGGGACGCGAGCGGGGGGCTCAGCACCCGGTTCAAGGTCGCGCTGGACGGCACCGGGACGGTGGTGGAGCTGGGCACGCGGGTCGCGTTCAGCACGCTCGACGCGGCGGGCTGCCTGGTCGTGCGCAACCCGCCCCGGCCGCAGCCGCAGCCCAAGCCGCAACCGCCGCAGCCCCGACCGGCGCAGCCCCAGCCCCAGGCCCCGCAGCAGCCCGCGCCGCAACCGCCCGTCGCGCAGGCGCCCGCCGTGCCACCGGCCCCCGTGCCCACCCCGAGCCCCAGCCCGGCCCCGAGCCCCGCGCCGACGGCGGAACCCACCCCCGAGCAGGAGCTCGTGGAGGGCCAGCCCGCCGTGCGGGACCCGAGGCGGCGCACCGAGGAGGTCGAGGCCGCGGGCCTGAACCCGCTGCTGCACACCGTGGACGACCAGCGCCGCTGGGGCCTGGTCGCGCTGCTCCTGGTGCTCGGCGGCGCGGCGGCGGCCAGGCAGGTCGGGTCCCGGCGCACCAGGTAGGGCCTGCGCGCCAGGCAGGCCCAGCGCGCCAGGCAGGCCCGGTCACACCGACAGCAGTCGCCGCACCTCCTCGTCCCGCAGCTCCGCCGCGTCGCCGGAGCGCACGACCTCGCCCGCGTCCAGCAGCGCGAACCGGTCCGCCAGCCGCGCCGCCAGGTCCACGTGCTGCTCGACCAGCAGCACGGTCAGCCCCACCTCCCGGTGCAGCCGCCGCACCGCCGCCTCGATCTCGTCGACCACGGACGGCTGCACGCCCTCGGTCGGCTCGTCCAGCACCAGCAGCCGGGGGCGCGCCACCAGCGCCCGCGCGATCGCGAGCTGCTGCCGCTGCCCGCCCGACAGCAGCCCGGCCCGCCGCCGCAGCAGCGGGACCAGCGCCGGGAACACCGACAGCGCGTCGTCCACCGCGCCCGCGTCCTTGCCGGGACGGGCCTCGGCGACCACCCGCAGGTTCTCCGCCACGGTCAGCTGCGGGAACACCACGTGCCCCTGCGGCACGTACGCCAGCCCCGCGCGCACCCTGCGGTGCACCGGGGTCCGGGTGACGTCCGCGCCGTCCAGCAGCACCGTCCCCGAGGTCGGGCGCAGCAGGCCGACGACGGTCTTGAGCAGCGTGGTCTTCCCGACCCCGTTGCGCCCCAGCACGCACACCAGCGACCCGGCGGGCACCTCGAGGCCCACGCGGAACAGCACCTGCGACCGTCTGTAGTGGACGTCCACATCGGACACCACGAGCATCAGTCCGCCCTCCCGTCGGAGCGGCCCAGGTACACCTCGCGCACCACCGGGTCCGCCCGCACCTCGTCGACCGCGCCCTCGCGCAGCACCTTCCCCTGGTGCAGCACGGTGACCGTGCGCGCGTACCGGCGCAGGAACTCCATGTCGTGCTCCACCACGACGACCGTGTGCTCGGCCGCGACCGCCGCCAGCAGCTCCCCGGTGCGCTCCCGCTCGTCCCGGCTCATGCCCGCCACCGGCTCGTCCAGCAGCAGCAACCCCGGTCGCTGCGCCAGCAGCATCCCGATCTCCAACCACTGCCGCTGCCCGTGCGAGAGCACCCCGGCCCGCCGCCCGGCGAGCGCCGCGAGCCCGGTGGTCGCCAGCGCCCGCCCCACCTCGGCCGACCGCCCGCGCGGGCGTCGCAGCAGGGTGCGCAGGGGAGCGCGGAACCCGGCGGCCAGCTCCAGGTTCTCCCGCACGGTCAGCTCCTCGAACACCGCCGCCGTCTGGAACGTGCGCCCGACGCCCAACCGCACGACGCGGTGCTCGGGCAGCCCGACCAGCTCCCGGCCGCCGAACCGCACGCTGCCGGAGGACGGCCTGGTCAGCCCGGTGATCACGTCGATCAGCGTGGTCTTGCCCGCGCCGTTCGGGCCGATCAGGAACCGCAGCTCGCCCTCCTCGACGGTCAGGTCCAGCCCGTCGAGCGCGGGGTGCCCGTCGAACCCCACCCGCAGCCCGCGCACCTCCAGCGCCGCGCTCACCCGGCCACCCCCTCGCTGCGCCGGACGGCGCCCGTCACGCCGCCCGCGCCACCGGAACCTCCCGCGCCACCGACCCGTCCACCCGCCCGAGCCGCCCACCACTCCCGCGCCCGCTCCACCAGCCCGGCCAGCCCGCGCGGCGCGAACACCAGCACCAGCACGAACAACCCGCCCTGCAGGTACAGCCAGCCCTCCGCGAAGTCCTCGCTGAACACCGTCTTCGCGTAGTTCACCGCGATCGCCCCGACCACCGCGCCCGCCAGCGAGAACCGCCCGCCCACCGCGACCCCCACCAGCAGTTCCAGCGAGGGGGCCACCCCGAGCAGCGCGGGCGAGATGATCCCGACGACCGGCACGAACAGCGCCCCCGCGATCCCCGCCGCCACCGCCGACCCGGTGAACACCAGCGTCTTCACCAGAGCCGGGTCGTACCCGAGGAACCGGACCCGGTCCTCACCGTCGCGCACCGCCACCAGCAGCCGCCCGAACGGCCCGCGCACCACCCACCGCGCCACCAGGAACACCACCACCAGCGCGGCGGCGGTGATCCAGTACACCGCGCGCTGCCCGGCCGGGTCGGCCAGGTCCAGCCCGAAGAACGAGCTGAAGTTCGTCAGCCCGTTCGTCCCGCCGGTCACCCCCTGCCGCCCGACCAGCAGGATCACGAACGCCGCGGCCAGCGCCTGGGACAGGACCGCGAAGTACGCGCCGCGCACCCGCTGCCGGAACACCAGCAGCCCCAGGCAGAACGCGACCGCGCCGGGCAGCACCACCACGGCCGCGAGCGCGAACACCGGGTTCGCGAACGGCGCCCACAGCGCGGGCAGCTCCTCGACCCCGCTCCACACCATGAAGTCCGGCAGACCCGCAGCCCCGGCCTCGGCGAGCTTCAGGTGCATCCCCATGGCGTAGCCGCCGAGCCCGAAGAACACGCCCTGCCCCAGCACGAGCATCCCGCCGCGCCCCCACGCCACCGCGATGCCCACGGCGACGATCGCGAAGCACAGGTACTTCGCCAGCAGCCCGAGCCGGAACGGGGACAGCACCAGCGGCGCGACCGCCAGCAGCACCACGCACAGCGGCAGCGCGAACCGCGAAAGCCCCTGGCGCGCTTGAGCTCCACCGATCATGCCAGCGACCTCCCGCGCAGCACGAACATGCCCTGCGGCCGGAACTGGAGGAACACGATCACCGCTGCCAGCACCAGCACCTTGGCCAGGCTCGCGTCCGTGTACAGCTCCAGGAAGCTGTTCAGGAACCCCAGCGCCACCGCCGCGAGCACCGCGCCGCGCAGCTGCCCGAGCCCGCCCGCGACCACCACCAGGAACGCGTCCACCAGGTACGCCCCGCCCAGCGTCGGACCCACCGGCCCGACCAGGGTGAGCGCCACCCCGGCGACCCCGGCCAGCCCGGACCCGAGCAGGAACGTGAGCCGGTCGACCCGCCCGGTCGCGATGCCGCTGCACGCCGCCAGCTCCCGGTTCTGCACCACCGCCCGCACCCGCCTGCCCTGCGGCGACCTGGCCAGGTACAGCCACACGCCGACCGCGCACAGCGCCGCCAGCCCGATGATGAACACCCGGTTGTGCGGCAGCCGGACGCCCAGCAGCTCCACCCCGCCCACGAGCCACGACGGCGACACCACCTGCACGTTCGGCGCGCCGAACACGTCCCGCGCCACCTGCTGCAGGACCAGGCTCACGCCCCAGGTCAGCAGCAGCGTGTCCAGCGGCCTGCCGTGGAAGCGCCGCAGCAGCGACGCCTCCAGCGCCAGCCCCAGCAGCCCGGCCACCACGAACGCCGCCGGGAGCGAGAGCGGGAACGCCCAACCGCCGAGCGCGCCCTGCACCAGGTAGGCGGTGTACGCGCCCGCCATCACGAACTCGCCGTGCGCCATGTTCACCACGCCCATCTGGCCGAAGGTGAACGTCAGCCCCAGCGCCGCCAGCAGCAGCACGGCGGCCGTGCTCAGCCCGACGGGCAGCTGGTTCGCCAGCGCGGTCAGGTCGGCCCCGGCCACGTCAGCCCAGCCCCGAGGCCCACGGGTACCCCTTGAGGTACGGGTCCGGCGCGATCGGGCCGTCGGAGGCCCACACCTGCTCGATCTGCCCGTCCGGCCGCACCACGCCGATCCGCGCGGTCTTGGCCACGTGCTGGGTCGCCCCGTCGATGGTGGTGCGGCCCTCGGGCGCGTCCACGGCGATGCCCCCGGCGGCCTTGCGCACGGCCTCCACCTCGGTGGTCCCGGCCGCCGTCACCGCGGCGGCCCACAGCTTCACCGCGTTGTACCCGGCCTCCATCGGGTCCGAGGTGACCTTGTCCGCGCCGTGCTTCGCCCGGTAGGCCCGGACGAACTCGCCGTTGGCCGGGGTTTCCGTGGTCTGGTAGTAGTTCCACGCCACCAGGTGCCCCGCGACGTTCTCCGGCCCGATGCCGCGGACCTCCTCCTCGGCGACGCTCACCGACACCACCGGCGTGCGCTCCGGGGTGACGCCGGAACCGCGCAGCTGCTTGAAGAACGCCACGTTGCTGTCCCCGTTGAGGGTGTTGAACACCGCGTCCGGCCGCGCGTCGACGACCTTGTTGACCACGGTGCTGTACTCGGTGTGGCCCAGCGGCGTGTACTCCTCGCCGAGCACCTCGATGCCGCGCGCCGCCGCGTACGCCTTGATGATCTTGTTGGCGGTGCGCGGGAACACGTAGTCGCTGCCCACCAGGAACAGGCTCCTCTTCCCCTGCGACACCAGGTAGTCCAGCGCCGGGACGATCTGCTGGTTCGTGGTCGCGCCGGTGTAGAAGATGTACGGCGAGCTCTCCAGCCCCTCGTACTGCACCGGGTACCACAGCAGCGCCTTGTTGCGCTCGAACACCGGCAGCATCGCCTTGCGGCTCGCGGAGGTCCACCCGCCGAACACGGCGGCCACCCGGTCCTGCGAGATGAGCTTCTGCGCCTTCTCGGCGAACGTCGGCCAGTCCGACGCCCCGTCCTCCACCACCGGGACCAGCTTCTTGCCCAGCACCCCGCCCGCGGCGTTGAGCTGCTCGACCGCCAGCAGTTCGGCGTCCCGGACGGTCACCTCGCTGATGGCCATCGTGCCGCTGAGCGAGTGCAGCACCCCCACCCGGATCTCGGTCGCGCTCGCGCCGGGCGAGCCCCCGGCGGTCGGATCGCTCACGCACCCGGCGACCAGCAGGGGGATGAGGAAGAGGGCTGCGGCACCACGTCGAAGGGTTCTGGATCGCACCAGCGGCTCCTTTCGGCAGGTGGAACCCCTCGAAGCTAGGAAGCCGATGTTGCGCCGAGCGATCCCCCGGTTACGGGCGTGTGGCGAGGAGCGCACCGCTCCGGGACCGCGAAGGCCCGTCGCGCGCAGGGGTTCCGCGCCGCGCTCCTCCTCCGAAGGGAGGACGTGGTGGTGGCACCGTCCGCCGACGCGCCCGGCCGCATCCCGCGCCTAGCGTGGGCCGCGACCTGCCTGGGGGGAGGACCGGAGATGGGCGAGGGACGGATCAGCGCGCTCGACGTGCTGCGCGGTGCGGCGATCCTGGGGACGCTCGGCACCAACGTGTGGATCTTCGCGTCGCCGGACGGGCCCGCGTCGTTCCTGAGCGGCGCGGGGTCGGTCGGGGAGGCGCTGCTGCGGGCGGTGACCAATGGCAAGTTCCTGGGGCTGCTGTCGATCCTGTTCGGGATCGGGGTCGCGCTCCAGCACCGGTCGGCGGTGCGGCGCGGGGAGCGGTGGCCCGGCTGGTACCTGTGGCGGTCGGCGCTGCTGCTGCTCGAAGGGCTGCTGCACTACGCGCTGCTGTTCGAGTTCGACGTGCTCATGTACTACGCGGTGGTGTCCGTGCTCGTCGCCTGCGTCGTCGGTCGGGGCGCGCGCTCCACGCGCCGCTGGCTGGCCGGGACGCTGGTGGTCCACCTGCTCGTGGTGGCCGCGCTCACCGCCGCGCTGGCGGCGTTCCCCGGTGACGGCGGCGGGGTCTCCGGGCTGCCCACCGACACGTCCAGCTGGCCCGCCCAGGTGGCGAACCGCTGGGAGCACCTCGTCGTCTACCGGGTGGAGGCGGTGCTCGCGATCCCGCTCAGCGCCGTGCTGTTCCTGGCCGGGGCGCTGCTGCTGCGGGGCGGCGCGCTGGAGGACTCCGAGCGGGGACGCCGGGCGCGCGCCCGACTGATGGCGGTCGGCCTCGGCGCGGGCGTGCCGCTCAACCTCGCCACCAGCCTCCTCGGCGGCGCGCTGCCGCTGGTGGACCGGTACGTGTGCGCGCCGATCGTCTCCTTCGGGCTGCTGGGGCTCATCACGCACCTGGTGCTGCGCGCCAGGCCCGAGGCCGGACGGCTGCGGCGCGGCATCACGGCGGTCGGGCGCAGCGCGCTCAGCTGCTACGTCGGGCAGAACCTGATCGCGTCGGTCCTGTGCTACGACTGGGGTTTCGGCCTCGCGAGCCGGTGCGCGCACCTGGGCGCGCCGTTCGTGGTGGCGGTGTGGCTGGTGGTGTCGGGGCTGCTGGTCGCGGGCGCGTCGTGGTGGATGGCGCGGTTCGAGCGCGGCCCGGTGGAGGAGCTGTGGAACCGCGCCCACCGCGCGCCGCAGCGCCTCCTGGCCCGGCGCTAGGCCGGGTAGCGCGCCACCCGGCTGACGAACCGCGACGAGTCCGCCGCCCCGCCGGTCCCGTTCACCACGGACGCGATCGTGCCGACCCCGCCGAGGGACACCGCGACCAGGCTGGTCAGGCGCACCCCCGGCGCGGTCGGCGCCTCGACCGCGGTGTCGGTGACCACGGTCGGGTCGGCCTCGTTGAAGCAGTACACGCCGAGGCCCCACGCCCGGTGGTCGCGCACGTGGTCCGCCACCTTGTACCCCGGCAGGCCGCGCGCGCCACCGCCGCCGCGCCACTCGGCCTGCGACGGCGGGTCGTACGGCAGCTCGTTCTGGAAGAAGTAGACCCGGCCCGCCTCGCCGTTCCACAGCAGGCTGTGCCGCTGGTAGTGCTCGGTGAACAGCCCGTGCGCCACCACCCGGTCGCCGTTCACCACCACGCCGTCCCGCGCGGTGTTCACGTCCCAGCCGACGCCCTCGCCGTGGTCCGCGCGCCAGGCCCAGGTGTGGTCGATGAGCACGTCCGAGCTGTTGACCTCCAGGCTGACCTCGGCGCGCCCGGCCCACGGGCCGCCGACGCGCAGGTAGACGTCGTGCAGCGAGATCGGGTCGGCGCGGTGCCCGGCGCCGCAACCGGGTTCGCCCACCCGGAGCAGCACGGGCGCGCCCGCGCGGCCCGCGTCGACCAGGAACCCGGCGAGCCTGATCCCCGGCACGTCCGAGGTGACCAGCGCCGGGTCACCGGTCTCGCTGGTCAGGGTCGCCAGGCCCAGGCCCAGCACCACGGTTCCCGGACGCCGCACGGTGATCGTGCCGTCCAGGCGGTGCACGCCCGGCGTCAGCAGCAGGTGCCTCCC
This sequence comes from Actinosynnema pretiosum, assembly GCF_002354875.1. Lineage (GTDB taxonomy): Bacteria > Actinomycetota > Actinomycetes > Mycobacteriales > Pseudonocardiaceae > Actinosynnema > Actinosynnema auranticum. Next base: position 1,843,350 of record NZ_CP023445.1, read on the forward strand.
CCGCTCCAGCGCGGAGTTCACCACCGCCACCGGGGTTCCGGGGCGCGCGACGAAGAACTCCGCCAGCGACAGCGACGTGCCCTCCGGCGCGCCGGAACCCCAGCTGGTGCCGACGCAGTCGCGGCGCGGCGCGGGGAGGAAGACGCGGAACTCGTCGTCCGCCACGAACAGGAACGGCTTCTCCCGCACCAGCGGCGTGGACTCCACGGTGGTGAACGGGGGATCGGGGTAGGAGTGCGCGGGGGCGCCGGTCGTGCCGACGAACACCATGTTCCACGAGGAGCCGCGCCAGCCCGCGCCCAGCTCGCTGTTGCGGGTCAGGAACTGCTGCTGCGTGCCGGAGTCGACCGGGCCGTCGATCCGGCTGTCCGCGATCAGGCCGCCGGACGCCCAGCCGACGCGGCCGTCCCACAGCTCGACGGGGCCGCGCAGGTGCATCCTGCGGTAGGCGGCGGCCTGCGACACCGCCCAGCGCTCGACCTGGCCCGGAGGCGGGGTGACGCTCAGGTTCTCCGCGCCGCGCCAGAAGTTCTGCGTCGCGTTGCCGAGGCCTGCCGGGTCGTCGAGCTGGGGGAGCCAGTCCGCCTCGACCCGCACGCGCCCCTGCACGACCACGTCGTCCGGGAGCGCGCCGAGGCCGGCGACCTGGGTGTAGAAGCGCAGGTCGACGTCCAGCCGGTGGTGGCCTGGCAGGAGCAGGACCGCGTGCCTGCCCTCGCCGAACTGGTCGGTGCGCCTGGCGCGGGTGATCTCGTCGACCCGCCGCTGCGCGTCGGGCTGACCGGGGCGGAGCAGGAGGACGTTCGGGCCGAGGTCGGGGGAGCGCGGGTCGGTCGGTGCGGTGGTGATGGCGGTGACCTCCCGGCTCGGCCGGGAGCGGTCCACCGGGCGCGCGGAGCCCCGGCTTCACGTGTCCGGCACCGCGGTGTGCGCGGTTCGGGCGCGCGGGCCGGGGCCCCGCGCCGTGGTGGGACGTGCGGTGGTGGTTCGGGGAGTGCGGGACGCCTCCGTGGCACCGGAGGCGTGAGAGCGCTCTCACGCAGCCTAGCTCCGGGCTCGCGGCAACGTCAACGGCGGGTTTCCGACATCTGGCCGACACGCGAACCCCCTGCGGTTAGGCCAAGTGCGCCCCGCGCCCGCGCACCGGCGCACGCGGGTCGGCGGCCCGCTCCAGCAGCGCCGCGACCGGCAGCGTCGCCGCGCCGACGGCCACCGCGTCGGGCCCCAGGCGCCCGGCTTCCAGGCGCACCCTGGCGAACGGGTGCCGCAGCGCGTGCTCCCGCGTCGCCGCCACGATCGCGGGCAACCAGTCCCCGCCCAGTGCCGCCCCGGCCCAGCCGCCGAGCACGATCCGCTCGGGGTTGAACAGGTTCACCAGGGTCGCGATCCCCGCGCCCAGGTATCCCACCGCCTCCTCCAGCACCCACGTCGCCAGCGGCGACCCGCCGGCTGGTGGCGCCCCGACTGCCAACGCTGAGCCATCTGCCATGGGCGATCCGGCCGCCAGAGGCACCCCGCCCACCAGAGGCACCTCGCCCACCAGAGGCACCTCGCCCACCAGAGGCGATCCGCCCGCCAACGGCACCCCGCCCGCCAGCGGCGATCCGCCCACCAGAGGCGATCCGCCCGCCAACGCTGAGCCGCCCGCCAGGGGCGATCCGCCCGGCCGCGAAGCCGCGCCTGCCACGGGCAACCTGCCCGTCAACGAGGACTCGCCCGCCGCCGGTTCCCCGCCTGCCAACGGCGCCCCACCCGTCAACGCTGAGCCGCCTGCCAGCGGCCCCCCGCCTGCCAGCGGCACCCCGCCTGCCAGCGGCGATCCGCCCGCCAGGGGCGATCCGCCCGCCGTCCGCGTCCCGTCCGCCCGCGCGGTCCCACCCGCCAGCGCCACCAGCTCCGCGAACGCCGCCCGCTCGTCCCCCTCGCCCAGCTCCCCGCCCAGCTCCCGGTACCGGTCCAGCACCGCCCCCGCGCCGACGTACGCCTCCAGGCACCCGCGCGCCCCGCACCGGCAGCGCCGTCCGCCGTGGACGACCGTGGTGTGCCCCCACTCGCCCGCGCTGCTGGTCGACCCGCGCTGCGCCGCGCCGTCCGCCACCACCGCCGCGCCGACGCCGGAGGCCAGCAGCGCCACCACGACGTGCCGCGACCCCCGCCCGGCGCCGAACCACATCTCGGCCTGGCCCTGGGTCTTCGCGCCGTTCTCCACGAACAGCGGCAGCGTCGTGCCGCCCGCCCTGACCAGCTCGGCCAGCGGCACGCCCGACCAGCCGAGGGTCTGCGCGTGCACGAGCGTCGCCGCGCCCCACGGCGCGCCCCCCGCCCCGCCGCGCCGCTCCACCTCGCCCGGCACGCCGATGCCCACGCCCAGCACCGAGCCCTGGTCCGCCCCGGCCAGCGCGATCACCTCCGGCACGGCCGCGGCGATCAGCGCGCCCACCGCGAGCGGGTCGGTGGGCGGCAGGTCGTGGTCGAGCGCGGCGATCCGGCGCAGCGCCAGGTCGAACAGCTCGACGGCCACCCCGGTCTCGCCGACGTCGACGCCGACCACGTGCCCGTAGCCGGGGTTGACGCGCAGCAGCGAGCGCGGCCTGCCGCCGTCCGACTCGACCGTCCCCGCGCCGACGACGAGCCGCTCGTCGACCAGCCCGGCGGTCGCGGTGGACACCGTGGCGGCGCTCAGGCCGGTCCTGGCGACCAGCTCCTGCCTGCTCAGCGGGCCTTCGAAGTACAGGGTCGACAGCAGGGCCGATCGGTTCTGACGTCGCAGGTCGCGCACGGTGGCGCGCTTGGCAGGCATGGTCGGCAGGATGCCGCCCACTTCCTTCACGACTTAAAATTAGACTAAGTTTGTAACCTGTTCGTTATTGACGTGACCTGACTCACCGGGGTTGAGTCTTCGGCAACCCGAGGACGCGCACCGTCCCACCCGCGATGGCACACGCGGTCCGACCCGACCTGGCGCTCGCGAACACCCGTTCCCACAAGGAGAAACCATGCGACTCAGGCGAACGGCCGCCCTCGCCCTCGCGGCGATCACGGCCTTCACCCCGCTCGCCGCCTGCTCCACGAGCAACCAGGGCGCGCAGTCCCAGGCCGGTGTGCTGAACGTGGGCAAGCCGGACGGCCCGCAGACCGAGAACAACAACCCGTTCCTCAACTCGTCCGCCGCGACGATCATGGGCTACCGCAGGCTGATCTTCGAGCCGCTGACCATGGTCAACGAGACCGACGCGACCCAGGAGCCCACGCCCTGGTTGGCCAGCGAGTGGGACTGGCAGGACAACTACTCCAAGCTCGTGCTGACCGTGCGCGAGAACGTCACCTGGTCCGACGGCAAGCCGCTCACCCCGGCCGACGTCGCCTACACGTTCACCCTGCTCAAGAACAACCCCGGCCTGAACATCCAGGGCCTGCCGATCGACGGCGCCACCGTCGACGGCGGCAAGGTGGTGGTGAGCTTCCCGCGCTCCCAGTTCACCAACCGCAACAAGCTCCTGGAGCAGTTCATCGTCCCGGAGCACGTCTGGTCCACCTACGCGAACCCGTCCACCGAGACGGTCAAGCAGCCGGTCGGCAGCGGCCCGTACACGCTGAAGTCCTTCACCCCGCAGACCCAGACCCTCGTCGTGCGGGACAGCTACTGGCAGGAGCTGCCGCAGGTCAAGGAGGTCCGGTACACCGCGTACGCCGACAACAACGCGCAGACCACCGCGCTGGCCAACGGCACCACCGACTGGAGCTTCGTGTTCATCCCGAACTACGAGGCCGTCTACACCAGCAAGGACCCGCAGCACAACAAGCTCTGGTTCCCGCCAGTCCTCGGCATCCACGGCCTGTGGTTCAACACCAAGAGCGCCCCGTGGGACAACCCGGCGCTGCGCCGCGCGGTCAACCGGGTGGTCAACCGGCAGGACATCTTCGTGCAGGGCGAGGGCGGCTACTTCTACCCGAAGGTCGACAACATCACCGGCATCCCCACGCCCGCCGGTGACCCGTTCATCGCCGACGAGTTCAAGGGCAAGACCGTCGAGGTGGACGTCGCCGCGGCCAAGAAGGAGCTGACCGACAACGGCTTCAGCTACGACGGCGACAAGCTCAAGGACCCGTCCGGCAAGCCCGTGACGCTGAAGATGACCGTGCCGTCCGGCTGGTCCGACTACGTCACCAACGTCGAGATCATCAAGGACAACGTCTCCGACATCGGCATCGAGGCCACCGTCGAGCTGCAGAACGTCGACGCCTGGACCAAGGCGCTGGACACCGGCGACTTCCAGGCCGCGCTGCACTGGACCAACAACGGCCCGACGCCGTACGACATCTACCAGTCCATCATGGACGGCGCGCTGTACAAGCCGGTCGGCCAGGGCGGCATCAACGGCAACTACGGCCGCTACGAGAACCCCGAGGCCACCGCGGCGCTGGAGCAGTACGCCACCGCCCCCGACGACGCCTCCCGCACCGCCGCGATGACCCTGCTCCAGCAGATCTTCGTGCGCGACATGCCGGTGATCATCACCTCGGCGGCCAACGGCGGCGGCGAGTACACCACCCGCAACTGGACCGGCTGGCCCGACGCCGAGAACCCCTACGCGCCCGCCCAGATGACCCTGGAGAACGCGCTGCAGATCGTCCTCGAGCTGAAGCCCGCCGCATGACCGAGCGCTCCGCCTCGGCCTCCGGGACCACCGACGTGGTCCTGGAGGCCGATGGCCTCACCAAGCACTTCCCGCTGCGGGGGCGCGGGAGGCAACTGCTGACCAGGGGCGCCCGCGCGGTGCACGCCGTGGACGACGTCACGCTCGCGCTGCGCGCGGGCCGGGTCACCGCGCTGGTCGGGGAGTCCGGCTCGGGCAAGTCGACCGTCGCCCGGTTGCTCGCCCAGCTCTACCCGCGCACCTCCGGCGAGATCCGGCTGCGCGGCGAGGTCACCGCCGTCAAGGGCGGCCGGGCGTTCCGGGGGTACAGCAAGCGGGTCCAGATGATCTTCCAGGACCCGTTCGCCTCGCTGAACCCCGTGCACACCGTGCGCTACCACCTCACCAGGGCGCTGAAGATCCACGGCAACGCCGGGAAGAGCGCGCAGGAGCTGGAGGCCGCGCTGTCCGACCTGCTCACCCGCGTGCAGCTCACCCCGCCCGAGCGGTACGCCGACAAGTTCCCGCACGAGCTGTCCGGCGGCCAGCGCCAGCGCGTGGCCATCGCCCGCGCGCTCGGCGCCGACCCCGAGGTGCTGCTCGCCGACGAGCCGGTGTCGATGCTCGACGTGTCGATCCGCCTCGGCGTGCTGAACCTGCTGCGGGACTTGAAGGAGCGCCTGCACCTGGCGATCCTGTACATCACCCACGACATCGCGTCGGCGCGCTACTTCGCCGACGAGACCTGCGTGATGTACGCCGGGCGCGTGGTCGAGGGCGGCGACAGCGAGACCGTCACGCAGAACCCCGCGCACCCGTACACGCAGCTGCTCATCGACTCCGCGCCCGACCCCGATCGCCCCGCGGTGGAGTCGAAGGACGGGGGGAGCGGTGAGCCCCCCAGCCTCATCGACCCGCCGTCCGGCTGCCGGTTCAACCCGCGCTGCCCCTTCGCGATGGACGTGTGCCGGGAGAAGGTCCCGCCCCGGTTCGACGTCGGCGACCAGCCCGGCCACTTCGCCGCCTGCTGGCTCTTCGACGCGGAGGTGAGCGGGAGGTGAGCCAGGTCCTCAAGCGCACCGCCTTCTACGCGTTCACCGCGTGGGCCGCGCTGACCATCAACTTCTTCATCCCCCGGCTCATCCCCGGCGACCCGGTCCAGGCCCTGATCACCAAGTCCAGGGGCCAGATGACCACCGAGGCCGTCGAGTCGCTGTACATCCTCTTCGGGCTGGACGAGGAGGCGAGCCTGGTCGAGCAGTACTTCCGCTACCTCGGCCAGATCCTCACCGGCGACCTCGGCATGTCCTTCACCTTCTTCCCCACCCCGGTGTCGGAGGTGATCAGCGGTGGCCTGCCGTGGACCGTCGGGCTGGTCGGCATCACCACGGTGCTCGGCTTCCTGCTCGGCACCGCGCTCGGCACGGTCGTCGGCTGGCGGCGCGGCTCCCTCGCGGACCTGCTGATCCCGGTCACCACGTTCCTGTCCTCGATCCCGTACTTCTGGCTGGGCCTGCTCGCCATCGCCCTGCTCGCCGGTCCCGGCAGCTTCTTCCCGGCCTCCGGCGCGTACGAGATCGGCCTGGTGCCGAACCCGGACCTGGAGTTCGCGGGCAGCGTGCTGCGGCACGGCCTGCTGCCCGCGCTGACGATCCTGGTGTCGTCGATGAGCGGCTGGATCCTGAGCATGCGCAACATGATGGTGACGGTGTCGTCCGAGGACTACGTCACCGTCGCGCACGCCAAGGGCCTCACCGACCGGCGCGTCATGGTCGGCTACGCGGCGCGCAACGCCCTGCTGCCCAACGTCTCCGGCTTCGCGCTCTCGCTCGGCTTCATCGTCGGCGGCACGCTGCTGGTGGAGATCGTGTTCTCCTACCCCGGCCTCGGCCTGCTGCTGTTCCAGGCGGTCGGCGCCAAGGACTACCCGCTCATGCAGGGCATCTTCCTGATGATCACGCTGTCCGTGCTGGCGGCCAACTTCCTGGCCGACCTCGCCTACCTCGCGCTCGACCCGCGCACCCGACGGGAGGGCTGAGCGATGGCCGTCATCCCCACCACGACCGGGACCGCGCCCTCCGCCGCGCCCGCCAAGCGCAGCAGGCTGCGGTTCGTCGCGAACCCCAAGGCCACCACCGGACTCGTCGTGCTCGGCCTGTTCGCGCTGATCGCCGTGATCGGCCCGTGGATCGCGCCCCACGACCCGTCCGCGCGCAGCTCCGACGTCATGCAGGGCCCGTCGGCGGCGCACTGGTTCGGCACCACCCACCTCGGCCAGGACATCTTCAGCCAGGTGGTCGTGGGCACCCGCAGCGTCATGCTCGTCGGGTTCCTCGCCGCCGCCATCGCCACCGTGCTGTCGGTGCTGGTCGGCGTCACCTCCGGCTACCTCGGCGGGTTCGGCGCGGAGGGCCTCTCCGCGCTGTCCAACGTCTTCCTGGTCATCCCCGCGCTGCCGCTGATCATCATCATCACCTCGTCGCTGCCCGAGACCACCGACGTCACCATCGCGCTGGTCATCGGGCTCACCTCGTGGGCGTGGAACGCGCGGGTGCTGCGCGCGCAGACGCTGTCGCTGCGCCGCAGGGACTACGTGGAGGCCGCGCGCGCCACCGGCGAGTCCACCTGGCGGATCATCGTCTTCGAGATCATGCCGAATCTGACGGCGGTCATCGCCTCCGGCTTCGTCGGCACGGTCATCTTCGCCGTCGTCTCCGAGATCACCCTGGCGTTCATCGGGGTGTCCGCGAGCGGCACCTGGAACTGGGGCACCGTGCTGTTCTGGGCGCAGGGCCAGCAGGCGCTCGCGCAGGGCGCGTGGTGGTGGTTCGTGCCCGCCGGGCTGGCGATCGCGTTCCTGGGCACCGCGCTGTCGCTGGTGAACTTCGGCATCGACGAGTTCGTCAGCCCGCGCCTGCGCGGTGGCGGCAGGACCACCGCGAAGACCGAGGACGGCCGCACCGTGCGGATGCGCGTCGGCTTCACGCCGGTGCTGGCGCCCGCGCCGAAACCCGCCGCCACCAAGGACATCCCGGCTGCCACCGGGGAAATCCCGGCCGCAGGCAAGGACATCCCGGCCGGGGGCCGCCGCACCGGGAACACCACCGAGGGCGATACTGCCCGCACCACCGGGGAGGGGGAGTCGTGAGCGAGCCGGTCCTGGAGATCCGAGCCCTCAACGTCGACTACGGCCTCGGCGCCGACGCCGTGCGGGCCGTGCGCGACGTCGACCTGACCCTGCACCGCGGCGAGGTCCTCGGCCTCGCGGGCGAGAGCGGCAGCGGCAAGTCCACCCTCGCCTACGGCATGACCAGGCTGCTCCCGCCGCCCGGCGTCGTCGCCTCCGGCGAGGTGCTCTACCACGGCCCCGACGGGCCCGTCGACGTGCTGCGGATGTCCGACGAGCGGCTGCGCGCGTTCCGCTGGGCCGAGACCGCGATCGTGTTCCAGGGCGCGATGAACTCGCTCAACCCGGTCAAGCGGATCTCCACCCAGCTCACCGACGTCGTCGCAGCCCACGACCCGAGCAGCACCAAGGCCTCCCGGCTCGCGCGGGCCCGCGAGGTGCTCGCGCTCGTCGGCATCGCCGCCGACCGGCTCGACAGCTACCCGCACCAGCTCTCCGGCGGGATGCGCCAGCGCGTCATGATCGCCATGGCGCTGGTGCTGGAGCCCGAGGTCGTGATCATGGACGAGCCGACCACCGCGCTGGACGTGGTGGTGCAGCGGCAGATCCTGCGCCAGCTCGTGGACCTGCGCGAGCGGCTCGGGTTCTCGGTCGTGTTCATCACCCACGACCTGTCGCTGCTGGTCGAGTTCTCCGACCGGATCGCGATCATGTACGGCGGGCGCATCGTCGAGCAGGCCGGGTCCTCGGAGATCTACCGGACGCCGCTGCACCCGTACAGCGAGGGCCTCCTCGGCTCGTTCCCCGCGCTGCGCGGCCCCCGCCGCCTGCTCGCGGGCATCCCCGGCTCACCGCCGGACCTGCGCGGAATGCCCTCGGGCTGCGCGTTCCACCCCCGCTGTCCGCGCGCAATGGAGCGTTGCGGTGTGGAGGTCCCGGCGCTCGGCCTCCCCGGCGACCAGCCGGGCGCCGACCGCGCCGTGGCCTGTTGGCTGCACCCCGTTCACGACAACGGGTCCTGACCTCCAGGAGGAGATCCACTGTGGACACCACCGCACGCGCCGCCGGGTTCGACCCGGCCATCGCGTCGCTGCCCCCCTCGTTCCGCTGGGGCGTGGCCACTTCCGCCTACCAGATCGAGGGGGCGGTGGCCGAGGACGGGCGCGGACCGTCCATCTGGGACACCTACTGCCGCGTCCCCGGCATGGTGCACGAGGGCGACAACGGCGACGTGGCCTGCGACCACTACCACCGGATGCCCGAGGACGTGGAGCTGATCCGCTCGCTCGGCGTCGACACCTACCGGTTCTCGGTGGCCTGGCCGCGCGTCCAGCCGGGCGGCGTCGGCCCCGCCAACCCCAAGGGCCTGGCGTTCTACGACCGGCTCGTGGACGAGCTGCTCGCCAAGGGCGTCGACCCGTGGGTGACGCTCTACCACTGGGACCTGCCGCAGGAGCTGGAGGACGCGGGCGGCTGGCCCGTCCGCGACACCGCCTACCGCTTCGCCGACTACTCGATGCTGGTGTTCGACGCGCTGCAGGACCGGGTGCGCACGTGGACCACGCTCAACGAGCCGTGGTGCTCGGCGATGCTCGGCTACCACGTCGGCAGGCAGGCGCCCGGCCGCACGCACTTCCCGGACGCCATCAAGGCCGTGCACCACCTGCTGCTCGGCCACGGCCTGGCCACCCGGCGGATGCGCGAGGCGGCGACCAAGCCCACCGAGTTCGGCATCACGCTGAACATGGGCCACGCCGCGCCCGCCACCGACAGCGAGCTCGACCGCGAGGCCGCCCGGCGCGCGGACGGCCTCGGCAGGCGCATCTACCTGCACCCGGTGGTCACCGGCGAGTACCCGGCCGACGTGGTCGCCGACCTCGCCGCGCGCGGCGCAGAGCTGCCCGTGCGGGAGGGCGACCTGGAGCTGATCTCCCAGCCCATCGAGGTGCTGGGGATCAACCACTACACCAGCTCCAGGTACTCCGGCACCGCCGAGGACGGCTCGACGGTCGACGCGGACGGGCTTCCGGTGGACCGGGAGCTGCGCTACGGGCGGCCGGTCACCGCGATGGACTGGGAGATCGTGCCGGAGCAGTTCACCGAGCTGCTGCTGCAGAACGCGCGCGAGTACCCCGACCTGCCGCCGATGGTGATCACCGAGAACGGGGCGGCGTTCGACGACGTCGTGTCGCCGGACGGGTCGGTGGACGACGCGGACCGGGTGGCGTACCTGGACTCGCACATCGCGGCCGTCGCGCGGGCGCGCGAGGGCGGGGCGGACGTGCGCGGGTACTTCGCGTGGTCGCTGATGGACAACTTCGAGTGGTCGTACGGGTACGAGAAGCGGTTCGGGATCGTGCACGTGGACTACGAGACCCAGGTGCGCACGCCCAAGGCGAGCGCGCTCTGGTACCGGGACGTGGCCGAGCGGGTCCGGGAGGGCTGAGGTTCTTCTCCCCCGAATGCGGCGGTCGGGATTCTCCCGGCCGCCGCTCCGCGTTCCGGGGAACGCGCTGAACTGGCGTTTCGGTTATTTCCGCACAATCGGCGATACCCCAAGGAATGAATTCAAGTTCATCCCATCGTGGAATTCGTGCAACGCCCGCGACGGGTGCCGCGATGACCGGTGCGTCCGGGACCAACGCGGAGAGGAACCTCATGGGGCGGGTAGCGGGGGAGGGCGGCGACCGGGCGCGGCGGTGGGACGACGCGCCCGGCGGGTGGTTCGCCCTGGACAGCGGCTCGGGGGCGCACGGGGTCGAGCGGTTGGGGGCGCCCGATCCCGGTGCGGCGGCCGACCGGGGCTTCATCCGCGACGTCGCCGACTTCGTCCTGGGCATGGGCGCGGCGGGGGTGACCGCCGACCGGGTGGTGCTGCGCGAGGAGGCGTGGAACGACGGCATCGAGCTGTTCTTCGGCGTCGCCGCCCTGCGCCCCGGCGCGGTCCCCGCCGCGGGCCTGGTCCTCACCGCCGCCGAGCTGGGCTACCTGGCCAGGGCCAAGCCCAGCGCCCTGCCCGCCCTGTGCGCCGAGCTGCGCCTGCCCACCTCGCCGGAGGCGGTGGCGGCGGGCGCGGCGTCCCTGCTGGCCAGGGGCCTGGCCGTCGAGCAGGGGGCGGAGCTGGTGCTGCGCGACGAGACGGCGGCCGTCCTGGCCGCGCTGGAGAGCGCCGACCGGGTGACCGCGATGCTGGCGGAGAACGCCCTGGCGTACGCGATCACCGGCCCGCGCGTGCACCTGGCGCTCCTGGCGCTCGGGCGGGCCCGCTTCGCGGTCCGCCTCCTGGACCGCGCGACACCGGTCGGGCAGCAGGCCCGGCTGTTCCTGGAGCGGCACCTCGGGAAGGCGGAGCGCGCGACGGACTGGTTCGACGCCGGGCACACCAGGGGGTTCGGGGTGGGGCGGGCGGGAGCGCAGCCGGTGGTGGGGCAGCCGGTGGTGGGGCAGCAGGCGGGCAGGCCGCCGGGGCCCGCCGCGCAGCCGCCCACCGCGTTCCCGGCGAACCCGCTGCCCACCAGGACACCCGCGCCCCCGACCGGGCCGCCCGCAACCGCGAAACCACCCGCCACCGCGGGCCCACCTGCGAACCTGCTCCCCGTGAGACCACAACCGCCCGCCGCCGCCCAGCCGCGCGCCGCCCAGCCGCGCGCCGGCCAGCCGTCCGCCGGCCAGGCGACCGCTGCCCAGCCGCGTGCCAGCCAGCCGTCGACCGCGCAGCCGTCCACCGCTCGGCCGCCCGCCGGCCAACCGCCCACCAGCCAGGAACCCGCTGCCCAGCCGCGCGCAGGCCAGCCGTCTACCGCTCGGCCGCCCGCCACCCAGGCGACCGCCGCGCAGCCGTCCACCGCTCGGCCGCCCGCCGGCCCACCACCTACCAGCCAGGAACCCGCCGCCCAGCCGCGCGCCGGCCAGCCGTCCGCCGGCCAGGCGACCGCTGCCCAGCCGCGCGCCGCCCAGCCGTCCGCCGGCCAGGCGACCGTCACCCAACCGCCCGCCGCGCTCCCCGCAGGCCGTCCCCCGGTCGCCGCGCCGCCCGCCCAACCGCCCCCCACACCCCACCCCAGGGGCCGCGCCGCCGTCCTGGTGCGCACCCGCACCGCCGCCTGGTCCGGCAGCATCGGCATCGCGGTCGACGAGGACGGCGGCTGGGCGACCTCCCTCGGTGGCGCCGGGCGGGCCGACGCGGCGTCCGGGTTGGCCGAGCTGTTCCGGTCCCCGTCGTTCGGGCCCGCCTCCCTCGGGACCGCGCCGTTCGGGACCGCGCCGTTCGGGACCGCGCCGTGCAGCTGACCGCGGGCATGGCCACCGACGTCGGCCGGGTGCGCCACGACAACGAGGACTGCGCGCTGGTCGGCGCGCACGTGTTCGCCGTCGCCGACGGCATGGGCGGGCACGCGGCGGGCGAGGTGGCCAGCGCGCTCGCCGTCGCCGCGCTCCGCGACCTCGACGCCACACCCGCCCGCCGCGTCGGCGACGTGCAGCGCGCGCTGGAGGAGGCCAACGACGCGATGCTCGCCGAGGGCGCCACCGACCCCGGCAAGCGCGGCATGGGCACCACCGCCACCGGCATCGCCATGGTCGACGTGCTCGGCCAGGCGCACTGGGCGGTGTTCAACATCGGCGACTCGCGGGTGTACCGCCTGTTCGACGGCGACCTCGCCCGTCTCACCACCGACCACTCGCGCGGCCACGTCCTCACCCGCTCGCTCGGCGTCGACCGCACCCCCACCCCCGACCTGCTGGTCATGCCGCCCGCCGCGGGCGAGCGGTTCCTGATGTGCTCGGACGGGCTCACCAACGAGCTGGACGACGCCGAGATCGCGCACGTGCTGTCCCGGATCGCCGAACCGGGCGTGGCCGCCGACGAGCTGGTGCGCCGCGCCGTCGAGGCCGGTGGCCGGGACAACGCGACGGCCGTGGTCGTGGACGTGGCGGTGCCCCGGTGAGCGAGGTCGCGTACTCGCCCGGCCAGTGGGTCGCCCTGGCCGGGGAGGGCACCTGGCTGCTCGTGGAGGCCGACCCGGACGCCCGCGTGGTCGAGCGCTGCTGGCGGCTCGTCCGCTCCGGCTCGCCGCTCGACCCGGTGGTGGAGGTGCTGCTCCGGCACGCCAGGGGCGGCGCGTGCGCGGTCCGGTACCGGTCGGACGAGCGGCGGGTCGTGCTCACCGGCGACGCCAGGTTCGCCGGGGTGCGCGCCGGGACCGGCTGGTTGGACGAGCCGCTCGACCCGGACCTGGACGAGCTGTTCCTGGACTCCGGCTGGGACCCGCCCGGTCCCGTGCTGCCGCTGCTCGGCGGGGTGGTCGGGGCGTCGGCGCTGCACGTGCGCACCGGCGCCGCCCCGCGCCCGCGCAGCGGCGACGAGCACCGCGCCGCCGCCAGGCACGCCGAGGACCACCGCCCGCGCGAGGACGAGCAGGTGGTGTCGGCCATCCAGTCCCTGGGCGGCGACCCCATGGCGGGCATCGGCACCTGGACCGCAACCCGTGCTCCCCTTTGACAACCGGAACGGGCTATTGCCCCGGCGTCGCGGGCCGTACCGAGGTGAGCAAACGCACGGGAGGAGATCGCCATGACCACGAACCTCACACCCAGGGAGCACGCCGTCCTGCGCGCGGTGGCGGAGGGCCGCTGCACGCTCGACCAGGGGAACCTGATGGTGGACGGGCTGTCGTGCTGCGACCAGTTCCTCGGCCGCAGGCTGGTCGTGGCCGGGCTGATCGCGGGCACCTCGGGTCCCGTCGTGCTGACCGAGACCGGTCGCGCGCTGCTCGGCGCGCCGCCGCAGGCGGCGTGAGCGCGAAGCCTGCGGGCGGGCGCCCCGGCGGCGCTCGTCCGCGGGGACCGGCCACCCGGCGCGCCCCGCGCGGCGGAGCCTGCCCCACCGGCGGGACCACCCGCAGCCCCGTTCGGGGCAGCGGACCGTGCGTCCGGGTGACGCGCCGCTTCTGGTGACCGCCCGTGCTCGTTCTGTCGTGCGCGCCGCGCCGGGCGCTCCTAGCCTCGGGGCATGGCTGATCTGGCGGCACGACGACACCCGGTGGTAGGACTGGCGGCGTTCGGCGCAGCGGTGGCGCTGGTCGCCGTGGCGGGATCGCTCGCCTCGATGTCCGCGGCGACCGAGTACCAGGCCCTGGAAACCCCGTCGTGGGCGCCGCCACCGTGGCTGTTCGGTCCGGTGTGGACCGTGCTCTACGTGATGATCGCGGTGTCCGGGTGGCTGTTCTGGAAGCGCGAGGGCGTGCGCTGGGAGCTGGGGCTGTTCGCGGCGCAGCTCGTGCTGAACGGCCTGTGGACCCCGCTGTTCTTCGCCGCCGACCTGTACGCGGTCGCGCTGGCGGACATCGTCCTGCTCCTCGCCTCGATCGTGGCGCTGATCGTGGTGTTCCTGCGGCGCGGCCACCGGGCGTCCGGGCTGCTGCTCGTGCCGTACCTGCTGTGGGTCGGGTTCGCGACGGCGCTCAACGCGGCGATCGTGGCGCTGAACTGACCCCGCCCGAAGTTCACCCGCGAGTGGGGCGGTGCTCCGGTCGAACGAGGACCGGAGCTGACCGCATCGCCTCGTAGGTTCCCCCCAGACCACGAAAGAGGGGGAACCATGACCACCGCAGCACCCGCCGCCGGTCCCGCGAACAGCACCGCCGAGGCCGCCGACCTGGTCGAGGCGCTCCAAACCCACCGGGGGTTCCTGCGGCACACGCTGGGCGGCGTGACGCGGGAGCAGCTGACCGCGCGGAGCACGGTGAGCGAGCTGACCCTGGGCGGCATCGTCAAGCACCTCACGGCCATGGAGGCCGAGTGGATGCGCTTCGCCAAGGGCGAGCCGCACGTGATGGACTTCCCCTCGGACCCGGCCGGGCTGGCCGTTGTGGAGGAGGCGTTCCGCGAGGAGTTCCGGATCGCGGAGGACCAGACCGCCGAGGAGCTGCTGGCCGAGTACGCGCGGGTCGCGGCGGAGACCGACGCGGCGATCCCCGGACTGGACCTGGACCGGGCGCGGGAGCTGCCGATCGCGCCGTGGTTCGAGCCGGGCGCGACCAGGACGGTGCGGCGGGTGCTGGTGCACCTGATCGCCGAGACCGCGCAGCACGCCGGGCACGCGGACATCATCCGCGAGTCGATCGACGGGCAGAAGACGATGGGCTGACGGGGCGCGGTCCCGGCCGACGCCAACGGTGCGGGGCGAGGGCGGCGGGCGGTTCCGGGTGCACCGGGACCGCCCGCCGTTCCGCCCGGCTTCCCGGCAGGTCAGCTCTCCAGCAGGTCAGCCCTCCAGCAGGCCCGGCGCGTGGTCCGGGGGTTCCAGGCCGAGGTGCTGCCAGGCCAGGGCCGTCGCCACCCGGCCGCGCGGGGTGCGGGCCAGCATCCCGGCGCGCACCAGGTACGGCTCGCAGACCTCCTCCACGGTCGTCGGCTCCTCGCCGACCGCCACCGCCAGGGTCGACACGCCCACCGGGCCGCCGCCGAACGAGCGCACCAGCGCGCCGAGCACCGCCCGGTCCAGCCGGTCCAGGCCCAGCTCGTCCACGTCGTACACCGCGAGCGCCGCCCGCGCCACGTCCAGCGTCACCGCGCCGTCCGCCCTGACCTCGGCGAAGTCCCGCACCCGGCGCAGCAGCCGGTTCGCGATGCGGGGCGTGCCGCGCGAGCGCCCGGCGATCTCGGCCGCGCCGTCCTCGCGCAGGTCGACGCCCAGGATCACCGCCGACCGTCGCACGATCAGGTCGAGTTCCTCCGGCGTGTAGAACTCCATGTGACCGGTGAACCCGAACCGGTCGCGCAGCGGGCCGGTCAGCGCGCCCGACCGGGTGGTGGCCCCGACCAGGGTGAACGGGGCGATGTCGAGCGGGATGCTGGTCGCGCCCGGACCCTTGCCGACCACGACGTCGACCCGGAAGTCCTCCATCGCCAGGTACAGCATCTCCTCGGCGGGGCGCGCCATGCGGTGGATCTCGTCGATGAACAGCACGTCGCCCTCGACCAGGTTCGACAGCATCGCCGCCAGGTCGCCCGCCCGCTCCAGCGCGGGCCCGGAGGTGATGCGCAGCGACGCGCCCAGCTCCGCCGCGATGATCATCGCCAGGCTGGTCTTGCCCAGGCCGGGCGGGCCGGACAGCAGCACGTGGTCCGGCGGCGCGCCCCGGCGCATCGCGCCGTGCAGCACCAGCTCCAGCTGCTCGCGCACCTTCGGCTGGCCCACGAACTCGCGCAGGTCCTTCGGGCGCAGCGTGGTCTCCAGGTCGCGCTCGCCCGGCTCGCGCACTGGGTTCAGCGCCTCCTCGCCGTCGAACCCGCCGTCGAACCCGCCGTCCGCGAACTCGCCGAAGTCGGTGAAGTCGGCGCCCCCGAACCCGGTCACTTCTTGCGCCCCAACCCGGACAGCGCCTTGCGCAGCACGACCGACGTGCCGAGCGACGGGTCCTCGGCGAGCACGCCGTCGACCGCCGCCTCGGCCTGCTTGGCCGGGAACCCGAGCCCGAGCAGCGCCTCCACGACCTGGTCGCGCACCCGGCCCACCGCCACCACGCCGTCGGCGGCGGGCGCGGTCGCGAGCTGGCCGACCTTGTCCCGCAGCTCGATCACCAGCCGCTCCGCGCCCTTGCGGCCGATGCCGGGCACCTGGGTGAGCACGCTGACGCTGCCCTCGGCGAGCGCGGCCCGCAGCTTCTCCGGCTCCAGCACGGCCAACGTCGCCAGCGCCAGCCGGGGGCCGATGCCGGACACGGTCTGGAGCAGGCCGAACAGCTGCCGCGAGTCGGCGTCGGCGAACCCGAACAGCGTCAACGAGTCCTCGCGGACCACCAGCGCCGTCGACAGCACCGCCTCCTCACCGCGCCGGAGCGAGGCGAGCGTGGCGGGAGTCGCCTGCACGGCGAACCCCACCCCGCCCACCTCGACGACGGCGTGGTCGAGACCGATGGACAGCACCTGTCCGCGCAGCGACGAGATCACGAGGACTTCCCTCCGGGTTCAGCGGCGGCCGACGGGAGGTCGGCGGAAAGAGCGGTGAGAGCGGCCGACGGGAGGTCGGCCGGTGGAGCGGTGGGTGGGGCAGGGGGTGGAGCGGCCGGTGGTGCGGCCGGTGGGGCGGTGGGTGGAGCGGCTGGCGGGACGGCCGGTGGGGCTGCCGGCACGACGACCGATCCGCCAGCGGGCGCGGACGCCGGGGTGGTGGCGACCGGCGTGGTGGCGGGCGTGGCCCGCACCCCGCCCGTGGGGGGCGCGGTCCGCGCGGCCCGCGCCTGCGCGGCGGCCGGGGGAGTGGTCCCGCCCGAGGTGGCTCGGCGGGCGGTGGTGGAACGGGGTGTGGCGGTGGTGCGCTTGTCAGTAATAAGGGGGTCGCCTGCGCGAGTGGTCGCGCCCCCGGTCCGCGCCGCAGCGCCACCGGCCCGTGCCGCAGTCCCGGCGGCGCCCCCAGCCCCGGTCCGCGCCGCGGCACCACCGGCCCGCGCCCCAGCCGCAGCCCCAGCCCCGCCGACCGCCCCAGCCCCACCGACCGCCCCCGCCAACCGCGCCCGGTGGTTCCTGGCGATCTCGGCGGCCCGCGCCTGGGCCTGCTCCAGGCGCGACTTCATCGGCGCCCGCCACAGGTGGCAGATCGCCAGGGCCAGCGCGTCGGCCGCGTCCGCGGGCCTCGGGGCGACCTTCAACCCCAGCACCTTCGTCACCATCGCCGTGACCTGCGCCTTGTCCGCGCGCCCCGACCCGGTCACCGCCGCCTTCACCTCGCTCGGCGTGTGGAACTCCACCGGCAGGTCGCGCCGCGCCGCCGCCAGCGCCACGATCCCGCCCGCCTGCGCCGTCCCCATCGCCGTGCGCACGTTGTGCTGGCTGAAGACCCGCTCGATCGCCACCACGTCCGGCGCGTACCGGTCCAGCCACACCTCGACCGCGTCCGCCAGTTGCAGCAACCGCCGCGACAGGTCCTCGTCCGCCGGGGTGCGCACCACGTCCACCGCCACCGGCCGCACCGTGCGCCCGGTCCCGCCGTCGACCACCCCGAACCCGCAGCGGGTCAGACCGGGGTCGACCCCGAACACGCGCACGCCCGCTCACGCCCCTCGACTCGTCCGGTGGTCACCCGGTTGGCGAACACCAGTTCGACAGACCTTAGTGTTCCCCATCGCCGGGGGCGGGAGCGCAACGCGGGACGGGGGCCGCCCGCGGCGTCGAGCCCACCCTGGCGCATTCCACGCGGAAGCGCGCTCTGCGTGATCGAAACGCACCCCCCGATCGACAGAGCGTCACGGGATGGTTACAGTGGCTGTGGTCCACAAGGCGAGCCAGTCGCGGCAGGCGGGTGCCATGTCCCTGAAGCGGTTCGGCGTCGTGGCCGCCCTCGTCGGGGTGGTCCTGTCCGTCCTCGTCGCCCTGGTCGTGTCGGACGCGCTCGGCCGCGAGGTCTCCGTCGCGCTGGACAAGTTCTCGCAGCTCGTCTGGGCCACCGCCGCCCTCGTCTGCTTCTGGGGCGAGGCCGCCCGCCGCACCGGCCCGGCCCGCCGCTGGCGGATCTGGATGACCGGCGCGCTCGGCTGCCTGGTGCTCGGCCTGTGCGCCTGGACCTGGGGCCAGGTCGTCCTCGGCGCCTCCCTGCCCACCTCCGCGCTCGCCCAGGCCGGGTTCACCCTCGTCCCGGTGCTCGCGCTCGGCGCGGTGCTGGTGCTCGGCGGCGGACCGGCCGAGGTCGGGGCCGCGCGCGGCAGGCTCGTGCTCGTGCTCGACGGGCTGATCGTCGTCGGCTCGCTGTTCGTCCTCACCTGGGTCGCCGCCCTGGAGTCGATGCTGCGCAAGTGGGCCGCCACCGGCCTGTCGTTCCTGCCCGTGGTCGCGCACCCGGCCGCCTACCTGGTGCTGTTCGTGGTGCTGCTCGTCCTCTCCTGGACGCACCGCCCGGTCCGCCAGTTGCCCATGCTCTTCCTGGGCCTCGCCGCGCTGGCCCAGTCGTCCTCCGGCTGGGTGTTCGCCTACCTGGTCAGCACCGGGACCACCGAGATCCCGACCTCCGCCGACATCGGCTTCATGATCTGCCCGGCCCTGCTCCTGCTGGCCGCCCTCGCCCCCGCCGGCGTGCGGCGCGGCCGGGCCGACGAGGGCCTGCTGCGCGCGGGCGAGCTGCTGCACCTGCTCGTCCCGTACCTGCCGATGGCCGCCACCGGCCTGTTCGTCGTGGTCGGCACCGCCACCGGCACCCCGCTCAAACCGCTGGAGATCTACGTCGGCCTCGGCGTCGTCGGCCTGGTCGTGCTGCGCCAGCTGCTCACCCTCATCGACAACGTCCGCCTGGTCGAGCAGCTGCGCGACAGCCGCGAGCGGCTGCGCCACCAGGCCTACCACGACCCGCTGACCGGCCTGCCCAACCGCGCCCTGTTCCGCGAGCGCCTCGCCGCGGCGCTGTGCGCGGACGGCCCGATCGCGCTGCTGTTCATCGACGTGGACGGGTTCAAGGAGGTCAACGACAACTACGGGCACGCCGAGGGCGACGCCGTGCTGCGCATCGTGGCGCAGCGGCTCCAGCGCTGCGTGCGCGAGTGCGACACCGTGGCCCGCCTCGGCGGCGACGAGTTCGGGGTGCTCATCGAGGGCGACGCGCCGCCGGACGAGGTGGGCCAGCGGGTGCTGCGGGTGCTCGTCGCGCCGCACCGCACCGCGCTGGGCGAGCACCGCATCCGGGCCAGCGTCGGCATCGCCCGCCGCGCCCACGGCCAGCCGGTCGCCCCCGACGACCTGCTCGGCGACGCGGACGCGGCGATGTACGCGGCCAAGCGCCTCGGCAAGGGCATCGTCGTCGGCGCGGGCGGCGGCCAGATCGGCGGCCCGGTGGGCGCCATCGGCTGACCGGGGGGCGTTGATCGTCAACGGACGGTGGCCGCCGCCCCGCCCGCCGCTGTCAAGGCCCGCACCCGCCCGACTGCGGCAAACCGCTCGAACCTCCCGCGACCGCGCCGCGCCGCCCACCCCGGAACCCACCCCCGAGCACTCCCGCCGCAGCTCAACCCGGCTACGCCCCGTGCTCGCGCCCCGGTCGCCGCACCCCCGGACGGCCCCGCCCCGACCACCTCCACCGCCCCTTGCCCACCCCCGTGCCGGTGGCGCTGCGTGATCGGCAACCACGACCTGGCACAATCGGCCACGGCGTCTGGAGAACCGGACGTTCCGGGCACCCACGCCCAGCCACGTCCGCCGATCGGAGAATGATGGACCTCTCTTCCTTGATGTTCCCCCTGCTCCTCATCCTGTTCGCGGTGCCGCTGTTCCTCAGCGCCCGCAAGCAGAAGAAGGCCGCGGCCGAGCAGCAGGAGCTGCTGGCCGCCCTCGAGCCGGGTGACCGGGTCATGACGACGTCCGGCCTGTTCGCCACGGTCGCGGACGCCAGCGACGAGGCCACCATCGACCTCGAGGTCGCCGACGGCGTGGTCACCACCTGGCTGCGCCAGGCGGTCCGCGAGAAGGTCGACACCAGCATCGACACCACCGACGAGGCCGACGAGGTCTCCGCGCGCGAGTCCGACGCCGTCGTGGACGCCACCCCGGCCTCCTCCGCGATCGTCGCCCCGCCGCTCGACGCCAAGCAGGACAGCAAGAACTGACACCGGCCGCCACGGCCGTCCGGGCGACACCGGCCTGGGGTTGGCAACTGTGAACAACGCCGACTCCAGGCAGTGACGCGCGGCTCACATGACGCGGGGTACGCTGCGCCCTCGCTGAACTTTGTCAACTACCAGGAGACGGACGGACCGTGGCACCTCCGGCCGGGCAAATCCGCCCCGCGAAGTACTTGGGCGCGTTTGTCCTCATCGTGGCCGTGCTGTACGCCTTGGTGTTTTTCACCGGCAACGGCTCGGCGATCCCCAAGCTCGGCATCGACCTCCAGGGCGGCACCCGCGTCACGCTGACCGCGCGAGCGCCCGACGGCAAGACGCCGACGGACGAGGCGCTCAACCAGGCCAGGACGCTGATCGAGACCCGCGTCAACGGCCTCGGCGTCTCCGGGGCGGAGGTGGTCCGGGACGGCAGCAACCTGGTCATCACGGTTCCCGGCTCCGACAGCGAGGGCGCGAAGAGCCTCGGCCAGACGGCCAAGCTGAACTTCCGCAAGGTCATCGGCGCCCCGCTGGCGAACCAGCCCGCGCCGAGCACCGAGACCCCGCCGTCGACCAGCGGCTTCCCGGCGCCCACCAGCGGCAGCCAGGCGCCCGCGTCCGGCACGAGCACCCCGCCGTCCGAGGGCGCCTCCGCGCCGTCGACGACCGGCCAGGGCCGCCCGGCTCCCGCGTACCGGCAGCAGCCCTCCAGCGACGCGGCCCAGCCCTCGCAGAGCGGCCAGCCGCAGCAGTCCGGCGCACCGGAGTCCGGGGCCCCGCAGTCCGACGCCCCGAACCCGGCGACCGACCCCTCGCAGGTCGACTGCCAGGCCGTGTTCCTCGGCAACTACTCCGAGGACACCACCAAGGCGATCACCGAGGCGCGCACCTGCCGCCAGGACGCCGCGCTCACCACGCTGGACGCCTCGACCGTGCAGCAGGCGCTGGCCGCCTTCACCTGCCCGACCACCGACCCGCTGCTGGGCAACGACGACCCGGCCCTGCCGCTGCTGACCTGCGACCAGGACCGCGTCACCAAGTACGTCCTCGGCCCGGTCAACCCGCCCGCCGACGGCAGCGTCCCGGACAGCGACTACTCCATGTACTCCCGGCTCACCGGTGAGGACATCGACAACGCGGTCTCCGGCACCGACCCGCAGGGCGCCGGCTTCGTGGTCAGCCTGACCTTCAAGGGCTCGGGCGGCGACAAGTGGGGCAAGTTCACCTCCGCCAACGTGAACCAGCAGGTCGCGGTGGTCCTGGACAGCCAGGTGGTGTCCGCCCCGAACATCAACGAGCCCATCCTCGGCGGCTCGACCCAGATCAGCGGCCAGTTCGGCCAGCGCGAGGCCGACAACCTGGCCAACGTGCTCAAGTACGGCTCGCTGCCGCTGTCGTTCGAGGCCTCCGAGGCCGAGACCGTGTCGGCCACCCTGGGCCTGGCCTCGCTGGAGGCCGGTCTGATCGCCGGCGCCGTGGGCCTGTTCCTGGTGTTCTTGTACTGCGTCTTCTACTACCGCCTGCTCGGCCTGCTGACGATCCTGTCGCTGGTCCTGTCCGGCGTCATCGTCTACGCGGTCATGGTGCTCCTCGGGCGCGTCGTCGGCTTCACCCTCGACCTCGCGGGCATCGCCGGTCTGATCATCGCGATCGGCATCACCGCCGACTCGTTCGTGGTGTTCTTCGAGCGCCTCAAGGACGAGATGCGCGAGGGCCGCTCCTTCCGCTCGGCCGTCCCGCGCGCCTGGGTCCGCTCGCGCCGCACGATCCTGTCCGCCGACGCGGTCAGCTTCCTGTGCGCGATGATCCTGTACGTCATCGCGGTCGGCCAGGTGAAGGGCTTCGCCTTCACCCTCGGCGTGTCCACGGTGCTCGACCTGATCGTGGTCTTCCTGGTGACGCACCCGCTGGTCGCGATCATCTCGAAGTCCAAGTCGAAGTTCCTGAACAACCCCAAGGTCATCGGGCTCGGCGACGTCGCGCACGCGGCGCACCTCAAGGCCCCCAAGAGCACCGGCACCGCCGTGAAGGAGGCCTGACGTGTCGAGCACTCCGCGCAAGGCGAGCGTGTTCCAGCGCCTCTACGTCGGCAACGGCGCGTTCGACATCGTCGGCAAGCGCACGCGGTGGTACGGGATCTTCGGCGCCATCCTGGTGGCCTCGGTCCTGCTGGTGGTCTTCAAGGGCTTCAACCTCGGCATCGACTTCACCGGCGGCACGCGCATCCAGATGCCCGCGCAGACCGGCGAGGGCACGTCCATCTCGCAGGAAGCCGTCCAGGACAGCTTCAAGAAGTCGGTCGGCGAGGACGCCACCTCGGTGCAGACCGTGGGCACCGGCGACGCCGCGACGTTCCAGATCCGCTCCGAGACGCTGACCACCCAGCAGATCGACGGCCTGAAGAACACGCTGAACGACGACCTGAAGCCCGAGGGCGGCCTGTCCTCGGTCAGCGACAGCGCCGTCTCCGCCTCCTGGGGCGGTGAGATCACCACCAAGGCGCTCCTCGCGCTGCTGATCTTCTTCATCGCGGTGATGCTGTTCCTGGCGCTGTACTTCGAGCTGGCCATGGCGGTCGGCGCGCTCGTCGCCGTGGTCCACGACGTGGTCATCACCGCGGGCGTGTACTCGCTCGTCGGCTTCGAGGTCTCGCCCGCGACCATCATCGGCCTGCTGACGATCCTCGGCTTCTCGCTGTACGACACGGTGGTCGTCTTCGACAAGGTCAGGGAGAACACCCGAGGCATCCTCGGCCTGACCCGCCGCACCTACGGCGAGGCCACCAACCTCGCGGTCAACCAGACCCTGATGCGCTCGATCAACACCTCGCTGATCGCGCTGCTGCCGGTCATGGGCCTGCTGGTCGTCGGCGTCTGGCTGCTCGGCGTCGGCACCCTGAAGGACCTCGCGCTGGTGCAGCTGGCAGGCATGGCGATCGGCGCCCTGTCGTCCATCTTCATCGCGCCCTCGATCGCGGTCGACCTGAAGATGCGCGACCCGCGCTACAAGGCCCAGGCCGCTCGGGTCAAGGCCCGCCGGGACAACGTGGCCCGCAAGAACGCCGCGGGCGCGGTCGTCGAGGACGAGGTCGAGTCGACCGACGAGGACAGCCTGGAGGCCGAGCTCCGCAAGGAGAAGGCCTTCACCGCCGCCGCGGGCGTGCCCGCGCGGCACGCCAAGGCCGCCGACGCGCGGCGCACCAACCGACCGACGGGCAAGAAGCAGCGTTGAAGCTAGAGCACGCGCTCGGACTCATGCGTGAGGTCCCGGACTTCCCCCAGCCGGGGGTCCTGTTCCGGGACCTCACGCCCGTCCTGGCCGATCCAGAGGCGCTCCGCGCCATGACCGACGCCCTCAGCGGCACGGTCGAACCCGGCACCACCGTCGTCGCGGCCATCGAGTCCAGGGGCTTCCTGCTCGGGTCCGCGCTCGGCTACGGCCACGGCTACGGCGTCGTCGCCCTGCGCAAGCCGGGCAAGCTGCCCGCCGTGTCGCACCGGGTCAGCTACGAGCTGGAGTACGGCACCGCCACCCTGGAGCTGCCCGCCGGGCTGATCCAGCCCGGCCAGCGGGTCGTCGTCGTGGACGACGTCCTCGCGACCGGGGGAACCGCAGCCGCCGCCTGCCAGCTCGTGGAGCACGCGGGTGGGGTCGTCACCGGCGTCTCCGTGGTCCTCGAACTGGTCGGACTGGGTGGTCGGGACCGCCTTTCGGGTTACCCCGTGCGGACCCTGCTCACGCTGTGAGCACGTGATCACGGTCGGCGTTCCCCTGACCGGTCGCACCCGTTCACGGTTGCTGCTCGTCGTGTGAACCACACCGCTCGTCGCCCGGTGGCGGGGCCCGCCCCGCCATCGGAGTTATCCTCGGTGCCTAGACACCCGAGGAGCGTGTTGAGCCAGGACACCGAACCCACTGCCCCGACGCCGCCCGTGCCAGGCAGGGCCCCGTCGGCGACCAGGCGCGTGCGGGCCAGGCTCGCGCGCCGCATCACCGCCCAGCGGGCCGCGCCGGTCAAGCAGGTCCTCGAACCGCTCGCCGCCGTGCACCGCGACCTCCACCCCAACGCCGACCTGGCGCTGCTCCAGCGCGCCTACGACGTGGCCGAGGAGAAGCACCGCCCGCAGCGCCGCAAGTCCGGCGACCCGTACATCACCCACCCGCTCGCGGTGGCCACCATCCTGGCCGAGCTGGGCATGGACACCACGACCCTGGTCGCGGCCCTGCTGCACGACACGGTCGAGGACACCGACTACTCGCTCGACCAGCTCCGCGACGACTTCGGCACCGTCGTGGCCCTGCTGGTCGACGGCGTCACCAAGCTCGACAAGGTCAAGCTCGGCGCCGCCGCCGAGGCCGAGACCATCCGCAAGATGGTCATCGCCATGGCCAAGGACCCCAGGGTCCTGGTGATCAAGCTGGCGGACCGGCTGCACAACATGCGCACCATGCGGTTCCTGCCGCCGGAGAAGCAGGCCCGCAAGGCCCGCGAGACCCTGGAGGTGCTGGCCCCGCTCGCGCACCGGCTCGGCATGGCCACGGTCAAGTGGGAGCTGGAGGACCTCGCGTTCGCGATCCTGCAGCCCAAGAAGTACGACGAGATCGTGCGCCTGGTCGCCAACCGGGCCCCGTCCCGCGACACCTACCTCAGCGGCGTGATCAACGAGCTGAGCGGGCACCTGGAGGGCGCGCGGCTCACCGCCAAGGTCGAGGGCAGGCCCAAGCACTACTACTCGATCAACCAGAAGATGATCGTGCGCGGCCGGGACTTCGACGACATCCACGACCTCGTGGGCGTCCGCATCCAGGTCGACGAGGTCCGCGACTGCTACGCCGCGATGGGCGTGGTGCACGCGCTGTGGCAGCCGATGCCGGGCCGGTTCAAGGACTACATCGCGCAGCCCCGCTTCGGCGTCTACCAGTCGCTGCACACCACGGTCATCGGGCCGGACGGCAAGCCGCTGGAGGTGCAGATCCGCACCTACGACATGCACCGCACCGCCGAGTACGGCATCGCCGCGCACTGGCGGTACAAGGAGACCAAGGGCAGCCACCGGGGCAAGAGCGTCGAGGTCGACGAGATGGCGTGGATGCGCCAGCTGCTCGACTGGCAGCGGGAGGCCGCCGACCCCGGCGAGTTCCTGGAGTCGCTGCGCTTCGACCTGGCCGCGCGGGAGATCTTCGTCTTCACCCCCAAGGGCGACGTGGTCACCCTGCCGACCGGCTCCACCCCGGTCGACTTCGCCTACGCCGTGCACACCGAGGTCGGCCACCGGTGCATCGGCGCGCGCGTCAACGGCCGCCTCGTCGCGCTGGAGCGCAAGCTCGAGAACGGCGAGGTCGTCGAGATCTTCACCTCGAAGGCCGAGGGCGCCGGTCCGTCGCGGGACTGGCTCTCGTTCGCCCAGTCCCCGCGCGCCAAGGCGAAGATCAAGCAGTGGTTCGCCAAGGAGCGCAAGGAAGAGGCGATCGAGGTCGGCAAGGACGCGATCGCCAAGGAGGTGCGGCGGGTCGGCCTCCCGCTGCAGCGCCTGGTGTCCGCCGACGCGATGGGCGCGCTCGCCAAGGAGCTGCACTACCCGGACGTGAGCGCGCTGTACGCGGCGGTCGGCGAGGGGCACACCTCGGCGCGGCACGTGGTGCAGCGGTTGGTCGCCCAGCTGGGCGGCGTCGACCACGCCGAGGACGAGCTGGCCGAGCGGTCCACGCCGTCCACGGTGGCGCGCAGGCGGGTCACCGGCGACGCGGGCGTGATCGTCAAGGACTCGTCGGACGTGTGGGTCAAGCTGGCCCGCTGCTGCACGCCGGTCCCCGGCGACGACATCCTCGGGTTCGTGACCAGGGGCGGCGGGGTGAGCGTGCACCGCACCGACTGCACCAACGCCGACGAGCTGCTCAAGACCCCGGAGCGGCTGCTGGACGTCGAGTGGGCGCCGTCGTCGTCCTCGGTGTTCCTGGTGGCCATCCAGGTCGAGGCGCTGGACCGGCACCGGCTGCTGTCGGACGTGACGAAGATCCTGGCCGACGAGAAGGTCAACATCCTGTCGGCGTCCGTGACGACCTCGCGCGACCGGGTGGCGGTGAGCCGGTTCTCGTTCGAGATGGGCGACCCGAAGCACCTCGGGCACGTGCTCAAGGCCGTGCGCGGCGTCGAGGGCGTGTACGACGTCTACCGGGTCACCTCGGCGTCCTGACGCCGGACCTCCCGAGCACGGCGAAGGGGCGGGGCCGCAGCGGCCCCGCCCCTTCGGTGTTCTGCGAGCTTTCCACCCGGACGGGTGAGTCGAGCGGGTTCCCGTCGACGCCGTCGCTCCGGGAGGACCCGCCCCCGCGCTAGGCGGTGGTCGCGGTCTTGATGTCGACCGGGGTGTTCGGCTTGCCGTCGCCCGCGCCGCTGTCGGTGCCCGCGTTGGCCACCTCGTCCACCAGCTTCAGGCTGTCCGCGTCGACCGTGCCGAACACGGTGTAGCTGGCCGGGAGGCTGGAGGCGTCGCCGTAGACGATGAAGAACTGGCTGCCGTTGGTGTTCGGGCCCGAGTTGGCCATGGCCAGCACGCCGCGGCCGTAGGTGATCTCGGGGAACACCTCGTCGTTGAACTTGTAGCCGGGGCCGCCGGTGCCGGTGCCGGTCGGGTCGCCGCACTGCAGGACCTGGATGCCCTGGGTGGTGAGGCGGTGGCAGGTGGTGTCGTTGAAGTAGTTCTGCTTCACCAGCGACACGAAGCTGTTCACCGTGCACGGGGCCAGCGAGCGGTCCAGGGTCAGCTTCAGGTCGCCGATCGAGGTGCCCAGCGTCGCGGCGACGGTGCCCTCGGAGGAGACCTGGCCGTTCTCGGGGGCCTTGGCGCCCGGCTTCGCGGACTCGCCCTCGGCGGCGTACTCGCAGCTCACCTGCGGGGCCAGCGGCGTCGGGCGCTTGATCGCGGCGTGCAGCTCGGTCGGGATCGACGCGGGCTTGTCGCTCTGCGGCGCGGCCGACGAGCTGGCCGCGGCGTCCGTGGTGTCGGAGCCGAAGTCGGAGGTGGCGAGGAAGTACACACCGCCCGCCACGAGCAGCACCACCACCGCGGTGGAGATCACCGCCACGACCCGGCGCCGCTTGTCGCGTTCCACCCTGCGCGTGATCTGGCGCTCCAGCTTCCGCTTGGCCTGCTCGCGGCGCTGCGCGTTGTTCGGCACCTGCACCCTCCCTTGAAGTTGTGCCACTGGGTCGACGGCGACGACCGGACCGCAGTCTAGGGGGATCGCATATGACTGGCGTGTGGCGGATAGGCTGGTGCACAGGCGCACGCCTTTCCCGCGCCGCTCCGCAGTACGTTTCGCAGTACGTTCCGCAGCGAGTTCCGCAGTCGGTCGAGCGCAGTCGATCGAGGTAGTCCGAGAGGGGTCCTCCCGTGCTGGTGATCGGGTTCCCGACCGGCGCGCTCCAGGCCAACTGCTACCTGGTCGCGTCCGAGGCCGGTGGCGCCTGCGTCGTGGTCGACCCCGGCCAGGACGCGCTGGAGCCGATCGCCGACGCGGTCCGCGAGCACCGGCTCTCCCCGGTCGCGGTGCTGCTCACGCACGGCCACTTCGACCACTCGTACTCGGTCGCGCCGGTGTGCGACGGCGACGACATCCCGGCCTGGGTGCACCCCGCCGACCGGGCGATGCTGTCCGACCCGCTGTCCGGCGTGAGCGCCGAGACGCGCGCGTTCTTCGGCGGCAGGCTGGAGATGCGCGAGCCGCGCGAGGTCAGGGAGCTGTCCGACGGCGCCGAGCTGGACCTGGCGGGCCTGCGCTTCACCGTCGACCACACCCCCGGCCATACCGGCGGGTCGGTGATGTTCCGGTCCGGCGCGCAGGAGGGCGGGCGGCTCGTGCTGTCCGGCGACACCCTCTTCGCCGGGGCCATCGGGCGCACCGACCTGCCGGGCGGGGACCACGGCGCGATGCTCGGCTCGCTGCGCCGCAAGGTCCTCACCCTGGACGACGACGTCGTCGTCCTGCCCGGCCACGGACCGACCACGACCATCGGCAGGGAGCGCGCGAGCAACCCGTTCCTCACGGAACTGATCCGCGACGACGACGCGCCCGCCGCACAGCGCAGAGGACTGTAGGGACCAGCAGTGACCACCCCGTTCGCCGCCCCGAAGGGCGTTCCCGACTACTTCCCGCCGAACTCCGCGGCGTTCACCGCCGTCCGCTCGGCGCTGCTCGGCGCCACCGCGCGCGCCGGGTACGGCTACATCGAGCTGCCCGTCTTCGAGGACACCGCGCTGTTCGCGCGCGGCGTCGGCGAGTCCACCGACGTGGTCAGCAAGGAGATGTACACCTTCACCGACCGCGGCGGTCGCTCGATCACGCTGCGGCCCGAGGGCACCGCGGGCGTCATGCGCGCGGTCATCGAGCACGGCCTCGACCGGGGCCAGCTGCCGGTGAAGCTCGCGTACGCGGCCCAGTTCTTCCGCGCCGAGCAGCCGCAGGCCGGGCGGTACCGGCAGTTCCACCAGGTCGGCGTCGAGGCGATCGGCGTGGACGACCCGGCGCTGGACGCCGAGGTGATCGCGATCGCCGACGAGGGGTTCCGGGCGCTCGGGCTGACCGGGTACCGGCTGGAGCTGACCTCGCTGGGCGACGCCACGTGCAGGCCGCAGTACCGGGAGAAGCTCCAGGCTTTCCTGGCGAAGCTGCCGCTGGACGAGGACACCCGGCGGCGCGCCGAGATCAACCCGCTGCGGGTGCTCGACGACAAGCGGCCCGAGGTGCGCGAGCTGGTCGCCGAGGCGCCGCTCATGCTGGACAACCTCTCGCCGGAGACGCTGGAGCACTACGAGCGGGTCAAGGCGCACCTGGGCGACCTCGGCGTGAAGTACGTGGAGAACCCGCGGATGGTGCGCGGGCTGGACTACTACACGAAGACCACGTTCGAGTTCGTGCACGACGGGCTGGGCGCGCAGTCCGGCATCGGCGGCGGTGGGCGCTACGACGGGCTCATGGCGCAGCTGGGCGGGCAGGAGCTGTCCGGCGTCGGGTTCGGGCTCGGCGTCGACCGGGCGCTGCTGGCCTGCCAGGTCGAGGGGCTGGCGGTCGGCGACGCGACCCGGTGCGACGTGTACGGGGTCCCGCTGGGGGACGCGGCGCGGTCGCGGCTGGTCGGCGTCGGCGCCCCGCTGCGGGCGGCCGGGGTGCGGTACGACATGGCGTACGGCGGCAAGGGCCTGAAGGGCGCGATGAAGGGCGCCGACCGGTCGGGGGCGCGGTTCGCGCTCGTGCTCGGGGAGCGGGACATCCAGGCCGGGGTGGCGCAGCTCAAGGAGCTGGCGACCGGTGAGCAGCGGGAAGTGCCGCTGGACGACGTGGTGACCGAGGTGCGGAGGGCGCTGGGCCGGTGAGCGACGGCGACGGGGTGACCGGGGCTGCGGGGTCCGGGGGTTCTTCGGGGTCTCCAGGTCCCGCGGGGCCGCCCGAGCGCATCCCCCTCGACCTGCTGGACCCGGCCACGGTGCGCAAGCGGTCCCGGATGGTCGCGGTGGGCGCGCTGATCGTGGCGGGCGCCTTCGGCGGTCTGGTGGGCCTGCTGGCCGGGCGGACCGCGGGGTTGGTGACGGCGGCGATCTTCGGCGTGCCGCTGCTGCTCCTGGCGGTGTCCGAGGCGCGGCGGCGGGTGTGGCTGGAGGGGAGCGCGCTGTCGGTGCGCGCCTACGGCACCAGGGTCGTGGACCTGAAGACGGCGGACTCGCTGGACGTGCTGGTCACGGACACGCGGGGCACGCGCACGGTCGGCCTGTTCGCGCGCGGCGGCCACAAGGCGATCAACCTGGCGCTCGCGCTGTACGCCGGGACGGGCGGTCGGGAGCTGGGCATCTACCCGCTGCGCACCCTGGCCGACGTGCTGGCCTCGCGCGGCGACGCGCAGTCGCTGGCGCTGTCGGAGCTGCTCGTGGCGCAGCTGCGCGCGGAGGCCCGAGGCGCCGCGGCGGCGGACCGGCCGCTGTACCGGCTGGGGTCGCTGGCCCCGTCGGGGAAGCTGGCCCAGAAGCTGAAGCCGGAGGCGATCTCGCGGTTCGTGGCGCAGCTGGACTGAGCCGCGGTCGTCCCCGGTGGGGGCGCGGTCCCCGGACCGCGCCCCCACCGGCGTCTCCGGGGCCGGGTCAGTCCTCCGCGATCCCCCACGTCCCCTGCGGCGGTTCCGGTGACCGGGTCGCCGTCTCGTCCGTCACCGGCCTCGCGCCGCCGGTGAAGCGGGTCAGGGACTCGCCGTGCTCCACCTGGCCGGGGAACGGGTCGCCCGCCGTCCTGCGGATCAGCTCGGCCAGGGGGAGGTCCTGGTTCGACGCGGCGATCACGAAGTTGCCGAAGCGCCTGCCCTTGAACACCGCGGGCTCGGCGATCACGCAGACGTTGCGGAACACCGACCTGATCGTCGCGATCTGGCCCCGCGCGAACGCCCGGTCGCCGCCGTCGCCGATGTTCGAGCTGTACACGCCCCGCGCGTTCAGCGCCCGCGCGGCCAGCTCCACGTACTCGCGCGAGGTCAGGTGCGCGGGGGTGCGGGCGCCCGCGAAGGCGTCGGTCACGATCAGGTCGAAGGTGTCCTCCGGGGCCTTCGCCAGCACCGCGCGCGCGTCGCCCCGCCGCACCCGCACCCGCCAGTCCCGGCGCAGCGGCAGGACTCCGCGCACCAGGTCCACGAGCGCCTCGTCGATCTCCACGACCTGCTGCGACGACCCCGGCCTGGTCGCGGCGATGTACCTCGGCAGGCTCATCGCGCCGCCGCCCAGGTGGACCGCGCGCAGCGGCTCGCCCTCGTCGGCCAGCAGGTCCGCCAGGTGGGCGATCCGGCGCACGTACTCGAACACCAGGTTCGCCGGGTCGTCCAGGTCCACGTGCGACTGCGGGGTGCCGTTGAGGAGCAGCGTCCACCCGTTGTCGTAGTAGGGGTCGGGGACGAGTTCGGCGATGCCCGAGTCGACCTCCCTGGTGATGGTGTCGTCGGTCCTGCGCGCTCTGCCCACGCCTGGATTATCCGCCACCCGCCCGGCGGACCCGGCGCGCGGGGTGAGGGGGTCGGACGCCGGGCAGGAGTAGGCTCCCGCACTCGTGAACACCGTGGCTGACGTCCTGATCGCGCTGGTCGCGCTGATCCACGTCTACATCGTCGTGCTGGAGATGGCCCTCTGGAGGAAGCCGAGGGGCCGCGCGGTCTTCGGCACCACCGAGGAGTACGCGGAGCAGACCGCCGTCCTCGCCGCGAACCAGGGGCTGTACAACGGTTTCCTGGTCGCCGCGCTGGTGGTGGCGCTGGTCGCGGACGGGGACGTCGGCTACGCGTTCTCGGTGTTCTCCACGGCGTGCGTGGTGGTGGCGGGGGTGTACGGCGGGTTCACCGTCAGTCGTCGAATCCTCTTCGTGCAGGCCGGACCCGCCTTGGCAGCGCTGGTGGCGGTGCTGGTCGCGGGCTGACCCGCTCCCACTCCTTGCTCGGGTCGTAGCCGTAGCGCAGGTCGCCCGCGATCCGGCTCCTGGCGGGCGGCGGGGTGGGCTCGGGAGCCCGCTCCGCCGCCACCGGCTCGTCGTCCGCGTTCTCGTCCGCGTTCTCGTCCGCGTCGTCGTTCGCGGGGGCGGGCTTCTCGCCGGTCTCCCCGCCGTCCCCGGCCACGACCTCCTCGCGCGCCGCGACGAACGCGGCCAGCGCCGTGGTCACCGGCACCGCCGCGACCAGGCCGACGCTGCCGACCAGGGTCTGCACGACCTCCTGCGCCACGTCCTGCGCGGTCAGGATCGTGCCCAGGTCCTGGCCGGACAGCGCGAACGACAGCATCAGCGGCAGCGCCGCGCCCGCGTACGCCATCACCAGCGTGTTCACCACCGACGACAGGTGGTCCCGGCCGATCCGCGCGCCCGCCGCGTACAGCTGCCGGAAGCCCATCGACGGGTTGGCCGCCCGCAGCTCCCACACCGCGCTGGTCTGCGTCACGGTCACGTCGTCCAGCACGCCCAGCGCGCCGATGATCGTGGCCGCGAGCAGCAGGCCCCTGGTGTCGATGCCGTGGCCGAGGATGGTGACCAGGTTCGCGGTCTGCTCGTCCAGGCCGGTCAGCCGCGCGCCCGCGCCGAACAGGGCGCCCAGCGCGCCGATCAGCGCCAGGCTGACCAGGGTGCCGAGCACGGCGGTGGACGTGCGGGCGCTGACGCCGTGGCTCACGTACAGCGCCACGAACATGATCAGCCCGGCGCCGACGACCGCGACCCACAGCGGGTCCTCGCCCGCCAGGATCGCGGGCAGGACGAACAGCACCAGCACGACGAAGCTCAGCCCCAGCGCGCCGAGCGCGCGCAGCCCGTGCCAGCGGCCGAGCACCAGGACCGCGCCGACGAACAGCAGGGCGAGCAGCGACAGGGGGAGGCCGCGCTGGAAGTCGACCAGCTGGTAGGACAGCGGGCTGGTGGGCTCGGTGCCCGAGTAGGACAGCACCACCTCGTCGCCGACCGACACGGTCGGGGACGTCGGCTGGTCGGGGACCGGGATGGTGACGTCCCGGTCGGCCGCCGCGCCGTCGGTCATCCTGACGGTGACGAGGAAGCAGCCCTCGTCCTGCGGGGCGGGCGCGCCCTCGGGCAGGCCGACCGCGCAGGGGCCCTTCTCCACCTTCGTGGCCTCGCCCCGCACCGGGGTGTGGTTGATCCCGACCTCGGAACCGGTTTTGATCTCCTGCCCGAACGGGTAGAGCACCAGCGCGCCCACGACCGTGGCGAGCACCAGTGGCAGCAGCAGGACCAGCAGGAGCCTGCGGACCGGCGCGGAGGCCGGGCCCGTGGGGGTGTGGCCGTGGCCGTGGCCGTGGGCGGGGAGGTGGTCCGTTGCGCGCACGGTGGCAATAGTGCCAGTGGCGGTGCGGTGCACCGCTCGTAGTCGCCGTCCGGGTGACGGTTTGACGATCATTAGAACGCGTGTTCGAATATAGTTATGCATGAAAACGGGGTGGGCGGGCGCGTGGGCGCGCACTGCCTGGCCGCTGACACGCCCGCGCTCCTGGCGGACGGGAGCACCCGGCCGATCGGCGCGCTGCGCCCCGGTGACCGGGTGTTCGGGACGCGGGACGGGCGTTACTCGCCGACAGTCGTGGTCGCGCGCTCGACCGCGGCGCGACCCGCCTACCGGGTGTCACTCGCCGGTGGGACACAGGTCGTGTCGGGCGCGGGGAACCGGTTGCGCACCGACCTCGGCTGGCGGGCGCTGACACCCGGCGGCGAGCGGCTCCACCTCACGCGCGGGACGCGGGTGCAGGGCACCGGGCGCTTCGCCGCCCCGCCCGAGCGGAACCGGGACTACCGGCTCGGCTACCTGTGGGGCGCGGTGCGCGGCGGGCCGCCGGTGGCGCCCGAGGTGCTGGCGCGGGTGCGCGAGTTCGCCGGTGGCGGGGAGCCGCGCGAGCGGGACCTCGTGGAGTGGCCGACGCAGCTCGGGGACGACTGGGCCAAGGGGTTCCTGGCCGGGGTGTTCGACGTGCGCGGGGCGGCGGTGGGCGGGCAGGTCGTGCTGTCCAGCCCGGACAGCGCCGTGTTCGAGGCGGTCGTGGTCGCGCTGCTGCGGCTGCGGGTGCCGCACTCGGTCGAGGTCCGGGGCGTCCGGGTGACCGGGGCGCCCGCCGAGCGGCTGCGGTTCCTGCACCTGGTCGGGCCGGTGCTGGCGCGGCCCGCCGTGCTGGAGGGCGTGCAGGTCGGCGGGGCGCCCGCGCTCGGGGTCGTGTCGGTCGAGTCGCTGGGGATCGAGGTGGAGATGGGGGCGGTGACCACGGAGAGCGGCGATCTGGTGGTCAACGGGCTCATCGCTTGCGCGGACGGGCGGTGACCTGCGGGTTCGATCACCAGGGGTGATCGGTGGCGGGGCTGGTCCTCGCCGTTCCGCTGGTCGCGGGCGCGTTCGCGCTCTTGTGCGCGGTGGCTTAGCGTACGCTGTACGGCATGACTTTCACGCCGTCCGACGAGGACATCACCTCCGTGCTCGACTGGTTCGCCCGCTGGGACGCGCTGTGCGCTGAGCGCGACCTCGAAGCGCTGGCGGACATGGCGATGTTCCCGGTCAACGCGGTCACCGACGGGTCGGCCGAGTCGTGGGACCGGGAGCGGTTCCTGCGCGACTTCGGCGCGGCGCTGGGGGACGGGGGCGTGGAGCTGCGGTCGACCCGGTCGCCGCTGTTCCTGGGCCCGGACCTGGTGTTCGTGGTGACGGACGCCGAGTTCGGGTCCGGCGCCGAGGCCGGGTCGATGCGCTACGGGGACCTGCTGGTGCGCAAGGACGGGCGGTGGCTGTACCAGACCATGGCGCAGGCCGGGTGGTGACCGCGCTCCGGTGAGCGGTGCGGCGAGCGGGTGACCCTCACCCGCTCGCCTGCCACCGGACGAGTGGTTCGGTGACTGAACGTGTACCGGTTTCACAATCAGTCTTGACTGTTTGTTGTGTGACCCCGAACACTCGGCCGGGTGGCCACCGAGACCAGGCGCCGCCAGGTCGACCGCAGCGCGGACACCCGGCGGAGGTTGTTGGCGGCCACGGTCGAGTGCCTCGTCGAGCACGGCTGGGCGGGGACGACGACGACCGTGGTCGCGGAGCGGGCGGGCGTGTCCAGGGGCGGGCAGCTGCACCACTTCCGCACGCGCGGCGAGCTCGTCGCCGCCGCCGTGGAGCACCTGGGCGCGGAGAGCGTGGCCCACCTGAGGCGGCTGGCCGAGCGGGTCGAGGGCGGGCCCGCGGCCGTGGTGGAGCTGATCGCCGAGTTCTACGCCAGCGACCGGTTCGCGGCGGCGCTGGAGCTGTGGGTGGCGGCCCGCACCGATCCGGCCCTGCGGGTCGCGGTGGTGCCCCTGGAGGCGGCGCTCGGGCGCGAGACGCACCGGCTGGCGGTGGAGCTGCTGGGGGCGGACGAGGCGAAGCCGGGGGTGCGCGAGGCGGTGCAGATCACCCTGGACCTGGCGCGCGGGCTCGCGCTGGCGAACCAGCTGACCGACGACGGCAAGCGGCGCAGGCGCATCGCGCGGCACTGGGCGGGGATGCTGGAGGCGGTGCTGTGAGCGGCGGGGGAGCGGGGGCGGCTCCGGGGGCTGGGCGGCCGGTGGTCGGGCGGCCGGTGGTCGGGCGGTGACGCGGTGGGCGGTGGGCCCGGCGGGCTGCGGGGGCTGCGGCGGTTCTGGTGGCGGGGTGACGGCGCTGGGGCGCGGCGGTGGCCTGGTGAGCGGTGGGCTGGTGGGCGCCGGCCTGGGGGCGATCGGCGCTGCGCGTGGTCGTAGGCCGGGAGCGTTCGGGCTGGTGAGCAGCCGTGGTGCGGCGGGTGTCCCTGGTGCTGCCGGTGGTGGTGGGTTCGGCGCGGTGCGCTGCGGGAAACCGGTGTTGCGCGGGCGGGGGACCGCGGGTCGTGGTGCGGGGGTGGCCGGGGGCGGCCCCGCGGTCGTCGTGCTGGGGGTGGGGAGATGAGCGGGACCGTCGATCCGGTGCTGGGCGCCGTGCTGCGGGACCTCGCGGCCGAGGGGCGTGAGCTGGAGGCCCTGGTCGCGGAGGCCGACTGGGGCGCGCCGACGCCCGCGCCGGGGTGGACGATCGGGCACCAGGTGCGGCACCTGCACTGGACCGACCGGGCCGTGCTGCTCGCGCTGCTCGACCCCGACCAGTTCCGCGCGATGGCCGCCGCGGTCGCCTCCGACCTGACCGGGGCGGTGGAGCGCGGGGCGTGCACGCCGGTCACGCTGGAGGGCTGGCGGGACGGGCGCAGGCGGTTGTCCTCCGCGCTCGCCGGGGCTCGGGGGCGGGTGCCGTGGTTCGGGCCGCCGATGAGCCCCACGACCATGGCCACCGCGCGGGTCATGGAGACCTGGGCGCACGGGCAGGACGTCGCCGACGCGCTCGGGGTGGTGCGCGCGCCCACCGCGCGGCTGCGGCACGTCGCGCACATCGGGGTCCGCGCGTTCGGGTTCGCCTTCACCGCCAACGGACTGCCTGCGCCGCCGGTGTCGCCGAGGGTGGAGCTGGTCGCGCCGGACGGCGGGCTGTGGACGTGGGGGGACGAGGGCGCCGACGACCGGATCACCGGGCGGGCGCTGGACTTCTGCCTGCTGGTCACCCGGCGCAGGCACCCGGCGGACCTCGCCGTGCGGGCCACCGGGACCGCCGCGTCGGCCTGGCTGCCGATCGCCCAGGCCTTCGCCGGACCGCCGGGCGCGGGCCGCGCGCCCGGCGGCAGCGGCGTGATCAGCGGCGAGACCGGCAGCAGGTGGAGCCGGGAGCGCGGCGCGCGGAACGGCCGCAGCCCGCAGGACTGGGGCGACCGGGATTCCGGCGCCCACAACGGCTTACCGGTGCCGCCCGGTGGCGCTGACCGACCGGGCGGTGCTGCCCCACCCGGTGACACCGACCGACCCGGCGGCACCGACCGACCGGGTGGCACTGCCCTATCCGGTGGCACTGACCGACTCGGCCGCACTGCCCCACCTGGCGGCACTGACCGACCCGGCGGCGCTGCCCCACCTGGCGGCACTGACCGACCCGGCGGCGCTGCCCCACCCGGCGGTGCCGACCGACCCGGCGGCGATGCGGGCGGCCACCAAGGCTTCAGCCGTCCGAGCGCCGACCACCCTGGCGCAGGCCGCCCAAGCGCTGGTCCGCAAGGCGCCAGCCACCCTGGCGCCGACCACCCTGGCGCCGACCACCCTGGCGCCGCCCGCCCGAGCGTCGGCCCGCACAGCGCCGACCAACCGGGCAACCGCCCGAGCGCCGGTCAGCCGAGCGCCGGTCAGCCGAGCGCCGACCACCCGCGCGCCGACCACCCCACCCCCGGCGGTGGTCGCCGGTGAGCGGGGTCCTGCGGGTCGGCAACGCCTCCGGGTTCTACGGGGACCGGTTCTCCGCCCTGCGCGACGTGGTCGTCGGTGGTGGGGTCGACGTGGTCACCGGGGACTACCTCGCCGAGCTCACCATGCTCATCCTCGGCCGCGACCGGCTCAAGGACCCCGCGCTCGGGTACGCCCGCACCTTCCTGCGCCAGCTGGAGGAGTCGCTCGGGCTCGCCCTGGAGCGCGGCGTGAAGATCGTCGCCAACGCCGGTGGGCTCAACCCCGCCGGGCTCGCGGAGCGCGTCCGGGCGCTCGGGCTCGGGGCCAAGGTCGCGCACGTGAGCGGGGACGACGTGCGCGAGCGGTTCCCCCGCGCGCTCACCGCCAACGCCTACCTCGGCGCCAGGGGCATCGCCGCCTGCCTGGAGGCCGGGGCCGACGTGGTCGTCACCGGGCGGGTCACCGACGCCTCGCTCGTCGTCGGGCCCGCGATCGCCCGCTTCGGCTGGGGCGTCGACGACCTGGACGCGCTCGCGGGCGCCACCGCCGCCGGGCACGTGCTGGAGTGCGGCACCCAGGCCACCGGCGGGAACCACCCGTTCTTCACCGAGTTCGACGCCACCGCCCCCGGCTTCCCGATCGCCGAGCTGGAGGCGGACGGGTCCGCGCTCATCACCAAGCGGCCGGGCACCGGGGGCGCGGTCACCACCGACACCGTCACCGCCCAGCTGCTCTACGAGATCGGCGACCCCGCCTACCCCGGCCCGGACGTCGTCGCGCACTTCGACACCATCCGCCTCCAGCCGCACCCGAGGGGCGTGCGGCTGACCGGGACGCGGGGCAGCCCGCCACCACCGGACCTCAAGGTGTGCCTGAACTCCCTGGGCGGCTACCGCAACTCCACCACGTTCGTCCTCTGCGGACTCGACGTCGAGCGCAAGGCCGACCTGGTCCGGCGGCAGCTGGAGGGCGCGGTCGGCGCGGAGGGCCTCACCTGGACGCTCGCCCGCACCGACCGGGTCGACGCCGACACCGAGGAGACCGCCTCCGCGCTCCTGCACGCCACCATCAAGACCCCGGACCCCAAGCGCGCCAAGGGGTTCTCCCGCGCCGCCGTCGAACTCGCGCTCGCCTCCTACCCCGGCTTCCACGCCACCTCCCCGCCCGGCGACGGAACCCCTTACGGCGTCTGCGAATCCGCCTACCTGCCACGGGAATCCGTTCCGCACCAAGCGTTCCTGCACACCGGGGAGGTGGTCGACGCGTGAGAGCGCCACTCGGGCGGATCGCGGGCGCGCGGTCCGGCGACAAGGGCGGCGACGCCAACATCGGCGTCTGGACCCGCACCGACGCCGCCTACGCCTGGCTCCGCGCGGAGCTGACCGCCGCGCGGCTCGGGGAACTCCTGCCCGAGGCGGGCGAGGTCACCCGGTACGAGCTGCCCAACCTGCGGGCGCTCAACTTCGTGCTGCACGGCCTGCTCGGGCAGGGCGTCGCGGCCTCCACCCGGTTCGACCCGCAGGGCAAGGCGCTCGGCGAGTGGCTGCGCGCCCGGCACCTCGACATCCCCGACGAGCTCCTCGACGCCCCACCGGAACCACCCCCGGAACCAGCGCCAGCACCGGCACCGGGACCAGCAGGAGCGGAGCCGACGCCGTGACCACCCTGACCACCGCCGTCGACCCGGACTCCGCCGAGCACCGCGCCAACCGCGAGGCGATGCTCGCCCGCCTCGCCGACCTCGCCACCGAGCACGCCGCGGTCCTCGCGGGCGGCGGACCCAAGTACGTCGACCGGCACCGGAAGCGCGGCAAGCTCCTGGCCCGCGAGCGGATCGAGCTGCTGCTCGACCTGGACGCCCCGTTCCTCGAGCTGTCCCCGCTCGCCGCCTGGGGCACCGAGCACCCGCTGGGCGCGGGCCTGGTCACCGGCGTCGGCGTGGTCTCCGGCGTCGAGTGCGTCATCACCGCCAACGACGCCACCGTGCGCGGCGGCTCCACCAACCCGTGGTCGCTGCGCAAGTCGTTGCGCGCCAACGACATCGCCGCCCAGAACCGGTTGCCGCTGATCGGCCTGGTCGAGTCCGGCGGGGCGGACCTGACCAGCCAGAGCGAGATCTTCATCCCCGGCGGCCGGGCCTTCCGCGACCTCACCCGGCTCTCCGCCGCCGGGATCCCCACCATCAGCACCGTCTTCGGCAACGCCACGGCGGGCGGCGCGTACGTGCCGGGCCTGTCCGACCACACCGTCCTGGTCCGCGACCGCGCCAAGGTCTTCCTCGGCGGCCCGCCGCTGGTGAGGATGGCCACCGGCGAGGTCGCCGACGACGAGTCGCTCGGCGGAGCCGACATGCACGGCTCCACCTCGGGCCTGGCCGACCACGTGGCCCGCGACGAGGTCGACGCCCTGCGCCTGACCCGCCGCGTCGTCGCCCGCCTGAACTGGCGCAAGCTCGGCCGCGCGCCCGGCCCGGTCGACGAGCCGCTGCACGACCCCGAGGACCTGCTCGGCCTGGTCCCCACCGACCTGCGCGTCCCGTTCGACCCGCGCGAGGTGATCGCGCGCCTGGTCGACGGCTCCCGCTTCGACGAGTTCAAGCCCGACTACGGCACGAGCCTGGTCACCGGCTGGGCCGACCTGCACGGCTACCCGGTCGGCGTGCTGGCCAACGCGCGCGGCGTGCTGTTCAGCCAGGAGGCGCAGAAGGCCGCCCAGTTCATCCAGCTCGCCAACACCTCGGCCACCCCGCTGCTGTTCCTGCAGAACACCACCGGCTACATGGTCGGCGCGAGCTACGAGCAGGGCGGCATCGTCAAGCACGGCTCCATGATGATCAACGCGGTGGCGAACAGCCGGGTGCCGCACCTGACCGTCGTCATGGGCGCCTCCTACGGCGCGGGCAACTACGGCATGTGCGGGCGCGCCTACGACCCGAGGTTCCTGTTCTCCTGGCCCAGCGCCAAGTCCGCCGTCATGGGACCGGCGCAGCTCGCCGGGGTGCTGTCGATCGTGGCGCGGCAGGCCGCGGCGGCCAGGGGCGTGCCCTACGACGAGGACGGCGACGCGGCGATGCGGCGCGCGGTCGAGGAGCAGGTGGAGGCGCAGTCGCTCGCGCCGTTCCTGTCCGGGCGGCTCTACGACGACGGCGTGATCGACCCGCGCGACACCCGCACCGTCCTCGGCCTGTGCCTGTCCGCCGCGCACAGCGGCGAGGTCGTCGGCGCGGACCGGTTCGGCGTCTTCCGGATGTGAGGTGCTGATGATCGGCAGACTGCTGGTGGCCAACCGGGGTGAGATCGCCCGCAGGGTGATCCGGGCCTGCCGCGAGGCGGGCGTCTCCCCGGTGGCCGTGCACGCGGACCCGGACGCCGGTGAGCCGCACGTGCGCGAGGCCGACGCCTCGGTGCGGCTGCCCGGCGAGCACCCCGCCGACACCTACCTGCGCGCCGACCTGCTCGTCGCGGCGGCGCTGGCCAGCGGGGCGGACGCGGTGCACCCCGGTTACGGGTTCCTGTCCGAGAACGCCGCCTTCGCGCGCGCCGTGCTGGACGCCGGGCTGACCTGGGTCGGGCCCGACCCCGAGGTGATCGCCGCGATGGGCGACAAGGTCAAGGCCAAGCAGGTGATGCGCCAGGCGGGCGTTCCGGTGCTGCCCGACCTGGACCCGGCCACCGTCGACCGCTTCCCGCTGCTGGTCAAGGCGTCGGCGGGCGGCGGCGGGCGCGGGATGCGGGTGGTGCGCGAGGCCGCCGAGCTGGCCGGGCAGGTCGACGCCGCCCGGCGCGAGGCCGCGTCCGCGTTCGGCGACGGGACGGTGTTCTGCGAGCCGCTGCTGGAGGGCGCGCGGCACGTGGAGGTGCAGGTCCTCGCCGACCGGCGCGGCGCGGTGTGGGCGCTGGGGGAGCGGGAGTGCTCGATCCAGCGCCGCCACCAGAAGCTCGTGGAGGAGACGCCCAGCCCGGCGGTCGGGCCGGAACTGCGGGAGCGGCTGTGCGCGGCGGCGGTCAGGGCCGCCCGCGCCATCGGCTACACCGGCGCGGGCACCGTCGAGTTCCTGCTCGACGACTCGGGCGCGTTCCACTTCCTGGAGGTCAACACCCGGTTGCAGGTCGAGCACCCGGTGACCGAGCTGACCTGGGGCGTCGACCTGGTGGCCTGGCAGCTCGCCATCGCCGAGGGCGCCGGGCTGCCCGACGCGCCGCCCGCGCCGTCCGGGCACGCGATCGAGGCCAGGCTGTGCGCGGAGGACCCGGAGCGCGGCTGGCGGCCCGCGCACGGGGTGGTGCGCCGGTTCCACGTGCCCGGCGACGTGCGGGTCGACAGCGGCGTGGAGGCGGGCAGCGCGGTGGGCGTGCGCTACGACCCGCTGCTCGCCAAGGTGATCGCGCACGGGCCCACCCGCGCCGCCGCCGTGCGCAAGCTCGCCGCCGCGCTGGAGCGGGCCGAGCTGCACGGCGTCGCCACCAACCGCGACCTGCTCGTGGCGGTGCTGCGGCACCCGGCGTTCGGCCGGGGCGACACGCACACCGGGTTCCTGGAGCAGCACCGCGCCGACCTGCTCGGGACGCGGCCGGTGGACGTGCGGCACGCCGCGCTGGCCGCCGCGCTCGCCCGGTCCGCCCACCGCGCCCGCGCGCTGCCCGCCGGGTGGCGCAACCTGCCGTCCCAGCCGGTCCGGGTCGCCTTCGAGCACCGGGGCGAGCGGGTCGAGGTCGACTACCTGCGCACCCGCGACGGGATCGCCACGAGCCTGGACGTGGAGGTCGTCGCGGTCGGGCCGGACGTGGTGCGGCTGCGGCGCGGCGGCGTCGAGACGGCCTGGCCGGTCACCCACTACCCGCCGCCCGACCCGTCCGGCGAGCCCGGTCCCGGCGACCGGGTGGAGGTCGGCCCGGTCACGCTCACCCCGCTGCCCCGGCACCCCGCCCCTGAGCGCCGCGCGCCGAGGGGGACCACCACCGCGCCCATGCCCGGCGTGGTCGTGCGCGTCGAGGTGGCGGAGGGCGCGACCGTCGCCGAGGGCGAGCTGCTGCTGGTGCTGGAGGCCATGAAGGTCGAGCACCGGGTGCGCGCCGAGCTGGCGGGCGTGGTCACCGCCGTGCCCGTCGCGCAGGGGCGGTCGGTCGCCGAGGGCGACGTGCTCGTGGTGCTCGACCCCGCCGGACCAGCCGGAACCGCCGACCCGGCAGACCCCGCCACTCCCGCCGACCCCGAGGAGCAGCCGTGACCGCGTTCACCGAACCCCCCGAGCGCGCCGACCTGCGCGCCGCCGTCGCCGCGCTCGCCTCCCGCTACGGCGAGCGGTACTTCCTCGACAAGGCCCGCTCCGGCGGCAAGACGCACGAGCTGTGGGCCGAGGCCGGGAAGCTCGGCTACCTCGGCGTCGCCGTGCCCGAGGAGCACGGCGGCGGGGGCGGCGGCATCGGCGACCTGGCCGCCGTCTGCGAGGAGCTGGCCGCCGCCGGGTGCCCGATGCTGCTGCTCGTGGTGTCCCCGGCCATCTGCGCCACCGTGATCACCCGGTTCGGCGCCGACGCCCAGAAGGCCCGCTGGCTGCCCGGTTTCGCCGACGGGACCACGAAGATGGCCTTCGCCATCACCGAACCCGACGCGGGCTCCAACGCGCACCGCCTGACCACCACGATCCGCCGCGACGGCGACGACTGGCTGCTCACCGGGAGCAAGCACTACATCTCCGCCGTCGACGAGGCCGACGCCGTGCTCGTCGTCGCCCGCCACGTCGACGCCTCCGGGCAGCGCCTGGCCCCGTCGCTGGTGGTCGTGCCCACCGACGCGCCCGGCTTCACCCGGCACGAGATCGCGATGGAGCTGGTCTCGCCGGAGAAGCAGTTCACCTGCTTCTTCGACGAGGTCCGCCTCCCCGCCGACGCCCTCGTCGGCGACCCGTCCGCCGGGCTCGACCAGCTGTTCGCAGGCCTCAACCCGGAGCGGATCATGGCCGCCTCCTACGCGACCGGCGTCGCCCGCCGCGCCATCGCCAAGGCCGCCGACTACGCCCGCACCCGCACCGTCTGGGACGTCCCCATCGGCGCCCACCAGGGGCTGGCCCACCCGCTCGCCCAGGTGGCGGTGCAGGTGGAGCTGGCCAGGCTGATGACCCAGAAGGCCGCGGCGCTCTACGACGCCGGGCGGGACCGGGAGGCGGGTGAATCGGCGAACATGGCCAAGTACGCGGCGGGCGAGGCGGTCGCCGCGGCGGTGGACCAGGCCATCCAGGTGCACGGGGGCAACGGGCTGTCCGCCGAGCACGGGCTGGGCGCCCTGCTCACCGCGTCCCGGTTGTCCCGAATCGCGCCGGTCAGCCGGGAAATGATCCTGAACTTCGTGGCGCAGCGCACGCTCCGGTTGCCGCGCTCCTATTGACCGAGTTGCGTTTGCCAGGTGCAGATTGGTGTGGAACTGCTCACGCCCATTCCCAGCGCAAGCCCACCACTCCGGGACCGAAGTCCACCGCCACCGCGTAGGCATAGCCCCACGCGTCGACCGGAGTTTCCCGCACTTCGGCGGGTTCGACGTCGGTCAAACCGGAGGTGAATTGTTCGCACCGCGCGGGGCGGCAGCGCGAGTCGTAGCGCACCTCCAGCACGTACTCCTTGACCGTGTGCCGGAACCGCCGGGTGTGCGTGTTGTCGAACGTGGGGTGGTGCGGGGCCACGTAGATCAGCTCGTACTCCACGGCGGTGCGCTCGCCGCGCCGCAGCGGCCGGTCGAACAGCAGTTCGGCGATCATCAGCCCGTTGCGCGGGTCGGTGGCCACCCGGCCCAGCGAGCAGCCCCGCAGCGTGCCGATGACCGGCAGCGGGTCGCCGGGGAGGCGGGTGTCGTAGCCGAGCAGGACCCGGTCGACGCCACCGCGCTCGGCCCGCAGGACCTGCCGCGACCGCACCCGGCGGGTGCTGCCGTCCATGGCCAGTTCGACCTGGTCGCGCAGGCTCAACCGGGTCAGGTCGTGGTCGGAGCTGGTGTCCACGTCGGCCAGCAGCTCGGCCATCGGCTCGGACGCGGACGCGTCCGCCACCCAGCCCAGCGGGCTGGACGCGGGCACCGGCCTCGGTCGCGCCTTGCCCCTGGGGCGGGGCGGGCCCAGCAGGGACCGCAGGGCGCCCTCGCCGAGGTCGAGGATCTCCTCCAGGTGCGCCAGGGCGGTCAGCGAGTCCGGCCGCTCC
This sequence comes from Actinosynnema pretiosum, assembly GCF_002354875.1. Classification (GTDB taxonomy): domain Bacteria; phylum Actinomycetota; class Actinomycetes; order Mycobacteriales; family Pseudonocardiaceae; genus Actinosynnema; species Actinosynnema auranticum. Next base: position 1,887,688 of record NZ_CP023445.1, read on the forward strand.
GGTCTGCGCCGACCGGACTGCCAGTAGCTCAGCGCCGCGATGCTCACGGTGCTGCCCCGGCCGCGCAGCCGGTGCTGGATGCGTTCCAGGCTCAGCCCTTTGGCGCGGATAGCCGTCCGCAATGCGCAGGCGAACGGGTCGCCGCCCCCGCCGATCCTGCCCGGATCACCCACCGGTGATTCCCGGCCGACGACTTGCGCAGACATCTCCACTCCCGTGCTCGCGCGAACAAGACAAGGCGAGTGACGGTATCGTGCTAAAACGTCCGATCGGTACAGCCGATCGGGTTTCCCGGTGTGAATTGAACCGTATCGGCGGGGCAAATAGCACGCGCCGCGGACGTTTGAATTCTCATTAACAGAGGTCGTGTGAAGGCCCTGTTCCACTCCGCCCGCAGCACTGCCGCTGGGGCGTCCGGCCGCTTCCCGACCAGGGGAAACGCACCTACTGTCGGTGACGCGGGGTGATCGGACGCACACCCCGCGCGGTCGGTCGGGCTCCACCCCTCAAGCCGCACGCGGGGTCCGTTCCGCCGCCTCCCTGCGAACGACAGGACCACCTGCCATGCGCAAGAACACCCTCGCCGCCGGTGTGGCGGCGGTCACCGTCGGGCTGGCGCTGACCGCTCCACCCGCCCAGGCGGCCCCCACCGGGACCGTGCTCGCCGAGGGCTCGGCGCTCGCCGTGCCCGGAAGCTACGTCGTGCAGCTCAAGGACCCCGAGCTGTCGGCCCAGGACGTCACCGCCTCGGCCCGCGCACTGGCGGCCCGCTACGGCGGGCGCGCCGACCGGGTCTACAGCGCGGCCCCGCGCGGCTTCTCCGCGCACCTGACCCCGGCCGCCGCCCGCAGGCTCGCCGCCGACCCGGCGGTCGCGCTCGTGGAGCAGGACCAGCGGTTCACCGCCGCCGCCACCACCCAGAGCCCTGTCCCGTCCTGGGGCCTGGATCGGATCGACCAGCGCTACCTGCCGCTGGACAACTCGTACACGTACACCAGCACCGGCCTCGGGGTCGACGTCTACGTGATCGACAGCGGCGTGCGGGTCGCCCACCCCGAGTTCGGCGGCCGGGCGGTCGACGGCTACGACGCGGTCGAGAACGACAACACCGCCCAGGACAGCACCGGCAGCGGCACGCACACCGCCGGGATCATCGCCGGGACGATCCACGGCGTCGCCAAGCAGGCCAGGATCATCGCGGTGCGGGTGCTCGACAACGCGGGCTCCGGCACCACCGCCGGTGTCATCGCGGGCATCAACTGGACCGTCAACCACTACGTCGGCAACGGCCGGGCCCGCCCCGCCGCGGTCAACCTCGGGCTGGGCGGGGTCGCCTCCACCGCGCTGGACAACGCGGTCGTGGCCTCCACCAGCCAGGGCCTGACCGTCGGCGTCCCGGCGGGCGACAGCAACGCCAACGCCGCGTCGCACTCGCCCGCCCGCGTGGCCTCGGCGATCACGGTCGGCGCGACCACCAGCACCGATGCCCGCACCTCGTTCTCGAACTACGGCGCGGTCCTCGACCTGTTCGCGCCCGGCAGCGCCATCACCTCGACGGGACTCGGCTCCACCCCCGTCACCCGCGGCGGCACCTCGGTGGCCACCCCGCACGTGGTCGGCTGCGTCGCCCGCCACCTCCAGGCCAACCCGACCGCCACGCCCGCCCAGGTGCAGGCGGCCCTGATCTCCCACGCCACCCCCGGCATCGTCGCCGCGCCGGGAACCGGCTCGCCCAACCGGCTCCTGCACTGCCCCCCGACCCTCTGACCCCCGTCCCCCGATCGAGAACGAGGTGAACCCCGTGTCCCGCACCCCCGTCCCCCTGCTCGCCGCCGCCCTCGCGGTCGTCGCGCTCGCCACGCCCGCGTCAGCCGAGGAAGGCCGGGTGCTCTCCGCCGCCTCCCCCGACGCGGTCCCCGGCAGCTTCATCGTCCAGCTCAAGCCCACCGCCTCCGCCGCCGACTTCGACGGCTCCGGCGTCCGCGCCCCCGGCGTGCGGGCCGAGCGCGCGCTCGAAGGCGCGTTCCACGGCTTCACCGCCCGCCTCACCGACCGCCAGGCCAGACGCCTGGCCGCGCACCCCGACGTCGAGCTCGTCGAGCAGGACCAGGTCATCCGGCCGTACGCGGTCCAGACCAACCCGCCGTGGCACCTCGACCGGCTCGACCAGGTCGCCCTGCCGCTGAACGCCCAGTACGGCTACACCACCACCGGCCAGGGCACCCGCGCCTACGTCGTGGACACCGGCGTGCGGATCACCCACCAGCAGTTCGGCGGCCGGATCTGCGCGGGCTGGGACGTGGTCGAGAACGACGAGGTCGCCCAGGACCTCAACGGCCACGGCACGCACGTCGCCGGGCTCATCGCGGGCAGCACCTACGGCGTCGCCAAGAGCGCCAGCATCTGCCCCGTGCGGGTGTTCGACGCCACCGGCTCCGGCACCACCGCCGGGGTCGTGCAGGCGGTCAACTGGATCCGGCTCAACGCGGTCAAGCCCGCCACCGCCAACTTCAGCCTCGGCGGCGCCGCCTCCGCCGCGCTCGACAACGCCGTCCAGGCCCTGATCACCTCCGGCGTCACCGCCTCGGTCACCGCAGGCGGCAGCGGCGGCGACGCCGCGAACCACTCGCCCGCCCGCGTGGCCGCCGCCATCACCTCCGGCGCGACCACGAACACCGACGCCCGCGCCCCGTACTCCAACTACGGCTCGATCGTGGACGTCTACGCGCCCGGCCAGTCGATCACCTCGGCCTGGCACACCAGCGACACCGCCACCAACACCCTCAGCGGCACGTCCATGTCCACCGCCCAGGTGACCGGCGTGGCCAACCGCTACCTGCACGCCAACCCGACCGCCACGCCCGCCCAGGTGCACGGGGCGATCGTCTCCTGGGCGACGCCCCAGCCGTGGGGCGGAAAGCTGCTCCACTGGCCGCCGCAACTCTGACCGATAGGGGGGTGGACAGCCGTTGCCCAGGATCGCGCAACGGCTGTTCACCACCCGTTAGCAGATGCCTCGGCATGTGAGAAAGACCAGGTCAAAGCACTTATTAACCCCCCGACAACTGGCAATCTTTCACTCTTCCGGGCGGACGTACTTTCTTCCTAGAGTCGATAACCGTAAGCGAGGGCAAGGTGGCACTGCGTGACAACCGGTCCCTGCAAAGCACCGGTTCGTCGTGTGGTTCCACCCATTCGAGAAACGGACACCGCATGTTGGAGTCTCGACACCACCGGTACCTGGCCGGCGTCGGAACCGCCGCGCTGCTCATGGGCGTCATGGCCACCCCGGCCAGCGCCGCCACCGGTGAGATCCTCTCGGCCGACGCCGAGAAGAAGGTCCAGAACAGCTTCATCGTGAAGCTCAAGGACGGCTACGCCGCGACCTCCTCGGCCGACGCCCTGACCTCCAAGCTGACCTCCCGCTTCGGCGGCAAGGTGACGCACACCTACAGCAGCGTCAACAGCTTCGCCGTCTCGCTGGACGAGTCCGCCGCCAAGCGCCTCGCCGCCGACCCGTCGGTCGAGTACGTCGAGCAGGACCAGGTCTTCAGCATCCAGGCCACCCAGGCCAACCCGCCGTCGTGGGGCCTCGACCGCATCGACCAGGTGTCGCTGCCGCTCAACTCCTCGTACAGCTACACCTCCACCGGCTCCGGCGTGAGCGCCTACATCATCGACACCGGCGTCCGCATCGCGCACAACGCCTTCGGCGGCACCGCCGTCAACGGCTACGACGCGGTCGACGGCGACACCGTCGCCCAGGACGGCAACGGCCACGGCACGCACGTCGCCGCCAACGTCTCCAGCGCCTCCTACGGCGTCGCCAAGGCCGCCAAGATCGTGGCCGTGCGCGTGCTCGACAACGCGGGCTCCGGCACCACCGCAGGCGTCGTCGCGGGCATCAACTGGGTGACCAACAACGCGGTCAAGCCCGCCGTCGCCAACATGAGCCTCGGCGGCGGCGCGTCCACCGCGCTGGACAACGCGGTGGCCTCGTCCATCAGCTCCGGCGTCACCTACGCGATCGCGGCGGGCAACAGCAACGCCAACGCCTCGTCGTACTCGCCCGCCCGCGTGGCCTCGGCCATCACGGTCGGCGCGACCACCAGCACCGACGCCCGCGCGTCGTACTCCAACTACGGGTCCGTCCTGGACATCTTCGCGCCCGGCAGCTCCATCACCTCGGCGTGGAACACCTCCAACACCGCGACCAACACCATCTCCGGCACCTCGATGGCGACCCCGCACGTCGCGGGCGCCGCGGCGCGCTACCTGTCGACCAACCCGTCGGCGACCCCCGCGCAGGTGGCCAGCTACCTGACCAGCACGGCGACCGCCAACAAGGTCACCAGCCCCGGTTCCGGCTCGCCGAACCGCCTGCTGTACCTGCCGCCGAGCGCCTGACGACCCACCGATCGCACCGAGGCCGTCCCCGAACGGGGGCGGCCTCGGCCGCGTCCGGTGGCCGCGCGGGTGTCAAGGGGGATGTGGTTCGCGTCGACGTCCGCCGATGACTAGCCTTGGCGACCACAGCAAACGCGATCTACCACGAGGAGAGCAGTACCCGTGATGCGCACGCACGAGGCCGGGACGCTCCGCGCCGAGCACGCCGGGCAGTCCGTCACCCTGACCGGGTGGGTGGCCCGCAGGCGCGATCACGGCGGCGTGATCTTCATCGACTTCCGCGACGCCTCCGGTGTCGCGCAGGTGGTCTTCCGCGAGGGCGAGATGGCCGAGCGCGCCCACCGGCTCCGCTCGGAGTTCGTGCTCAAGGTCGTCGGCGAGGTCTCCCGCCGCCCCGAGGGCAGCGAGAACCCCGACCTGCCGACCGGCGCGATCGAGGTCTACGCCTCCGAGTTCGAGGTCCTCAACGAGTCGGCCCCGCTGCCGTTCCAGCTCGACGAGCACCTGGAGGTCGGCGAGGAGGCGCGGCTGCGCCACCGCTACCTCGACCTGCGCCGCTCCGGCCCGGCCAAGGCCATGCGGCTGCGCAGCGAGGCCAACCGGATCGCCCGCGAGGTGCTGCACTCGGAGAAGTTCGTCGAGGTCGAGACCCCGACCCTGACCCGCTCCACCCCCGAGGGCGCCCGCGACTTCCTGGTGCCCGCGCGCCTGCGCCCCGGCTCCTGGTACGCGCTGCCGCAGTCGCCGCAGCTGTTCAAGCAGCTGCTCATGGTCGGCGGCCTGGAGCGGTACTACCAGATCGCCCGCTGCTACCGGGACGAGGACTTCCGCGCCGACCGGCAGCCGGAGTTCACCCAGCTCGACATCGAGATGAGCTTCGTCGAGCAGGACGACGTCATCGCCCTCGGCGAGAAGATCATCACCGCGCTGTGGAAGGAGCTGGGCGACCACGAGGTCGCGCAGCCGTTCCGCCGCATCTCGTACGCCGAGGCGATGGCCAAGTACGGCTCGGACAAGCCGGACCTGCGCTTCGGCCTGGAGCTCACCGAGCTGACCGAGTACTTCAAGGACACCCCCTTCCGGGTGTTCCAGGCCCCGTACGTGGGCGCGGTCGTCATGCCCGGCGGCGCCTCCCAGCCGCGCCGCACGCTCGACGCCTGGCAGGAGTGGGCCAAGCAGCGCGGCGCGAAGGGCCTGGCCTACGTGCTGGTGGGCGAGGACGGCACGCTCGGCGGCCCGGTCGCCAAGAACCTCACCGACGCCGAGCGCGACGGGCTGGCCAAGGCCGTGGGCGCGAACCCCGGTGACTGCGTGTTCTTCGGCGCGGGCGACGTGGACGGCGCGCGCGCCCTGCTCGGCGCGGCCCGCGTGGAGATCGCGAACCGGGTCGGCCTGATCGAGGAGGGCTCCTGGTCCTTCGTGTGGGTCGTGGACTTCCCGATGTTCGAGGCCGTCGACAAGATCGGCGACGACGTCGCGGTCGGCAGCGGCAAGTGGACCGCGCTGCACCACGCGTTCACCTCGCCCACCCCGGAGTGGATCGACCGCTTCGAGGAAGACCCCGGCAACGCGCTGGCCTACGCCTACGACATCGTCTGCAACGGCAACGAGATCGGCGGCGGGTCGATCCGTATCCACCGCGCCGACGTGCAGCAGCGGGCGTTCAACGTCATGGGCATCGGCGAGGAGGAGGCGCAGGAGAAGTTCGGCTTCCTGCTCGACGCCTTCAAGTTCGGCGCCCCGCCGCACGGCGGCATCGCGTTCGGCTGGGACCGCATCACCATGCTGCTGTCCGGGGCCGACTCGATCCGCGAGGTCATCGCGTTCCCGAAGAGCGGCGGCGGCTACGACCCGCTGACCGCCGCGCCCGCGCCGATCACCCCGCAGCAGCGCAAGGAGGCGGGCGTCGACGCGAAGCCCGCCGCGCCCAAGCAGGCCTGATCGCGGGACCGGAACGACCGCCGGAGCGCCACCCCCACGCCGGGGTGGCGCTTCGCGCGTTTCGGGGGGTTGCGCGTTTCGGGGTTCGCGCGTTCCAGTGGGCTGACAGAACCTGCCGGGTGTCACCTGTCACGCCCCGCCGTCGGTCGTGCGCCCAGCGTTCGGACGCCCGGCGGATCCGCCGCGCGCCGGTTCCGGCGCCTCGCGGAACCGTTGCGGGAACCGGGGTGCGCCGCGTCGCGTGTGGTCACCGGGGTGCGCGCTGCGTGCGGAACCGGTTGCTGTGCGTGCCTTCCTGGGCCCGGCGACCCCACAATCCCGCCCGGGCTCTGGGAACCGGGGCTCAGGAGGTGGCACCGCGTTCGGGATTCCGTTATCAACGAGTGGTGGCCCCGGTGCGGGACGCGCACTACCGTCACGGTGCCCGAACGTGTTTTGTCACATCGTCGGCACTGCGCTCAGCAGGGGTAGGGTCGGAGGGGATGAGCGTGGAGACCACCGCTAGCCCTGTGGACGTCGAACCTGGACTGCTCGACGCGGTCCGCGCCGCGGAGACCGTGCTCAGCGGTCGCTTCGGCGCCCGCGTCACGCTCGCCGACCCCGAGAACCTCGGTGGCGCCGGCCGGTCCACCGTGGCCAGGGTCAGGGTCGCGTCCACTCCCTTCTCGCTGCCGCGCACCCTCGTGGTGAAGCGGTACCCCGAGCAGGTGGCCGATCGCGACCCGTTCGCGCACGAGGCCGCCAGCCACAAGCTGCTCACCGCGCTGCCCGCCGAGGAGCGGGCCACCCCGGAGCTGTTCGCGCAGGACACGCGCAAGCGCCTGGTGGTGCTGGAGGACCTGGGCAAGGCCCCGCGCCTGGCCGAGAAGCTGCTGGGCCCCGACGCGCGCGTCGCCGAGCGCGGCCTGCTGTCCTGGGCGCACGCCATGGGCAGGCTGCACGCCACCACGGCGGGCCGCGACGCCGACTTCGACGCGCTCATGCGCAGGCAGGGCAGCCAGTGCTGCGCCGACCCGGTCGCGGTCGACCTGCACGTCGCCCTGGCCGGGCTGCCGGACCTGCTGCGCGAGGTGCTGGGCGTGGACACGCCGACGTCCGTGCTGGAGTTCGCCGACCACGCGGTGCGCGGCTTCGGCACCTCGCGGCACCGCGCGTTCAGCCCGTCCACGTCCTGCCCGGACAACCACCTGGTCACCGGGCGCGGCGTGCGGTTCCTGGACTTCGAGGGCGGGTGCGTGCGCGACGTCGTGTTCGACGCCGCCTGCCTGCGCGTGCCGTTCCCGTCCTGCTGGTGCGCCTACGGCCTGCCGCCCGGCATGTCCGAGGCGATGCTGGCGGCGTGGCGGGCCGAGGTGTCCTCGGTGTGGCCGGACCTGGACGACGACGACGTGTTCCTGCCCAGGCTGCTGGAGGCGCAGCTGCTGTGGCTGTGGCTGGGTACCTGGCGCGGGCTGCCCGCGCTGGAGGGCGCGGGCCAGAACGGGCACGGCAAGCGGCTGGACGTGCCGCCGCGCGTCCAGATCCTCACCTCCCGGTGGGTCCGGCTGCGCACCGAGGCGCTGGGGCTCGGGGTGAAGCACGTGGCGGCGTTCGCGGAGGAGATCGTGGAGGCGCTGGTCGCGCGGCACGGCAGTTCGGCGCTGGAGCTGGAGCTGTACCCCGCGTTCCGCGAATAGCGGGACGCGGCGACCACAGGTCCGGGCAACTGCTCCGGCCCCTGGTGTCCACCGCCCCGCCTGCTCCGGCCGCTGCGAGTCGGCGGCCCGTGCCTCCACCGCCCGTGCCTCCACCGCCCGCGCCGTCCCCGTTCTTCCCACCGCACCTGTCCGCGAATAGCGGGACGCGGCGACCACAGGTCCGGGCAACTGCTCCGGCCCCTGGTGTCCACCACCTCGCCTGCTCCGGCCGCTGCGAGTCGGCGGCCCGCGCCTCCACCGCCCGTGCCTCCACCGCCCGCGCCGTCCCCGTTCTTCCCACCGCACCTGTCCGCGAATAGCGGGACGCGGCGACCACAGGTCCGGGCAACTGCTCCGGCCCCTGGTGTCCACCACCTCGCCTGCTCCGGCCGCTGCGAGTCGGCGGCCCGCGCCTCCACCGCCCGTGCCTCCACCGCCCGCGCCGTCCCCGTTCTTCCCACCGCACCTGGAAAATGGCGAAGCGGTGGCCGCGTTTCCCGAACACGACCACCGCTCCTGGCGGAGAAAGCGCTTGCTCCTCACCGGTCCTCGCCCTCCAACGGTTCTTGACCGATGAAGTGGCCCCGGCCCCGGTGTGGTTCGCTGCGGTCCCTGCGAAAGCCCGCGCGCTCCGGCCACCGGGGCCGACGCCGTTGCCGCCACCACCCCGCGCCCCGTCTCCCGTCAGGACGGGGGTGATCACTCACAACCAGGACGCGCCAACCCCTGCCCGAGGTTGCTCGGCGTTCCCGGTTTTCCTCCCGTTCCCCCGGAAGACCCAGTTGCGCAGCAGCAGGAACCGCGCGACGGTCGCCAGCAGGTTGCCGCCCACGACCGCGACCAGCTCCGCGTGCCCGCTCGGATCGGTCACCCCGTGCGCGAGCGCCAGCGCGCCGCTGGTGAGCGCCAGACCCAGCGCGAACACCAGCAGCCCCTCCAGCTGGTGCCGCCCCGCGCCGCGCCTGCCGCGCACGCCGAACGTGAAGCGGCGGTTCACCGAGGTGTTCGCGACCGCCGTCACCAGCAGCGCCACCAGGTTCGCCCACTGCGCGCCGATCCCGTCCCGCAGCAGCGCGAACAGCAGCAGGTACGCCAGCGTGCTCACCGCCCCCACCACCGCGAACCGCACCAGCTGCCGCAACAACCCCGGCGGGACGCCCGGAGTCGCGGGCTCCAGCGGCGCGCGGCCGAGCTGGGCGCTCAGCTGCGCGATCGGCAGCCTGCCGCTCAGCAGGCCCTTGCCGAGCCTGGCCACGCCCCGCAGGTCGGCCAGCGCGGTCGCGACGACGTCGACGCGGCTGTCCGGGTCGTCCACCCAGTCCACCGGCACCTCGTGGATGCGCGCGCCCGCCCGCTCGGCCAGCACCAGCAGCTCGGTGTCGAAGAACCAGCCGGTGTCGCGCACGTGCGGCAGGACGCGGCGCGCCACGTCCGCCCGGATCGCCTTGAACCCGCACTGCGCGTCGGTGAACCCGGCGGACAGCGAGGCCCGCAGGATCAGGTTGTAGCAGCGGGAGATGAACTCGCGCCTCGGTCCGCGCACCACGCGGGCCCCGCGCGCCAGCCTGCTGCCGATCGCGATGTCCGAGTGCCCGGAGATCAGCGGCGCGACCAGCGGGGGCAGCGCGGCCAGGTCCGTGGACAGGTCGACGTCCATGTACGCCAGCACCTGCGCGTCCGAGGCCAGCCAGACCGCGCTCAGCGCCCGGCCTCGCCCCTTCTGCGGCAGGTGCACGGCCACCACCTCGTCGAACTCCAGCGCCAACCGGTCCGCGACCTGGGCGGTGGCGTCGGTGCTGGCGTTGTCGGCGATCGTGATGCGGAAGCTGTGCGGGAACCGGGCGGTCAGGTTGGCGTGCAGCACGCGCACCGAGGAGGCGAGGCCGCGCTCCTCGTTGTAGACCGGGACGACGACGTCGAGCACGGTCGTGCCGGTGCGCGCGAGGGGCGCCGGTGGGGTCGGGAGGGTCATGGGACCACTGTCGGGCCCGTGGCTGGGCGGCGGGTTGGTCACGGCTGTGCCCGCGCTGTGAGGTCGTAGACGGTGGCGCCGTCGACGGTGGTGGCGGTGAAGTTCGCGGCGACCCACTCGCCGATGCGGTGCGCGTCGTCGCTGCCGGACTCGCCCTGCATCATCTGCGCGGCGATCAGGTAGTGCACCCGGCCGTCCGCCACGTGCTGCTGGAACTGCTCCAGGGTGGGGGCCGGGTCGGTGCCGTTGAAGCCGCCCAGTGCCATGACCGGGACGCCTGCGGCGAGCTGGTAGCCGGCGGCGTTGTTGGAGCCGATGACGGCGGCGGGCCAGTCGTAGCTCGCGGCGTCCTCCTGGAGCAGCGCCGTCACCCCGGCGCCGGGGGTGGGCGCGTTGAGCAGACCGCCCATGCCGCCGCCCGTGCCCGTGCCGCCCTGCCGGGCGCCCCCGTCACCCTGGCCCGCGTTGCCCTGGTTGCCCTGCCCGCCGGTCGTGCCCTGCCGGGCGCCCCTGCCGCCGTCGCCCTGACCGCCGAAGCCCCCGCCCGGTCCACCACCGCCGGGCATCCCGCCCATCCCGGCGCCCGCCGGTCCCGCCGAGGGGATCGCGCCGGAGTGCGGGGTCGCGGCCGTGGCGACCGAGTACGCGCCCGGCCCGAGCAGCACCGCGACCAGCGCCACCGGCACCACCACGACCACCGGGGCGACACGCGGCAGGAACAGCCCGATCGCCGCGACGAGCCCCAGCACCAGCACGGCGATCGCCAGCGGCGACGACCAGTCGAGCAGCAGCAGGTAGCACTGCAGCGCGGTCACCGCGACCGCCCCGGACAGCGCGGCGGCGGCCACCGGGTCCTCGCGCCTGCGCCACAGCGCCACCGCGCCCGTGCCGACCAGCCCGCCGATCGCCGGGGCCAGCGCGACCGTGTAGTAGGCGTGGATGATGCCGTTCATGAAGCTGAACACCCCGCCGGTGACCAGCAGCCAGCCGCCCCACAGCCCCAACCCGACCCGGTCGCTGCGGGTCCCGGCCCACCAGCCCGCGATCAGCAGGATGACGGCGGTCGGCAGCAGCCAGGCGATCTGACCGCCCATCTCCGACCCGAGCAGCCGGGCCCACCCGGTGCCGCCCCACCCGCCGCCCGCGCCGCCGCCGACGCTGCCGACCTCGTCGCCGGTGAGCCTGCCCAACCCGTTGTAGCCGAGCGCGAGCTCCAGCACGCTGTTGCCCTGCGACCCGCCGATGTACGGCCGCTCGGACGCGGGCACCAGCTCCACGGCCAGCACCCACCAGCCGCCCGCCACCACCACCGCGCCGAGCGCGCCGATCAGGTGCAGCGCCTTGCGGCCCCACGTGGTCGGGGCGGCGAGCAGGTGCACCAGGCCGAGCGCGGGGAGCACGAGGAACGCCTGGAGCATCTTGGCCAGGAACCCGAACCCCACCGCGACGCCCGCCAGCGCCAGCCACCGCCAGCTCGCCGACTCGGTGGCGCGCACGGTGCAGTAGGCGGCGGCGACCAGCGTGAGCACGAGCAGCGCGTCCGGGTTGTTGAACCGGAACATGAGCACCGCGACCGGCGTGAGCGCCAGCACCGCGCCCGCGAGGAGCCCGGCTGCCTCGCCGCTGGTGCGCTTGACCGTCGCGTGCAGCAACCACACGCTGCCCACGCCCATCAACGCCTGCGGCGCCAGGATCGACCACGGGCTGACCCCGAACAGCCGCGCGGACAGGCCCGTGAACCACAGGCTCGCCGGGGTCTTGTCGACGGTGATCGCGTTGGAGGCGTCGGACGACCCGAAGAACCAGGCCTTCCAGCTCGTGGCCCCGGCCTGGGCGGCGGCGGAGTAGTAGGCGTTGGCCCACCCGGAGTCGCCGAGCCGGTGGAGGTAGAGGACCGCTGTGCCCAGGAGGAGCACCAGGAGCGGGAGGTGTGGCCTGATCGCGGCCCGCGTGCTGCGCATGGTCCGAGCTTGTCGGCGCGGACTGAGCGGGCCTTGTGCGAACCCTGTGCTGCGGCTGTGCGGGCCGGCCGGCGCGGGGCCCGGCCAGCGCGGGGCCCGACCGGCGCGGGGCCCGGTCTCAGCCCGCGGGCAGCGACACCGTGAACCGGGTCGCGCCCGGCCTGCTGTCCACCCGGACCGAGCCGCCGTGCGCGGACACCACGGCCGCCACGATCGACAGGCCGAGGCCCGTGCTGCCCGCCGCGCGGGAGCGCGAGCTGTCGCCGCGCGCGAACCGCTCGAACACCTCCGGCTGCAGCGCCTCCGGGATGCCGGGGCCGTCGTCCTCGACCACCAGCTCGACCCGGCCCGCGCGTCCGGGGTTCAGCGCCGTCGTCACCGTCGTGCCCGGCGGGGTGTGCGTCCTGGCGTTGGACAGCAGGTTCGCCAGCACCTGGCGCAACCGGTCGGCGTCACCGCGCACGGTCACCGCCTCCGGGGGCAGCGCCAGCCGCCAGTCGTGCTCGCGGCCCGCGATGCGCGCGTCGCTGACGCTGTCCACGACCAGCCGCGACAGGTCCACCTCGCCCAGCTCCAGCGGGCGGCCCGCGTCCAACCTGGCCAGCAGCAGCAGGTCCTCCACCAGCGAGGTCATCCGCACCGCCTCGGACTCGACCCGGCCCATCGCGTGCGCGATCTCCGGCGACACCGAGTCCCGGCTGCGCCTGGTCAGCTCCGCGTAGCCCCGGATCGCGGCCAGCGGCGTGCGCAGCTCGTGCGAGGCGTCCGCGACGAACTGCCGCACCCGCGTCTCGCTCGCGTGCCGCGCCGACAGCGCCTCCCCGACGTGCCCGAGCATCCGGTTCAGCGCCAGCCCGACCTGCCCGACCTCGGTGTCCGGGGTCGCGTCGGCGGCGGGCACCCGCTCGGCCAGCGCCACCTCGCCCTCGTGCAGCGGCAGCTCGGCCACCCGGCCCGCCGTGGCGGCGACCCGTTCGAGGGGCTCCAGGGTGCGCCGGATGATCAGCGCGCCCGCCAGCCCGACGGTGATCAGACCGCCCAGCGCCACCCCGCCCAGGATCAGGCCCATCCGCAGGACGGTGCTGTTCACCTCGGACAGCGGCAGCCCGGTCACCACGGTCCCGGTGCGGAACTGCACCGACACCACCCGGTAGCCGCCCAGCGCGCCCAGCTCCACGGTCCTGGTCCGGCCGTCGGCGGGCACGGACGAGAGCGCGGTGAGCGCCGTCTGGTCGGTGATGGTCTCCAGGGCTCCCGCGGTGTCCACCCGGTTGGCCTCGACGGTCCCGCCCAGCGTCTCGAACACCAGCGTGCCGGGGCCGAAGCCCGGCCCGTTGAGCACGTGCTCGCCGCTGCGCGACGGGGGGTCCGCCATGAACACCGGATCGTCGCGGCCCGGCCCGAAACCGGCCCGGCCCGCCGTCTGGGTGAGCTGCTGGTCGAGGCGCTGCACCAGGAAGTCCCGCAGCGCGAACCCGGTCACCACCCCGATGATCACGCACACCAGGGACAGCAGGACGACCTGCTCGGCGATCAGCCTGGCGCGCAGCGGCCAGCGGGCCGGGGTGCGCCAGCGGGTGTCACGGGGCGGGCTTGAGGACATAGCCCGCGCCCCGCATCGTGTGGATCATCGGCGCGCGCCCGGCGTCGATCTTCTTGCGCAGGTACGAGATGTACAGCTCCACGATGTTCGCCTGCCCCCCGAAGTCGTAGCTCCACACCCGGTCCAGGATCTGCGCCTTGCTCAGCACCCGCTTGGGGTTGCGCATCAGGAACCGCAGCAGCTCGAACTCGGTCGCGGTCAGCTCCACCTGGTCGTCACCGCGCCGCACCTCGCGGGTCTCCTCGTCCAGCACCAGGTCGCCGACCACCAGCTCGGTGCCCGCGCCCGACTCGGTCACGCCCGTGCGGCGCAGCAGCGCGCGCAGCCGCAGCACGACCTCCTCCAGGCTGAACGGCTTCGTCACGTAGTCGTCGCCGCCCGCCGTCAACCCGGCGATGCGGTCCTCGACGGCGTCCTTCGCCGTCAGGAACAGCACCGGCAGCGTCGGCGCCTCGGTGCGCATCCGGCGCAGCACCTCCAGACCGTCGAAGTCGGGCAGCATGACGTCCAGCACCACGGCGTCGGGGCGGAACTCGCGCGCCACCCGCACGGCGGACGTGCCGTCCAGCGCGGTGCGCACCTCCCACTTCTCCATCCGCAGGGCCATCGTCATGAGCTCGGCCAACGTGGACTCGTCGTCGACGACCAGCACCCGCACGGGGCTGCCGTCGGGGCGGCGGAGTTCGGGGGAGCTGTTCCCTGGTGTCACTGGGCGCACCCTCCGATCATCGGCGACCCGCTTGAGGCGCTCCTGTGACGGTCCTGTGTAGCAGCTGTGCGGCAGGCTCGCCCGCGCGGAGCAACGTCGCCGCGGGTGGTCGGGGGTGCGGGGCTCACCCGTCCGGGGTCGCCCGCCAGACGCACAGGCGGCACCCACAGCGCGCACAGCTCGCGCACAGGCGCAGCCGCCACCTTTGCCGCCATGACGACCAACACCGAGAACCCGACCTGGGGCGAGGAGCCGCAGCCGGGCCAGACCCCCGCCGGTCCGCCGTGGACCGGGCGCAAGACCCTCGCGGCCGTCGCGATCGCCGTGGGCATCGCCGCCGTGGGCGGGGGCGTCATCTACGCGGCGAGCGGGAGCGAGTCGTCGGGGCAGAACGCCATGGGCGGCCGGGGGATGGGGATGCCGGGGATGGTGGGCGGCGACGGCGGCGGCCTGTCCGCCGCGTCCCCGTTCGGGGACAGCGAGCACGGGGAGTTCCAGGTCGGCGAGGTCACCGAGGTGGGGGACGGGAGCATCTCGGTCACGAGCGCGGACGGGTACGCGAAGACCTACGTGGTGGACGCGGACACGGTGTTCAGGGTGCTGTCGGCCGGGTCGGGGGCGCGGAACCAGGACGGCGGCGGCTCGGGGCTGGACGACCTCGCGGTGGGGGACAGCGTGACCGTGGTGTCCACGGCCGGGAGCGACGGGAGGTCGACGGCGGACGCGATCACGGAGCGGGGCGGGCAGAGCGGGTTCCCCGGCGGGCAGGACGGCGGCGGGCAGGGGCAGTTCCCCGGTGGGCAGCAGGGCAACGGGCAGCAGGGCAACGGGCAGCAGGGAGACGGGCAGGGCATGACCCCGCCCTCGCGCTAGCCGGAACCCGGTCCGGGAGCGCGCCGCCACCGGTCGCGTCCCGCGGCAGGCGGTGGCCGGGCGCGACCGCTCGTGCCCGCCGGGCGCGGGTGCCCGGTGGGGCCGGGCGCCCTGGTCCGGCGGGTGGACCGCCGGGGCGTCGGCTGCCCGCGCCCGTCGGCTGCCCGCGCCGCGTCGCGCGCGTGTCGCCGGTCGGCTGGTTCTCCGCTCGCGCGCTTACCGGTCCCGTCGCTGGTCACGGCCCTGCGGCCCGCTCCGCGCGGCCGTCCGCGCGACGGGCGGCCCTCGCGCGGGCGCGGTAGAACTGGCGGATGCCCCGTCTGGTCATCCCGGCGCTCCTGGCCTGCCTGGTCGTGCTGGGCGCAGCGGTTCCCGCGCCCGCGTCCGCGCACGCCGAGCTGGTCTCCAGCGACCCGGCCTCGGGCGCCGTGCTGACCGCCGCGCCCGACCGGATCACGCTCGTGTTCAGCGAACCCGTGCCCGCCGAGAGCTCGGAGGTGGGCGTCACCGGCCAGGACGGCAAGGCGTGGCAGCCGCGTTCCGTGCTGGTCAACGGCAACTCGCTCGTGGTCCAGCTCGACCCGGCCACCGCGCGGGCAGGCGTCACCACCGCGTCCTGGCGCGTGCGCTCCGAGGACGGCCACGACGCCACCGGGAAGCTCTCCTTCCGCCTGGACCTCGGCGACGACGGCCAGACCGGCGCGGGCGAGCCCAACAGCCCCGGAGAGCAGCAGACCGCCGCCCCGACCCTGTTCTCGACCGGCGAGAGCCCGACCACCGGCAGCACGGTCGACAACCGGGCGGGCGACGAGAACGAGGACATGCCCGCCTGGCTGTGGATCGGGGTGGGCGCGGTGATCGTGCTCGGGTTCGCGCTGGTCGCGGTGCTGCGTGGCCGCGACGACAACCAGGCGAAACCCCGCAAGCGAGGGTGAAGCCGAGCCGGGTGGGCCGGTGCCGGGCGGGCCGGCTAGCGTGCCCCGCATGACCGGAACCCCGTCGGGGCGAACCCCGCCCGAGGGGAGCGCCCCCCGCCCCGCGCGTGACGCCGCTTCCGGCCCCGATCCCTCCGCTTCCGCCTCCGCCTCCGCGCGTGATGCCGCTTCCGGCCCCGCCGCCGAGCCCGCCCCCGATCCCGGTCCGCTGCCGGACCTCCTCGCCCCCGGTCTGTCCGCGCTGCTGTGCGGCATCAACCCCGGTGGGCGGTCCGCCGTCACCGGGCACCACTACGCGGGGCCCGGCAACCGGTTCTGGCGCGTGCTGCACCTCGCCGGGTTCACCCCTCGCCTGCTCGCGCCCTCCGAGCAGGCGCTGCTGCCCGTGTTCGGCATCGGGCTCACGAACCTCGTCGCGCGTCCCACCGCGCGGGCCGCCGAGCTGGGGGCCGCCGAGCTGGTCGCGGGGGCCGGGCGTCTCACCGGGCTCGTCGAGCGGCACCGGCCCGGTGCGGTCGCGGTCGTCGGGGTGAGCGCCTACCGGGTGGCCTTCCGGCGTCCGCGCGCCGTCGTCGGGCCGCAGGACGTCGCGCTCGCCTGCGCGCCGCTGTGGGTGCTGCCGAACCCGAGCGGCCTCAACGCCGGGTACCGGCTGGACGACCTCGTCGCGATCTTCCGGGACTTCCGCTCAGAGCTTCCGCAACCCGCTGAGCACCCGCTCCATCAGGGCCAGGTCGACCCCGGACGGTGACCCCGTTCCCTCGTGCGTGGTCACCGCGCCTAACTCGATCAAGTCACTGATCAGCACCCTGGCCACGCCCAGTGGCACCGACAGCAGCGCGGACACCTCGGCCACCGACCGGGGCGCGGTGCACAGCTCCACGATCGCGCGCTGCTCCACCCCCGCCGCGAGCAGCGGGTTCGCCGCGGAGACCAGGGTCTCCAGGCGCAGGTCGTGCCGGACCGAGGTGCGCCCGCCGGTCCGCGCGTACGGCCGCACCAGCGAACCCCCGTCCGCCCCCGGCTCGTCCACCGGGGGAGCGGACCCCGAACCGGACACCGGCAGCGACCCGGCCCACCGGTCGCCCGCCGCCCACCGGTCGTCCGGGGACGTCCGGGACAGCGGCACCTCGGGCAAGCCCCAGTCCGACTCGCGGGGCTCGGGTAACTCCTCGGCGGGCGGCACCTCGAACGGCGCGGTGCGCTCCCCCTCGTCGGGGGCGGCCACCACCGCCGCGGCGTCCTCGCCGGGGTCCACGTCCAGGCTCCGCCGCAACGAGGCCGACCCGAACCGCGCCCCGGTGCTCCCCACGCCCCCGCCGCGCAGCGAGCGCCGCCTGCGCTTGGGCGGGGCCGGGTCGTCCTCGGGGAGCCCGTCCTCCTCCAGTTCGCGCTGCAGCGCGGCGGACCCGAAGCGGGCCCCCGTGGAGCCCACCCCACCACCGCGCAACGAGCGACGGCGCTTGCGACCGCCCTCCGGACCACGATCCGAGCTGGCTGTGCTCACCTGGGTGAAGGTAATCCGAACCACGCACGGCCCGTGACGGCCGCGTTTCGACCTCGTGGATTCCTCGTTACCGACCCGCGCGGGAGGCGGCGCGAGCACGGTGGGGGAGGATGGGTCAATGCGCATCCGCGAAGTGGAGATCGCCGACGACATGATCAGGCTCGGCCAGTTCCTCAAGCTGGCGGGCCTGGCCGAGCACGGCGCCCACGCCAGGGAACTCGTCGAGGAGGGCGAGGTCACGGTCAACGGACGGCCCGAGTCCCGGCGCGGCGCGCAGCTCAAGAACGGCGACGTCGTCGCGGTCGACGGAGAGAAGGCCCGCCTGGTCGCGCGCACCACCCAGGCCGGTGCCGACGCCGGTGCCGACGCGGCCGTCGACACCGACGCAGGCTGACCCGAGCCGCACCCGCCGAACGCCGAACACCAAGCACCGAACACCGAGCCGCAGCCGGGAGCCCGCCTCCCGGCTCCGACCACCCCCACGCGCGCCCGACCCACCCCGGCTCAGACCGCGCCCGGCCCTCGCCCCCCGGCCCGCGACCGCCTCCGGCCCGCACCCATCGCGCCCGGCCCTCGCCCCCGGCCCACGACCGCCTCCGGCCCACACCCGCCGCGCCCGGCCCGCGTCCGCCCGGTCACGCCCCCGCACGCCCCCGCCCACCCGTGCGCCCACGTGCCCAAACCAAGATCCACACCCCGAGCACTTCCAGGGGCCGCCCCGAGCACCCTCGAAGCGCCACCCCCTCATGCCGCCCCGCACCCCCTCAAATCCACCCCCGAACCCGCATTGCCCCCACCCGGACGCCCCCGCTCCACCCTCCGCCCTCTCCGCGGTAGTGCGGCTTCCCCCGCCCCCGCTGGTCCGCACCGCGAAATGCGGCCCCTGATCACCGGCCCCCTCGGCCCCCGGAGGCCGGCTGGATCGCCCGGAGAGCCCCTTCCCGCTGCTCCGCCCGCACCACCCCCGCGCCTCCCGCCGCCCACACCCGCGCAATCGCGCTGCGCATATGTCCCATCCCCTCCCGGTAACCGCGCACTCCATTCCGGGTTTCCCCTTGTGAACTGCCTCACGCGCCTTCGGCGGAGTGATCGGCGTGAGATTTGCCCCACGCCTGCGACCGTTGCGCCGAATAGGCGCGTTCGCTCTGTGAATGGGTGACTGCGGGCCGCCACGCGCGCTGGCCGAGTTGCCCCTTCGGGAGCCTTTGTCCGGCATTAACGGAACGTTTCATCCCACCCGTCAAAACGCCCTGTAACGGAACCAGGCCCATCGCCGATGGATGTGCCCACGCGCGCGCACCACACGTCCGACCACTGTGGACGGCCTCCGACCTCCACCGGTAAGGGTTTTCCACAGGTCATGATCCGTGACCCGACGTCACCCGCTGACCCGCCTGGGTGGTCGCAGCTCCCCGTGAGGAATCGCACCCGCCGACGCCCTTCACTGTCCGTGTAACGTCCGCGCCCGGCTCAGCGAATCACGGTTTGCCGAGACGAGAAATCGCCCCGGCGCATTTGCCAACACAGCGCGCGGGGTCTGTCGGGGATGTCCTGCGAACGTGCAAGTCCGGATCGCCCGAACCGGGGGAGCTACCACGATGAGCGAGCAGGTCCAGCCCACGCGACGCAGAGCCGTCGTCGGGGTGGCGCCTACCCACCGCACGAGGAGCACACGTCGCACCGCAGCCCACCGAGCCCGACCGACCGCGCAGCAGCAGCCGCACTCCCACTCGCCCGCGCAACCGCCGGTGAACCGCTGGGAACCCGCGTACCGGCGCAGCGTCATCGCCGCCGACCTGCTCTGCACCCTCCTGGTGGTCCTGCTGGCCGGCTACCTCATGTCGGTCAACCACGTCACGTTCGGCCCGCTGCACCTCGTCGCCCTCGAAGCGGTCACCTTCGCGGTGGTCGTGGGCTCGCTGTGCGTGAACCGGGTGTGGAGCGCGTCCGTCCTCGGCCAGGGCGCCGAGGAGTTCCGAAGACTGGGCCGCGCGATCGGCTCGGCGGTCGTGGTCATGGGCCTCGGCGCGCTGGCCGTCAGCCTGCCCGGCGGCCGGAGCTGGGTGTTCCTGGTCGGCCCGGCCATCGCCCTGGTCGCCTTCCCGGTCCGCTACGCCCTGCGCCGCCCGCTGCACCGCGCCCGCGGTGAGGGCCGCTGCCTGCTGCCGGTGCTGGCCGCGGGCAACGTCGACACCGTCAAGGACCTGATCGGCCGCACCCGCCGCGCCCCGCACCTGGGCTGGCGCGTCGACGCGGTCTGCACCGTCGACGGCCGCGCCGAGATGGGCGTCGAGCTGGACGGCATCCCCGTGGTCGGCCGCTTCGGCGAGCTGGCCGAGCAGGTGCGCCGGGGCGGCTACCGCATCGTCGCGGTCACCCCCGACGCCTACTGGACGCCCAAGCGCCTCCAGCAGCTCGCCTGGGACCTGGAGGGCTCCGGCACCGAGATGGTCGTCGCGCCCGCGCTGATGGACTTCGCCGGACCGCGCCTGCACGTCACCGGCGTGCTCGGGATGCCGCTGCTGCGGGTGTCCGAGCCGGTCTTCACCGGTTTCCGCCGCGTGGTCAAGGCCACCTTCGACCGCCTCGGCTCGGCGGTGCTGCTCACCCTGTTCGCGCCCGTCCTGCTGACCGTGGCCGTCGCGATCATGATCGACAGCCGGGGCCCGGTGCTCTACAGGCAGAGCCGCGTGGGCAAGGACGGCGTTCCCTTCACGATCCTGAAGTTCCGGACGATGGTGACCAATGCCGACGCGCTGCGCTCGCAGCTCCAGTCGGTCAACGAGGGCTCCGGCGTGCTGTTCAAGATGCGCCGCGACCCGAGGGTGACCGGCGTCGGCCGCGTCCTGCGCCGCTACTCGCTGGACGAGCTGCCCCAGCTGCTCAACGTGCTCGGAGGGACCATGTCGCTGGTGGGTCCCCGGCCGCCGCTGCCCGAGGAGAGCGCCAAGTACGGCCCCGACGTGCGGCGCAGGCTGCTGGTCAAGCCCGGCCTGACCGGCCTGTGGCAGGTCTCCGGGCGCAGCGACCTGTCGTGGGAGGAGTCCGTGCGGCTCGACCTGCGGTACGTGGAGGACTGGTCGCTCGCGCTGGACGCGCTGATCCTGTGGAAGACCTTCCGCGCCGTCTTCGGCGGTCAGGGGGCCTACTGATGACCGCTGAGGAGAACCGGATGGACCAGCCGATCGGCGTCGCCGTCATCGGCGCCGGCTACTGGGGCCCGAACCTGGTGCGCAACGCCCAGGCGACCCCGGCCATGACGCTGCGCTACCTGTGCGACCTGGACACCGACAAGGCCCACCGGGTCCTCGGCGGCTACTCCACGGTCCGCGTGTCCGGCTCGCTGGAGGAGGTGCTGGCCGACCCCGCCGTCGACGCGGTCGCCATCGCCACCCCGGCCGCCACCCACCTGCCGGTCGCGATGGCCGCCCTGCGCGCGGGCAAGCACGTGCTGGTGGAGAAGCCCCTCGCGGCCAACTACGCGGACGGCCACCGGCTGGTCCGCGAGGCCGAGGAGCGCGGCCTGACCCTCATGCTCGACCACACCTTCTGCTACACCCCGGCCGTGCAGCACCTGCGCCACCTGGTGCGCTCCGGCGAGATCGGCACGGTCCAGTACCTGGACTCGGTGCGGGTCAACCTGGGCCTGGTGCAGCCGGACGTGGACGTGCTGTGGGACCTGGCCCCGCACGACCTGTCGATCTTCGACGCGATCCTGCCCGACGGCGTGCGCGTCACCCGCGTGGCCGCGCACGGCTCCGACCCGATCGGCGCCGGCCGCGCCTGCATCGGGCACCTCACCCTGGAGCTGTCCGACGGCGTCCTGGCGCACGTGCACGTCAACTGGCTCTCGCCCACCAAGATCCGCACGATGATCGTCGGCGGCTCGCGCCGCACCGTCGTGTGGGACGACCTGAACATCGTGCAGCGGATCTCCGTGCACGACCGCGGCGCCGACCTCACCCCGGCCGACCTGGGCGAGGCCGAGCGCAGGCAGGCGATCATCTCCTACCGCCGCGGCGAGACCGTCGCGCCCGCGCTGCCCGAGCGCGAGGCCCTGCGCGGCGTCATGGCTGAGTTCGCGGCGTCCATCACCGAGAAGCGCGCTCCCCTGACCGACGGCTGGTCGGGGCTGCGCGTGCTGGCCATCCTTGAGGCGGCCTCGGCGAGCCTCGTCGGGGGCGGGGAGTTCGTGAGGGTCCGGGACGCGCGGCGCCCGGCCGAGTGGGAAGAGGCGGTTGCATGAGCGGGGTGGTCACCCCCAAGCAGGGCATGGACATGACGGTCACGCCGACGGAGATCGACGGCGTGCGCGTGGTCCAGCCCGAGTGGTTCGAGGACGAGCGCGGCTTCTTCTTCGAGTCCTACAGCAAGCGCCGCTGGGAGCAGCACGGGCTGCACCTGGACTTCGTGCAGGACAACCACTCCCGGTCCAGCAGGGGGGTGCTGCGCGGCCTGCACTTCCAGACCGGGCTCGCCCCGCAGCACCGGCTGGTGCGCTGCACCGCCGGCGCGATCTGGGACGTGGTGGTCGACATCCGGGTCGGCTCGCCGACCTTCGGCAAGTGGTTCGGGATCGAGCTGTCCGCGACCAACCGCACCCAGCTGCTGATGGGGCCGGGCTTCGCGCACGGCTTCGCGGTGCTGTCCGACGTCGCCGAGGTCCAGTACAAGACCACCGGCTTCCACACCCCCGAGGCCGAGGGCCTGCTGGCCTGGGACGACCCGGACGTGGGCATCCCGTGGCCGGTCGAGGACCCGACGCTGTCCGCGAAGGACTCGGCCAACCCGAGCCTCGCCGCCTACCTGGAGAACCCGGCCTTCCACCACGGAGTTGAAGCGTGAACCTGCGTGACGCGCGCGTCCTGATCACCGGCGGCGCCGGCCTCATCGGCTCGACCATCGCCGACCAGCTCGTCGACGAGGGCGTCGCCGAGATCGTCGTGCTGGACAACCTGGTGCGGGGCCGCATGGCCAACCTCGCCACCGCCGAGGCCAGCGGCAAGGTCCGCTTCGTCGAGGGCGACATCCGCGACGTGGAGCTGGTCAAGTCCACGATGGACGGTGTCGACCTGCTGTTCCACCAGGCCGCCATCCGGATCACCCAGTGCGCCGAGGAGCCCCGGCTGGCGCACGACGTGCTGGCCACCGGCACGTTCAACGTGCTCGAGGCCGCCGTGGAGAAGAAGGTCACCAAGGTCGTCGCCGCCTCGTCGGCGTCGGTCTACGGCCTGGCCGAGGTCTTCCCCACCGAGGAGGACCACCACCCGTTCGGCAACCGCACCCTCTACGGGGCCGCGAAGGTCTACAACGAGGGCCTGCTGCGCAGCTTCAACGAGATGCACGGCCTGGACTACGTGGGCCTGCGCTACTTCAACGTCTACGGCCCCCGCATGGACGTCTTCGGCGTCTACACCGAGGTCCTGGTGCGCTGGATGGAGCGCATCGCCGAGGGCACGCCGCCGCTGATCCTGGGCGACGGCAGCCAGACCATGGACTTCGTCTACAGCACCGACATCGCGCGGGCCAACGTGCTCGCGGCGAAGAGCGAGGCCTCGGACGAGATCTTCAACGTCGCCTCCGGCGTGGAGACCTCGCTCGCGCAGCTCGCCGACGCGCTGCTGGAGGTCATGGGCCGGTCCGACCTGCGCCCCGAGCACGGCCCGGAGCGCAAGGTCAACGCCGTCCCGCGCAGGCTCGCCTCCACCGAGGCCGCCAAGGACCGCATCGGGTTCGAGGCGACCACGTCCCTCCACGAAGGACTCACCCGCCTCGTCGCGTGGTGGCAGGACGAACTCCAGGGAGCGCAGCGATGATCCCCATCACCCGCCTGTACGTCGGCCAGGAGGAGGCGGACGCCGCCGCCGAGGCCGTGCGCTCCGGCTGGCTGTCGGTCGGCCCGCGCGCGGGCAAGTTCGAGCAGCAGGTCGCCGAGCAGGTCGGCGCGAAGCACGCGGTCAGCGTGAACAGCGCCACCACCGGCCTGCACCTCGCGCTGGCCGCGCTCGGCATCGGCGAGGGCGACGAGGTCATCTGCCCGTCGTTCACCTTCATCGCCACGCCGAACTCGATCCGCTACACCGGCGCCACGCCGGTGTTCGCCGACATCGACGAGCGCACCTACAACATCGACCCCGCGCACGTCGAGCAGCTGATCACCCCGCGCACCAGGGCGATCATGCCCGCCAGCCAGATCGGGCTGCCCGCCGACCTCAAGGCGCTGCGGGCGATCGCCGACAAGCACGGCCTGTTCCTGGTCGAGGACGCGGCGCCCGCCTACGGCGCCACGATCGACGGCGTGCGGCTGGGCGCGATCAGCGACCTGACCGTGTTCAGCTTCGACGCCCGCAAGATCCTCACCACCGGCGAGGGCGGCGTCGTCACCACCGACAGCGACGAGTGGGCCGCGAAGCTGCGGGCGCTGCGCGCGCACGCCGCCTCGGTGTCCACGCTGGCCAGGCACACCTCGACGGCGGTCATCGCCGAGAGCTACGACGAGGTGGGCTTCAACTACAAGATGACCGACATCCAGGCCGCGGTGGGCGTGGTGCAGCTGGGCAAGCTGGACCACGTGGTCAAGACCCGCCGCTCGCTGGCCGCGCGCTACGACGAGCTGCTGAAGGGCAACGACGCCGTCGTGACGCCCTTCGAGCCCGAGGGCCTCGGCCACGTCTACCAGTCGTACCTGGTGCGCCTGGTCCGGCACGAGCGCATGGCCGTCATGACCGCCATGGCCGAGCGGGGCGTGGCCACCCGCCGCATCACCGCCTGCCACCTGGAGCCCGTGTACCACGCCGGTGAGCACAACCCGGTGCTGCCGGTCACCGAGAAGGTCGCCGCCGACCACGTCCTGCTGCCGCACTTCGTCGGGCTGACCGACGAGGAGCAGGACGAGGTCGTCGCCGCGCTGTCCGCCGCCACCGCCTAGCGGACCGGACCGCCGGAGGAGTCCGGCGACCGGGGGACCCACCCCGGTCGCCGGCTTTCGACTACCCCCATGTCGTCACTCTGAGTAGTGGATCAGATTTTCCACCGTGTTGTCATCCAACCGAGATGCATTGGTGCGTAACAAGTTGCAGCTGATAGGCGACTTTCGGAGCAACAAGGTTGCACTACGGGGAGTAGTGACTGCCGCACTACCGTGTGCATTCGAGGAGTTGAGTTGTCGATGGTGGGGTCGATAGCGGGGCGTCTGCTGAGAGGGCTGCTGGCCGTCCTGGTGGTCGCGAGCGGAATCGTGCCGATCGTCGTGTTCACCGCGGCCACCGCCCGTGCGGCGGGACCCTGCGACGCGCCGGTCGCCAACAAGATCGTCTGCGAGAACACCAAGCAGGGCGCGACGGACTGGCAGGTCACCTCCAAGGACGACTCGATCCTCGGGTTCACCACCGACATCAGCTACGCGCCCGGCGAGACCGTCGAGTTCAAGATGCTCACCCCGGCGACCTCCTACCGGATCGACCTCTACCGCCTGGGCTACTACGGCGGCTCGGGCGCCCGCCTGATGGGCAGCACCACCCGCACCACCCCGCAGAACCAGCCCGCCTGCGACCGCGACACCACGCCGATGCCGACCTACCCGACCGGCACCGCGCTGATCGACTGCGGCAACTGGGCCGTCTCCACCACGTGGACCGTCCCGCAGGACGCCGTCTCCGGCATCTACTACGCCCGGATGAGCCGCACCGACGTCCCCGCCGACCAGCCCGCCGTCAACGAGCTGGCGTTCGTCGTCCGCGACGACACCGCCACCGGCAAGGTCATGTTCCAGACCTCGGACTCCACCTGGGTCGCCTACAACCGCTACGGTGGCAATAGCCTCTACTTCGGCGACGGCCCCGGCCAGGGCGGCCAGGCCTACAAGGTCAGCTACAACCGCCCCTACACCGGCGGCGACGGCGACGAGAACTTCATCTTCAACGCCGAGTACCCGATGCTCCGCTTCCTGGAGTCCAACGGCTACGACCTGACCTACACCACCGACGTCGACAGCGCCCGGCGCGGTGAGCTGATCAAGAAGCAGAAGGTCTTCATGGCCGTCGGCCACGACGAGTACTGGTCGAACGAGCAGCGCGCCAGCGTCGAGGCGGCCCGCGCGGCGGGCGTGCACCTGGCCTTCCTCACCGGCAACGAGATCTTCTGGAAGACCCGCTGGGAGGCCAGCAAGTTCGGCACGAAGCGCGACTGGCGCACCATCGCCTCCTTCAAGGAGACCAAGGGCACCCAGAACGACGGCCTCCCGGACTGGACCGGCACCTGGCGCGACCCGCGCTTCCCCGAGCAGGACGGCGGCAGGCCGGAGAACTCCCTGCTGGGCAACATCTTCGTCGTCAACGGCCGCCGCGACGACTCGCTCCAGGTCCCCGCGCAGTACGGGAAGATGCGCCTCTGGCGCAACACCGACCTGCAGACCATGGCCGCGGGCAGCACCTACACGTTCCAGCCAGGCACCCTCGGCTACGAGTGGAACGTCGTGCCGGACAACGGCTTCCAGCCCGCGGGCGTCGGCCAGTTCTCCCGCACCACCGTCGCCATGCTCGACGGCCCGTACGTGCTCCAGAACTACGGCGACCACTACACCCCCGACACCGCCACGCACGCCCTGACCTACTACAAGGACCAGACGAGCGGCGCGCTGGTGTTCGGCGCGGGCACCGTGCAGTGGGCCTGGGGCCTGGACGACGACCACGCCTTCCTCACCAACACGCCCACCTCCGACGTGCGGATGCAGCAGGCCACGGTCAACTTCCTGGCCGACATGGGCGTGAAGGCCGCGACCCTGCGGACCGGCCTGACCCAGACCGACGGCATCACCGACAAGCAGGCGCCCACCGCCGCCTTCACCTCGGTGCCCGCCATCTCCACCGTCGGCGCCGCCTACACCTTCTCCGGCACCGTCACCGACGCGGCGGGCCAGGTCACCGGCGTCGAGGTCTCCACCGACGGCGGCACCCGCTGGCACCCGGCGAACTGGCTCGCGGGCCAGAGCGCCTGGAGCTACACCTACACCCCGACCAAGTCGGGACCCGCCACCCTGCAGGTCCGCGCGGTCGACGACTCGCTCAACCTGTCCAGCCCCGTCTCCGCCACCCCCGGCGTCGGCGCCCGCACCTGCCCGTGCGGCCTGTGGACCGACGCCGACAAGCCCAAGAACCCGGACAACGCCGACAGCGGCGCCCTGGAGCTGGGCGTGAAGTGGCAGTCCAACACCGACGGCTACGTGCGCGGCGTGCGCTTCTACAAGGGCCCCAACGACACCGGCACCCACGTCGGCACCCTGTGGACCGCCGACGGCCGCCAGCTGGCGACCGGCACGTTCACCGGCGAGACCGCGAGCGGCTGGCAGACCCTGGCGTTCCCGATCCCGGTGAAGGTCGACAAGAACACCACCTACGTCGTGTCCTACCTGTCGCCCACCGGCCACTTCGCCTCCGACCCGGAGTACTTCAGCTTCTCCTCCCGCTACCTGGAGCCGCTGACCGCGCCGCAGACCGTGCGCCCCAGCGGCGCGCCCGGCGACCTCGGCAACGCCAACGGCGTCTTCCGCGGCGGCGCGGGCTTCCCGAACCGCAGCTCGCTCGACACCAACTACTGGGTCGACGTGGTGTGGGCCCCGGACCCCGGCCCCGACACCCGCGCGCCCGAGCTGGTCTCCACCAGCCCCGTCTCGTCCTCGGCCAGCGTCGGCCTCACCCCGACCCTGTCCGCCGCCTACGACGAGGGCCTCAACCCGGCCTCGACCCAGTTCACCCTCACCGGCCCGGACGGCCAGGTCGCGGGAGCCACCTCGGTCACCGGCGACGGCAAGACCGCCCAGTTCACGCCAAGCGCCGAGCTGCGCACCGGCACCACCTACACCGCCTCCGTGCGGGTCAGGGACGCCGCGGGCAACCAGACGCCCGAGCACACCTGGACCTTCACCACCGGCTCGCACCGCCCGGCCGCCTGCCCCTGCACCGTGTGGGACGACTTCGCCTCGCCCGAGACGCAGAGCGCCGACGACGCCACCCCCGTGGAACTGGGCGCCAAGGTCCGCTTCAACGGCAAGGGCGAGGTGCTGGGCGTCCGCTTCTTCAAGGGCGCGAACAACACCGGCACCCACACCGGCTCCCTGTGGGACGCCACCGGCAAGCTCCTGGCCACCGGCGTCTTCACCGGCGAGAGCACCTCGGGCTGGCAGACCCTGACCTTCGCCTCCCCCGTGGTCGTGCAGGCCAACACCACCTACGTGGTGTCGTACTACGCGCCCAAGGGCCACTACGCGGTCACGCCCGGCTACTTCAACGGCCAGACCGCGGCCTACGGCGCCCTGCGCGCCCTCGCCGCAGGCGTCGACGGCCCCAACGGCGTCTTCCGCTACGGCACCGGCGGCGGCTTCCCGAACGCCAGCTACAACTCCGCCAACTACTGGGTCGACGTGGTCTTCCGCAACGGCCTCAACGGCGACACCACCCCGCCGACCCTGGACGGGCGCACGCCCGCGCCGAACGCCACCGACGTGGCGCTCGCCGCGCCGCTCGCGCTGACCTTCAACGAGCCGGTCGACCCGGCCTCCGCGCAGGTCTGGCTCACCGACCCCGGCGGCGCCAAGCTGCACGGCGAGGTGTCCCTGTCCGGCGACCAGAAGACCCTCACCTGGACGCCCACCGGCAAGCTCCAGCCCAACACCCGCTACGGCGCCAGCGCCCTGATCGCCGACGCCAACGGCAACGCGATGACCGCGCCCGCCGAGTGGTCCTTCACCACCACCCGCACCGCCGCCTGCCCGTGCTCGCTGTTCAGCGCGGCCACCGTCCCGTCGACCACCTCGGCCGACGACGGCGGCAGCTACGAGCTGGGCGTCCGGTTCACCCCGACGCAGAGCGGCCAGATCACCGGCGTGCGCTTCTACAAGGGCGCGGGCAACACCGGCACCCACACCGGCTCCCTGTGGACCTCCACCGGCTCCCGCATGGCCACCGGCGCCTTCGTCAACGAGACCGCCACCGGCTGGCAGACCCTGGTGTTCACCAACCCGGTGACCGTCGCGCCCGGCCTGACCTACGTCGCCTCGTACACCGCCCCCAACGGGCACTACGCGATCGACCAGGGCTACTTCCAGGCCACCGGCGTCGACGCGCCGCCGCTCACCGCGCCCCGCACCGGGGACGGCAGCCCGAACGGCGTGTTCCAGCCGGGCGGCGGCTTCCCGACCGTGTCCTACCAGGGCAACAACTACTGGGTGGACGTCGTCTACACGCCCAGCAGCGACACCACCCCGCCCGTCGCCACCGGCAACACCCCGCTGGCGGGCGCGACCGGCGTCGAGGCGCGGCCGACCGTGACGGCGAGCTTCGACGAGCCCGTCGAGGCCAACAACACCCAGTTCGCGGTCACCGACGGCGGCGGCGCCAGGATCGACGGCACGATCACCCTCTCCGGGGACCGGCGCACCGTCAGCTGGACGCCGAAGGCCGACCTCGCCCCGACGACCAGGCACGTCGTCACCGCGCGCGCGGCCGACGACGGTGGCAACATCATGGCCGAACCGCTCACCTGGTCGTTCACCACGTCCGCCGACCAGACCTGCCCGTGCTCGCTGTTCAGCGCGGCCACCGTCCCGTCGACCACCTCGGCCGACGACGGCGGCAGCTACGAGCTCGGCGTGCGGTTCACCCCGAAGGCCGACGGGAAGGTCACCGGCGTGCGGTTCTACAAGGGCGCGGGCAACACCGGCACCCACACCGGCACGGTGTGGAGCACCGACGGGACCCCGCTCAAGACCGGCGCGTTCGCGAACGAGACCGCCACCGGCTGGCAGACGCTCACCTTCGACGAGCCGCTCCAGGTGACCGCGGGGACGACGTACATCGCCTCCTACAGCGCCCCCAACGGGCACTTCGCGATCAACCAGGGCTACTTCGGCGGCTACGCCGTGGACACGCCGAAGCTGTCCTCGCCCGCCACCGACGAGCTCAGCCGCAACGGCCTCTTCCAGCCGGGCGGCGGGTTCCCGACGAACAGCTACCAGGGCAACAACTACTGGGTGGACGTGGTCTTCACGACCGCCTGAGGAAGAGGGGCCGCATGACGCCGCGACCGCTGCTGCTGGTCGGGGGAGGGGGGTTGGCGCGCGAGGTGCTCGCCGCCGCCCGCCTCGCACCGGAGGAGTGGGCACCGCTCGGCGCGCTCGACGACGATCCGACCAAGCACGGGCAGGCCCTCGACGGCCTGCCCGTGCTGGGCGGTTCCGAGCTCGTGCACGAGCACCCCGATGCCGCCGTCGTGGTGTGCGTCGCCAGCGCCCGCCGCCCACTGGGGCGGCTCGCGCTGGCCAGGAAGCTCGGCCTCGAGCAGGACCGGTACGGCACGATCACGCACCCCGGCGCGCACGTCGCCCCCGGGTGCTCCGCCGGTCCGGGGACGGTCCTGCTCGCCGGCGTCGTGGTGACCACCCCGCTGCGCCTGGGCGCGCACGTGGTCGCCATGCCGCACGTGATCATCACCCACGACGACGAGGTCGGCGACGGGGTCACCTTCGCAGGCGGCGCGTCGCTGGGTGGGGCGGTCCGCGTCGGGGAGAGCGCCTACCTGGGACAGCGCGCAGCCGTCCGGGAGGGCCTCACGATCGGCGCGGGGGCCGTCGTGGGCATGGGAGCGGTCGTGCTGGCCGACGTGCCCGCGGGCGAGGTCTGGGCGGGCGTCCCGGCCAGGCGAATCCTTCGAGAGGGGAACCGCACGTGATCGACATCCCGCTGGTGGACCTGCGCGCTCAGCACGCCCAGGTCGCCGACGAGGTCGCCGAGGGGTGGGCCGCGGTGCTGGAGCGCACCGCGTTCATCGGGGGCCCGCAGGTGGCGGCGTTCGAGTCCGAGTTCGCCGACTACCAGGGCGTCGCGCACTGCGTCGGCGTCGCCAACGGCACCGACGCCATCGAGCTGGCGCTGCGCGCGCTCGGCGTGGGCCACGGCGACGAGTGCGTCCTGCCCGCCAACACCTTCATCGCGACCGCCGAGGCCGTCGCCCGCACCGGCGCGACCCCCGTGCTGGTCGACTGCGTGGCCGCGACCGGCCTGATCGACCCGGAGAAGATCCCGGCCGCGCTGACCGACCGCACCAGGGCCGTCCTGCCCGTGCACCTCTACGGCCAGGCCGCCCCGGTGGAGCTGGTCCGGGCCGCCGCCCCCGGCGTCCCGGTCGTGGAGGACGCCGCGCAGGCCCAGGGCGCCTCCCGCTTCGGCGTCCCCGTGGGCGGGCTGGGCGAGATCGCCGCGACCAGCTTCTACCCCGGCAAGAACCTCGGCGCCTACGGCGACGGCGGCGCGGTCCTGACCTCGTCCGCCGAGCTGGCCGAGGCGGTCCGGCTGCTGCGCGAGCACGGCTCCCCGCGCAAGTACGAGCACAGCGTGCTGGGCTTCAACAGCAGGCTGGACACCCTGCAGGCGGTGGTGCTGTCCGCGAAGCTGCGCAGGCTGGAGGGCTGGAACGAGGCCCGCCGCGCCGCGGCCACCCGGTACGCCGAGCTCCTGGCCGACCTGCCGGACGTGCTGGCGCCGGAGGTGCTGGAGGGCAACATCCCGGTGTGGCACCTGTACGTGGTCCGGGTCCCGAACCGCGACCGCGTGCTCGCCGCGCTGCACGAGGCGGGCGTCGGCGCGGGCATCCACTACCCGACCCCGGTCCACCTGACCGGGGCCTTCGCCTCGCTGGGGCACGGGGCCGGGGACTTCCCGGTGAGCGAGTCGGTGGCCACCGAGATCCTCTCCCTGCCGCTGTTCCCGGAGATCACCGAGGAGCAGCAGCACCGCGTGGTGGCCGCGCTGAAGGCCGCCCTGTGAGCGGGGTGCGGGTGCACCCGAACGGGCTGTGCGAGAGCGAGGACGTCGGCGACGGCACCCGCGTGTGGGCGTTCGCGCACGTGCTCCCCGGAGCCAGGATCGGTCGCGACTGCAACATCTGCGACGGGGCGTTCGTGGAGGGCAGCGCGGTGCTGGGGGACCGGGTGACGGTCAAGAACGGGACGCTGGTCTTCGACGGGGTGACCTGCGAGGACGAGGTCTTCCTCGGGCCCAACGTGCTGTTCACGAACGACCTGCGACCGCGGGCCGCGATCAAGCGGACCGGGGACGCGCTGCTGACCACCCTGGTCCGCCGCGGGGCGACGCTGGGGGCGGGCACGGTGGTGGTGTGCGGCGTGGAGATCGGGGCGCACGCCTTCGCGGCGGCGGGGTCGGTCGTGACCAAGGACGTCCCGGCGCACGCGTTCGTGGCGGGCAACCCGGCCAGGGTGAAGGGGTGGGTGTGCGAGTGCGGGCAGCGCCTGACCGACGCCCTGACCTGCCCGGACTGCGCGAAGTCGTACCGGGAGGACGGCGGCGGGTTGACGCGGGCGTCCTGACCGGTCGAGCGCGGCGCTCTCGGCAGGCCGGGCCTGGCCGACCGAGACCCCGTGGCGCCGCCCGCCGGGTCGGGGAGCCTCCCCGACCCGGCGGGCGGTCACCCGCCGGTCACCCGGCAATCACCCGTCCGCGGCGTCGGCGGCCTCGGACCTGGTGGACCTGCCCCGCAGGCGGGGCGCGGTCCTCAGCCTGCCCGCCAGCCGCCCGCGTCCCGGCGCGGGCGCCCAGTCGCGCTCGGCGGCCTCGGCCTGGGCGATCCGCAGCGCCGCCCCGCTCAGCCCCAGCATCACGAACACCATCCCGGTGGCGATGCTGAACGCCAGCAGGTCGAACGTCACCGACGCGATCCCGCCCACCAGCACCGCCGACAGCAGGCAGGCGGCCATGCCCCGCACGTTCTCGTCCGCGCTGAGCAGCCGCGTCCGCAGCACCGCGTAGCAGGCCGCCAGGAACATCCCGATCAGCGCGAACAGCCCCAGGTAGCCGTTCTCGATCATCGTCAGCAGGAACTGGTTGTCCAGGATCGGGTTCTTGGTCGGCAGGAACGTCCCGAACCCCCGGCCCAGCAGCGGGTGCAGCGCGATCTGCTCGTTCGCCGCCTCGTAGTCCGAGGTCCTGGCCTTCACGCTCGGGTCGTCGCTGATGTTCGAGAACATGCCGCGCAACGTGCCGAACAGCCCTGGGACGACCAGGCTCGCCCCGAGGAAGAACCCGCCGCCGACCAGCACCACGGTCAGCTTCCGCCGCTTGGGCAGGGTCGCCACCATGACCACCCCGGCGACGGTCATGCCCAGGATCGCGGTCCGCGAGAGCGCGGTCATCGCCCCGAGGCCGACCAGGGCCAGGCACACCAGCCAGCGCGCGTACGGCCTGCCCTCGTCGCGGGACTGGAACACGTAGTGCGCCCCGATCGCGACGGACATCGCGCACACCAGCCCGTACTCGATGGGGTGGTTCGTGGTCCCGGTGGGCCGCCGGAAGATCGACCGGGTCTCCATGGCCGCGTACACGTTCTCCTGCGCGCGCAGACCGGGGATGGACACGTACCCGGCCAGGTCGATGCCCAGCCCGAACTGCACCAGCCCCACGAACGCGATCCCGGCCGTGCACACCAGGATCAGCTTCATCACCCGGTCGAGCCGCTCCCGCGTGCGGACGGCGTCGCAGGCGAAGATCGCGACGCTGGCCGTGGCCACGATCCGGACCATGCCGCTGTCCGCCACGGTCAGCTCGTCGATCGGCAGGAAGCGGCGCGTCGCCACGGCGTACGTGCACAGGTGCAGCACCAGGTAGAGCGCCACGGCGGTGCGCAGGGCGTTGCGGCCCTTGCCCATGTTCAGCGTGTCGACCATCTGCGCGGACAGCCACAGCACGCCCAGCACCAGCGCCACCACCAGCGCGGGCGGCAGCGTCATCGGCACGAACGACAGCACCAGGCGCGCCGGGATGGCCAGCAGCGCGAGCAGGTACAGGCAGACGAGGGTCGCCCCGTCGGCCCGCTGCCTGATCCGCTCCACTACCGGTTTTCTTCGGTACCGGGCCAACCCTGGTGGACGGGGTTGTGCGTGGCCGAGATGCGCAGGGTCCGCTCGCTGGCGGTGGTGGGCTGGACCTTCACGGTCGCGTCCGCCGACGGCCCCCGCGCGGGCCGGGGCGCCAGCTGCGGACCGGGGATGCCGCCGGGGCGCTGCGGCCCCCGGTCCTCCAGGCCCCGGTCCTCCAAGCCCCGGTCCTCCAGGCCCCGGTCCTCCAGGTCCTCGTGCGCGTGCTCGGGCTCGTCCTGCGGCCACGCCGCGTCGTCGTACCCCTGGGCGCGCTCCCGCTCAGCCCGCTTGGGCAGCCGACCGCCCCGAGTGGACAGTCCCTGCTGTGCCTGCTGTCCCTGCTGTCCCCGTTGCGCCTGCTGCGCTTGGTCGTCCCGCTCTCGGCGGCCCTCCGGGCGGCCACCACCGTGGCGAGCACCCGCACCACCGGGCTCCTCCGCGCCGTCCGCTTCGGAGTCCCGGCCGGGGTCGCGGTCGTCGTCGCCCTCGGTCGGGTCCCCGTCGGCCGCGCTCGCCGCGTCCCGCCGCCGCTGCCGGTGGTTCAGCACGCTCTCCGCGCCGAACGTGGCCGCCGTGGTCAGCAGCATCATCACGACGAGCGCCGCGCCCGCGTAGCGCACCTTCCCGCCGATCTGCGCCTCCGCCTTGGTCGGCGTGACGATGACCTGCGAGGTGATGAACGTGGACGTGGGCGCGTTCAGCTGCCGCTGCTGCTCCTCCAGCTGCGCGGAGGCGAACTCCAGCACCGTCGAGACCATCGCCTCGGCGGTCTCCGGGGTGTTGCCGTCCCCGGTCACGAACAGGAACGGGCCGTTCTGCCCACCGCCGGTGGCGGTGAAGTTCTGCTCCGACGACGCCGTGACGCCCAGCGACTCGCGGGTCTTCGGGTCGGTCAGGATCTGCGCCAGGATCTGCGAGGTGGTGGCG
Organism: Actinosynnema pretiosum; assembly: GCF_002354875.1. Taxonomy (GTDB): domain Bacteria; phylum Actinomycetota; class Actinomycetes; order Mycobacteriales; family Pseudonocardiaceae; genus Actinosynnema; species Actinosynnema auranticum. The sequence goes on from NZ_CP023445.1 coordinate 1,922,121, forward strand.
AGGCTGCCGTCGAACGCCAGCAGCGGGTTGATCTTCACCGCGTCCTGCGGGCTGACCTTCTCGGAGAAGGTGCCGCCCGCCGCGGGCGTCGTCAGCACCATCACGCCCGAGGACTGGTACCTCGTCGGGATCGACAGGAACACCGCGGCGGCGATCGCCACCGCGACCACCGCGGACGGCACGGCGATGTACCACCGCCGCCGCAGGACACGCAACGCGCCCCAGAAGTCCATCCGCTCCCCGATCCGCGCTTCACCCAGGGTAGGGGTCCACTGGGTCTTGTTACTCTGGGAATCGGCCGCTTCGGCCCGTGTCGTTACAGGTGGTGATGGATGTGGGCTGGCGACGCGTCCTGCTGGCCGTGGCCGCCATTCTACTGGTCATCGGGGCTGGCGCGGCTTATGTCGTGGGCGTGGTGAAGGACTCCTCTCCGCAGGTCCAGGCCGGTTCGGCCGAGCCGGACCTGATGTTCGTCGAGCTGGCCGACGGCCGCAGCCGGGTCCAGGAGACCAGCCTGGCCGACCCGGTCGGCCGCAACGACACGGACCTCCAGTGCCAGCGGGTTTACCGCTCCAGCGGCACCACGGTGTGCCTGAAGCTGGCCGGGCCGAACGTCTACGCGGCCGAGATCAGCCGTGGTGGGAAGGTGCTCGCGACCGTTCCGCTGCCCGGCGTCCCGAGCCGCGCGAAGGTCTCCAAGTCCGGCAACGTGGTGTCGTGGACCTCGTTCGTGACCGGTGACTCGTACCTCGTTCCGGGCGGGTTTTCCACTCGTACGGGCTATTACGACGTCCGCACGGGGAAGTCCGCGGACTCGCTGGAGCACTTCACCGCCGAGGTGGAGGGCGCCGTGCTGACCGCGCAGGACACGAACTACTGGGGGCTCACGGTCGCGGACGACGACAACACCTTCTACGCCACGCTCGCGTCGGGCGGGTACACCTGGCTGGTGAAGGGCGATTTGGCGGCGGAGCGGGTGGTGTCGCAGCGCAGGGACGCGGAGTGCCCGTCGATCTCGCCGGACGGGACGAAGGTGGCGTACAAGAAGCGCATCGGCAGGTTGGGGCCGTGGGACCTGGCCGTGCTGGACCTGGTGAGCGGGGAGGAGTTGAGGCTGCCGGGGACCGCCGGGGTGGACGACCAGGCGACGTGGTTGGACGGCGGCAGGGTGGCGTTCGCGGCGGTGCCGAAGGACGCGAAGCTGGCGGCGATCCACGTGGTTCCGGTGGACGGGTCGAAGGACGCGGAGATCCTGGTGCGCGACGCGACCTCGCCGTCGCCGATCTAGGTGGTTCGGGTTGATGTTTCTCAAGCCACGAGCACGCCTCGCCGGCGGGGCAGACCTCCAAAAAAGAGGGGACAGGGCTCTGCCGGCCGGTGACCGTTGGTCCTGTGGTCCGGTTTACCCCTGCGGTGGGCGGGGTCCCTCTTTCCCGTTTGGCCTCCTTTCAGGCAAGCACGCTCGTCAAGACGCCGTATGACTCGGGCGGTCTTCCGGGCGGTGCGGCGGCATCTTGACGAGCGTGCTCGGGCTTCGCCAGGCCAAACGGGAAAGAGGGACGCGGGAGGGGGCTGCGTGGGCTCGCTTCGCTCGCCCCGCAGCCCGCGAAGCGGTCAACGTGCTAGGCGGTCAGGGGGCTGGGCGGTCCACGTGCTGGGCGGTTGGCTTGCGAGTGTGACTGGTTGGCTTTTCTAGACTGCGGGCGTTCCCAGTTCTCGTTGCAGCACCTGGGTCAGTTTCTTTCCCGCGTCGTCCCAGGAGCGGCCGGTTACGCTTCCGGCTGCCTTGGTGGCCAGGGCTTCGAAGTCGGGTGGGGGCAGGTTCACCACGGTGGCCATGGCCCTTGCCAGTTCGTGCGGGGTTGCGGGGGCGTAGCGGACGAACTCGTTGTCCAGGACGACCCTGTTGTGCTCTGCCTCGTTCACCACCGGGATGCAGCCTGCCGCCAGCATCTCGTGCGGGACCAGGGAGACGTTCGTCATGGACAGGGACAGGCCGGCGTAGCAGCGGTTGTAGATCCGGTTCAGCTCGTCCGGGGTCACCAGGCCGTGGTCCACGTGGCCGTTGCCCAGTGAGCCGATCTTCTCGCCGTAGGTGTGCACCACGACTTCCGGGTGTTCGCGGGTGAAGACCTCCAGGGCCAGCAGGCCCACCTCGATCGCACGCCGGGGCGCGAGCCGCCGCGCGTAGAACACCACGCCGTCCCGCCGCACCCCGTCCAGCAGTCGGTACCGCTCCACGTCGCAGCCGAAGTCGAACGAGTCCGCGGCCATTCCGGTGTCGTCGCGGAGCTTCCCGGCCAGGAAGCGGCCCGCGGTGAAGCCGTGGAAGCCCATCCGGTAGGTGTTCTCGGCCAGCGCCGAGAGGCCGCCGCGGGGGAAGAACCAGGGTTCGTAGTCCTGCACGAGGTAGAAGCGCTTGCCCGCGCACGGGTCGTTGAACACGGGGTAGGCGGTCATCCAGGCGGTGGCGAAGACGGCGTGCGCGTCGGCCATGCCCTCGGTCACGTCGTGGATCTCGCCCCGGAAGCCGGGGTAGGCGGCGCGGATGGTCGGCTCGTGGTCCGCCGCGCGGCTGCCGTAGACGTCGTACAGGTAGAGGCGGCAGGTGTGGCCTGCCGCCTCCAGGTGCTCCACCAGGCGGAACATCGTGGTGTGGCCGCCGGAACCGGGGGAGGGGGGTGTGCAGACCCAGTTCACGGTCAGCCGCCCGTCCGGCGGCGCCGGCGGCACGACCACCGGCGGGCGCCGGGTCACGTCGGCTGCCCGCACGTCCTCCAGCCGGACCGGGAACACCTCCCCGTCCCCGCCCAGCCGGGCCGCGACCTTCCCCAGCGCCCGCGCGCCCAACCCCCGCACCCCGCCGTCCCGAACGATGTTCGCGACCTGGTGCACCCGCCGCTTGACGCTCACGCCCCGCCCCTCCGCAGCACGCCGATGACCTCACCCCTGAGCGGGTAGACGACCGCCGCGTAGGCCAGGGTCGACAGCGCGCCGCCCACCAGCAGCCGCAGCAGCGGCTCGTCCACCGCCCACTGCACGCCGATCGCCACCGCGCCCATCACCACACCGCCCAGCACCGGCCTGGCCACCGCCGCGCCCAGCAGGCCGGGGCGCAGGCCGTACGGCTTGAACGCCACCAGGTACGCGGGCACGATGAACAGCAGCACCACCACGCTCTGCGCCGCCGCGACCCCCCGGATGCCGTCCAGGTGCGCGCCCAGCGCCAGCAGCGGCACCAGCGCGGCCAGCCACAGCACGTGGATGCACAGGATCGCCTTGGAGCGGCCCGCGCTCGCCAGGTAGTCGTAGCCCAGCTCCAGCGCCACCCGCAGCGCGCCCAGCAGCACGAGCAGCGCCAGCGGCGCGGCGGACGGGGCCCAGCGCTCGCCGTAGACCACGCGGACGATCGGGTCGCTGAGCGAGCCGAGCAGCACGCACGCGGGCACGGTCACCAGGGCCAGCAGCCGCAGCGCCCGCGCGAACGTCGCCGCGAACCGCTCCTGATCGCTCCTGACCTGCGAGAACGCCGCCAGTGACACGCTGCGCACCGGCTGCGAGAACGCGCCGACCGGCCAGTTCGCCAGGTTGAACGCCATCATGTAGAAGCCGAGCGCGGTGGTCCCCAGCAGGTGGCCGACCATGATGTAGTCGACGTTCAGCACCCCGAACACCAGCAGGCTCGCCCCGGCCAGCGGCAGCCCGAACGACAGGGCCTCGCGGGCCCTCACCGGGTCGAAGCCCGGCCGGTACCGCTGCTCGGTGAACGCGAACATCACCACCGCGGCGGTCAGGTTCGTCGCGATCCGCGACCACGCCAGGCTCCACGCCCCGAACCCCATCAGGGCCATGACGACCACCACGGCGGTGCCGACGACGAACGCCGAGGTGTCGGCCGCGAACTTGTGGTCCTGCCGGAACTCGCGCTGGAGCAGCGCGCCCGGAACCGCCGACGCGCCCGCGATGACCAGCGCGAACGACATCAGCCGGATCACCCCGGTCGCCTCGGGGGTGTCCATCGCCTCGGCGAAGTGCGGCGCCCCGACCACGCAGATGCCGAACAGCAGGCACCCGGACAGGATCGACAGCGTCGTCACCGTCGGCGCCAGGTCCTCCACCGGGTCGTCGGTGCGCACCAGCGCCACGCTGACACCCATCTCGCTGACGCTCAGCACGATGTTGAGCACCACGAGCGCGACCGCGAACACGCCGAACTGCTCGGGCGCGATCAACCGCGCCAGCAGCACCCCGACCCCGACCTGGCTGACCCGCTGCAGGAGGCTGTTGATCGCGCTCCACCGGATCGCCGAGCCGACCCGGCCGCCCAGGCCGGACCCGGAGGCGGGTTCCGCCCCGGAACCGCTCCCGGAGGTGACCACGGGCCCGGCGCCCGCCTCGTCCCCGGCCCCCGGCCCGGTCACTGCCCGCGCCACTTCCACACTTGCTTGCCCACCCAGCCCATGCCGCGCTTGGCCAGGTGCGAGCCCACGAACAGCTGGGTGCGGCTGCACACCTTCGGGCCGAGGGCCTTGCGCCTGGTCAGCGCCCGGTGCTCGGGCAGGTTCCGCGCGCCGCCGTAGACCCTCTCCGCGAACTCGGCCAGCTCGTCCGCCGGGATCTCGTCCAGCTTGTCCCGGTCGTAGGCGCGCACGGCCCGCCACAGGGCGTCCTTGGCGATGGACCGCTTCGCGAGCGCCCGCAGCATCCCGGCGCCGGGCAGGTCCGGGTGCTCGGCGAAGAACCGGTCGAAGACCGCCTGCCGCTGCTCCAAGTCCGCGAACACCGAGGAGAACCGGGTGCGGAACATGCTCTGCTGGTGGACCCGGTAGTACGCGGCGGGGGCGCCCCGCACGTACCCGATGTCCGACACGGCCGCGATGCGCATCCACATCTCCAGGTCCCCCGCGTGCGGGAGGTCGGGGCGGTAGCCGCCGACGGCCTGCTGGACCGAGGTGCGCACGACCGCCTCAGGAGAGGACAGCACGTTCTGACCGGTGCGGCAACGGCGCTCGATCCAGTCCACACCGGACCACACGGTGGTCCCGGCGGGCGCGGCCACGATCGAGGGAAGGTCGTCGTGGTCCTGGTAGTAGACGACCCGGCCGTAGACCATGCCGACCTTCGGGTTGTCCCGGAACACCCGCGCGGCGCGGGCCAGCGAGCCGGGCGCGAGCAGGTCGTCCGCCGACAGCAGCACCGTGTAGTCGGCCTTGGCCCACTCCAGCAGGCCCTCGTTGTAGGTGGCGATGTGCCCCTTGTTGACCTCGTGCCGACGGCCCTCCACGCGGGGGTCCTCGGCCACCAGCTCGGCCATGACCTGCGGGGTCTCGTCGCTTGAGGTGTCGTCGATGATCAACACCCGTACGTCCACGCCCGGCTGGTCCAGCGCGCTGCGCACGCAAGCGCGCAGGAACCTGGCGTAGTTGTAGCAGGGTATGACGACATCGACCGTGGGACGTGCCGGGTCTCGAGTCACGCCCTACTCATCGCGCGCGCCCCCGGTTCGTTAACGCGGGCCCCTCCCGGCCGATGTAGGGGGTGGTTACCGGAAGGGGATCGATGGACCACGTGATCTTGACGCGCTTCAACCTGCCCTCACCCGGCGCGGAGAGCGTCGTGCGGGCGCGCGAGGGCTGGCTCACCGAGCGCATCGGGCTGTTCGAGCGCTACTGCCTGCCCTCGGTCAGGGCGCAGACCTCGCGGAACTTCACCTGGTTGATCTACTTCGACCCGGAGAGCCCGACCTGGCTCAAGGACCGGATCGCCACCCACGGCGACACCTACGCGCCGGTGTTCCGCGAGTCCGTGAGCAGGGATGATCTGGTGTCCGACATCACCGCCCTGTTCCCGGAGCGCGGCGACGAGCTCATCACCACGAACCTGGACAACGACGACGGCCTCGCCGCGAACTTCGTCGCGCGCCTCCAGGCCGAGGTCCCGCGCGCCCCGCGCACGGCCTACTACCTGGCGAACGGCCTGGTCAAGAGCCCGGACGGGCTGTACCTGCACCACGACCGCGACAACGCGTTCGCCTCCATCAGGGAGCCGTGGGACGCCCCGATCACGTGCTGGGCGGACTGGCACAACCGCCTCCACCGGCACGCCGCCGTGGCCTCGCTCGGAGGCGCTCCTGGCTGGTTGCAGGTGGTGCACGGCGGTAACGTCAGCAACCGGACCAGGGGTCGCCTGACCGCGCCATCCCCCTACCGCCCGCTGTTCGGCGAAGCCCTCAACGACGTCCCGGAGCCCGCACAAAGCGTGCTTGCCCGTGACCGGTTCGTGGGACACCCCTTGCGGGTAGCGCGGGACAGCGCGAGATTCGTCGCCAAGACCGCGGCGATGCGCCTGCTCGGCGCCGACGGCTTCGAGAAGGCCAAGAAGGCCATCGCCTCCCGCGGCCGAGCGTGACCGGCTGACGGGCCACCCCGGAACTGAAGGAGCGCACGACTGTGGTTCGTGCTCGTTTACTGGCCGCTGCCGCCGCCGTCCTGGCGCTCGCGGGCTGCACGGCGACCGCCGAGACCGTCCCCGGCCTCGACGACCGCCGCCTGCCCGGCCCCACCCTGGACTACTACAAGCAGTGGTCGAACGGCCCCAACCCGACCGGCGACCCGTCGATCTTCCCGATCTCGGTGTGGATGCAGGACCCGTCCGGCGTCGAGGACGGCGTCAAGCTCGGTGCCGCGTACCCGCAGGTGGGCGTCGACTTCACGATCGGCCTGTGGGACGACGAGTGGTGGTACCTGCGCCGCGAGGGCCTGCTGGCCACGAACTGGCGCGCCTTCGTCGACCCCCAGCGCGCCGACGTCGTCCTCGGCGACACCGCGCACGCCCGCAACTACGTCGGCTACCTGGTCGCCGACGAGCCCGACATGAACAAGGCCTACGGGGACAAGTTCCACCCCGACATGCAGCCGTCCGCCATCCTCAAAGAGGCGAACGAGATCCGCGCGAAGGACCCGTCGCGCCCCACCTACCTCAACTTCAGCCCGTGGATGGGCACCCCCGGCGGCGGCGTCGGCTACGGCTACATCGAGAAGTCGTACGAGGAGGACATGCGGACCTACTGCTCCGCCGCCGACCTCGTCTCGGCCGACTTCTACGGCTGGACCCACCCCGACCGCGACCACCGGGTGGGCGCCTACACGTACGGCGAGGTCATCGACACCATGCGCAAGTGGTGCGGCCCCGACAAGCCGATCTACGGCTTCGTCGAGACCGGCCACCCGCACGACAAGGGCGAGACCATCACGCCGGACCAGCTGGAGTCGGCCGTCTGGAACACGGTCCTGCACGGCGCGACGGGCATCAACTACTTCGCCCACAGCTTCCACACCGACGGTACCGGCGAGTACGCCAGCCTCCTGACCAGGGACGACATCCGCGAACGCGTGAAGTCCGTGAACGCCAGGCTGACCTCCCTGGCTCCCGTGCTGAACTCCCCGAGCCTGGCGGGCGCCTCCGCCAAGAGCGACAACGGCATCCCGGTCTCAGTCCTCCACAAGGTCTCCGACGGCGAGCACTGGGTGATCGCCCAGACCGACGGCAACGCCGAGAACCCGAAGAGCAAGGCCGCCGAGGTCGAGCTCTCCGTCCCGACGACCTCCGGCACCGCGACCGTCGAGGGCGAGAACCGCACCGTGGAGATCGAGAACGGCAAGATCGTCGACGAGTTCGCCCCCTACGGCGTCCACGTCTACCGCTTCTGACCCCACCCCTCACCCCCTCCAGCGCACCGGCCCGGTCACCTCAGGTGACCGGGCCGGTGCGCTGGAGGGGGCGACCCGCCGAACCGTCCTTTGTGGATCTTCATCGACCGCCCGTGACGATCCCCACTCGAACGGGGGTGGCCGAAGATCCTTCTGTGCCTGGAAGTCCACTCCGGGTACGTGTCAGTCACGCTCTGTCCCCTCCAGACTGAAACACGTTCGGGTGAGCCTGCGATGGGTCGTTGCGGGACCCGTTCAACAGGAAGGCCGGAGAGTGCTGAAGCAGTTCCACAAGGCGACCGCGGTGTGCGGCGCAGCTGCCGTGGGAGCGACCCTCCTGCTGGCCCCCGGCGCCGCGCTCGCAGCGCCCGCCCAGTCCCAGACCGCCGCCGCGCCCGCGTCGCGCGTCCTCGGCTACGTCGCCAACAACGGCGGCGGCGTGTCCGTCCTCGACACCGCCACGGACCAGGTGACCAGCACCGTCAACGGCGGCGACGGCGCGAACTCGCCGTACGGCGTCGAGGTCGCCTTCGACGGCGCGCGCGGTTACGTCACCAACGTCCGCGACAACACCCTGACCGTCTTCAACACCGTCACGAACGCCGTCGAGGCGAACGTCCCGGTGGGCGACGGCCCGGCGGGCGTCGTGGTCTCCCCGACCGGCGCCCAGGTGTACGTGAGCAACTACCGCTCCGGCACCGTCTCGGTGGTCGACACCGCCACCCTGACCACCACGGACACCATCGCCGTCGGCCCGAACGCGGACGGCGTCACCCTGAGCCCGGACGGCTCGCGCCTGTTCGTCGCCCACGACGTCCCCGGCCAGGGCACCGTCTCGGTCGTCGACACCACCACGAACCTCCAGCTCCTGGACATCCCGACCGGCGCGACCCCGACCGACGTCGCGGTCACCCCGGACGGCGCCAAGCTGCTCGTGGTCAACAAGATGTCGACCAACGTCGTCGTCATCAACCTGACCGGCCTGCTCACCAACAGCAAGATCGTGGCCACCATCCCGGTCGGCTGGGTGCCCCACGGCATCGCCGTGACCGCGGACGGCAAGCGCGCCTTCGTCACCAACAGCGAGTCCGACTCGGTCAGCGTCCTCGACCTGGACAAGCTGGCCCCGGTCACCGACATCCCGGTGGGCGACCGCCCGATCGGCGTCGCCCTCACCCCGGACGGCCGCAAGGCGTACGTGACGAACTTCAACAGCAACACCGTCTCGGTCCTGGACACCAACACCCTGACCGTCACCACCACCGTCCCGGTGGGCGCCAACCCGGTGGGCGTGGCCGTCCACACCATCGCAGACGCCGCGACCACCCTGACGGCGGGCAAGGCGACCGTGAAGTTCCGCCTGTTCGGCACCACCATCAACAACCTGACCGCGACCCTCGCCGAGACGACGTCGGGCAAGCCGGTGGCGAACAAGGAGATCACCTTCACCACCCTGAAGGGCACCAAGCTCTGCACCGCGAAGACGAACGCGGCAGGCGTGGCGAAGTGCGACGCGAAGGTCCTCATCATCGTCGGCCTGTCCGCGATCCTGGGCGGCTACACCGCGTCCTACGCGGGCGACACCGCCCACGGCAAGTCCGTGGCCCGAGGCTGGAACTACCTCGGCTGACCCAGAACCGCGCAGCCCCACGACTGCGCCCCGCCTCCCGACAGGGAGGCGGGGCGCAGTCGTACGCCCCAACACCCCTCCAGCGAACCGCACTCCCAGCCTGACCGCGTCGCGGGCTGCGAGACGCGCACACCAGCGTTTGCGCGCTGACCGCGTCGCGGGCTGCGGGGCGAGCGAAGCGAGCCCACGCAGCCCCATTCCCGCGTCCCTCTTCTCCGTTTGGCCTGGCGAAGCCCGAGCACGCTTGTCAAGACGCCGCCGCACTCTGCGGCAGACCACCCGAGTCATACGGCGTCTTGACGAGCGTGCTTGCCTGAAAGGAGGCCAAACGGAGAAGAGGGACCCCGCCCACCGCAGTGGTAAACGGGACCACAGGACCAACGGTCACCGGCCGGCAGAGCCCTGTCCCCTCTTTTTTGGAGGTCTGCCCCGCCGGCGAGGCGTGCCCTTAAGCTCTTGACTTCACGCTTTCAGGCCCTCACCCCGAGCCGTCAACCACCAAGCCCCGCCCACCCCCACGACCAGAGCCACGATCGCGGTCCACACCGCAACCCCAAAAACCGCGAACTGCAACAAAACCCCAAACCCCACCGAGGACACGGTCCGGGTCAAAGCCTGCCCGGTCTGCACCACAGCCAGCCCCGATGCCCGCAACGACTCCGGAACCAGCGGGCTGACCCGAGCCGACAACACCCCATCACTGCACGCGTAGAACAACCCGTGCAGCACCAGCGCAACCACAGCCCCCGCGTACCCGCTCCCAGGCGCCAGCAACAGCAAGTACACCGCCAGCAGCAAAACGTGCCCCCCGAGGAATACGTTCCAACTCCCCACCCGGTCCGACAACCGCCCCATCGGCGTAGCCGCGACCAGGAAGACCAGCGCCGTCCCCAACGGCAACAGCGGCAACAACCCCTGCGGAATCCCGGTCGCCTTCTGCACCAGGATGAAAACGAACGCGTCCGACAGCGTCGCCAACCCCAGCAACCCGGTCGCCACCGCGACCCGCCGGTACCGCCGATCCCGCAACAGCCCGACCCCGGCCCGGAACGACGGCGCGGGCCCGGCAGGTTTCGCCGCCCGGTGCTCCCGCACAAAAGCGACCAGCACGATCACGCCCACGAACGCAAAACAAGCGCTGACCGCAAAAACCGGCCCAGCCACGATCCCGATCTGCGTCATCAACAAGAACGTCACCAGCGGCCCCAGCAACGCCCCGGCCGTGTCCATCGTCCGGTGCAGCCCGAACGCCGCCCCCAACCGCTCCGGCGGCGTGGACAACGAGATCAGCGCGTCCCGCGGCGCCGTCCGCACCCCCTTGCCCGCCCGGTCGGCGGCCATCGCCGCCCCGATCCCGAACGCCGAGGCCCCCACCGCCGGGAACACCAGCTTCGTCACCGCGGACAACCCGTACCCGAACACCGCGACCGCCTTGTGCCGCTGCGTCTTGTCCGACAGGTGCCCGCCCACCAACCGCAGCACCGCCGTGGCCCCGGTGTACACCCCGTCGAGCACCCCGAACTGCGCGTAGCTCATCTGCAGCGTGAACAGCAGGTACGCGGGAAGGAAGGCGGTGACCATCTCCGCGGACACATCGGTGAGCAGGCTCACCGCGCCCAGGGCGAAAACGGTGCCCGGCACCCGCCCCTTCACTCGATCAGTGGGACGGACGGATGCGACGTACATACCCCCCTAATCGACTACTCACCGTGCCTGTTACGAGTTTGGGGCGAGGAACACGTCGCGTAACGACCCCTACCACCCGGCCGATGTCGCGGTTATGCCTTCGTACCCGCAGGCCCGCGTCCCGGTGGGCGCTGTCACGGTGTGGTCCGTGAGCGAGGCCGACCTCGCCCGGCACGTCTCCGCAGCCTGGAGCGACGGGGAGGGCGGCGCCATCGTCACCGCCAACGTGGACATCGTCCGCGCCGCGACCCGCGATCCCGCGCTGGCCGCGCTCATCGCCCGCTCCGAGGTCGTGGTCGCGGACGGGATGCCCGTGGTCTGGGCGGGCCGCATCGCGGGCGCGAAGGTCCCGGAGCGGGTCACGGGCTCCTCGCTCGTGTTCACCCTCTCCGAGGCCGCCGCCCGCGCGGGCCGCTCCATCTACCTCCTCGGCGGCAACCCCGGCGTCCCCGAGGCCGCCGCCCGCGCCCTCACCGCCCGCTACCCCGGCCTCCGCGTGGCGGGCACCGACTCACCCCCGTTCGGCTTCGAGACCGACCCCGACCTGACCGAGCGCGCCGTCGCCGCCTGCGCCGCCGCGAACCCCGACCTGGTCCTCGTCGGACTCGGCTTCCCGAAGCAGGAACGCCTCATCGAACTGCTCCGCGACCGCCTCCCCGACACCTGGTTCCTCGGGTGCGGCGCGGGCATCCCCATGGCCGCAGGCGAGTTCCGCCGCGCCCCCGGCCTCGTCCAGAGGGCGGGCGGCGAGTGGCTCCACCGCCTCGCCCTCGAACCCCGCCGCCTGGCCCGCCGCTACCTGCGCGACGACCTCCCCTTCGCCCTCCGCCTCCTCGCGGGCGCCGCCCGCACCCGCTTCCGCCGCCCCACCTCCACCCACCCCAGCGCCACCCAACCCAGCGCCACCCACCCCAACCCCACCCACCCCAGGGAGTACTGACCGTGCCGCTAGCCGTGGTCGTGGTGACCCACCGCAGCGCCGACGTGGTCGCCGACTGCCTCCGCTCGGTCGCCGTCGCGCTGGAGTCCACCCCGGACAGCCGGATCGTCGTCGTGGACAACGCCTCCCCCGACAACACCCTCGACGTCGTCCGCGCCACCGCCCCCGACGCGACCGTCGTCGCCCGCCCCGCCAACGACGGCTTCGGCGCGGGCGTCAACGCGGGTTTCGCCGCCGCCCCCGGCTGCGACGTCCTCGTCCTCAACCCGGACGTCCGCCTCGCCCCCGACGCGATCGACCTCCTCAAGGCCGCGCTCGCCGTCCCCGGCACCGGCGTCGCCGTCCCCAGGCTCGAAGGCGAGGACGGCCACCACCAGCTCTCCCTCCGCCGCGCCCCCACCCCCCTCCGCGCGCTCGGCGAGGCCGTCCTGGGCGGCGAGCGCGCCGGTCGCACCCCCGCCCTCGGCGAGCTGGTCGTCGACCCCCGCGCCTACCGGGCCGCGGGGACCGCCGACTGGGCCACCGGCGCCGCCTGGCTCATCTCCTCGGCCTGCCGCGCCGACACCGGCCTCCTGGAGGAGCGCTACTTCCTCTACTCCGAGGAGACCGAGTACATGCTCCGCGCGGGCGACCGCGGCCACGCCATCCGCTTCGAGCCGCGCGCCCGCGCCGTGCACCTGGGCGGCGAGCAGTCCACGTCCCCCTGGCTGTGGTCGATGGCCACCACGAACCGGGTCCGCATGGCCCGCGAGCGCTCCGGCCGCCTCACCGCCGCCGCGACCTGGTTCGCCGTGCTGCTCAACGAGCTGCTCCGCCTGCCCCGCCACCCCAAGCACCGCCGCGCCGTCGCCGACCTCCTGCGCTGGCGCCGCTGGCCCGCCCGCCCGGCCACCGCGACCCCGCTCACCCCGGCCACCGCCAAGGCCCGCACGGTTGCCGCCAGGACCCGCCCGGCCACCGCCAAGGCCCGCCCGACCACCACCGAACCCGGCTGGGTCTGCTTCTCCGCCCAGGACTGGTGGTACCACAACCGCGCCCACTCCGACTTCCAGCTCATGCGCTCCATGGCGCGCCGCAGGAAGGTCCTGGTGGTCAACAGCATCGGGATGCGGATGCCCACCAGGGGCAACAGCACGCACGTCGCCCGCCGCGTCCTGCGCAAGCTCAAGTCGGTCGCGAAGTTCCTGCGCCGCCCCGAGCCGAACTTCTACGTCATGTCCCCGCTGCCGCTGCCCTTCTACGGCAGCCCCACCCTGCGCAAGGTCAACGCCGTCCTCGTGCGCGCCCAGGTCCGCCTGGTCTGCGCCCTGCTCCGGCTGGACGCCCCGGTGGTCATGGTGACCATCCCGACCGCCTGGGACGTGGTCGCGCCCATGCGCCGCACCAGCCTGGTCTTCAACCGCTCCGACCGGCACTCGGACTTCCCCGAGGCCGACCGGGAGGCCATCGCCGCCCTGGAGCGCGAGCTGCTGCGCAACTCCGACCACGTCGTCTACGTCAGCCACGCGCTGATGGCCGAGGAGGCGCCCCTCACCGGCGAGCGCGCGCACTTCCTCGACCACGGCGTCGACGTCGACCACTTCACCGCCCGCCCGCAGGCCCAGTGGCCCGCCGACGTGCGCGCCGTGCCTGGCCCCAGGGTCGGGTTCTTCGGCGCGCTGGACGACTTCGTCGTCGACTTCGACCTCCTCGAACGGGTGGCCGCCGAGCTGCCGGACGTCTCGCTCCTGCTCATCGGCGACGCCACCCACCCCATGGAGCGGTTCGCGAAGTACCCGAACGTGCACTGGCTGGGGTTCAAGCCCTACGAGGTGATCCCGGCCTGCGGCTCGGCGTTCGACGTGGCGATCATGCCGTGGCAGGACAACGACTGGATCAGGCACTCCAACCCGATCAAGCTCAAGGAGTACCTGGCCCTCGGCCTGCCGGTGGTCTCCACCGAGTTCGCCGAGCTGGACGCCTACCGCGACCGGGTCCGCGCCGCCGCCGACCACGCCGCGTTCGTCGCGGCCGTCCGCGAGGCCCTGGAGCACGGCGCGCCCCAGCCCGCGGACCAGCTCCGCGCGTCCGTGCTGCCGTACTCCTGGCTCTCCCGCGCGGGCGTGCTCCGCGAACTCGCCGAGGGCGCCCGCACCACCCCGCATCACCCCACCGCCGGGTGACCCCACCCGCACGGGCGGCCCTCCCCACCGGGGAGGGGTGCCCGTGCGGTCGGCCGAACCCCACCACCCCGCCGCGCGCCACCCGCATGACCTGCCCTTCCCCCGCACCACCCGGCCCACCCGCCGCAGCGCGCCCCCCTGGTTCCGCAGGGTGACCGGAACGCCCGACCGGTCACAACTAGTCTGGGGGGCGTGCAGCCACTTCCCCCCAACGCTCCGCAACGAGTGGGTGACTACCCGTTGCTGGCCATGCTGGGTCGCGGCGCGATGGGATCGGTCTACCTGGCGCGGTCCCGAGGCGGTCGCCCCCTGGCGGTGAAGGTCGCCAGGCCGGAGCTGGCCGACAACCCGCAGTTCCGCGAGCGCTTCCGCCGCGAGGTGGAGATGGCGCGCGCGGTCGGCGGGTTCTGGACCGCGATCGTCGTGGACGCCGATCCCGAGGCCGACCGGCCCTGGATGGCCACCGAGTACGTGCCCGGCCCCAACCTCCAGCAGGTCGTCGTCGACCAGGGCCCGCTGCCGCAGAAGGCCGTGCGCAGGCTCGCGGGCGGGCTCGCCGAGGCGCTCATCGCGATCCACGGCGCGGGCCTGGTGCACCGCGACCTCAAGCCGTCCAACGTCCTGCTCGCCGACGACGGCCCCCGCGTCATCGACTTCGGCATCGCCCGCGCGCTGGAGCACTCCGCGCTCACCGAGGCGGGCATCGTCTTCGGCACCCCCGGCTACCTCTCGCCCGAGCAGGTCGTCGGCGAGCCGGTCGGCCCGCAGAGCGACGTGTTCGCCCTCGGCTCCGTCCTGGTGTTCGCCGCCACCGGCGAGGGCCCGTTCGGCGAGGGCTCCACGTCCGCGCTGGTCTACCGGGTCGTCCACCAGGAGCCGGACCTGTCGAAGGTGCCTCCGGGCCTGGTGCCGCTGATCGTGCCGATGCTGGTGCGCGACCCGGCCAACCGGCCCACCCCCGAGCGCCTCCTGGAGGCCATCGGCACCCCGCGCGCGGACGGCTCCTGGCTGCCCGACCGGGTGCGCACCCTGGTGGAGGCCCGGCGCACCGAGCTGCGCTCCTACCCCGGCACCCCCGGCGACGGCGGCGTCCCACCCGGTCCCACGCCCACCCTGCTGGAGAACCAGCCGCCCCGGCCCGAGCCGGTCAAGCCGCCGACCCTGGCCCTGTCGCGGGAGAGCGCCCAGGCCGCCGCCGCGTCCCAGGCGGTCCCGGCCGTCCCGGCGGTCAAGCCGCCCACCAAGCCCGCCTCGCCGCCCGCGACCGCCGACAAGCGCGGCAAGTCGGTCAAGCCCGAGGGCACCCGCTTCGCCACCTCGCGCGTCGCGGGCTACGGCTGGTCCGCGTTCTACGGCGCGGGCGTCGGCATGACCGGCATCGTCGCCTCGGTGAACAGCACGCCGGACCCGGTCAAGTTCGCCGCCATCGTGGCCTGCCTCGGCCTGCTGGTGACGGCGGCCAGGCTGTTCGCGGACGCCCTGCAGGAGCCGCTCGTGCTGGACGTCGGCGCCGAGGGCGTCACGGTGTCCAGCGGCGGGCAGAAGCAGCTCGTGCCCTGGTACGCGGTCAACCGCATCCGGGTCGAGTCGCACCGCAGCAGGCCGTGGCTGGTGGTGTGGCTCAAGAGCGGCGCGAAGGTGCCCGAGCCCATGGGCCGGGGGAGCTTCACCCCGCACCAGGGCGGGATGCGGATGTACCCGATCTCGCACGAGCGGCACGGCAAGCGGCGCGACCGCGACGTGGTCGAGCTGCGCTCGGCGCTCGCCTGGTACGGCGGCGCCGCGTACGACCCGCACTGATCCCTTCCTCCCCCCTTCCGCGCCGAGCGGAACCGACCGACCCGCTGACGCGGACCGCGCCCCCTGGCCCGGTCCGCGTCGCGCTTTCCGGGCTGCTGGGCGGTGTCCGCCCTCCGCCCTCCGCCCTGCGTCCTCCGCCCTGTGCCCTCCGCCCTGGGCTCGCCGGGCGCAGATCACGTCCCCGAGATCCGAATCCTCCTCAAATCCTCCCCGCGCGTGCCGTTCCTGGGGTTCCAAGACCAAGAACCCGACCCCGCGGGAGCAGCTGTGCGCGTCCGAGATCTGAGCGTTGGCAAGAGGCTCGGCCTCTCGTTCGCCTCCCTGTCCGCCCTGATCGCCGTCGCCGCGGGCGTCGGCTGGCTCGGCCTCAGCGAGGAGGCCGACACGCAGCAGCGCCTCGACCACCTCCAGCTCGTCCGGGACGACATCAAGGGCGTCGCCTACCGCGCCGCCGACGTCTCCGGCTGGCAGGGCCTCGTGGTCGCCGACGTCGGCGCGTTCGGCCCCACCTACGCCCTCGGCGAGCAGGGCTACAACCGCAAGGGCGAGCTGGCCGCCAAGGACGCCGTCTACACCGAGCTGTCCGCCGCCCGCACCGAGTACCTCACCGACTCCGAGCGCGCCCTGTTCGCGCAGCTGAAGCCCGCGTGGGACGACTTCTTCTCCTGGGACACCAAGGTCATGCAGTGGGCGGCCTCCGACGGCCCCGCCGGCCTCGCCGAGGCCATGACCAGCATCAACGGCGGTGACGCGTCCAAGGCGTACGGCCAGGTGCTGGCGATCGCCGCCGACCTGGACAAGTCCGTCAACGCCCGCGTCGACGCCCTCCGCGCCGACGCCGCCACCGCCCGCGAGCACAACCTGCTGGTGCTGCTGGGCGCGCTCGTCGTCGCCCTCGTGCTGGCCGTCTTCCTCGGCCTGCGCGCCACCCGCTCGGTGGTGCGCCCGCTCGGCGACGTCGTCGGCGCGCTCGACCGGCTCGCCGACGGCGACCTGACCGCCCGCGTCGAGGTCGACCGCCGCGACGAGCTGGGCAGGCTCGGCGGCGCGCTCAACCGCACCTCCGACTCGCTGCGCGGCACCGTCGGCTCGCTGCGCGACCACGCGCACTCGCTCGCCGACGCCTCCGCCGAGCTGGACCGGACCGCCACCCGCATCTCCGGGTCGGCGGGCAGCGCCAGCGACCGCGCGGACGCCGCCAGCGGCGCCGCGACCCAGGTGTCCGGCGACGTCGACGCCGTCACCCAGGGCACCGACGAGATGGGCATCGCGATCCGCGAGGTGTCCAAGAACGCGGGCGAGGCCGTCGCCGTGGCCGCCGAGGCGGTCGCCGTGGCCGAGCGCACCAACACCACCGTCGCCCGGCTGGGCGCGTCGTCCACCGAGATCGCCGAGGTGGTCAAGGTGATCACCTCGATCGCCGAGCAGACCAACCTGCTGGCGCTGAACGCCACCATCGAGGCGGCGCGCGCGGGCGACGCGGGCAAGGGCTTCGCCGTGGTGGCCAGCGAGGTCAAGGAGCTGGCGCAGGAGACCGCCCGCGCCACCGAGGACATCACCCGGCGCGTGCAGGTCATCCAGGAGGACACCTCCGGCGCCGTCGAGGCCATCGCGAGCATCGCCTCGATCATCGACCGGATCAGCGGCTTCCAGACCGTGATCGCCGCCGCCGTCGAGGAGCAGACCGCGACCACCGGCGAGATCGCGCGCCGCGTCGCGCAGGCCGCCGAGGGCAGCAGGGACATCGCGTCGAACATCGCGGGCGTCGCGGACGCCGCCGCGTCGACCACCCGCGACGTGGACGAGTCCCGCCGCGCGGCCTCCGAGCTGAACCGCATGAGCGGGCAGCTGCAGGAGCTGGTCGGGCGCTTCCGGCTCTCCTGAACCGGTCCGCCCCCGAACGCCGAACCCCGCCAGGAACCCGACCGCCGCCGCCCTGTCGAGGGGCCGGGGCGAAGCGGTCGAACGCCGCCGGTGCGAACCGGCGGCGGCGTGAGCGCCGAGCGGACAGGCCCCCGCTCGGCGCTCGCGCGCGTGTCAGGCGCGGGGAGCACCCCCGGTCGGCAGGACCGCGCGGCGACCGGGAGGGCCGCCGGGTTCCCTGGCTCCTGACCGGGCCGGAACCGGTCGTCGATCGGCGTCGAACGGGCGGGTCGCGCCACGCCCCTGGCCCGGCGTCACCGCCCCGCGAACGTCGCCCTCCCCGGCCCGTCGGCCAGGAACGAGCGCACCGCGCCCCGCAGGTCCTCGGTCGCGAACAGCCCCGCCGCGATCGTCGCCACGTGCTCGTCGGCCTGCGCCACCCCACCAGCCTCGTAGTGCGCGAGCACCCGCTTGGTGGCCGCGTGCGCGCGCGTCGGCCCCGCCGCCAGCGACTGCGCGAACGCCAGCGCCGCTTCGTCGAAGCCCTCGTCGGGCAGCACCCGGTTGACCACGTTCCACCGCTCCAGCACCTCGGCCGGGTAGCGCTCGCCGGTCATCACCAGCTCCTTGGCCCGCCCGACCCCGGCCCGCGCCGCGAGCCGCTGGGTGCCGCCCATCGCGGGCGTCATGCCGATGACCCGCTCGACCAGCCCGAACTCCGCGCTGCGCGCCGCGAGCAGCACGTCGCACGCCAGCGCCACCTCGAACGCCCAGGTCAGGCACAGCCCGTGGGCGGCGAAGACGGTGGGGAAGGGCAGCTCGGCCACCCGCTCGGTGAGGTCGATCATCTCGTCGAGCAGCGCCTCGGCCGCCTCGGGGCCGTCCTGCTCGGCGAACAGGGCGACGTCGACGCCGCCGCTGACCACCCGGCCCTCGGTCCGCACCAGCAGCGCCCGCGCCGGTCGCGCCGCCAGGTCGTCCACGGCGTCGGCGAGCAGCTCGCGCAACTCGGCGGTGTAGAGGTTCAGCGGGGGAGCGTCGACCGTCAGCACGGCCAGCCCCGCCGCGTCCCGCGCCACGCGGACCAGTTGCTCAGGCACGTGGCCGGACTCTACACGCGGGCCACCCGCCAAAGCAGTTGTCCGAACGGCCCATTCCCTGCCACGGTCCGAGTCATGGGGAATTGGTCCGTTCGGCCCGTCGACCCGTTCGGCGACACCGCTTCCGCCCTGGTGCGGGCCTACTTGCACGACATCGTCTCCCGGTACCACGGCAGGCCTGCCACCGAGGCGGAGGTGGACCTGGCGATCGCGGACGACCCGACCGACGACCTGACCGGGTTCCTCGCCGCCGAGGTGGCCGGTGAGCCGGTCGGCTGCGCCGCCTTCCGGATGGTGACGGAGGACACGGTTGAGCTGAAGCGAGTCCACGTCCTGCGGGAACACCGGGGTCAGGGGCTCGGGAGGGCCCTGGTGGAGGCCGTCGAGCGGGCCGCCCGCGACCTCGGCGCGCGACAGGCGCGTTTGGACACCAGGAGCGACCTGATCGAGGCCAGGGCCATGTACGCGGCGCTCGGGTACCGCGAGGTCGAGCCCTTCAACGACGACCCCTACGCCCACCACTGGTTCGGAAAGCGGCTATAGGCCCCATCGGGTTTCGATATAACACGTGTGATCTGACTCACTTGACAGGTTTAATGCCTCACAGTTGAGTAGTGCCGAAAGTTGGGCCGCGGATATGAAATGGGGATCAGTCCAGTGGCTTTCGCAGTGGAGTTGACTTTTCGCGACGCGCGACAGGTGCGCAGATCGATTCACCTCGCGCACCGCGAATACTGGCGACCGCTCGCCGAGCAGGGCGTGCTGGTCGGCACCGGGCCGTGGGCCGACGGCAGCGGAGTGCTGCTCGTCTGCCAGGTGCCGGACGAGGCGGCGGCGCGCGATCTTGTGCGCGGCGACCCCTACGTCCGGTCCCAGTCGGTGGCCGAGGTGCGGATCAGGCAGTGGCACGTGCTGCTCGGCCTGCCCGACCACGAGCGGGTCCCGTCCGTGGTCCGACCTCGCGACGGCCAGAGCGCCGATCGCTCGAAGGAGCCGCTCACGCCGCACGAGCACCGCATCGCGCTGATGATGCTGGAGGGCATGACCAACCGGCAGATCGCCGAGCACTTCTCGGTGTCCACCCGCGCGGTCGAGCTCCACATCACCCGCATCTACCGCAAGCTCGACATCGGTCGACGGGCGCAGCTCGCCGCGGCCATGCCGTGGGGTCAGCGCTCCTACCTGTAGTCGGGATTCGTGTTCCCCCTGCCCCGTTCGCACTAGCGGCGGAGTCGGGGGTCCTAATCCGAATACGCGCCGTGGTGGCCGCACTGGAATGGTGCGGCTATTCGGGTGAGCAATTTTCTGGGGGACCCTCCGGAGTTCGCTGCCGATTGCGCGCGGCGAACCCCGGAGAATGCCCGGAGCGCCTAGGGTGCCGGTCGTGACCAGCATCCAGGAACGGCTCTACCCGGAACTGCCCTGCTTCGGCTGCGGCCAGGCCAACCCCAAGGGGCTGCGCCTGCGCAGCTACCGGGGAGAGGGCGGGCTGGTCACCGCGGCGTTCACGCCGTGGCCGGAGCACGACAACGGTCTCGGCCACCTGAACGGCGGCGTGATCGGCACGGTGCTGGACTGCCACAGCGCGGCGGCGGTGATGGCCGAGGCCGACGAGCGCGGCTGGCGACCGCTGGGCGGCGCCGCGCTGGCCTACGTGACGGCGGGCCTGGACGTGCGCTACCTGCGGCCCGCGCCGCTGACCGAGGAGGTCGAGCTGCGCGCGGCGGTGGTGGAGGCGTCCGAGGCGCAGATCACCGCCGAGGTGTCCCTGTGGTGGGACGGCAAGCCGCGCGCGGAGGCCGTGGCGCTGTGGAAGCGCTGGCGGCCCCGCTCCTGAGCGGCCCCTCCAGGCCGGCCCGGGGGCAGCTCTGCGGCAGCTCCGGGACCGCACCCGAGGGTCGTCCGGCATGGGCACTCCTGCCCACCGCGCCCGCTCGCGCCGGACCCGCCGGGGACCGGGCCGCGGCCTCCGCCGGTGTGCTGCCTGCGGCATCCGGGTTTTCCCGGCCCCGCAGGGGGAAACCGCCCGTCGTGATCGAGGTGAAGCTGCACGTCCCCGCCACGCCCGACGAGGTGTTCGCGGTGCTGGCCGACGGCTGGTCCTACGCGGGCTGGGTGGTCGGCGCGTCCCACATCCGGCAGGTGGACACCGGGTGGCCCCGCGTGGGCACCCGCATCCACCACAGCCTCGGCGCCTGGCCGGTGCAGGTGAAGGACACCAGCACCGCCCGCGCGGGCGAGCCAGGCCGGTTCCTGGAGCTGGACGCGGGCCTGTGGCCGCTGGGGCAGGCCAGGATCAGGCTGGAGCTGACCGAGGTCGCGGGCGGCACCGACGTGCTCATGGCCGAGGAGATCACCAAGGGCCCGCTCAGCCTGCTGCCCAAGCCCGCGCAGGCGCTGTTCCTGGCGCCGAGGAACCGGGAGAGCCTGCGCAGGCTCGCCGCGCTGGCCGTCCGCAGGGAGAACGGCGCCGGCCTCTGACCGGGGCGCCTTGACCGGGGCGCCCTGACCGGGGCGCCCTGACCGCGAGCGCGCCGACCGGACCTGACCGCCTCGGCCGCGTCCGGCCGCGCTGGCCCGGTCGCTCCCGCCCCGTGCCAGGTCGTCCCAGCCGGTCAGCGACCACCAGCGGGGGAGCGGCCC
This sequence comes from Actinosynnema pretiosum, assembly GCF_002354875.1. GTDB lineage: Bacteria > Actinomycetota > Actinomycetes > Mycobacteriales > Pseudonocardiaceae > Actinosynnema > Actinosynnema auranticum. Next base: position 1,943,654 of record NZ_CP023445.1, read on the forward strand.
GTCGACGACGGGCCGCCCGCCCCGGCCACCACCCCGGCGCTACCGGTACAGCGCCCGCTGCAGCCCCTGCACCAGCAGCCGGTACCCGTCGCCGCCCAGCCCGTTGCGGGCCAGCGCCGCCCGCGCCGCGTTCGCGCCCGCCGCGCCGTGCACCCCGCCGCCGGGGTGCGCCGACGCGCTCGCCAGGTACAGCCGGTCGACCGGCGTGTCCGCCCGCCCCAGCCCCGGCACCGGCCGGAACACCAGCTGCTGGTGGATCGCCGCCGTCCCGGAGTTGGTCGACCCGCCCAGCAGGCTCGGGTTGCGGTCCTTCAGGTCCTCAGGCCCCTGCACGACCCGCCCCAGCACCAGGTCCCGGAACCCCGGCGCGCGCGCCTCCACGACCGCCTCGACCCGGTCCGCGTACCGCTCCAGCCCGTCGCGCGTCCACCTCAGCCCGCGCGGCACGTGCGTGTAGGCCCACGCCGCCTCCGTCCCCTCCGGGGAGCGGGTCGGGTCGGCGGTCGTCATCTGGCCCATGATCAGGAACGGGTCGTCGGGCACCCGGCCGCAGGCGATCTGCGTCGCGCCCACCGCCAGCCCGTCCAGGTCGCCGCCGACGTGCACGGTCCCGGCCCGGCGGGCGGCCTCGGCGGTCCACGGGATCGGCCCGGACAGCGCCCAGTCCACCTTGATCGTCGCGTCGTCCCACTCGAACGCCCCCAGGTCCGACACCAGTCGCGCGGGCAGGTGCTCGGCCCCGACCAGGTCCAGGTACAGCGCGGGCGCCGGGACGTCCGCCAGCACGGCCTTGCGCGCCCGCACGAACCCGCCCGCCGCGTCCCGCACGCCCAGCGCCCGGCCGCCCGCCACGACGATCCGGTCCACCGGCCGCCCCAGGTGCACCGCCCCGCCGAACCGCCGCGCCAGCGCCTCCGCCAGCGCCCCCGCGCCGCCCTCCGGCACCGGGTAGCCCACGTCCTGCCCGAGCATCGACAGCAGCCACCCGAACGCCGTGCCCGCCGCCTGGTCGGGCCCGAGGTCGGTGTGCATCGCGTTGCCCGCGAGCAGCAGCGTCCCGCCCTCGCCGGTGAACCGCTCCGCCCCGAACGCCCGCACCGACAGCACCAGCGAGCGGACCAGCCGCAGCGCGTCACCGGCCCCCAGCGCGCCCAGCAGCCCCGCGCCCGCCCGGACCGGCGGGAACGGCCGCAGCAGCGCGTCCAGCAGCCGCTCGCGCACCCGCTCCCACAGCGCGAACTCGTCCCGCCACGCCTGCCCGTCGCCCGCGCCGAACGCCTCCAGCGACGCGGCCGTGCGCCCCACCTCGTCCGACAGCACCGCGACCCGGTCGTCCGGCAGCACGTGCGCCAGCACCTCGGGCGCCCGCCGCCACCGCAGCCCGTGCTCCTCCAGCCCCAGCCCCGCGATCACCGGCGACCCGGCGCCCAGCGGGTAGAACGAGCTGAAGACGTCGCTGCGGAAGCCGGGGGCCACGAACTCCTCGGTCCGCACCGCCCCGCCGGGCCGGTCCCCGGCCTCCAGGACGGCCACGTCCCAGCCCGCGTCGGCCAGCAGCGCGGCGGCGACCAGCCCGTTGGGCCCGGCCCCGACGACCACCACGTCCACCTCGTCACCCGCTGAACCCAGCACCGCGCTCCTCACCCGTTCCGCCGAGGGGGCCGAATCGCCCCGCCCCTTGCGCTACCCGCCACCGCGCCCCGCACACCTGTCCGGGCCGGTCTCACCCGGAGATCACCCCGCCCCGGCCCCGCGGCCCGGCCCGCCGGACTCGCCCGCCCGGTCAAGCGTGCCCGGTCGCGCCCCACCCCGCCGCGCCCGTCCCGCCGCATCGCGTCCGGTCGCGTTCCGGACCGCCCGACCCACCCGCTCGGTCACACGCCCGGCCACCCGCTGCCCGCTGCCCGCCGCCCCGCTGCCCGCTGCCCGGCCGCCCGCTGCCCACTGCCCGGCTGCCCGGCCACCCGCTGCGCGGCTGCCCGCCACCCGCCGTCCACTGCCCGGCTGCCCGCCGCCCGCCGCCCGCCGCCCGGCCACCCACCGCGCCGACCCCGTGCCCCCGATCCCCGATCGCGCGCCCACCACCGACTTCCCGCCCCACCGCGCCCCCGTCCCCGCAGCTCCCCGCCCCTCCACCCCCCAAGATCACCCACCCCCGCCCGGAGCCCGCGAACCCCGCCCCGCCCCGCACGGGCACAATGGCCCGCTGTGACGACAGCCATTCACCAGAGGATCGCCGAAGAGCTCGGCGTGCGCGCGAACCAGGTGTCCGCCGCCGTCGACCTCCTCGACGGCGGTTCGACCGTTCCGTTCATCGCCCGCTACCGCAAGGAGGCGACCGGGGCGCTGGACGACGCGCAGCTGCGCTCTCTGGAGGAGCGGCTGGGCTACCTCCGCGAGCTGGAGGACCGCCGCGCCGCCGTCCTGGAGTCCATCCGCTCCCAGGGCAAGCTCGACGACGCCCTCGAAGCCCAGATCCTCGCCGCCGACTCCAAGGCCCGGCTTGAGGACCTCTACCTGCCGTACAAGCCCAAGCGCCGCACCAAGGCCCAGATCGCCCGCGAGCAGGGCCTCGAACCGCTCGCCGACGCGCTGCTGAACGACCCGACGCTGAGCCCCCAGGACACCGCCGCCGGCTACCTGACCGAGGAGGTCGCCGACGCCGCCGCCGCGCTGCAGGGGGCGCGCGCCATCCTGGTCGAGCGCTTCGGCGAGGACGGCGACCTGATCGGCGAGCTGCGCGAGCGCATGTGGGGCCTGGGCCAGGTCGGCTCGAAGGTCCGCGAGGGCAAGGAGGAGGAGGGCGCCAAGTTCGCCGACTACTTCGACTTCTCCGAGCCGTTCGCGAAGCTGCCGTCGCACCGCATCCTGGCGCTGCTGCGCGGTGAGAAGGAGGAGGTCCTCGACCTCCAGTTCGAGCCGGGCGACACCCCCGAGGAGGGCCCGAGCGGCTACGAGGTCGCCATCGCCGCCCGCTTCGGCGTCGACGACCGGGGCCGCCCCGCCGACCGCTGGCTCACCGACACGGTCCGCTGGGCCTGGCGCACCCGCATCCTCGTGCACCTGGGCATCGACCTGCGCTCGCGGCTGCGCCAGTTCGCCGAGGACGAGGCCGTGCGCGTGTTCGCCTCCAACCTGCGCGACCTGCTGCTCGCCGCCCCGGCGGGCACCCGCGCCACCATGGGCCTGGACCCCGGTTTCCGCACCGGCGTGAAGGTCGCCGTGGTCGACGCGACCGGCAAGGCCGTCGCCACCGACGTGATCTACCCGCACGTGCCCGCGAACCGCTGGGACGAGTCGATCGCCAAGCTCGCCGCGCTCGCGAAGAAGCACGACGTCGAGCTGATCGCCATCGGCAACGGCACCGCCTCGCGCGAGACCGACAAGCTCGCGGGCGACCTGCTCAAGAAGCACCCCGACCTCAAGCTCACCAAGGTCGTCGTGTCCGAGGCGGGCGCGTCGGTGTACTCGGCGTCCGCGTTCGCCTCGGCCGAGCTGCCCGGCATGGACGTGTCGCTGCGCGGCGCGGTGTCCATCGCCCGCAGGCTCCAGGACCCGCTCGCCGAGCTGGTCAAGATCGACCCGAAGTCCATCGGCGTCGGCCAGTACCAGCACGACCTGTCCGAGTCGAAGCTGTCCCGCTCGCTCGACGCGGTGGTCGAGGACTGCGTGAACGCGGTCGGCGTCGACCTGAACACCGCGTCCGCGCCGCTGCTGACCCGCGTCTCCGGCATCACCGCCGGCCTCGCGGAGAACATCGTGCAGCACCGCGACAGCAACGGCCCCTTCCGCACCCGCAAGGCGCTCAAGGACGTGGCGCGCCTGGGCCCCAAGGCGTTCGAGCAGTGCGCGGGCTTCCTGCGCATCCGCGACGGCGAGGACCCGCTCGACGCGTCCTCGGTGCACCCCGAGGCCTACCCGGTGGTGCGGCGCATCCAGGAGAGCGCGGGGGCCGACCGGCTCATCGGCAACACCGCGGTGCTGAAGTCGTTGCGGCCGCAGGACTTCGTGGACGAGAAGTTCGGCCTGCCGACCGTCACGGACATCCTGCGCGAGCTGGAGAAGCCCGGTCGCGACCCGCGCCCGGCGTTCAAGACCGCGACGTTCGCCGACGGGGTCGAGAAGATCGCCGACCTCAAGCCCGGCATGGTGCTGGAGGGCGTGGTGACGAACGTGGCCGCGTTCGGCGCGTTCGTCGACGTCGGCGTGCACCAGGACGGCCTCGTGCACATCTCGGCGCTGTCGGACAACTACGTCAAGGACCCGCGCGACGTGGTCAAGTCCGGCGACGTGGTGCGGGTGAAGGTGCTGGAGGTCGACATCCCGCGCAAGCGCATCGGCCTGACCCTGCGCCTCACCGACGAGCCCGGCCGCAAGCCCAAGGACCAGCAGGGCGAGCGGCGCGGCGGCGGTGGTGGCGGCCAGCGCGGCGGCGGTGACCGGCGCGGTGGCGGCAACGGCGGCAACCGGGGGCGCCAGCAGCAGGAGCGCCCGCCCGCCAACAACGCGATGGCGGAGGCCCTGCGCAGGGCCGGTCTGGGCAAGTGACCCCGGCCTGATCCGCGCGTGGCGCGCCGCCCGGTTCCCCGAGGGGAGCCGGGCGGCGCCGTCTCACCGTCTCACCGTCTCACCGCCTGCGGGTCGAAGCGTCCGAGATGGACGGTGGGTCGTAGCCGAAGTCGCCCTGCGGCAACGAGAACCCCGGCGGCACGATCCGGTCGATCTCGTCCAGCACGTCGTCGGACAGCACCACGTCCGCCGCGCCCAGCGACTTCTCCAGGTGCTCCAGCGTCCTCGGCCCGATGATCGCCGAGGTGACCACCGGGTGCCGGATCACGAACGCCAGCGCCAGGTGCGCCAGCGTGATCCCGGCCCCGTCCGCCAGCGCGGTGAGCGCGTCGAGCGCGTCCATCCGCTCCGCGTGCCTGGGCTCGGTGGTGGAGAACCACTCCGGGCGCCCGCCCATGCGCGGCGTCTCGGCCCGCTCCACGCCCCTGCGGTACCCGCCGCCCAGCCAGCCGCCCGCCAGCGGGCTCCACGGCAGCACGGCCATCCCGTACCGCCGGGCGACCGGCAGCACCTCCCGCTCCACGCCCCTGGCCAGGATCGAGTACGGCGGCTGCTCGGCCACCGGCCGCGCCAGCCCGCGCCGCTCCGCGATCCACTGCCCCTCGACCACCTCCGACGCCGGGAACGTGGACGTGCCGATGTAGCGGATCTTCCCGGCGCGCACCAGGTCGGTCAGCGCGGACAGGGTCTCCTCGAAGTCGGTGTCCGGGTCGGGCCGGTGCACCTGGTAGAGGTCGATCCAGTCGGTGCCGAGCCTGCGCAGGCTGTCCTCCACCGCCCGCGCGACCCAGCGCCGCGAGTTGCCCCGCTGGTTCGGGTCCTCGCCCATGGCGCCGTGGAACTTCGTGGCCAGGAAGACGGAGTCCCGCCGCCCCGCCAGCGCCGCGCCCACGACCTGCTCGCTCTGCCCCGCCTGGTACACGTCGGCGGTGTCGATGGTGTTCACGCCCGCGTCCAGCGCCCGGTGGATCACCCGGACGCCGTCCTCGCGGTTGGCGTCGCCGAACTGCATCGCGCCCAGCGTCAGCGGGCTGACCCGCACGCCGGTTCGTCCGAACGGACGGTACTCCACGGCATCCCCCACATCGGTTCCTCGATCGACCTCGCACAAGGCGGCGCGCCGGGCCCGGTATTCCCGCCTGCGGGCGCGCGGAGCTTCGGGGAAGCGCGACCGGATCGCAACCGGCGAGGACTAGCCGGGGGAGGTTCGGGGAAAGACCATGGGACAGGAGCGCTCATCGCCGAGCGAGGGGAGGGGCTGTGACAGCTCTGCCGGAGATCCCGCCGCCCGCGTCCGAGGACCGGGCCGCGCCCGCGCTGGCCGCCGTCCCCGACGCCGTTCCCAGCACCGCGCCCGAAGCCCCCGGAGCCCTCCCCGAACCCGAGGCGCCCCACGCGCCCGGTCTGCTCTGGTACCTCACCGAGCCGACCCGCGCCGTCGTCGACCTCGGCCAGTACGCCGCCGCGCGGCAGCTGCTGCGCGCCGCACCGAGCGGCGACGGGCACACCGTGATCGTGCTGCCGGGGCTGGGCGGCGCGGACGGGTCCACGGCGGTGCTGCGCAGGTTCCTGTCCGGGCTGGGCTACGACGTGCGCGGGTGGGGCCTGGGCCGCAACCTCGGGCCGTCCGCCGCGACCGTCGACGGGACGCGCGCGCTGCTGGAGCGGGTGGCCGCCGAGCGCGGGGAGGTGAGCCTGGTCGGGTGGAGCCTGGGCGGGGTGTTCGCCCGCGAGCTGGCGCGCGAGCGGCCCGAGCTGGTGCGGCAGGTGATCACCCTCGGGAGCCCGTACGCGCTGCGCGACGCCCGGTGCACGCGGGTCAACCCGGTGTTCCGGCTGCTGTCGGTGTTCTACGAGGCGGTCTCGGACCTGCCGCCGCCGGAGTCCGAGCGGCCCGCGATGCCGGTGCCCGCGACGTCGGTGTACTCGCGGTCGGACGGGATCGTGCCGTGGCGGGCGTGCCTGGAGGAGGAGGGGCGGCGGCGGGAGAGCGTGCCGGTCGCGTCCAGCCACCTCGGGTACTGCCACAACACCTCGGTGCTGTGGCTGGTGGCGGACCGGTTGGCGCAGCCGCGCGGCCGGTGGCACCGGTTCGCGCCGCCCCCCGGCATGGCGCGGATGTTCCCGGCGGCCTGAGCGGGGCCCGCGGTCCGGGGGCCCCGCGCTATTCCACTCTATTCCTTCAGTGTGGAACGAAACTGATTCTCGTGGCCGCGCCGCGTGGATACCCTGCGGTCATGAGCCTGCGCCTGGAGCTGGACGGCCGGATCGCCACCCTCGTCATCGACCGACCCGACAAGCGCAACGCGATGAGCTTCGCGATGTGGCGCGCGATCCCCGAGCTGGTCGAGCGGGTGCGGGCGGACGACGCGGTGCGGGTGCTCCTCGTGCGCGGCGGCGAGCACTTCTCCGCCGGGGCCGACATCGGCGAGTTCGGCGAGCTGCGGCGCGGCGTCGAGGCGACCGCCCGGTACAGCGCGGTCGTGCACGCCGGGGAGCAGGCGCTGGCGACGCTGGAGAAGCCGACGATCGCGTCGGTGGACGGGTTCTGCGTGGGCGGCGGGTGCGAGCTGGCGCTGGCGTGCGACATCCGGATCGCGTCCGCGCGTGCCCGGTTCGGGATCACGCCCGCCAAGCTCGGGATCGTGTACTCGCTGACGGCGACCAAGCGGCTGGTGGACGTGGTGGGGCCGTCGTGGGCCAAGCAGGTGCTGCTCACCGGGGAGCTGGTGGACGCGGCGGTGGCGCTGCGGATCGGGCTGGTCAACGAGGTGGTGGAGGACCTGGGGGCGCGCACGGCCGAGCTGGCGGCGGTGATCGCGTCGCGGGCGCCGGTGAGCGTGCTGGGGATGAAGCAGATCGTGGAGCGGGTGGTGGCGGGGGAGCGGGAGGAGAGCGCGGAGGTCGCGGAGCTGTACGACGCGGCGGTGCGCAGCGCCGAGTACGCGGAGGGGGTGGCGGCGTTCCTGGAGAAGCGGGCGCCGGTGTTCTAGGCGGTCTCCTCGCCGAGGGCCCCGCGCGCGTCCCCGAGCAGCGGGCGGCCCTCGAAGCGGCCGAGCTCCTGCCGGTAGAACTCCAGCCCGATGCCGTTGGGGTCGCGGATGTACATGCTGTCGGCGGACCCGCGCGCCGGGCCGAGGTACTCGACCCCGGCGGCGTCCATGCGCCGCTTGAGCTCCTCGAACGCGGTCCCGTCCACCGAGAGCGCCAGGTGCTGCACCCCGCCGATGGTCTCGCGGTGCTCGGGGTGGGCGTGGCCGGGGAAGTCGAAGAACCCGAGCAGGTTGCGGTTGCCGAGGTCGAAGAAGAAGTGGCTGGACCCGTTGTAGTCCCGGTTCTCGACCAGCTCCACCAGCGGGAAGCCGAGGAACTCCTGGTAGAACCGGATGGTCTGCTCGACGTCGCGGCAGATGAGCGCGATGTGGTGCACCCCGCGCACCGGCGTCCCGCTCCCGGCGGCCGAGCGGTGGAGGTAGCGCTCGCGCAAGGCGTCCCGACGCGCGCGCAGCGCGGCCAGCTCGGCTCCCTGGGGCTGGGGCATGAGCACGATGTTAGGGGCTGTCGCCTGATCGTGGATCATCCATCGCCCTGATGGCGGACGAGATTTTCCACAGTGGCGGAACGTGGTCGAGTGGTGGTCGAGCGCTGAACGGCGGGGCGGGACCACCTGCCCCGCCCCCACCCGCTCACGAGGGCTCGGCGCCGGGCCCAGGCGATTCGGGCCGCTCCTCCTCGCTGATGAACTCGGAGACGTCGACGTCCATGTCGGGCACCTCGGGCGTGCCGGGCGGCTGCGGCGGGTCGGGGTTGACCCTGGGCTGTTCCGGTTCGGTCATGCCGCGGGGTATACCCACGCCCACCGGCCCCCGAACCCCACCGGGGCGCAGACCTGCCCGAATCCGGGAAACCGCTTCCCGTGGAGGGCTGCGCTGTCGGGGCGGGCTGGTTGCTGGGCCTTGACGCTGTCGGGTCGGGCTGGTCACTGGGCCTTGTCGCCGCCGGACCGGGCTGATCGCCGGGCTTCACCCCCGCCGGACCAGGCTGGTTGCTGGGCCTCCCCGCCATCGAGCCTCACCCCGCCGGTCCAGGTCGGCCGCTGGGCCTCGTCGCTACCAGGCTTCGCTCCGCCGAACCGGGCCGGTCGCCGGGCCTCGCCGCTACTGGACCGGCTCCGCCCGGCCAGGCTGACCGCCGGGCCTAGCCGCCACTGGTCCGGCTCCGCCCGGCCAGGCTGACCGCCGGGCCTCGCCCCCGCCGGACCAGGCTGGTTGCTGGGCCTCGCTGCCACCGAGCCTCACCCCGCCGGTCCAGGTCGGCCGCTGGGCCTCGCCGCCGCCGGACCGGGCTGGGCGCTGGGCTCGTCGCCGCCGAGCCCGGTCCCGCCACCGGGCCTCGCCGCCGGACCAGGCTGGTTACCGGGCCTCCCCGTCGCCGAGCCCGGCCTCGTCGCCGAACCCGGCCCGGCCACCGGGCTCGGGTCGTCCCGGCGGCATCGTCTCTCGCCACAACGCCGCCCGCCACGACGCCGCCCGCCCCCGTGCCGTCACCTCTCCGATCGGCCGGTCACCGGGGTGGCGGCCTGTCGGCGTTCGCGGGGAACGGGTGCGGCACGGGGGCGGGCGGCGTTGCGCTTGCGCCGTGGGGGGTCAGTCCACGTCGGCGGTCTCGCCCGGCCACTCGCCGGTGACCTTGCTGAACCCGGTGGCGCCGCCCCGGTCGATCGCGGCCCTGACCAGCCCGAAGATCGCGCCCTGCACGGCCGCCGCCAGCAGCACCTCGCCCCAGCTGCGGTCGCGCTGGGTGGGTTCCGGGGCCATCCGGTCGCCACTGATCAACTTCCACACCTGCCCGAACACCTTGCCCGCCAGGTAGCCGCCCAGCAGGCTCACGCCCGTGCTGAACCCCCGGTAGACCAGCTTGCCCGCCATCAGCGACCTCCTCGCAGCAGCTTCCGCAGCACCAACAACGCCGTGATCAACCCGGACGCGGTCAGCACCGGGTGCTCCCGCGCCTTGGCGATCGCACCCCTGACCGACGCGGGCAACCGCTCCGCCGCGGCCCCGGCCTGATCGCCGACCCTGGACGCGACGACGCTCGCCCGCTCCCCGACCTCACCGGCCGCGACCCCGGCCCGCTCGCTGATCCGGGCCGCCGCCGCGGCGGCCTTCTCGCCCACCTGCGCGGCGGTGGCGCCCGCCTGGTCGGCCACGCGGGCGGCGACGGCGCCTGCCTTCTCGCTCACCTGCGCCGCGACCTCACCGGACTTCCCGGCCACCTGCCCGGCGACCTCGCCCGCCTTCTCGCTGATCCCGGCGGCAGCGGCGGCGGCCTTCCCGCTGACCCCGGCCGCGGCCTCGCCCGCCTTCTCGCTCACCTCGGCGGCAGCCGCGCCCGCCTTCCGGCCCGCCGCGACGGCGGCCTCGCCCGCCTTCTCCCCGGTCTCGGTGGCCTTGGCGCCCACCCCGGCGGCAGCCGCACCGGCCCTGTCGCCCACCTGGGCGGCGGTCTCGGTGGCCTTCTCGCCGACGCGCGCGGCGGTCTCCTCGGACTTCGCGGCGACCTTCCCGGCGGTCGCGTCGGACTTCGCGGCGATCCCCGCCGCCGAAGCCCCCGCGCCCTCGCCGATCCGCTCCGCCGCCGTGTCGGCCTTGTCGCCCAACCGCGTGGCCGCAGCGTCCGCCTTGTCACCGAGGCCGCTCGCGGCGGTCTCGGCCTTGTCGCCCGCCTTCGCCACGGCGGCGTCCGCCCGGTCCGCGCCCTTGGTGAGGGCCGAGTCGGCGCTCCCGCCGGTCCCGTGACCCCGGTCGGCTGCCTGGGCGCCGGTGGTCCCAGCGGCCCCGGTGGCGCCGGTGGTCCCGGTGGCGCCGGTGGTCCCGGTAGCCGCAGCGGCTCCGGTGGCGCCGGTCCCGTGGCCCTGGCCGTCGGCCTTGGCCCCGGTGGCGCCGGTCCCGTGGTCCGTGCCCTTCGGCCCGGTGCCCTTCGGCCCGGTGGCCTCGGCCTTCTCGCTGGCCGCGTGGACCTGGGCCGCGCCCTCGGCTGCGGTGACGTCCGCGTCCGCCCGGTGGCCGGTCCCGCCGCTGGTGCTCTCGTTCACCGCATCTCCCGTCCTCGTGACCTCCGGGCTCGTCTTCTCGCCCGCCCGGATGACCGCGCTGCTCGCGGTGGCGGCTGCCTGAGCCGCCGCCGCGCTGGTCTGGGCGGCGATCCGGGTGGTCCCGTCGGCCGCCTTCTCGGCGATCCGCTCGCCCTTCCCCGCCTCGTCGTCCCGCACTGCTCGTTCCCCCGTCCGCCCGGCGCTCTCCGCCTGCCTCGTGTCACTCTCCTGGCCGGTGACACCCGGAAATGCGGTGTCACTCGAAAGCTTGGTGTGCCCCAAACGCCCGCTTTCAACCGTCCGATCAGCGTCCGCCCGCCTCGGGTCCGGGGTCCCCGGCTGCCGCCAGGTCGCGCCCGCCTCCTCGAACTCGCTCTCCCCGGTGGGCCACTCGGCCGGGAAGTCCTGCTCCTGGGCGGGGGCCGGTCGGGTCTTGGGGAGGTTCTTCGGGTTCGGCTCGGCCATCGGGTTGCCCGCGTACCGGGCGGTGTGCGGATCGGCGCCGCCCGCGCTCGGGCCGCGCCCACCGGTCCCGGCCGCGCCCGAACCGCCGGAGCCGGCCCCACCGGACCCGGCCCCGCCCGTCCCGCCGCCGCCCGGCCCGCCCGCGCCAGCCGCCCCACCCGCGCCCGGTTCCGTCGCCCTGTCGTCCACCCGCACCGCGCCCCTTCGCCTCAACCGTTCAACACCCTCGGCCACTCGGCCCACGCCGCCGCTCACCCGCCCGGCGCCACCGCTGAACCACCCGCACCCCTATACCAGCCGGCGACCCGCCCCCGCGGACATCGGCCCAGGTGGGCCCGCCCCACGACTACCCGCGACCCCGCAGGGTCAACCCCCCGTCATGCCCATCCTCCGAACGGGCAATCATTCGGGTATGGCCCAGGCTCTCGAAGCACCTACGCGTCCACCCAGAAGGTCGTGGTGGACGGTGTTCCGCACAACCGTCGTGTGGTACCGGGAGCACCACCTCTCGGACCGCGCGGCAGCCCTCACGCACTACACCGTGCTCGTGATGCTCTCCGGCGCCCTGCTGCCCGTCGCGCTCGTCGGGTTCCTGGGCGACGACACCCGCTCCAAGGTCATGACCGTCATCTCCCCGCTGGCCCCCAGCCGGGTGCACGGCATCCTCGTGGTCGCGCTCGACGGCCTGCGCCCGGCGGTGGCCGGTCCGCTCGCCGCCGCCTGCCTGCTCGTGGCGGTCTGGTCGGCCTACCGCTTCGCGGGGGCCTTCCTGCGCGCCTGCGCGGCCTGCAACGGCGTCAAGGAGCACCGCTCGCTCTGGAAGCTCGTCCCGCTGCGGGTCGGGCTCACGCTGGGCGTCCTGGTGCTGTTCATCCTGGTCGTGGGCGTGGTGGCGTTCACCGGCGACATCGCCGACGAGGTCGCGGCGCTGGCCGGGGTGCGTCCGTCGACGGTCCAGCTGTGGGACGTCGCCAAGTGGCCGGTGCTGGTCCTGCTGGCCGGGTGCGCGGTGCGGCTGCTGTTCGCGGCGCCCCCGGCCACCCGCAGGCCGGGCAGGCTCGGCATCACGCCGGGCGCGCTCCTGGCCCTGGTCCTGTGCCTGGTGGCCACGTTCGGCGTCGGCGTGTACGCGGCCTACGCGGGGTCCTACGACCGGGTCTACGGCTCGATCATCGGCCTGGTCGTGGTCATGGCCTGGATCTGGCTGGCCTGCACCGCCCTGCTCGTCGGGGTGGCGATGGACGCCGCGCTCCAGCACACCGGCCGCGTCCTGCTGGCCGCCCAGCGCGCCGCGCGCCAGAAGCAGGAGGGGGTGACGAGCACCTCCGCCGCGTGACCCGCGCCGGGGGAGGGCAGCGACGGTGCCCCGCCGCTGCCCTCCAGGGCCTGTGCCCCGAGCCCCGCCTGGGCCAGGGTGGTGCCCATGCACGCCAAGGAGCCGTCCCCCAAGCCCGCTCCGGCGACCACCCAGGTGCGCCGCCCGGAGTCCCCGCGGCAGAGCACCCCCGGCCCGGTGGGGCCAGGTGAGGTCGAGTCGCTCCAGCGCTCGATCGGCAACACCGCCGTCACCCGCCTGATCGCCGCCCAGCGCGCCGAGGCCGAACCCGAACCGCCCGTGCAGCGCTCCACCGCCCACCAGGTGCTCGCCTCGTCGGGCAAACCCATGGACACCGCCCTGCGCGGCGAGATGGAGAGCAGGCTGGGCGCCGACTTCTCCGACGTCCGCGTGCACACCGGCGCGGCGGCCCAGCGCTCCGCCGCCGAACTGGGCGCCCGCGCCTACACCTCCGGCGCGAACGTCGTGCTGGGCCGGGGCGGCGGCGACAAGCACACCCTCGCGCACGAGCTGACCCACGTGATCCAGCAGCGCCAGGGCCCGGTCGCGGGCACGGACAACGGCTCCGGCCTGAGCGTCTCCGACCCCGGCGACCGCTTCGAACGCGCGGCCGAGGCCAACGCCCGCCGCGCCATGTCGGGCCCGGCCCACGACCCGCACGAGGGGCACGACCACGGCTGACCGGCCGCGCTGACGGACCACCCCCCGTTACCTTTTTCGTAGCTCCTGCTCAGGGAGTTGTGGTCGCCGGGTCCGGTATGACTGACGCCCCCAGTCGAAGGCATGATCCGGGGGGTGGTGTCACCGGACCCGGTGGCATCGCCGGACCGCTGATAGGGACACGGCCGCCCGCCGGGCAGGTCTCGTCGTAACGTGGGTGCCGGCCTGCGATGCCCACCCCGCGGCCACCCGCGACGAACGAACGGCACGACCGATGACCAGTGGTTTCGGAGTGTTCCTCGGCCTGGACGTGGGCAAGGGCGAACACCATGCCGTCGGCCTGGACCCCGCCGGGAAGCGGCTGCACGACGGGCCGCTGCCCAACAGCGAGCCGCGGCTGCGGGCTTTGTTCGACAAGCTCGCCGCGCACGGGCCGTTGCTGGTGGTGGTCGACCAGCCCGCCACGATCGGCGCGTTGCCGGTCGCGGTGGCCCGCGCCGCCAGTCACACGGTGGCCTACCTGCCCGGCCTGGCCATGCGTCGCATCGCCGACCTCTACCCAGGTCGGGCGAAGACCGACGCCCGCGACGCCTTCGTCATCGCCGACGCCGCCCGCAGCCTGCCGCACACCCTGCGGCCGGTCGACGTCGACGACGACGCCCTGGCGGAGCTGGACGTGCTGGTCGGGTTCGACGACGACCTGGCCGGCGAGGCCACCCGGATCGCCAACCGCATCCGCGGCCTGCTCACCGGCGTCCATCCCGCCCTCGAACGCGCCATCGGGCCCAGGATCAGCCATCCGGCGGTGCTGGAGATCCTGTCCCGCTGCGGCGGTCCCACCGGCATCGCCAAGGCCGGCCGCCGCAAGCTCACCGCGATCGCCACCGCCCACGCGCCCCGCCTGGGCGACGGACTCGTCACCGCGATCCTGGCCGCGCTGGACGAGCAGACCGTCGTCGTCCCCGGCACCACCGCCGCCGACACGGTGCTGCCCCGGCTGGCCGACAGCCTGAAAACCGTTCTGCTGCAACGCAAGCAGGTCGCCGCCGAGGTCGAAGGGATACTCGATGCGCACCCTCTTGCCGGGGTCCTGACCTCGATGCCCGGCATCGGGATCAGGACCGCCGCCCGCATCCTGCTCGAAATCGGCGACGCCACGGGCTTCAAGACCTCCGGCCACCTGGCCGCCTACGCCGGCATCGCCCCGGTCACCCGCAGCTCGGGCTCCTCCATCAAGGGCGAACACCCGACCCGCACCGGCAACCGCAAACTCAAACGGGCGTTCTTCCTCGCCGCGTTCGCCGCCCTCTCCGATCCGACCAGCAGAGCCTACTACCAGCGCAAACGCGACCAAGGGAAGAAGCACAACGCCGCGCTGATCTGCCTGGCCCGGCGCCGCTGCGACGTCCTGTTCGCCATGCTCCGCACCAAGACCCACTACCGGCACCCCGAGACAGCTCCCGCCCCGGTTGCGGCTTGACAACTTCATAGGGACACCCCCCCGCGTGCGCGGGGAAGACGACCGCGCCGCCCGCCCAGCACCCCCACCCGCCTAGCGCCCCTGCTCCCCCCGGATCTCGTTCAGGTAGTTGTAAATCGTGTACCGCGTAACCCCCAGCACCCCCGCCAGGTAGTCCACCGAGTCCCGGATCAGGAACAGCCCGGCCTCGTCCAGCACCCGCACGACCTCGGACTTGTGCGCCTTCTTCATCAGCCCCACCGGCACCCCGACCGCCTCCACGGCCCGCTCCACCAGCAGCTTCTGCAAGGTGTCCACGTCACCGGGGAACGCCTCCACCGCGTGCCCGCCCTGCCCGCCGCCCCCACCCGCGCCGGGGTCCGTGTTCACGCACAGGCACCCCACCGCGACCCCGCGCTCGTCGCGCAGGAACACCGTGGACGAGCGGATCAGCCGCCCGTCCGGCGCGTACGTGTCGTACCCCGGCAGGTCCTGCGTGGTCCCCCTGCGCACCAGCCCCAGCAGCAGGTCCGTCATCGGGCCGCCCACCTGCCGCCCGGTCAGCCCGCCCGCGATGGCCACGATCGAGTTCGGCAGCGCGGACAGGTCGTGCAGCACCACCTCGGTGCCCGGCCCGAGCGCGGACGCCAGACCGGCCACGGTCGGGGCCAGCGCGTCCAGCACGTTGCCGCGCACCGGGGTGACGGCCGCGGCCCGCACGTCCACCACCACCGGCCTGGCCGCCCGCAGCTCCCGCAGCGCCGAGGCGAACCGCGCCACCGTCTCCGGCGTGGTCGAGGCGTGCGGCGTCAACCGCACGTGCTCCGGTCGCACCGTCGCGGTGACCCCGGCGGCCACCAGCGCCGCCCCCACCGCCGCGGACGGCGTCCCCGGCACCTCGAACGCCATGATCCCGCCGCGCCGCTCGCGCGCCGACACGACCACGCCGCCCGCGCCCTCGACCGCCTCGCCCAGCTCGTCCAACCGCTGCCCGATCCGCTCCCCGATCGCGCGGACCCCGCCCAGCTCCACCAGCTCCAGCGCCGTCGCGAACGCCCCCGACGCGATCGGGTTCAGGTTCGTCAGCGACCAGGCCGCCGCGCCCTCGCCCACCGGGTGCACCGCCCCGTCGAACAGGCCGGGGTCCAGCGCCCCGGTCCACCCGGACGCGACCGGCTCCAACCGCTCCAGCGCCCGGTCCGACAGCGCCATGAACCCGGTGGACCACCCGGCCCGCACCCACTTCTGCCCGCCGACCACCAGCACGTCGGCGACCTGCCACGGCTCGTCCACGACCCCGAACCCCTGGATGCCGTCGACCACCAGCAGCCGGTCCCCGACGACCTCGCGCAGCGCCGCCAGGTCCGCCCGGTACCCGGTCCGGAAGTCGACCGCGCTCACCGACACCGCCGTGGTCCCCGGCGTCAGCGCGGCCCGCACCGCCTCGGGCGTCACCGGCCCGGCGGGCAGCCAGTTCACCCGCGCCCGCCCGGCCCGCACCCACGGGTAGGTGTTCGCCGGGAACTCGGCGGGCGACACGACCACCTCGCCGACCAGCCCCAGCGCGACCTGGAACAGCCCGGTGCTGGTGTTGGGCAGCGGCACCACGTGGTCGGTGTCGCTCCCGCACAACCGCGCCGCCGCCGCCATCGCGCGCAGCTCGTGCCGCATCAGCTCGTCCACCGTGGACGGTCCGGCGGCGGTCGCCTGCTCCAGCATCCGCGTGGACGCCTCCAGCACGGCCTGCGAGGGCGGGCCGAAGCGGCCGAAGTCCAGGTAGCCCTCCGGTTCGCGGAAGGTGACGAGGTAGGAGGAGGGGATGCGCATCGCTAGAGCACCTTCGAGAGGAACTGCCGGGTCCTGGGTTCACGCGGATTCTCCAGCACCTGGTCGGGCGGCCCGGACTCGACCACGACCCCGCCGTCCAGGAACGCGACCTCGTCGGCCACCTGCCTGGCGAACCCGATCTCGTGCGTGACCACCAGCATCGTCATGCCGTCCGCCGCCAGCCCCGCCATGACGTCCAGCACGTCGCCCACCAGCTCCGGGTCCAGCGCGGAGGTCGGCTCGTCGAACAGCATCACCTTGGGCCGCATGGCCAGCGCGCGGGCGATCGCCACCCGCTGCTGCTGCCCGCCGGAGAGCTGGTTCGGGTAGGCCCCGGCCTTGTCGGCCAGCCCGACCTTCTCCAGCAGCTCGCGGGCGTGCGCGACGGCGTCCGCCTTGGACTCGCGGAGCACCTGCACCGGCCCCTCGGTGATGTTCTCCAGCGCGGTGCGGTGCGGGAACAGGTTGAAGCGCTGGAACACCATGCCGGTGCCGCGCCGCTGCCTGGCGACCTCGCGCTCGCGCAGCTCGTGCAGCTTCCCGCCCCTGCTGGCGAACCCGACCGGCTCGCCGTCGACCCAGATCCGGCCGGAGTCGATGGTCTCCAGGTGGTTCACGCAGCGCAGGAACGTGCTCTTGCCCGCGCCGGACGGCCCCAGCAGGCACCACACCTGCCCGGCCTCGACCTCCAGGTCGATGCCGCTGAGCACCTCGGTGCTCCCGTAGGACTTCCGCACTCCGACGGCCCTGACCAGGCTCATCGGGCCACCCCCTTGCCGTAGGCGCGCTCCAGGAAGTGCTGGCCGACGCTCGCCGCGCTCACCACGACCATGTACCAGGCGGCGGCGGCGAGCAGCGTCTCCATGATCTGGAGGTTGTGCGACGCGATGTTGTTCGCCGCGTGGATCAGCTCCAGGAAACCGATGACCGAGGCCATCGAGGTGCCCTTGAGCATGTTGATGAAGTTGTTGCCGGTCGGCGGGATGATCACCCGCATGGCCTGCGGCAGCACGACCCTGCGCAGCGTCGTCGCGGGCGTCATGCCGATCGCCTTGGCCGCCTCGACCTGCCCGTGGTCCACGCTGTTCAGCCCGGCGCGGACGATCTCGGCCATGTACGCGCTCTCGTTGAGCCCGAGCCCCAGCAGGGCGGCGACGAACGCGGTGATCAGCACGTTCGTCCGCACCTCGAACACCATCGGGATCGAGATGGTGTCGAACACCAGCGCCAGGTTGAACCACAGCAGGATCTGCAGCAGCACCGGCAGCCCCCGGAACAGCCACACGTACCCGGCCGCGAACCAGCGGGCCACCGGGTTCGCCGAGCGGCGCAGCAGCGCGATGCCCACGCCCAGCACGATCGCGCCCGCCTGCGCCACCACGGCCAGCACGACCGTGTTCACCAGGCCGCGCAGCATGATCTCGTGGGTGAAGAAGCCGGGCACGGCCGCGTAGTCGATCCGCGCGCCCGCCAGCGCCCAGCCCAGCGCGCCCAGCAGCGCCAGCAGCACGACCGCGCCGACCCAGCGGCCCCAGTGCCGCAGCGGGACGACGACCAGCTCGTCCCGACGCGCGTTGTCGGTGCTCACCCGGTCACCCGCCATTGATCGTGGCCTTGGCGACCGAGCCCTGCGCGACGTCCCAGGCGTCCATGATCTTGCCGTAGGTGCCGTCGTCGATCAGGGACTGCACGGCGCCCTGCAGGGCGGTGGCGAGCTGCCCGGCGTCCTTGCGCACGCCGATGCCGTACGGGCCGCCGTTGATGGGCGCGTGGTCGACCGCCTCGAAGTACTCGCCCTTGCCCGCCGTCTTGGACACGTACACGGCGGTGGGCAGGTCGTTGACGATCGCGGCGACGCGGCCGGTGCGCAGCTGGTTCTGGTTCTGCGTGTCGCTGTCGGTCGCGGTGACGGTCACGGGCTCCTTGCCCGCGCCGGCGCACTTGCCGCTCTGCTCCTTGGCGAACGCCTCCTGGCTGGTGCCCAGCGCGACCGCGACGGACTTGCCGCACAGGTCGTCGGGGCCCTTGACGCCGGTGGGGTTGCCCTTCTGCACCATGATCGTGATGCCCGAGGTGAAGTAGTCCACGAAGCTGATCTGCTCCTGGCGGGCCCGCGTGTCGTTCATCGCGGCCATCGTCACGTCGACGCGGCCCGCCTGCAGGCTGGTGATCAGCGAGCCGAACGCCATGTCCTCGTGCGCGACCTCCACGCCGAGGCGCTTGCCGACGGCCTTGATCAGGTCGACCTCGGAGCCGACCGGGGTCTTGCCGTCGGCGGCGTAGAAGTTGTTGGGCGGGCTCTGGATGTTCGACCCGACCTTGAGCTTGCCCGCGCTGGTGACCTCGGGCGGCAGCGACGCGGCCAGGGCGTCGTCCCTGGCGACCGCGTCGACGATCGCGCCGGTGGCGGGCAGGTCGTCCGAGACGCCGGGCGTCCCCGCCGATCCGGAACCGCCGTCGCCGCCGCCGCAGGCGGACAGCAGGAGCAGGGCGGCGAAAGCGGTGGTCAGAGCGGTACGGCGCACGGCCATGGGCACCTCCTGGCTTCGGGTGCCAGGAAGTTACAACTTTTTGTTGAAGGTGTCTACGCGTTGTTGAAGAGGTTGACTTCCTGTTGAAGGGAATCCGCGGGGTAGCCGATCCGTTGAACGGGGTAGTCGGGGGACGAACCCCGAAGCCGACTAGCGAGGAGAGCGTATGGCCACGGTGGAGCTGACCACGGAGAACTTCGACGAGGTGGTCGGTGGCTCCGACATGGTCCTGGTCGACTTCTGGGCGGGCTGGTGCGGGCCCTGCCGCCAGTTCGCCCCCGTCTACGACAAGGCCGCCGAGAAGCACTCGGACATCGTCTTCGGCAAGGTCGACACCGAGGACCAGCAGCAGCTCGCGCAGGCCTTCCAGGTGCGCTCGATCCCGACGCTGATGATCGTCCGCGACGGCGTGGTGCTCTACGCCCAGCCCGGCGCCCTGCCCGAGACCGCGCTGGAGGACCTGATCAAGCAGGCCCGCGAGGTCGACATGGACGAGGTCCGCAAGCAGGTGGCCGAGCAGCAGGCCGACGAGACCGACGGCGAGCCCGCCACCAAGGGCTGAGCGCCGCGCTCGGGAACAGGCGTGGCGAGAGGCGGGACCCGGATCAGGGGCCCGCCTCTCGCCGTCTCATGGGTCTGCGCCGCTCGTTCTTCAACACCCTGTTGAGACTCCCCCGAAGCCGCCCCCGCGTGTCCACCGGCACACCGCGCCCGTCGTGCGCGACCTCGCCCGTGACGCATGATTCACCCATGCTCGCCGCGAAATCCGCCGACTTCGTCCGCTTCTGGACCGAACGCCGCGTCTGCACCCTCACCACCCTGCGCCGCGACGGCACGCCGCACGTCACCCCGGTCGGCGTCACCCTCGATGTGGCCTCCGCGACAGCGCGGGTGATCAGCTCGCGCGGCTCGCATAAGGTGCGCCACGTGCTCGCGGCGGGCGAGGACGGCGCGCTCGTCGCCGTGTGCCAGTTCGAGGGCGCCCGCTGGTCGACCCTGGAGGGACGTGCGGTGGTGCGGCAGGACGCCGAGTCGGTCGCGGACGCCGTTCGGCGCTACGCCGAGCGCTACCGCGTGCCCAGGGAGAACCCGGAGCGCGTCGTCATCGAGATCGCGATCACCAGGGTGCTGGGCCTGAGGTGAGCGCGAGAGCAACCACCGGCGACGTGATCACCGTCGTCGGCCTCGGCGCGGACGGCTGGGACGGCCTGACCGGCCACGCGCGCCACGAGATCGCCTCCGCCGAGGTGCTGATGGGCTCCACCCGCCAGCTCGACCTCGTCCCCGGCGAGTTCACCAGGGTCGCCTGGCCGTCCCCGCTGCTGCCCGCCCTCCCCGACCTGCTCGCCGCGCACGCGGGCCGCCGGGTGTGCGTGCTGGCCAGCGGCGACCCGCTGTTCCACGGCATCGGCGCCACCCTGGTCCGGCTGCTCGGCGCGGACCGCGTCACCGTCGTGCCGCACCCCTCGTCCGCCTCGCTCGCCTGCGCCAGGCTCGGCTGGGCGCTCGACCGCACCGAGGTGGTCAGCCTCGTCGGCCGCCCGACCTCGCTGCTCGTGCCGCACCTCCAGCCGCACCGCAGGCTCCTGCTCCTGGGCGCCGACCCGCGCGCCGTCGCCGAGCTGGCCCCCGACGCCCGGATCACCGTCCTCGAGCAGCTCGGCGGACCGGACGAGCGCGTCCACCACGACCTCGGCGCCGCCGACCCGCTGCACGTGCTCGCCGTCGAGTGCGGCCCCGGCGGCCTGTCCAGGGCGCCGGGGCTGCCCGACGACGCCTTCGAGCACGACGGCCAGATCACCAAGCGCGAGGTGCGCGCCGTCAGCCTCGCCCTGCTCGGCCCCAGGGTCGGCGAGCTGCTGTGGGACGTCGGCGCGGGCGCGGGCAGCATCGCCGTCGAGTGGTGCCGCACCCACCCCGCCTGCCGCGCGCTCGCCGTCGAGAAGCACCCCGAGCGGGCCGCCCGCGTCACCCGCAACGCCTCCGCGCTCGGCGTGCCCGCCGCCGTCCACGTCGTGGAGGGCGCGAGCCCGGACGCGCTGGACGGCCTGGAGCGGCCCGACGCGGTGTTCGTCGGCGGCGGCGTCACCGCGCCCGGCGTGGTCGAGCGCTGCTGGGCCGCCCTCAAGCCCGGCGGCAGGCTCGTCGCCAACGCCGTGACGATCGAGTCCGAGGCCGTCCTCGCCCGCTGGCACGCCGAGCTGGGCGGCGCGCTGACCAGGCTCTCGGTCAGCAGGGCCGCGCCGGTCGGCGGCTTCACCGGGTGGCGCCCGCACATGCCGGTGACGGTGTGGGCCGTGACGAAGGAGAACGAGTGACCGTCCACTTCATCGGGGCCGGGCCGGGCGCGGCCGACCTGCTCACCGTGCGGGCCGTGCAGCGCATCACCACCTCCCCGGTGTGCCTGTACGCCGGGGCGCTCGTGCCCGTCGCGGTGCTGGAGCACTGCCCACCCGGCGCGAAGCTCGTGGACACCGCGAACCTGACGCTCGACGAGATCGTGCACGAGCTGGCGGAGGCGCACCGGGCCGGGCACGACGTGGCCAGGCTGCACTCCGGCGACCCGTCGGTGTTCAGCGCCGTCGCCGAGCAGATGCGCAGGCTCGACGCCGAGGGCGTGCCGTACGAGGTGGTGCCGGGCGTGCCCGCGTTCGCCGCCGCCGCAGCCGCCCTGAAGCGCGAGCTGACCGTGCCGGGCGTCGGGCAGACCGTGGTGCTGACCCGCACCTCCGCGCGCGCCACCCCCATGCCGGAGGGCGAGGACCTCCCGACCCTGGGCGCGTCGAGGGCCACGATGGTGCTGCACCTGGCCGTGCAGCGGATCGACGAGGTCGTCGCGGAGCTGGTGCCCAACTACGGCGCGGACTGCCCGGTGGCCGTTGTGGCGCGGGCCAGCCGCGAGGACGAGCTGGTGCTGCGCGGCACCCTCGCCGACATCGCCGGGCAGGTGCGCGCGGCCGGGGTGAAGCGCACGGCGGTGATCGTCGTCGGGCGCGTGCTGGCCGCCGAGGGCTTCCCGGACAGCCACCTGTACTCGGCCGCCCGCTGCCGCGCCCCGCAGACCTGATGGCGGCGGCCACCGCGCTCGTCCTCGGCGGCACCGGCGAGGGCCGCGAGCTGGCCGCCCTCCTGGTGGGCGTTCCGGGGCTGCGCGTGCTGTCCTCGCTGGCCGGGCGGGTGGCGAACCCGCGCCTGCCGGTCGGCGAGGTGCGCGTCGGCGGGTTCGGCGGGGTCGACGGCCTCGTCGAGCACCTGCGCGCCGAGGGCGTCACCGCGCTGGTCGACGCCACCCACCCGTTCGCCGAGCGGATCACCGCCAACGCCGCCGCCGCGTCCGCGCGCACCGGCGTCCCGCTGCTCGTGCTGCGCCGCCCCGGCTGGACCGAGCGGCCCGGCGACGACTGGACGTGGGTCGACTCCCTGGCCGAGGCCGCCGCCGCGATCGGGGACCGCAGGGCGCTCATCACCACCGGCCGCCAGGGCGTCGGCGCGTTCCGGCGCGGCCTGGCCCGCATGGTCGACCCGCCCGACGAGGTCGCCCCCGGCGTGCGCGTGCTGCTCGACCGGGGCCCGTACACCCTCGACTCCGAGCTGGACCTGCTGCGGGACAACGACATCCAGGTCCTGGTGACCAAGGACAGCGGTGGCGGCATGACCTCCGCCAAGCTCGACGCCGCCCGCGCCCTCGGCGTCCCGGTGATCCTGGTGCGCCGCCCGCCGCCGCCCCCGGACACCAGGACGGCGGCCTCCGCGGAGGAAGCCGCCGCCTGGGTGCGGGTCCAGCTGGTCGGGTAGGGCTCAGCCCGTCGGGTAGGTCCGGGGCGTGAACACCTTGCCGCTGGGGGAGACCCGCGTCTGCGAGGACCCGATCAGCAGCAGGCACCGCATGTCCACGGTCGTCGGGTCCAGGTCGGCCAGGCGCAGCACGCGCACGCTCTCCTGCGGCCCGCCCACGTCCCGCCCGATCACCACGGGCGTGTCCGGCGACCGGTGCTCCAGCAGCAGGTCCCGCATCGCCGCCACCTGCCAGGTGCGGCTGCGCGAGGCCGGGTTGTACAGCGCCAGCACCAGGTCCGCCCTCGCCGCCGCCGCCAACCGCTCGGCGATGACCTCCCACGGCTTGAGCCGGTCCGACAGCGACACCACGCAGTAGTCGTGCCCCAGCGGCGCGCCCACCCGGCTCGCGACCGCGTGCGCGGCCGTCATGCCCGGCAGCACCCGCACCGGCACGTCCGGGTAGCCCTCCGCGACCTCCAGCACGGCCGCGGCCATCGCGAACACCCCCG
The DNA here is from genome assembly GCF_002354875.1 of Actinosynnema pretiosum. GTDB lineage: Bacteria > Actinomycetota > Actinomycetes > Mycobacteriales > Pseudonocardiaceae > Actinosynnema > Actinosynnema auranticum. Next base: position 1,966,881 of record NZ_CP023445.1, read on the forward strand.
GATCACCCGAGGAGACCACCGCGACCCGCCTGCCGCGCCCGGCCAGCTCCAGCGCGAACGCCGCCCGCTCCGCCTCGACCTTGTTGTCCGAGGCGTGCTTGCGCCTGCGCGGGCTGTCCGGCACCCGGTTCAGGTACGTCACGTACCCGACCAGGTCGTCGGCGGCCTCCAGGGCCTCGCGGGCCTGCGGCGTCAACCACTCCGGCCCGGCCGGGCCGAGCCCGACCACCACGACCTCGCCGGGACCTGTGTCCGCAGGCGCTTCCGCGCCGTCGGCACTGTCCACAACGGACGCTGCGGGCGCGGCGGACGCTGCGGGCGCGGCGGACACCGGGGCGCCCGCCCTGCTGGGCAGCACCGCCACCGAGAAGTACGGCACCTCGTCCGGGTCCACCTCGGACAGCTTCGCCGTCCGCTCCCCGCGCGTGGTGGCCCGCTCCACGTACCAGGCCTCGTCCAGCCGCCCGGCCCGCTCCAGCGCCTCCCGCACGTTCGGGAACGTCCGCCCCAGCTTCATGACCGCCACCGGGTCGCTCCCGGCCAGGCGCCCGGCCAGCTCGTCCACCGGCAGCGTGCCCGGCAGCACGGTCAGCACCTCGTCCCGCTCCACCAGCGGCGCGCCCAGCACGGCGGAGGCCGCGCTGACCGACGTCACCCCCGGCACCACCTCGGCCGGGTAGCGGTGCGCCAACCGCTTGTGCAGGTGCATGTACGACCCGTAGAACAGCGGGTCGCCCGCCGCCAGCACCACCACGGTCCGCCCCGCGTCCAGGTGCGCCGCCAGCCGCTCCGCGCACTCGGCGTAGAACGCGTCGATCTCGCCCTGGTAGTCGTCCGAGTCCTCGGTGGTGACCGGGTAGACCAGCTGCTCGTGCAGCTGCCCCTCCCGCAGGTACGGCTCGGCCGTCCGGCGGGCCACGCTGCGGCCGTGCCGCGCGCTGTGGAACACCACCACGTCCGCCTCGCCGATCAGCCGCGCGGCCTTCACCGTCACCAGCTCCGGGTCACCCGGTCCGACCCCGACGCCGTAGAGCCTGCCGGTCATTCGTCCTCGCTCGCGATCGCGTTCACGGCGGCGGCGGTCATCGCGCTGCCACCGCGCCGACCCCGCACCACCAGGTGCTCAAGCCCCAGCCCGTTCGCGGCCAGCGCGTCCTTCGACTCCGCCGCCCCGATGAAGCCCACCGGGATGCCCAGCACGGCGGCCGGCCTGGGCGCGCCCGCCGCGATCAGGTCGAGCAGGTGGAACAGCGCGGTGGGCGCGTTGCCGATCGCCACGACCGCCCCGCCCATCCGCTCGCCCCACAGCTGGAGCGCCGCGGCGCTCCGGGTGTTGCCGATCTCGGCGGCGAGCGCGGGCACCGCGGGGTCGCCGAGCAGGCACAGCACGTCGTTGTCGGCGGGCAGCCGCTTCCTGGTGATCCCGGACGCCACCATCTGCGCGTCGCACAGCACCGGCGCGCCCGCGAGCAGCGCCTCCCGCGCGGCCGTCACCACGCCCGGCGAGAAGGCGACGTCCTCGACCAGGTCGACCATGCCGCAGGCGTGGATCATCCGGACCACCACGCGCGCCACGTCGGGCGGCAGCCCGTCCAGGCGCGCCTCGGCGCGGATGGTCGCGAAGGACCTGCGGTAGATCTCCGCGCCGTCCTTGACGTACTCGCTCAACCGATCTCCTCGTAACCGCCGCCTGTGGCGACGAACTCCCTGACCCCGCCCGCCGGCCGACCGCACCGCCGGGCGCAACCGGACCAGTGTGCGGGACCGCGGTCGGTGCGCGTGCGCGCCCAGGCCACGGCGTCGGTCCGCACGTCCGCGAGGGACTTCGCGCAGCCGGGGCTCCCGGCGCACGAGCCGACGCCCCACAGCGGCGAGTCCGGGTCGGTGATCAGGCCGGTCGCGTCGGCCGAGGAGGGCAGCACGAGCGCGCGCCACGGCGTCACGCGCACCGCCGTGCCAGGCAGGAGGCGGGCGTCGAGCCTGCCGAGCGGCACCCCGGCGACCACCAGGTCGCGGCCGGGAACGGGACCGGGCACGACCGGCGCCACGGCCGGGGCGTAGCGCTCCGCGCTCGCGGCGGCACCCGGCGCGGTCGCCAGGACGGCCGCCGTGACCTTCGCCACCCCGAAGTCCACTTCGGACAGACGCCAGGCCGCGCCGCGCGCCTCCTGGAACGCCAGCGCCGCCGCGACCACCGCCGCCACCGGGTCCGACACCCGCACGCCGGAGTCCTGCCCGGCCAGCAGCAGCACGTCACCGGCCACGCCGATGTCGCAGCCCAGGCCCGACACCGAGTGGCCGACGGTGAGCAGGAACCGACCGGGCAGGGCGCCCAGCGCGGGCACCGACCGAAGCGCCAGGTCCAGCTCGTCGCACAACGCCTGCGAACCGGGGTCCAGCGGGTCGCCGATGATGTTGCGCATCCGCTCGTGGGTGCGCGTCGGCAGCAGCCCGGCCGCCGACAGCCGCCTGCCCAGCTCCAGCTCGGCACCCTCGGCCAGGCCCCTGACCTGGAGGTTCGACCGCGAGGTCAGCTCTATCCAGCCGTCGCCCAGCTCCAGCGCGGCCAGGCGGAGGACGTCGAACCGCTCGGCGTCGATCGTGCCACCGGGCACGCGGACGCGGGCGAGCCCGCCGTCCGAGGCCTGGAACACGTCGACGGCGCCGGGGCAGGCGTCAGGGCGATCGCGGTCTGGGGACATGGACTGGATGCTAACTCCGATTAGTGTGAGGCCTGAACGGCGAAGCAACAGGAGGAAGCCGGTGCGAAACCGGCGCGGTCCCGCCACTGTGACCTGGGGAAACCCGGGGAGTCAGGAACTCCGCACGCCGTCCCCTACGACTTGGGGCGAGGACCCCCGAGGGATGGAGCCCGCACGTGATCCTGCTGCTGTCGACCTCCGACACGGACCTGCTGTCCGCACGAGCCAGCGGAGCCGACTACCGGCTCGGCAACCCGGCCAGGCTCGGCGTCGACGACCTGCCCGAACTCGTCGAGGGCGCCGACCTGGTGGTGGTGCGCATCCTGGGCGGCAGGCGCATCTGGGAGGAGGGCCTGGACCACCTCCTCGCGGGTCCGCGACCGGTCGTCGTGCTGGGCGGTGAGCAGAACCCGGACGCCGAGCTGATGGAGCTGTCCACCGCGCCCGGCGGGGTGTGTGCGGAAGCGCACACTTATCTGGCCCACGGCGGCGCCGCGAACCTCGCGCAGCTGCACGCGTTCCTGTCCGACACGGTCCTGCTGACCGGCGTCGGCTTCGAGCCGCCCGTGGCCGCGCCCAACTGGGGCCTGCTGGAGCGCCCCGAGCCTGCCGTCGACCCGGACGGGGGCGTGCGGCCCACCGTCGCGGTGCTCTACTACCGCGCCCACCACGTGGCCGGGAACACCGCGTTCGTGCACTCGCTGTGCGACGCGGTCGAGGCCAAGGGCGGCCGGGCGCTGCCGATCTTCTGCTCCTCGCTGCGCACCGCCGAGCCCGAGCTGCTCGCCGAGCTGCGCAAGGCCGACGCGCTCGTCGTGACCGTGCTCGCCGCGGGCGGCACCAAGCCCGCCACGGCCTCCGCCGGTGGCGACGACGACGCGTGGGACGTGGGCGCGCTCGCCGAGCTGGACGTGCCGATCCTGCAGGGCCTGTGCCTGACCAGCAGCCGCGCCGACTGGGACGACAACGACGACGGCCTCTCGCCGCTCGACACCGCCACCCAGGTCGCGATCCCCGAGTTCGACGGCCGCATCATCACCGTCCCGTTCTCCTTCAAGGAGATCGACGAGGACGGCCTGACCGTCTACGTCGCCGACCCCGAGCGCGCGCTGCGCGTCGCGGGCATCGCGGTGCGGCACGGCAGGCTCCGGCACACCCCGCCCGCCGACCGCAAGGTCGTGCTCATGCTGTCGGCCTACCCGACCAAGCACTCCCGCATCGGCAACGCGGTCGGCCTGGACACCCCGGCCAGCGCGGTCCGGCTGCTCGCCGCGCTGCGCGAGCAGGGCTACGACCTGGGCGAGGGCTTCCCCGGCCTGGACGACCTCAACGGCGACGCGCTCATCCACGCCCTGATCGCCGCCGGTGGCCAGGACCCGGACTGGCTCACCGAGGAGCAGCTGCAGGGCAACCCGGTGCGGCTGCCCGCCGCCCGCTACCGCGAGTGGTACGAGACCCTGCCCGAGGACGCCCGCGAGGACATGGAGCGGCACTGGGGCCCCGCGCCCGGCGAGCTGTTCGTGGACCGCTCCCGCGACCGCGACGGCGAGATCGTGCTGGCCGCCCTGCGCTCGGGCAACGTCGTGGTCATGGTCCAGCCGCCGCGCGGGTTCGGCGAGAACCCGATCGCGATCTACCACGACCCGGACCTGCCGCCCAGCCACCACTACCTGGGCGCGTACCGCTGGCTGGAGGCCGAGTTCGGCGCCGACGCGGTCGTGCACGTCGGCAAGCACGGCAACCTGGAGTGGCTGCCCGGCAAGACCGTCGGCCTGTCGGCGGGCTGCGGCCCGGACGCGGCGCTCGGCGACCTGCCGCTGATCTACCCGTTCCTGGTCAACGACCCCGGCGAGGGCACCCAGGCCAAGCGCCGCGCCCACGCCACCCTGGTCGACCACCTGGTGCCGCCCATGGCCCGCTCGGACAGCTACGGCGACATCGCGCGCCTGGAGCAGCTGCTGGACGAGCACGGCAACATCGCCGCGATGGACCCGGCGAAGCTGCCCGCCATCCGCGCCCAGATCTGGACCCTCATCCAGGCCGCGAAGCTCGACCACGACCTCGGCCTGACCGACCGGCCGCACGACGCCGAGTTCGACGAGCTGATCCTGCACGTCGACGGCTGGCTGTGCGAGATCAAGGACGTGCAGATCCGCGACGGCCTGCACGTGCTGGGCGAGCCGCCGGTCGGCGCGGCGCGGGTCAACCTGGTGCTGGCGATCCTGCAGGCCCCGCAGGTGTGGGCCGGGCAGGTCGCCGCGCTGCCGGGCCTGCGCGACGCGCTGGGCCTCAAGCAGGGCGCCGACCGCCTCGACACGGACGCCGCCGAGCAGCGGGCCCGCGAGCTGGTGCAGGCCATGGAGGACGCCGACTGGGCGCCCGAGCACGCCGCGACGCTCACGGACGACCGGGACGTGGTGGGCATCCTGGAGTTCGGCGCCCGCGAGGTCGTGCCCAGGCTCGCCAGGACGACGGACGAGATGACGCACGTGCTGCACGCGCTGAACGGCGGTTACGTGCCCGCGGGCCCGAGCGGTTCGCCGCTGCGGGGCCTGGTGAACGTGCTGCCGACCGGCCGGAACTTCTACTCGGTCGACCCGAAGGCCGTGCCGTCCAGGCTGGCGTGGGAGACCGGGCAGGCCATGGCCGACTCGCTGCTGGAGCGCTACCGCTCCGAGACGGGGGAGTGGCCGCCGTCGGTGGGCCTGTCGGTGTGGGGCACCTCCGCCATGCGCACCTCCGGCGACGACATCGCCGAGGTGCTGGCGCTGCTGGGCGTGCGCCCGGTGTGGGACGAGCAGTCCCGCCGGGTGACCGGCCTGGAGGTCGTGGACCTGGCGGAGCTGGGCAGGCCGCGGATCGACGTGACCGTGCGCATCAGCGGCTTCTTCCGCGACGCGTTCCCGCACGTGGTGGCGCTGCTGGACGACGCGGTGCGGCTGGTGGCCGAGCTGGACGAGCCGGACTCGGACAACTTCGTGCGCGCCCACGTGCGCGCGGCGCTGGACGAGCACGGCGACGACCGGCGCGCCACGATGCGCATCTTCGGCTCCAAGCCGGGCGCGTACGGGGCGGGGCTGCTGCCGCTGATCGACAGCCGGAACTGGCGCGACGACGCCGACCTCGCCGAGGTGTACGCGGTGTGGGGCGGGTACGCCTACGGGCGCGGGCTCGACGGCGTGCAGGCCAGGCCGGACATGGAGACCGCGTACAAGCGGATCGCGGTGGCGGCGAAGAACATCGACACCCGCGAGCACGACGTCATCGACTCGGACGACTACTTCCAGTACCACGGCGGCATGGTGGCCACGGTGCGGGCGCTGACGGGGAAGGCCCCGAAGGCGTACGTGGGCGACAGCACCAGGCCCGACGCGGTGCGCACGCGGACCCTGCACGAGGAGACGAACCGGATCTTCCGGGCGCGCGTGGTGAACCCCCGGTGGCTGGCGGCGATGCGCAGGCACGGGTACAAGGGCGCGTTCGAGCTGGCGGCGACGGTGGACTACCTGTTCGGGTACGACGCCACGACCGGGGTGGTCGCGGACTGGATGTACGAGAAGCTCGCCGAGGCGTACGTGTTCGACGAGGAGAACCAGCGGTTCCTCAACGAGAGCAACCCGTGGGCGCTGCACGGCATCACCGAGCGGCTGCTGGAGGCGGCGGACCGGGGGCTGTGGGAGCACCCGGAGCAGGCGACGCTGGACGCGCTGCGGGCGGTGTACCTGAACACCGAGGGCGACTTGGAGGACCGGCGCTGAGGTGGGGGCGCTGGGAGGCTGGGGCGCTGAGGTGGGGACACTGAGGCGGGGGCGCTGAGGCGACCTGTGTGAAGGGGTGGCGGGCCACGGGCTCGCCACCCCTTTCGCGTCGTGGTGGGGAAAGCGGGTTCTACGCTTGGCAAGCGCTTTCCGAGCTGTGGGGTGATGCTGCGGTCGCTTTGTCGACAAGTCGCTGTGCGTCAAGTGATCCACTCGCTCGCCCGGCTTCGAGCGGACCGGGGTAAGCGCTTTCCAGAGCAGCGCCCGTCGGGTGCGAGCCGCTGCCGGGGAAACCGCCCGCCCCCGCCTTCTCCCTCGCACGGCGCCCCCGCCCGGTTTCTGACCTTCCCGCCATCGCCGTCCCCGTCCCCGCCCTCGCCCCCTCGCTCTCGCCCCGCCCCGTCGCTCCCCCCGTTGCTCCCGCGCCCCGTCGCTCCCCCCGCCCGCCCCGCCGCTCCCGCGTCCCGCCGCTCCCGTCCTCCCCGTCATCGCCGCCGCCTTTCCCGCCGCCCCCTGCCGCTCTCGCCGTCCTCTCTGGCGCCGTCACCCGCTCGCCGTCACCCGCCGTGATCCCGCCCGCCCGGCTCTCGGTGCCCGTGCGCGATGACCGTGCGTGCTGAACCGATCCCGCCCGTCCCGGCCCGGCCCCGCCGCCTCCGGTCCGCCCCCGATCCGCGCCCGCCCCGCCCTCGCCCCCGCCATCACCAGTCACCCGCCCCCACCGAGCCCCACCCCCGCCCCCGTTGAGACGCACCCCTGTTACCGCTTCCAGGGGTGGTGCCGACCCGCCCGCGGGTGGAAGGTCGCTGTGGCGCATGAGGGGACCTCGTGGAAGGGGGCTGCGATGACGCGCGACGGAGCCCCTGCAAGCGTTCACCGGTTCGGCCGTCACTCGAACGCACGCCCTGCTGCGGCGTTAGTCGGATGCTCCGGTCGCACTGTCCGGTTTTCGACCCTCAGGACTACCTGGGGTGGTCGAACGGCTCACTGGAACGGGGTTTACGGAATCGGTTCAGGTGGGCAAAAGGCGCAATGCCGGTAACAGCGTGGATACAGACGCTTGACATGCCTCCGTGGCGCGAACCACACTCGCCCACAACCTGGGAGCGCTCCCAGAACAACACCGCCGATCTCATCGAGGAGTTCTCGTGCGCAACCGTCGAGCAGGCCTGGGTAGCCTCCTGGCCTGCACCGCAGTGCTCGCAGCGGTCACCACCGCCTGCGGTTCGGACAGTGGGACCAGTGCCGATGGCAAGATCGAACTGACCATCGCCACGTTCAACCAGTTCGGGTACGAGGAGCTCCTCAAGGAGTACGAGGCGGCTCACCCCAACGTCAAGGTGACCGAGCGCAAGACCGGTCAGGCCGCGGACCACCACAAGAACCTCTTCACCAAGATGGCGGCGGGCTCCGGCCTCGCCGACGTCGAGGGCGTCGAGGAGGGCTACCTCAGCCAGGTCATGACCCGCGCGGGCCAGTTCAACAACCTCAAGGAGATCGGCCCGAACGTCGACGGCCGCTGGCTGGACTGGAAGACCAAGTCCGTCACCGCCAAGGGCGGCGAGCTGATCGGCTACGGCACGGACATCGGCCCGCTGGCCATGTGCTACCGCAAGGACCTCCTGGAGGCCGGTGGCATCCCCACCGACGAGGCGGGCATCGCCGCCACGTTCGCCACCTGGGACTCCTACTTCGCCGCGGGCAAGCAGTACGCGGAGAAGACCGGCAAGGCGTGGTTCGACTCGGCCGCGCAGGTCTTCAACCCGATGCACAACCAGGCCGAGGTCGGCTACTTCGACAAGGACGACAAGCTCGTCATCGACTCGAACGGCGACAAGGCCCTCTGGGGCAAGGTGACCACCGCCGTCGCCCAGGGCCAGTCCGCCAAGCTCAAGGCGTGGACCCCCGAGTGGGAGACCGGCTTCCGCGAGTCGGCCTTCGCCACCAAGACCTGCCCGGCGTGGCTGCTCGGCAACATCGAGAAGAACTCCGGCCCCGAGCACAAGGGCAAGTGGGTCGTCACCGGCTCCTTCCCCGACGGCGGCGGCAACTGGGGCGGCTCGTTCCTGACCGTGCCCAAGCAGAGCAAGCACCCGAAGGAAGCCGCTGAGCTGGCTGCCTGGCTGACCGCGCCCGAGCAGCAGATCAAGGCGTTCAAGGCCAAGAACACCTTCCCGAGCCAGCTCAAGGCGCTCGACGACCCCGCGCTGACCGAGAGCACCAACGAGTACTTCGGCCAGCAGGTCGGCAAGCTCTACGCGGAGCAGGCCAAGAAGGTCGACGTGGCCCAGTACAAGGGCCCGAAGGACGGCCAGATCCAGGACGACATCGTCGGCCCGGCGCTGCTGTCCGTCGAGCAGGGCACCAACGCGGACGAGGCGTGGAAGAAGGTCGTCGAGGACGCCCAGAAGGCGACCAAGTGACCACCGACACCTCGGTGGCGAGCGGGCGGGGCGCTGCGCCCCGCCCGCCGCGGCGTCCTGAGGGCGACGACTCGGTGGGGCTCGTCGACCCCACCCGCCGCTACCGGTTCAGCAACCTCGACGCGAAGTTCTCGCCCTACCTGTTCGTGGCGCCGTTCTTCGTGCTGTTCACGGTCGTCGGCCTCTTCCCGCTGCTGTACACCGCCTACATCTCCCTGTTCGACTGGGAGATCGGGCTGGACGGCGAGTTCGTCGGCATCCAGAACTACGTCGAGCTGCTCGGCGACCCGCAGTTCTGGAACGCGATGGTCAACACGTTCAGCATCTTCCTGATGTCGAGCGTGCCGCAGATCATCGTCGCCGTCCTGATCGCCGCGCTGCTCAACACCGCGCTGCGCGGGCGCACGTTGTGGCGCATGGGCGTGCTGCTGCCCTACGTGGCCAGCCTCGTCGCGCTCACCCTGATCTTCGGCGACCTGTTCGGCGTCCAGTACGGCATGATCAACGACTGGCTGGAGGCCATCGGCATCAGCCGGATCGACTGGCAGGCCGAGCGCTGGTGGAGCCACGTCGCCATCGCCATCATGGTCGACTGGCGCTGGACCGGCTACAACGCGCTCATCGTGCTCGCCGCCATGCAGGCCATCCCGCGCGACGTGTACGAGGCCGCGGTCGTCGACGGCGCGGGCACCTTCCGGCGCTTCTTCAGCGTCACGCTGCCGATGCTCCGCCCGACGATCATCTTCGTCGTCATCACCTCGACCATCGGCGGCTTGCAGATCTTCACCGAGCCGCTGCTGTTCGAGCCCGCGGGCGGCAACGCCAACGGCGGCGCCAGCAACCAGTTCCAGACGGTGATGCTCTACATGTACCAGGCGGGCTTCGGCAGGTACGAGCTCGGTTACGCCTCCGCGGTGGCCTGGGTGCTGTTCGTCGTCATCATCGCGATCGCCGGGATCAACTTCATGCTCACCCGCCGGATCGCCTCCAGTGGGGAGGACTAGACCGTGTCGGAGAAGCGTCCCGGTTTCGCGGTCTACGGACCGCTGATCGCGTTCATCATCGCCTCGGCCTTCCCGTTCTACTGGGCCTTCCTGGTCGGCAGCCACGACGACCAGTACTTCAAGGCCGAGCAGCCCTGGCTCCCCGGCGGCAACTTCCTCGCCAACGCCAGCCGCGTCGTCGACAACGTCGCCTTCTGGAAGGCGCTGGGCAACAGCCTCATCGTCTCCTCGACGGTGACCGTCTCGGTCGTGTTCCTGTCCAGCCTGGCCGGTTTCGCCTTCGCCAAGCTGCGCTTCAAGGGCCGGGGCCCGCTGCTGCTGTTCGTCGTCGCGACCCTCGCGGTGCCGACCCAGCTGGGCATCATCCCGCTGTACATGGCGATGGCCGAGTTCGGCTGGGCCGGTGAGCTGGGCGCGGTGATCGTGCCGAACCTGGTCACCGCCTTCGGCGTGTTCTGGATGCGCCAGTTCATCGCGGACGCCGTGCCGGACGAGCTGGTCGAAGCGGCCAGGATGGACGGTTGCAGCCTCCTCAGCACCTACTGGCACGTGTGCCTGCCCGCGGTCCGCCCGGCGGCGGCGATGCTCGGCATCTTCACGTTCATGACGTCCTGGAACGACTTCCTCTGGCCGCTGATCGCGCTGAACGCCGAGAACCCGACCATCCAGGTCGCGCTGGAGAAGCTCAAGAGCGGTTACTACATCGACAACTCGCTCGTCCTCGCCGGGACCACGATGGCCACCATCCCGGTGCTGATCGTCTTCCTCGTACTCGGGCGGCAGATCGTCGCCGGGATCATGCAGGGTGCTGTGAAGGGGTAGCTGTGGAGTCCATTTCCTTTCCCGAGGGCTTCGTGTGGGGGGCCGCGACAGCGGCGTTCCAGGTGGAGGGGGCGACCAAGGAGGACGGTCGCTCCCCCTCCATCTGGGACACCTTCTGCGCGCTGCCCGGCGCCGTCGCGGGCGATGACAACGGTGACGTGGCCGTGGACCACTACCACCGGGTCGAGCAGGACGTCGCGATGATGGCGGACCTCGGTCTCGGCGCGTACCGCTTCTCCACCGCCTGGCCGAGGATCCGGCCCGACGGCGGCGAGCCCAACCAGGCCGGGCTGGACTTCTACAGCAGGCTGGTCGACACCCTGCTGGAGCGCGGCATCGACCCGTGGGTCACGCTCTACCACTGGGACCTGCCGCAGGCCCTGGAGGACGCGGGCGGCTGGGCCAACCGGGACACCGCGCACCGGTTCGCCGACTACGCGGCCACGGTCGTGGAGGCGCTCGGCGACCGGGTGTCCAACTGGACCACGCTGAACGAGCCGTGGTGCTCGGCGTTCCTCGGCTACGCGGGCGGCATCCACGCGCCCGGCCGCCAGGAGCCCGCCGCCGCCGTCGCGGCCGTCCACCACCTGCTGCTCGGCCACGGCCTCGCCACCGCGGCGATCCGCTCGGCCAAGCCGGAGGCCAAGGTCGGCATCACGCTCAACATGTACCCGATCATCCCCGCCGACCCCTCGTCCGAGGCGGACCTGGACGCGGTGCGGCGGCTCGACGGGCTGCAGAACCGGATCTTCCTGGACCCGCTGTTCAAGGGCGAGTACCCGGCGGACATCGTCGCGGACCTCGCGCCGTACGGGTTCGCCGACCACATCAAGCCCGAGGACCTGGCGATCATCTCGGCGCCGCTGGACCAGCTCGGCGTGAACTACTACACCGAGCACTTCGTCAGCTCCGAGCCCGCCGCGCCCAGCGAGCCCAAGCCGGGCCGCCGCGCCACCGGGTCGCCGTGGGTCGGCGCCGAGCACGTCAGCTTCCCGGTCCGGGACGACGCGACGCGCACCGACATGGAGTGGGAGGTGCGACCGCGCGGGATCTACCAGCTCCTCACCCGGCTGCACGAGGAGTACCCGCGCCTGCCGATCTACATCACCGAGAACGGCGCGGCCTACCGCGACTCGGTGGCCGACGACGGCACGGTCAACGACCCGGAGCGGCTGGCGTACATCGACTCGCACCTGCGCGCGGCGCACGACGCGATCAGCGAGGGCGTCGACCTCCGCGGTTACTTCGCGTGGTCGCTGATGGACAACTTCGAGTGGGCCGAGGGTTACGCCAAGCGGTTCGGGATCGTGCATGTCGACTACGGCACGCAGGTCAGGACGCCTAAGATGAGCGCCATGTGGTACTCCGAGGTCGCCCGCGGCAACGCGCTGCCCGCACCGTCAGCGACGGCTGCGCCGTGACCGACGCCGTTGAGCCGCCCAAGGCCCGAAGGCCCCCGACCAGGCTCGAAGAGGTCGCCAGAGCCGCCGGGGTGTCCAAGTCGACCGTGTCGAGGGTGATCAACGGCGAGCCGTACGTCAGCACCAAGGCGCGCGAGGCCGTTCACCAGGCGATCGTTCAGCTGGGGTACAGCCCCAACCAGGCCGCCCGCACCCTCGCGGGCAGCAGGGCGAACTGCATCGCGCTGGTGGTGTCCGAACAGGGCAGCCGGGTGCTGGCGGACCCGTTCTTCGCGGGCGTGCTGCGAGGCGTGCACGCGGAGCTGTCGGGCAAGAGGGTCCAGCTCGTGCTCATGATGAGTAAGGAGGGCGACGAGCAGGACCTGGTGAACTACCTGTGCGGCGGCCACGTCGACGGCGTGCTGGTGATCAGCCTGCACGGCCAGGACCCGCTGCCCCGCGTGCTCGCCGACGCGGGCCTGCCCACCGTCGTCGGTGGCAGGCCCCTCGGCGCGGGCGGGGTGCCGTACGTGGACTCGGACAACTTCAACGGGGCCATGGAGGCGGCCAAGCACCTGGTCTCGCTGGGGCGCACGAGGATCGCGACCATAGCGGGCCCGAAGGACATGGCCGTGGGCATGGACCGCTTGAGCGGGTTCAAGCGGGCGCTGAGCCAGGCCGGGCTGCGCGACGACCTGGTCGCGTTCGGCGACTTCACCCCGACCAGCGGCGCCGCCGCGATGGACGAGCTGCTGACCCGCGAGCCCGCGCTGGACGCGGTGTTCGTGGGGGCCGACATCATGGCGATGGGCGCGCTGCAGGCGCTGCACGCGCACGGCAAGCGGGTGCCGCAGGACGTGGCCGTGGTGGGCTTCGACGACCTGGTGCTGGCGTCGACGGCGGTCCCGCCGCTGACGACGGTCAGGCAGGACGTGGAGCAGCTGGGCCGCACGATGACGTGGCGCCTGATGGCGGAGCTGACGGGCGAGGAGAACCTCCCGCCGTTCCTGCTCCTGCCGACCTCGCTGGTGCACCGGGCCAGCGCGTAGGACTTCCGGACCGCCTGCCGCTACCTCGAGTAGTGGTAGCGGCAGGCGGCGATCCGGATCTCGTCCTCAGTGACCTTGTAGACCAGGCGGTGCTCGTCGGTGATCCGGCGCGACCAGTAGCCCTGGAAGCCGTGCTCGAGCGGCTCGGGCTTGCCGATGCCCTCGTTGCCGTTGCGTCGGATGTCCTTGATCAGCTCGTTGACGCGCTTGAGCACCTTGCGGTCCTCGGTCTGCCACCAGAGGTAGTCGGCCCAGGCGTATTCGTCCCAGACGAGCTTCACTCGACCAGCTCGTGGTGCTCGCCGCCGCCGGATTCCAAGCGCTCGATCGAGTTGAACAGGCGCCGCGCGTTCTCCGTGCTGCGGAACAGGTAGAGGGACTCCTTCATGGACTGGTAGTCGTCGAGCGCGACGATCACCACCGAGTCCCGCCCCGAACGGGTGATCACGACCTCTTCGCGGTCGTTGATCACGGAGTCGAGCGTCTCGGCGTAGTTGGCGCGTGATTCGGAATAGCTCATGATCTTCACCTGTGACACCTTTCGACGTACAAGATATTGTACGTAACCCTTTGTTGGGCGACAAGGGCGAGCGAGTCACTTGCAATTCACCCGATCCGCGCACCGGACAGCTCTTTACACCGCACTTCGGCGGTCGTTACGTTTTTCTTCCACCCGCTCTGGGAGCGCTCCCAGAAACGGTGGTCGGGTTGGTCGTCCCCCGACCGCCCGGAGCCAGGCGCGGGAGGAGGCGTCCCTTTCGCCCACCGCCTCCTCCCGACCCCGGCCCGGTCCGCGCTCCACCCGCACGGCCCGCCCGCTCGACCGCCCGACCCGCTCGGCCCACCGGGCCCTGCTCCACCGGTCAGGCCTCGCTCGGCCCGCGCTCCACCCGCTCCGCGCTCCACCCCGCTCCACCGCTCGCCCCGCCCGGCACACGCCCGAACCGCGCAAAGGAGCGCCGTGATGGCACCGCGCCAGCCCGAGCCCACCCCGCCCGTCACCGCACGGGCGCGGCGCGGGAGCCGATCACCGGCCCTCCTGGCCGCCCTCGTCACGGCCGCCGCCACGCTCGTCGCCGTCGCCGCCACCAGCCCCGCCCCCGTCGCGCAGGCCGCCCCCGCGAGCCAGCCGCACACCTGGGAGAACGTCGAGATCCAGGGCGGCGGCTTCGTGCCCGGCATCGTCTTCAGCCCCGCCGAGCGGAACCTGATTTACGCCCGCACCGACATCGGCGGCGCCTACCGCTGGAACCAGGCCACCGGCCGCTGGGTCCCGCTGCTCGACGCGATCGGCTGGGACCGCTGGGGCCACAACGGCGTCATCTCCATCGCCCCCGACCCCAAGAACGCCGCCAAGGTCTACGCCGCCGTCGGCATGTACACCAACGACTGGGACCCGAACAACGGCGCCGTCCTGCGCTCCTCCGACCGGGGCGCGACCTGGCAGTCCACCGCCCTCCCGTTCAAGCTCGGCGGCAACATGCCGGGCCGGGGCATGGGCGAGCGCCTCGCCGTCGACCCCAACGACCCGCGCGTGCTCTACCTCGGCGCCCCCAGCGGCAACGGCCTGTGGCGCAGCACCGACAGCGGCGTCACCTGGGCGAAGGTCACGGCGTTCCCCAACCCCGGCAACCACGTCGCCGACCCGAACGACACCACCGGCTACAACAGCGACAACCAGGGCGTCACCTGGGTCACCTACGACCCGCGCTCCTCCGCGTCCGGCGCGCCCAGCCGCACGATCTACGTGGGCGTCGCCGACAAGCAGAACACCGTCTACCGCACCACCGACGCGGGCGCGACGTGGTCCCGCCTCGCGGGCCAGCCCACCGGCCACCTCGCCCACAAGGGCGTCCTCGACCCGGTCGGCGGCTTCCTCTACCTCGCCACCAGCGACACCGGCGGCCCGTACGACGGCGCCAAGGGCGACGTCTGGAAGCACGACACCGCCACCGGCGAGTGGACCAGGATCAGCCCGATCCCGTCCGACAGCGCCGACGACTACTTCGGCTACAGCGGCCTGACCGTCGACCGCACCAACCCGAACACGCTCATGGTCACCACCCAGATCTCCTGGTGGCCCGACATCATCGTGTTCCGCTCCACCGACGCGGGCGCCACCTGGACCCGCATCTGGGACTTCACCAGTTACCCCAACCGCAGCTTCCGCTACACCATGGACATCACCGCCTCCCCGTGGCTGAGCTGGGGAGCCAACCCGCAGCCGCCCGAGGTCACGCCCAAGCTCGGCTGGATGACCGAGTCCATGGAGATCGACCCGTTCGACCCCGACCGGATGCTCTACGGCACCGGCGCGACGATCTACGGCACCACCAACCTCACCGCGTGGGACCGGGGCGGCCAGATCACCCTCAAGCCCACGGCGGCGGGCCTGGAGGAGACCAACGTGCTCGACCTGGTCAGCCCGCCCACCGGCGCGGCCCCGCTGATCAGCGCGCTCGGCGACATCGGCGGGTTCCGGCACGCGGACCTGGCCAAGGTGCCGCCGATGATGTTCACGCAGCCCAACTTCACCTCCACCACCAGCCTCGACTACGCCGAGGCCAACGCCTCGACCATGGTCCGCTCCGGCAACTCCGACGCGGCCCCGCACGTCGCGTTCTCCACGGACGGCGGCGCGAACTGGTTCGGCGGGACCGATCCCGGCGGGGTGACCGGCGGTGGCACGGTCGCGGCGGCGGCGGACGGCAGCCGGTTCGTGTGGAGCCCGGCGGGCGCCGGGGTGCACCTCTCGGTGGGCTTCGGCAACTCCTGGACCGCGTCGAGCGGCGTGCCCGCGGGCGCGGTGGTCGAGTCGGACCGGGTGAACCCGAGGAAGTTCTACGCGCTGGCCGCGAACCGGGTCTACACCAGCTCCGACGGCGGCGCGACGTTCACGGCGGGCGCGTCGGTGGCGGCGACCAAGCTGCACGCCGTGCCCGGCCGCGAGGGCGAGCTGTGGCTGGCGGGCGAGGGCGGGCTGTTCCGCTCCACCGACGGTGGCGCGAGCGCGGTCAAGCAGGCGAACGTCACCAGCGCGGTGAACGTCGGCTTCGGCAAGGCCGCGCCGGGCAGCACCTACCCGGCGCTGTACGCGGTGCTCACCACCGGCGGCGTGACCGGCGTGTTCCGCTCCGACGACACCGGGGCGAACTGGGTGCGGATCAACGACGACCAGCACCAGTACGGCAACGCGGGCGAGGCGATCACCGGCGACCCGAGGCTGTACGGGCGGGTCTACCTGGGCACGAACGGTCGCGGGATCCTGTACGCCGACCCGAGCGGACCGCCGCCGAGCACGACCACCACGACCACCACGCCCGGCGGTGGGACCACGACCACCACCACCACCACCACGACGGTTCCGCCTTCGGCGTCCTGCGCGGTCGAGTACCGGGTCACGAACCAGTGGTCCGACGGCTTCCAGGGGTCGGTGCGGATCACCAACCGGGGCGCGACCGCCGTCACCGGGTGGGCGCTGAAGTGGACCTACGCGAGCGGTCAGCGGGTGACCAGCGCGTGGAACGGCAAGGCCGCGCAGAGCGGCGCCGAGGTCACGGTGACCAACGAGGGCTGGAACGGGACCATCGGCGCCGGGGGCGCGGTGGAGTTCGGATTCCAGGCGAGCTGGCAGGGCAGCAACGCCAACCCCGCCGCGTTCACGCTCAACGGCGGATCCTGTTCACCGGTGTGAGGCCCTCGTGCGGGTCCCGGCGGCGCGGCTGCGCGACACAGCCGCGCCGCCGGGGTGCGTTCGCCCCTCCCCTGGCCGGGGAGGGGCGAACGCGAGACAGGCGGGCTCCGCGGCGGCGGGCGCCGGATCAGCGGGCGCGGGACCGGCGGGGCGCTCGCGCCCCGAGGTCTCCGGCGGCGCGGAGGACTCCGGCGCCGTGCTGGCCGCGCCGGCCCCGGCAGGCGCCGGACGCCGCCGATCGGCTCCGGTCAGCGCGATCCGGGGATGGGATGCCCGGCTGGCTTTGGGCGGCTCCGGTCAGCGCTGCTCGCCCGCGGCCTCGGCGCGCTTGCGGGCCTCGCGCCGCAGCTGCAGGATGCGCGCCGCGCCCACCAGCGCCACCAGCAGCGCCCCGGCGATTGCCGACAGCAGCAGCGCCACCCCCAGCGGCAGCGTGCTCGTGCCGCCGAGGAACGTGATGGTCGCGCCCGCCTGGTTCTGCAGGATGAACACCAGCAGGAACAGCAGCACCACCGCGGAGGCCACGACCGCCACCCACGCGCCGCTGATCCTGGTCGGCCGGGCGCGCCCGGCCGGGTCGGCGCGCCGCGCGGGCGGCGGTGTCGCGGGCTTCGGCGGTGTCGAGGTCGTGGGCTTGGTCGGGGTGGGCGCGGGACCTCGGGCGTCGGGGGTGGTGCGCGTCGGACGCGTGGCGTCGACCCTGGGCGTGGGCACGGCCTCCGGTGGCGCGGGGTCCACGGCCGGAGCGCGGTTGTCGTCGCGTGGAGCGGTCACCCGCCGATTCTCGCCCCGCGCCCACGCCGCCGCGACTCAGCGCGCCGCCCGGAGCACCGAGGTCACCCGCACGGCGGCCGGTGCTCCAGCGAACCGAAGTACCGGGACCACTCCTCGCGGCTGATCGGCTCGCGCACCGACGCGCACAGCTGCGCCACGACGTGGTCCAGGTCGAACTCCCAGTGCCGGAACGTCCCGTCCGCGCGCGCGGTCACCACCTCGCCCCAGGTCTCCCCGAACGACACCCCGTACACGCCCTCGCTGCTGCCGCTGATCCGCCCGGCGGCGCGCGGTCGGGAGGCGTCGGCCAGGTCCCACAGCCGCACCGTGTCGTCCCGGCCGACCGTGGCCAGCGCCGCGCCGTCGTGCCGGAACCCGAGCGCCCGCACCGGCTGCCGGTGCCCGTCCAGCTCGGCGATCCGGCGCGGCCCCCCCGCCGCCGACACGTCCCACAGCCGCACCACGCCGCTCACCCCGCCCAGCGCGACGGTGCGGTGGTCGGGGGCGAGCGCGACCACGGACACGTCCTCCCCGTCGGACAGCTGCGCGGTCTGCCTCGGCGCGGTCGGGTCGCCGACGTCCCACAGCCGCACCCGGCTCTGGTTGTCGGTGGTCGCCAGCACCCGGCTGTCCTGGCTGAACGCGAGCGCGGTGACCCAGCGCGGGTGGTCGGGCAGCACGCCGATCAGGCGGGGCGCGGCGGGGTCGGCGGCGTCCCACAGCTCGACGGCCATCGCCTCCCGCACCAGCGCCAGCAGCTTCCCGCTCGGCGCGTAGGACAGCTGCGTGACCTGCCCGTCGAAGGTGTGCGCGGGGACCGGTTCGCGGGCGTCGGTGGCGTCCCACAGCCGGGCGCCGGGGCTCTCCAGCGTGGTCGCGAACGCCTGCGCGGCGGAGGTCACGGCGAACGAGGTGACCGCGTCGACCGGGGTGGTGAGCGTGCCGATGCGCGGGTAGAGGCGGTCGTCGACCGGTTCGCCGACGCGGGCGCTGGGCAGCGGGCGGCCGTCCGGGGACAGCGCGGGCGAGGTGCGCACGGACCGGCTGACCGTGCTGCCGGACTTGCCCGCGTGCGCGCCGAGCACCGCGTCGCGCAGGTCGTCGGTGCCGCTGAGCCGGTAGGCGGCGATCACCAGCTGGTCGGCGATCAGCGGGTCGCTCTCGCGCTTGCCCAGCGACTCGTTGGCGGCGAACCGGGCCAGCGCGATGTTGCGCTGCTCGGTCGCGGTCTCCTGCGCCCGGATGGTCTGCACCATCGCGCCGCCCGCGAGCAGCAGCAGCACCGCCAGCAGCGCCACGAGCTGGCGGAGCCTGCGGGTCTGCCGGTGGGCGAGGCGGCGCTCGCGGTCGCGGGCCTGGGAGCTGGCGGCCAGGAACTCGCGCTCGCGCGCCGACGTGCGGGCGCGGGGGCGGCGGGTCCACTCCAGCGCGGTGTCCAGGCGGGTGCCCCGGTAGAGGGCGTCGGGGTCGCGGTGCAGGGAGACCCACGTCGCGGCGGCCTCGGTGAGCTGGCGCAGGGTGCGCAGGCCCTCGCGGTCCTCGGCGAGCCAGCCGCGCAGGCGGGGCCAGGAGCGGATCAGCGCCTCGTGGGCGATCTCCACGCGGTCGCGGTCGAGGGTGAGCAGGCGGGCGTGGGCGAGCCGGTCGAGGACCACGTCGACGTCCACGTCGTCGTCCAGCTCGGCGCGCGGCAGGCTGCGCTTTGTGTCCTCGGTGCCGTCGCCGAGCGCGGTCAGGCGCAGGAACACCTGGCGGGCCAGCTCGCGCTGCTGGCGTTCGAGGGAGGTGTAGGTGCGCTCGGCGGTCTGCGCGATGGCGTACTGCACGCCGCCCGCCGCCTCGTACCCGGCGAGGGTGAGCGTCGCGCCCCTGCGGCGGCGCCAGGTCTCCAGGAGGGCGTGCGAGAGCAGCGGGAGCACGCCGGGCTGGCCGGTGGCGTCGGCGACGAGGCGGGAGACCAGGGCGGTCTCGACGGTGCAGGAGGCCTTCACGGCCGGTTGCATGATCGCCTGGCGGAGCTCCTCGGTGCCCATGGGGCCGATGAGGAGCTGGTTGTCCTCCAGCGCGGCGACCAGGTCGGGGTGCTGGGCGCAGTGGCCGTAGAAGTCGGCGCGGACGCTGATCACCACGGGTTGCGGGGCGTCGAGCAGCTCGGCGATGAACGCGGCGCGGCGGGAGTGGTCCGAGCAGAGCGTGAAGACCTCCTCGAACTGGTCGATGATCACCAGGTCGGCGGGGGTCTCGGGGAGGGCGAGGTCGGCGGCGGACGGGGTGGTGAGCAGCGTGGTCCCGGCGAAGCGGGCGACCAGGCCGGCTTGCAGCAGCGAGGACTTGCCCGCGCCGGAGGCCCCGAACACGGCGGTGAACCGGGCGGAGCCGACCCTGGCGAGGAGGTCCTCGAGGAGCTGGTCGCGGCCGAAGAACCACTCGGAGTCGCGCGGCTGGAACGCGGCGAGCCCGGCGTACGGCGGGTGCTGCTCGACCGGCGGCGGGGCCTCGGGCGCGACGGCGGCGGCGACCTCGTGCCACCGGTCCTCCCAGGCGGCCACGTCGCCCTCGCAGGCCCGCACGTAGGCGAGCGTGACGGCGAGGCTCGGCAGCTTCCGACCGCCCGCGGCGTCGGAGAGGGTGGTGGCGGAGTAGTGCGCCTTGGCCCCGAGCTGCCGGTAGCTGTGCCCGCCCGCGCGGTCGCGCAGCGAGCGCAGGTCGGCGGCGAACTTGAGCAGCGGGGTGTCACCGACGTCCAGGGGACGCTCTCCACGCGGCACAGCCGTCCACCCCCTCGTGAGGTCGATTGTCTGTGTCTGGTGACGCGGAGTCCAGGTCTGACGGGTGGTCCGGGAACCATACCCACTGGTCGGGTGGTGGGAGAACCTGTTCTGCGGTAAGGGATTTCAGTTGCGACGACTGCCCGTGATCATGCCAGTGCTGTTCGGGGGATGGGGGTGCGGACCGGGTTCCCCCATACGCCGCAACGGATCGGGGCTGGGCGGGGTAGGGGGTGGGCGAGTCGGCCCTCGCGCTTGCGGCCGGAACGGGGGTGGGGGTGTGGGGGAGCGGAATGGGGTGGCGGGGCGGGGATCGCTGGTGGGGCGCGGATTGCCGGCGGGGGCTGGCAGGGATCACGGGCGCGGATCGGGGATAGGGCGCGGCAGGGATCGCGGGGCGCGACAGGGATCGCGGGTGGGGCATGGGACGCGGGCGGGGTGTGGGACGCGGACGGGGGTGGGGCGGCCCGGAGGTTGGGCGGCGTGGAACGCGGGTGGGGCGAGGGGTGCGGACGAGGGGAGGGCGGCCCGGAGGTTGGCTGCCCGGAACCGGGGTGGGGCGAGGGGCGCGGGTCGTGGCGAAGGGCAGGGCGGATCGCGGTCGTGTGGGGCGCGGATCGTGGGCGTGGTGCGGCGGGAATCGCGGGTGGATCGCGGGCGCGGTGGGGCGAGGGGCAGGGCGGATCGCGGTCGGGTGGGGCGGGGATCGCGGGTGGGGCGCGACGGGGATGGCGGGCGGATCGCAGGTGCGGTGGGGCGGGGCGGTTTGGGCGGAGGGTGCTGCGCGGGCTGGCGGTCGCGCGAGCCTGCGCGGGCTGGCGGTCGCGCGGGGCGGTTCGGGCGGGCTGGAGCGGTGCGCGCGGGGTTGCTGGGGCGAAGAGTGCCGTGTGGGCGTGTGGTCGGGTGTGGTGGTGTGGGTGGTCGCGTGTGGTGGTCTGCGCGGAGTGGGTGCTCAGGCCAGAACCGAGGTCACGTACGGCTCGGGGTCGGCCAGGATCGCGCGGACGGCGCTGGTCGCCGCGCCTCGCACCGCCGCCTCGTCGCCCAGCGAGGACGCCGTCACCGTCACCGGGGACCAGGCCGCGCTCACCACGCGTCCGCCCAGCTCCGCCTCCAGGGTGGGGCGCAGCCACGGTTCCAGGCGCGCGTACGCGCCGCCCAGCACCACCGCGGGCAGGCCGAGCAGGTTCACCGCGCCCGACAGGGCGATGCCCAGCCACCTGGCCGCCGTCCGCACCGCCGCGATCGCCTCCCGGTCGTCCGCGTCGAGCCTGGCGAGCAGGTCCGCCACGTCGACCGCGCCCGCCGCGCGCAGGATCTCGTCCTGCCCGGCCAGCCGCTCCAGGCAGCCGCGCGAGCCGCACGTGCAGCGCGGGCCGCTCGGGTCCACGCACAGGTGGCCGATCTCGCCGCCGAAGCCGGACACGCCCTCGAACAGGCCCGCGTCCACGACGATGCCCGCGCCGATGCCGATCTCGCCGGAGACGTGCACGAAGTCCTGCGGCGCGTCGCCGTGCCACAGCTCGGCGAGCGCGGCGAGGTTCGCCTCGTTGCCGACCTGCACAGGCAGCCCGCCCGCGTCGGCCCCGAGCAACCGGCCCAGCTCGCCGCGCACGTCCACCTCGCGCCACCCCAGGTTCGGCGCGACCCGCAGCACGCCGCTGGCCGACTCGACCAGCCCCGGCACCGCCACCCCGATGCCGCCGACGGGCACGTCCTCCCTGGTCGCGGTCCGCACCGCGGCGGCCACCTCGCCCAGCACCAGCGCGGGCGAGGACGCCCGGTTGTCGCTGTCCCGCACCCACCGCTTCCGCACCCGACCGGTCAGGTCGACCAGGCAGGTGGCCAGGTAGTCGACCCCGACCTCGACCCCCAGCCCGTGCGGCCCGGCGGGCGACAGGTGCAGCGCGGTCCCGCGCCGACCGGGCCCGCTCCGCGCCTCGGCCGCCCCCTCGACCACCAAGGCCGCGCCGATCATCCGGTCGACGAGGCTGGACACGGTCGCCTTGGTCAACCCGGTCCTGGCCGCGACGGAAGCGCGGGACGAACCGGGGGCGGAGGCGATCGCGTCGAGCACGAGCGCCGAGTTGAGCCTGCGCACGGTGTGCTGACCAGCCGGACCCGACCGACCCGAGACAGCAGGCACGACGGGCACGACGGGTGCGGTGGGCAAGACCGGTGCGGCGGGGACGGCTGGCGCCACCGGTGTGGCTGGCGCGACGGGCGTGGTGGGGACGGCGGGGGCGGCAGGAACGACCGGCGCGGTGGGCGCGGCAGGGGCGACGGGCACGACCGGGATGGGGACGGCGGGCGCCTGACCGGCGCGGCCGGAGGCGGCGGCCGTCGGAGCAGGGGGGCCGAGAAGAGCCTGCGCTGGACCGGGCTGGCCGGCGGCGTCGGGCAACGGGCCGCTGTGACCGGCGGTGTCAACGGGCAGGTCGGGAGCGTCGGAGGGGGTGACCGGCGGGGCGGTGGGCGTCTGACCGGCGCGGTCGGAGGGGGCGACCGGTGGACCGGAGCGGCCGGTGGCGTCGACCGGCGGTGCGGGGTGGCCAGGGGTGTCGACCGGTGAGTCATCGCTGCCGGAGGCGGTGTCGACCGGCGGGGCGGAGTCATCGGTGGCATCGACCGGCGGGGCGGAGTCGTCGGTGGCGTCGACCGGCGGTGTGGGGCGGCCAAGGGGGTCTACCGGCGAGTCGCCGCGGCCGGGGGCGGTGTCGTGCGGGGTGGGGTGGCCTGGGTCGGTGGGTGCCTGGGTGGTCTGGGGTGTCGGGGCGGTTGGGGGCGTGTCCTGCTGGCCTGCGGCTTCGGGAGGGCTCTGCTTCGCTGTTCGCTGGGCTTGCCGGTTGGTCGGCTGCGGGCTGGACACCACTGGATACTATCCGTCGAACGCGATAAGTTCAGGCATCAAACTTATTGGAGGTTCACCGTGACCGACTTCAGCTTCGGCCTGTGGACGGTTGGCTGGCAGGGGCGTGACCCGTTCGGGGACGCCACCCGACCCGTCCTCGACGCGCCAACGGCGGTGCGCAAGCTCGCCGAGCTGGGCGCCTGGGGCGTCACCTTCCACGACGACGACCTGATCCCCTTCGGGGCCAGTGCCGCCGAGCGGGACCAGCGGGTCTCCGCGTTCCGCAGCGCGCTCGACGAGACCGGGCTCGTCGTGCCGATGGTGACCACGAACCTGTTCACCCACCCCGTCTTCAAGGACGGCGGCTTCACCAGCAACGACCGGTCGGTGCGCCGGTTCGCGCTGCGCAAGGTGCTGCGCAACCTGGAGCTCGCCGCCGAGCTCGGCGCCAAGACGATCGTCCTGTGGGGCGGTCGCGAGGGCTCCGAGACGGACGCGGGCAAGGACGTGCAGGCCGCTCTGGAGCGCTACCGCGAGGCGCTGGACACGGTCGCGCAGCACTCCGTCGACCAGGGCTACGGCTTCCGGTTCGCGCTGGAGCCCAAGCCCAACGAGCCGCGCGGCGACATCCTGCTGCCGACCGTCGGGCACGCGCTCGCGTTCATCTCCACCCTCCAGCACCACGAGCTGGTCGGCGTGAACCCCGAGGTCGGCCACGAGCAGATGGCCAACCTGAACTTCGTCCACGGCATCGCGCAGGCGCTGTGGCAGAAGAAGCTGTTCCACATCGACCTCAACGGGCAGAAGGGGCCGCGCTTCGACCAGGACCTGGTCTTCGGGCACGGCGACCTGCTCTCGGCGTTCTTCCTGGTCGACCTCCTGGAGAACGGCGGCTACGACGGCCCCCGCCACTTCGACTACAAGCCGCTGCGCACCGAGGACGTCGACGGCGTGTGGGACAGCGCCGCCGCCAACATGCGCACCTACACCCTGCTCAAGGAGCGCGCGCAGGCCTACCGCGCCGACCCCGAGGTGCAGGAGGCGCTGCGGGTCAGCGGCGTCACCGAGCAGGCCGTGCCCACCCTCGGCGACGGCGAGTCGATCGCGGACTTCCTCGCGGCCGACGAGTCGTTCGACCCCGACAAGGCCGCCGAGCGCGGGTACGGGTTCGTGAAGCTGTCGCAGCTGGCCCTGGAGCACCTCCTGGGCGCCCGCTGATGGCGCTGGTCGCGGGCGTCGACTCCTCCACCCAGTCCTGCAAGGTGGTGGTGCGCGACGCCCAGACCGGCGCGCTGGTCAGGGAGGGGCGCGCCGCGCACCCGCCCGGCACCGAGGTTCACCCCGACGAGTGGTGGACCGCGCTGCGGACGGCGATCGACGCCGCGGGCGGGCTCGACGACGTCGAGGCCGTCTCGGTGGCCGCGCAGCAGCACGGCATGGTGTGCCTGGACGCGTCCGGGGAGGTCGTGCGGCCCGCGCTGCTGTGGAACGACACGCGCTCGGCGGGCGCCGCCGCGGACCTGACGGCCGAGCTCGGCGCGCAGGCGTGGGCGGACGCCACCGGCAGCGTGCCGGTCGCCTCCCTCACGGTCACCAAGCTGCGGTGGCTGGCCCGGAACGAGCCCGAGGCCGCCGCACGGGTCGCCGCGGTGTGCCTGCCGCACGACTGGCTGACCTGGAAGCTGCGCGGTGGTGGCGACCTGGCCGACCTGGTCACCGACCGCAGCGACGCGAGCGGCACCGGCTACTGGTCCCCGGTCACCGGCGAGTACCGGCCCGACCTGCTGGAACTGGCCATGGGACGGGCGCCCGAGGTGCCTCGGGTCGCCGGACCCGCCGAGCTGATCGGCGGCCGGTACGGGGTCGGCGCGGGAGACAACGCGTCGGCCGCGCTGGGCGTGCAGATCCAGCCCGGTGACGTCGTGGTGTCCGTGGGCACGTCCGGGACCGCGTTCGCGCGGTCCGAGGCGGCGGCTGCGGACGGCACCGGGATCGTCAACGGGTTCGCCGACGCGGAGGGCACCTACCTGCCGCTGGTGTGCACGCTGAACGCCTCCCGCGTCCTGGACGCCACCGCCGCGATGCTCGGCGTCGACCTGGACCGGCTGTCCGAGCTGGCGCTGGGCGCCGAGGCCGGGGCGGGCGGGCTGGCCTTCGTGCCGTACCTGGAGGGCGAGCGCACCCCGAACCGGCCGAACTCCACCGGTGCGCTGCACGGGCTGCGGCTGGACACGGCCACGCCCGGACACCTGGCGCGGGCCGCCGTCGAGGGGATGCTGTGCAGCCTCGCGGACGCGATCGACGCGCTGCGGGCGGTCGGCACCCCGGTCAGCCGGGTCCTGCTGATCGGCGGCGGGGCTCGGGCCCGTGCGGTCCGGGAGATCGCGCCCGCCGTGTTCGGGTGCCCGGTGCTGGTGCCCGAGCCGGGGGAGTACGTCGCCGACGGCGCCGCCCGGCAGGCCGCCTGGGCGGTCGGCGGAGCCGACGCCCCGCCGGTCTGGACGTCGCTGACCTCGGCCTCGTTCACCGCCGAGGCCACGCCGTTCGTCCGCGAGAGGTACGCCGAGGCCCGTGACCTGACGGTGCCCCGGTTGGGCTGAGCGCTCCGGTTGGGCTGAGGCGCGCGAGCGCGGGAATCGGGCGGGTGATCCGGGAAGCCTCCGGGTCACCCGCTCTCCCGTGCCGGGGGTGCTGCCGAAGGGCGCGGTTGGGGCGGGTCGTCGCGGGTAACCGGGCGCGATCCGCTCAGACCGGAGGTGGGAGCTGTGCGCGCTACCGTGCTCAACTGCACGTTGAAGAAGTCGCCCGCGCCGTCCAACACCGGGGCCCTGGCCTCGGTCGTGGTGGGGGCGCTCCGGGAACGCGGGGTCGACGTCGTCGAGCACCGGATCGCCGACCTCGACGTCCAGCCCGGCGTGGAGACCGACCTCGGGGACGACTGGACCGCCGTGCACCGGGACCTGCTCGGCTCGGAGATCCTGGTCATCGCCACGCCCACCTGGGTCGGCAGGCCCTCGTCCCTCGCCCAGCGGGTGCTGGAGCGGATGGACGCGATGATCTCCGAGCAGGACGCCGACGGCAGGCCCGTCGCCTACAACCGGGTCGCGGGCGTCGTCGTCACGGGCAACGAGGACGGGGCGCACCACGTCGTCAGCGAGGTCGCGGGCGGGCTCGGGGACATCGGGTACACGATCCCCGGACAGGCCTGGACGTACTGGAACATGGGGCCCGGACCCGGACCCGACTACTCGGACACCGACCACGGGCACGAGTGGGCGCACAGCACCGGGCGGACCATGGCGGCCAACCTGCACGCCGTCGCCGTCGCGCTGGCCGCGAACCCCGTCCCCGCGCCCTAGGGACGCCCGACCCCCGCGCCTCGCTGAGAACGAGGGCAGGGGAGCGGGTGGGCTCGCGGGCGTGGTGGACGGACCCGCGAGCCGGGGGCGCGTCGCGCGCAGAACGGCGCGCACAAAGCCGCGCGCGGCGCCACGGAGGAAAACCCGCAGCAGTGCGGCGCGGGAAAGCGGTGCGGTGGTGACCGGGATGTGTTCGTCGGGCATGGATCCGAAGCTAGAGCCGCGGATTCACGCCCGACAGCCGGAGAAGAGCACGTTGTGGACAACCACCGGGCCTGTGGATGAACCGGAGTGGGGACCGGGCCGAGGTGGTAGGGGCGGCGGGTCAGAACAGGGCGGTCCAGCCCATCAGCTCCGCCACCACGAAGGCCACCACCAGCACCGTCAGGACGACCACCGCCACCAGGGTCACCACGGGGGCGACCTTCGACGGCATCGGCTGCGGGTGGGACAGGCCCGAGGTCTGGCCGGAGTCCGGCGGCGTGTCGCCCGGTGCGACGCCGCCACCCGGCTCCAGGCCCGGTGTGCGCGTGGGGTTGGGGTCAGGCGGTTTCGCGGTCATACCGTGCCGTGTACCCGTCCGGGCCCGTGTGAATCGGACGTCACACGGGTAAACGAAATCCCATGAGCGGCCTACAGGACGAGTTGCTGCGCACCCTGACCAAGGTGGCCAAGGCGCTGCGCGCTGAGGGCATCCCGTTCGCACTGGCGGGCGGCTGCGCGGTGTACGCGCGCGGCGGACCCTCCACCGAGCACGACGCGGACATCCTGGTCCGCGAGGAGGACGCCGCCGAAGCCGTGCGCGCGCTGGTCGCCGTCGGCATGCGGGCCGCGGAGCCGCCGGAGGACTGGCTGCTCAAGGTCTACGACGGCGACCTGCTGGTCGACCTGCTCTACCGGCCCAACGAGCTGCCGGTGACCACCGAGACGCTGGAGCGCGCCGAGGAGCTGCAGGTCGGCTCCGTGGTGCTGCCGGTGATGCCCGCGACCGAGGTGATGATCGGCAAGCTCCTCGTGCTCGACGGGCACCGCTGCGACTTCAGCGCCCTGCTGCCCTTCGCCCGCGCGCTGCGCGAGCAGATCGACTGGGAGAAGGTGCGGGAGGCCACCGGCCACTCGCCCTACGCCGAGTCGTTCCTGCTGCTGGTGGAGCGGCTGGACATCATCGCGCCGGAGTCCGAGCCGGTGCGGGAGAGGACCGCGTCATGACGGACGAGCCCGAGCAGTACCTCGCCGCCCGGTTGCGCCGGGCCATCGCCGAGGACCCGCGAACCACCGAGATGGGTGTTCGCATCACCGTTCGGGGTGACACCGCGCTGCTCTCCGGTGACGTCGCGAGCCCGGAGCGGCGGGCGGAGCTGGAAGCGGTGATCCACGACGTCGCCCCGGAGCTGACCGTGCTCGACGACGTGAAGGTCGTCCCGGCCGGCGAACCCGAAGGACAGGAGGACCTCCGATGATCCGCATCGCCGCCGTGGGCGACGTGCACCTGGACGAGTCGGCGCGCGGTCGGATGCGGCCCGCGCTGGAGAACGTCGCCGAGCACGCCGACGTGCTGCTGCTGGCGGGCGACCTGACCAGGCACGGGACCGTGGACGAGGCCAAGGTCGTCGCCGACGAGTACCGGGACCTGCCGGTGCCGGTGGTCGCCGTGCTCGGCAACCACGACCACCACGACGACCGCCCCGACGAGGTCACGGCCGTGCTGCGCGACGGCGGCCTGATCGTCCTGGAGGGCGAGGGCGCCGTCTTCACGATCGGGGACCGCACGCTCGGCGTCGCCGGGGTCAAGGGCTTCGGCGGCGGCTTCGCGGGCAAGTGCGGCAGCGCGTTCGGCGAGCGGGAGATGAAGGCGTTCATCGGGCACACCACCGAGGTCGCCGACCGGCTCCGGACCGCGCTCGAGGGGCTCGACACCGACGTCAAGGTCGCGCTGACCCACTACTCGCCGGTGCCGGACACGCTGCGCGGCGAACCGCTGGAGATCTACCCGTTCCTCGGGTCGTACCTGCTGGGCGAGGCCGTGGACGCCACCGGCTGCCAGCTCGCGGTGCACGGGCACGCGCACTTCGGCACCGAGCAGGGCCTGACGCCCGGCGGGGTGCGGGTGCGCAACGTCGCCCAGCCGATCATCCGCGCCGCGTACTCGGTGTACGGCGTCGAACCGGCGAACCTCGAAGCCAGGGTCGCCCACGCCTGACCGAACACCCAGGACCAAGGAACACCAAGAACACCAAGGACACCGAAAAGCGAGGAGGCCCGCCCCCCGATCGGGGGGCGGGCCTCCTCGCTTCGCTCAGCAGCGGCTCAGGACAGCGGGTCGCGGTGCGTCGCGCCGCCCAGACCGCCCGTGCCGGGACCCGCCAGACCGGGGGTCACACCGGGACCCGCGACGCCCGGCGTGGCGCCGGGGTTCGGGGTGGCGGTGGTGCCGCCGGGCGGCATCCGGTGCGCGGCCTCACCCGCCTGCGGCTCGCGGGGCACGTCACCGCGCCAGGAGCCGGTCTCGGAGCCCGCGTTCTCGATGAACTCCTTGAACCGCTTCAGGTCGCCGTTCACCCGGTGCTCCACGATGCCCAGCGCGGCCCCGGCCTTCTCGGTCAGGGTCTCGGGCTCGTAGTCCATCTGCAGGTGGACCCTGGTCTGCCGGTCGTTGAGCCGGTGGAACGTCACCACACCGGCCTGCTGCGGACCCTCCACCGTGTGCCAGGCGACCCGCTCGTCCGGGTGCTGCTCGGTGATCTCCGCGTCGAACTCGCGCTTCACGCCACCGATGCTGGTGACCCAGTGGGTCCGGGTGTCCGACACCTGGGTGATGTTCTCGACGCCCTCCATGAACCGGGGGAACGACTCGAACTGGGTCCACTGGTTGTACGCGGTGCTGACCGGGACCTCGACGTCCACGGACTTCTCGATCGTCGTCACTGTGTCGCAACCTCTCCGCTCGCGGTCTTCGGTCTCCCACTGAGTACCCTCCGAACCGGGATTAACACGGTGTTTCTCCGGAGCCAAAAGGGAAACACCACTGGGAAGGCTCCGCGCCGGAGGTCCACTGTGGATGGTTGAGCGGACGGGCCCGCGGTCGGGCGCGACCCGACCGGAACCGGCCCGCTCCGGTCGGGTGCGACCCCCGCCGCGCTCCGTAGCGTTCCCGGTGGCGGAAGGGGACGGGCGTGCTGGAGCGGCTCAACGAGGCCATGGACCGCGTCGAACAGGTCCTGCCGGGCGAGGTCGACGTCGCGGAGCTGGCGCGGATCGCGCTGACCTCCGAGCACCACCTGCGGCGGATGTTCTCGGCGCTGGCCGGGATGCCGCTGTCGGAGTACGTGCGGCGGCGCAGGCTCACGCTCGCGGCGGCGGAGGTGGTGGCGGGGGAGCGCACCCTGCTGGACATCGCCGTCGACCACGGCTACGCCTCCAACGAGGCGTTCACCAGGGCTTTCCGCGCCGTGCACGGCGTGGGGCCAGGTGAGGTCAGGCGGACCGGGGCGGCGCTCAGCTCGCAGTCGAGGATGGCCTTCCGCCTCGTCATCGAGGGGAGCAGCGACATGCGGTACCGGATCGTGGAACGGGCGGAGTTCGCCGTCGTCGGGCGCAGGGCCAGGGTGCCCCTGGTCCACCAGGGGGTGAACCCGCACATCGCGGACTTCATCAGGGGGCTCGACAAGGCGGAGTTCGCCGAGATCAAGAAGCTCAACAACGAGGAGCCCGGCGGGGTCGTCGGGGTCAGCGCCGACCTCGACCCGTCCCGCGCGGAGGGCACCGAGCTGGACTACTACCACGGGGTCGCCAGCTCGCTGCCGGTCCCGGAGGGGCTGGACGCGCTCCCGGTGGCCGCCGGGACGTGGGCGGTGTTCTCCAGCACCGGGGAGTTCCCGAGGGCGCTGCAGGAGATGTGGCGGGACGTGTTCACCCAGTGGTTCCCGTCGAACCCGTACCGCAGCCGCCCCGGCCCGGAGATCCTCAGCAGCACCGTGCTCGACGACGGGAGGACGGCCGAGGCCGAGCTGTGGATTCCTGTGGAGAAGGAGTAACAGCGAAGGAGTAGCAGCGAAGGAGTAACCGCGAAGGAGCAGCGTGACGAGCGGGTGGCGCGGCCCTGGGGGCCGCGCCACCCGCGCGCGTCACGGCTTGAGCAGCACCTTGACCGTGTTGTCCCGCTTGGCCTGGAAGTCCGCGTACGCCTCGGGCGCGCGGGCCAGCGGCACCCGGTGGGTCGCGAAGTCGTCCACGCCCAGCGGGTCGTCGTCGGTGAGCAGCGGCAGGATCTCCGGCACCCACCGCCACACGTTCGCCTGGCCCATCCGCAGCTGGACCTGCTTGTCGAACAGGGTCATCATCGGCATCGGGTCGGCCATCCCGCCGTACACCCCGACCACCGAGATCGTGCCGCCGCGCCGCACCAGCTCGATCGCGGTGTGCAGCGCCACCATGGGGTCGACGCCCACCGTGCGCATCAGCTTGGCCGCCACCGGGTCCGGCAGCAGACCGGTCACCTGCTGGGCCAGCTTGCCCGCCGTGCCGCCGTGCGCCTCCATGCCCACCGCGTCGATCACCGCGTCCGGGCCGCGCCCGCCGGTCAGCTCGCGCACCCGCTCCACCAGCTCCGGCTCGCGGGCGTCGATCGCCCGCACGCCGCGCCCGTGCGCCCGCTGCAACCGCTCCGGCACCAGGTCGATGCCGATCACCGTCTCCGCGCCCCGGTGCAGCGCCACCCTGGCCGCCATGTCGCCGATCGGCCCGAGCCCCAGCACCGCCACCGAACCGCCGGGCGGGACCGCCGCGTACTCCACCGCCTGCCACGCGGTCGGCAGCACGTCCGACAGGTACACGAACCGGTCGTCCGGCGGGCCGTCCGGCACCTTGATCGGCAGCTTGTTCCCGAACGGCACCCGCAGGTACTCGGCCTGCCCGCCGGGCACCTGCCCGTACAGCTTGGTGTAGCCGAACAGCGAGGCCCCGCTGCCGTACTCGCGCACCTGCGTCGTCTCGCACTGCGACTGCAACCCCTGCGAGCAGGTGAAGCAGGTCCCGCAGGAGACGTTGAACGGCACCACCACCCGGTCGCCGGGCTTGACCGCCGTCACCTCGGGCCCGACCTCGGCGACGACGCCCATGGGCTCGTGCCCGAGCACGTCGCCCTCGTCGATGAACGGCCCGAACAGCTCGTACAGGTGCAGGTCCGACCCGCACACCCCGGTCGAGGTGATCTTCACGATCACGTCGTCCGGCTTCTGCAGGATCGGGTCCGGCACAGTGTCCACGCGCACGTCCCGCTTACCGTGCCAGGTCACAGCCTTCACGGCACTCCCTCCGGCTCGTCGGTCCCCCGTCCCCCGAGGCGTTCCCGCGAAGGAGCCGGGCAAACCGGGCGGGGCGAACCGG
The DNA here is from genome assembly GCF_002354875.1 of Actinosynnema pretiosum. Taxonomy (GTDB): domain Bacteria; phylum Actinomycetota; class Actinomycetes; order Mycobacteriales; family Pseudonocardiaceae; genus Actinosynnema; species Actinosynnema auranticum. Next base: position 1,998,870 of record NZ_CP023445.1, read on the forward strand.
TCCGGACGTCCACGCCGGACGCCCCGCGCGGCGCTCAGCCCTTCCGCGCCGCCGCCGTGGCCCGCCGGTTCGCGCGCTTGACCGCCTCCACCAGCTCTTGCTTGTCCATCGACGACCGGCCGGGCACGTCGAGCCGCTTGGCCAGCTCGTACAGGTGCTTCTTGCTCGCGTTGGCGTCCACGCCCTCGTGCGTCGCCCCGCGCCGCCGAGGCGGTCCGCCCGCCGAGCGCTGGTCGGACGGCCCGGTGCGCTGCTTGCGCTCCCAGTGGTCGCCGACCTTCTCGTAGGTCCGCTTGAGCGCCGCGAACGCCGTGCGGTGCGCCCGCTCGCCCTCCCCGTACTGCTCGACGGCGCTGTCGTGCGCCTTCGCCCACGTGCGCTGAGCCCCCTGCGGGGAGCGGGTGATCGTGTCGGGCATCTCCTGGCGTGCGGGCACGGCGTACCTCCCTGGTTCGCTGGAACCGGTCGGGTACCCGCCCCCGCGCGGGTCATGCCGGGTCCACAGTGGACCCCTCGTCGGGTGGTCCGCCGTCGCGCACCACGACCACCTGCCCGGTGTGCTCCAACCGGTACCCGACGCCGCGCACCGTCGAGATGAACCGCGCCGCGTCGCCGAGCTTGCGCCTGATCCGCCGGATGTGGACGTCCACCGTCCTGGTGTCCACCACGGGGCTGGCGCCCCACACCCGGTGCATCAGCGCATGCCGCCGGTGCACCCGGTCGGGGTGCTCGCACAGGTGCAGCAGCAGGTCGAACTCCAACCTGGTCAGCTCGACGCGCTCGCCCCGGTGCAGGACCCGCCGGGAGTCGGCCAGCACCACCAGCGCGGGCTCCCGCCGGGCGGGCTCGACCGCCCGCACCTCCACCTCGGCCCCCGGCAGCTCCAGCGCGGAGCGCAGCGCGTCGGCCAGCCGCCGCGCCATCTGCTCGGGGCCCGTCACGCGGATGCTGATCGTCACGTCGACGCTCGTGGCCTCCGGGACCAATCCACCCACCCCCACAGCGTGATCGGATCAGTCCGCGCGGGCCGGGGTCAACGAGGTCCACCCGATGAGACCTGTCGGCGCGCGGGTGGAGCCGTTCCCGGAGCGCGCGGGACCGAACCCGCGGGGGAACCCGAGCGGCGGGGCGAGCGCCGCACGGGGGACAACCGGGTGATCCGGTGATCGTCCCACCGGCCCACCAACCGGTAGACCGGTTCACCCGCACCGGTGCTCCTCTCCGTCGCTTTGCGGCCACCTGGCACCAGCGCGACCACGACCCGCAACCGGTCGGCCCCCGCACGCGGTCCGATCAGCGCATCGCAGGTCACGCATACAGCTAACCCCCGTGAACGGGTGCTGGTGCTTGTCCTGATCGGGCGGACGGTTGTACGGTGCGCAACTTCCCCTTGGCGTTAGCGGAGACCCGGTTCGGGATGCCCGCGGAGAACGCCCGCAAGTTCCAGCAGGTGGCGGCCCAGCAGAACCTCGTCATCGACGTCCGCGCGACCAACCAGCACGCCGTGCCGTGGCTGCGCGCCGGGGCGCTCCCCAAGCCCGAGGCCATCAAGGCCAAGACCATCGACGAGCGCGACGTGCGCCTCGGCGCCAGGCCCCGCCACCTGGGCCTGGTCGGCTTCTTCGACCCGATCGAACCCCGACGCGACCGCTCCGAGGCCGTGCTGAAGCGGTTCGCCATGCGCAGGGCCGAGTACGACGCGCTCGGCCCGAAGATGGCCGTGCTCGCCGAGCGCGGCGAGTACTTCGTCCGCGACGGCGTCGTGCACGGCCACGACCGCGAGGGCAGGGTGCAGCCGGTCACCGGCGACCACGACGTGTTCGACATCCGCGGCGCGGGCGGCGGCGAGATCAGCGACGAGCGCTACTGGCGGGCCGTGGACACCATGATGTCCCTGGACATGGGCGTCACGCACGGTGCGCACATGATGTGGAAGCCGGTCACCGAGGGCGACCGCGCCATCTTCGAGTCGATCGCCCGCGACGGCAGCCCCAAGCTCAGGTTCCACCCCGACGGCTCGCTGTCCTCGGGCGACTTCCGACCGGTCGGCTCCACCGGGTACCGCCCCGACCACCTGCCCCTGGGCGCGAGCGCGATCACCAGGCCGGAGGGCGCCGCGCGCCCCCACGTCGCGCTCGCGGGCGTCGGGAGCTGGAGGGGGGAGGTCCACGAGCCCGTCTCCGCGCTGAGCAGCCTGCCGTAGCGCAGCGCCGTCCCCAGCCCGTGCCGCCGCGCGCGCCCGCGCCCGCCGCGCCGTGCGCCCCGCGAACGGTGGTCCCGCGTCGCGCGCGAGCACGCCGCGCCGGGACAGGGGAGCGCCCCGCCTGAACGAGGTCAGGCGGGGCGCGGAATCAGGTCTCCCCGTGCGACGGCCCGGCGGCTACCCGTCGGTGAGCAGCGGGGTCGCGGCCCTCTTCGCCTCGGACGCCGCGGTCTGCGGGTCCTCGCCGCCCTTGAGCACGCGCTGGACCATCGTCCACACCACCTCGGACAGCTGCGGGTAGTTCGACCCGTACGCCACCCTCGGCCGCGCGGTCTCCAGCTGCGCGGCGAACCCGGCCACGCTCGGGTCCCACTGCCACGCCGGGTCGGCCACCGTGTCCGACCGGTTGGGCAGCCCGCCCAGGCCCGCGCCCAGCTGGGTGACGTTCTCCTCGTCGTCGGCCAGCGACCGCACCAGGTCCCAGGCGGCCTCGGTGCTGCGCGCGCCCTTGCCGATCACCCAGGTCTCCCCGGACAGCGCCGCCGCCTCACCGGCCGGACCGGCGGGCAGCGGGGCCACCGACCAGGCCATCCCGGAGGAGTTCAGCGGCTTGACCGACGAGGTCCCGCCGATCACCATCGCGCAGGACCCGCTCGCCACCGCCTGCGCGGCCTGCGCGCCGTCCCAGCCGAGCACCGCGTTCGGCACGCTGCCGTCGGCGGCCATCAGGTCGTGCAGGAACCCCAGCGCGTCGGCCGCGCCGTCCAGGTCGGTCAGGTCGCCGCCGGACTGCCACAGCAGCGGCAGGAACGTCGTGGTCAGCTCCTCGCCGGGCAGCCCGGCGAAGCACAGCCCGGACCGCTGCGGGTTGGTCAGCGCCTTGGCCGTGGTGCGCAGGCCCTCCCAGGTGGTGGGGGGCGCGCCGAGCATCAGGTCGCGGTTGTACAGCAGGGCGTTGGTCTCGGTGCGCAGCGGGACGCCCCAGACCTTCTCGCTCCAGGTGACGCTCGCCCTGACCGGGCCGAGGAACTTGCCCCCGGTCTCCCACTGCTCGAAGAGCTCGGTCAGGTCGGTGATGGCGTTCTGCTTGGCCAGCCTCGGCAGGTCGGCCTGGTCGACCACGACCACGTCCGGGAACGCCCCGGAGGTCGCGGCCTGGTCGAGCTTCGCGCGGATCTCCGCGCGCGGGATGGAGGTCCGCTTGACCTCCACCTCCGGGTGGGCGTCCTGGTAGCGCTGCACCATGGCCCGCGCAGCCTCGTCGGCCGTCGCCGACTCGTAGGAGTCCCACCAGGTCAGGGTGACCTTCTCGGGTTCATCGGGATTTGCCCCGCAAGCGGAGGCGGCGAGCACCGCCGCCGCCGTGAGCAGTGCTCGAAATCGCATCTCGCCCCGCAGGTCGACGTGGGAAGGACGGCAGCCGTCCTACTCCGCCGCCTGCCGCAATGTCAAGATCGCCTGGTCAGCGGGTTTCCGGTAGGCGGTGCTGCGGTGGCGACGGGTCGGCCTGCGCGGGCAGCACGAGGCGCGGCGCCGGTTGCTCCAGCGGCTCCCAGTCGAGTCCGGCGAGGTAGGTCGCCGCCAGCTCGTCGTAGATCGGTGTGCTCACAGGCGGGGATAGTGTCGCGCCGCGCGCCCCGCCGCGCCGTTTCTCACCTGTGTGAGTGACAAACACCCGGTGGAAACCCCGCGTTAGTGCGGTCCTGGCCGCCTCGGGCGGTGATCGCGGGCGGCGCGGCGCGATCGGGGGCACACTCGACCGGCGCCCGCGCCGCGCGTCGCGCCGAGCCGCCGGAGGGACCGCCCCGATGAGCCGAGCACGTGAGCACACCACCGGGCGCAGCGCCCGCCGGGGGAGCGGCGCGGGTCCGGACGGGCCGGGCGCCGTCCCGGTCAGCCGGTCGCCGGAGCGCGCCGTCGTCCCGGCCAGGGTGCCCAGCCCGCAGCGGCCCGGCCACCCCCGCACCGACCTCGGCCGCTGGCTGCTGCGCCACCGCGTCTCGCCCGCCGGTCCCGAGGCGGACGCCGCGCACAGCAGGCCGCAGGCGTGGTGGAAGGTCATGTGCCTGACCGGCGTCGACTACTTCTCCACCCTGTCCTACCTGCCCGGCATCGCCGCGCTCGCGGCGGGCGCGCTGTCCCCGCTGGCCACGCTGCTGATCGTCGCCCTGACCCTGCTCGGGATGCTGCCCATGTACCGGCGGGTGGCGCACGAGTCGCCGCACGGGCAGGGCTCGGTGGCGATGCTGGAGGACCTGCTGCCGTTCTGGCGCGGGAAGCTGTTCGTGCTGGTGCTGCTGGGTTTCGTGGCCACCTCGTGGATCATCACCATTACCCTGTCCTCGGCCGACGCGACCGTGCACCTGCTGGAGAACCCGCACGCGCCCGCGTTCCTGCACGGGCACGAGGTGCTGGTCACCGTGGCGCTGCTGCTCGTGCTGGGCGGGGTGTTCCTGCTGGGCTTCACCGAGGCGGTCAGCGTCGCCATCCCGCTGGTCGCGGTGTTCCTGCTGCTCAACGCGGTCGTCATCGCCTCGGGGGTGGCCGAGCTCCTGGCGCGGCCCGAGGCGCTGACCGCGTGGACCGACCGGCTCGCCGAGGGCGGCGGCGGGGTCGGCGGGGTGCTCGGACCGGCCCTGCTCGCGTTCCCACTGCTCGTGCTCGGCCTGTCCGGCTTCGAGACCGGCGTCAGCATGATGCCGCTGGTCGCCGCCGAGGGCGCCACCGAGCGGCAGCGGCTGGCCGACCGGGTGCGCAACACCCGCAAGCTGCTCACCGCCGCCGCCCTGGTCATGTCCGGGTACCTGGTGGCCACCAGCGTCCTCACCACCGTGCTCGTCCCCGCCGAGGCGTTCCAGCCGGGCGGCGCGGCGGAGGGACGGGCGCTGTCGTACCTGGCGCACGAGCGGCTGGGCGCGGTGTTCGGCACCGCCTACGACCTGAGCAGCGTGCTGATCCTGTGGTTCGCGGGCGCGTCCGCGATGGCCGGGCTGATCAACATCGTGCCGCGCTACCTGCCCGCGTACGGCATGGCCCCGGAGTGGGGGCGCGCGGTCCGGCCCGTCGTGCTGGTCTACACGGTGATCAGCGTCGGGATCACCGTCGCGTTCGGCGCGGACGTCAACGCCCAGGCGGGCGCGTACGCGACCGGCATCCTGGCCATGATGGTGTCCGGCGCGGTCGCGGTGTCGGTCTCCGCCTGGCGCGCGGGCAGGCGGGCCGCCGGGACCGGGTTCGCCGTGCTCACGCTGGTGCTGCTGTACGCGCTCGCCGAGAACGTGCGGGCCAAGCCGGACGGCATCGCCATCTCCGCCGCGTTCGTCCTCGGCATCGTGGTCATCTCCCTGGTGTCGCGGGTGTCCAGGACCACCGAGCTGCGCGCCGACGAGATCGACTTCGACGAGCGGGCGCGGGAGTTCCTGGCCGACCTGCTCCACCGCGACGGCCAGCTCAACATCATCGCCAACAAGCGGCAGGCCGGGGACGCGGCCGAGTACCGGGCCAAGGAGCGCGTGCAGCGCGGCCTCAACCCGGTGCCCGGCGCGGCGTCGGTGGTGTTCCTGGAGGTCGACGTGGTCGACCCGTCCGAGTTCAGCGACGTGCTGCGGGTGCGCGGGGTGGAGGTCGGCGGGTTCCGGGTGCTGCGCGCGGACAGCCCCGCCGCGCCCAACGCGATCGCCGCCGTGCTGCTGGCGCTGCGCGACGCCACCGGGGTCCGGCCGCGCTGCTACTTCGAGTGGTCCGAGGGCAGCCCGCTCGCCCACCTGCTGCGCTACCTCATCCTCGGGCGGGGCGACACCGCGCCGGTGGTGCGGGAGATCCTGCGCGAGTGCGAGGCCGACCCGGAGCGCAGGCCGTCGATCCACCTGGGCGGCAGCTGAGCCGGGCGGCGGCTGAGCTGGGAGGGAGCCCGGAATCCCGAAGGCCACCCGGAAGTGGGCACAGGCGCCAGGTTTGCGCCGCGGCGGGCGCGGCTACCCGGTGAGGGATGAGAGCGCGGTGACCGCCGCCCCCCTGCGGTCGCCGAGGAGACCGGGATTTCCCCCTCCCCCCTGGGAACCCGGTCGAACGCCTCATCGGGAGGCCGCCCGGCGCGTGCGCCGGGCGGGCCCAACCCTTCGCGGGTACCGAACCCCGCCCCACCCGAGCCGGTGGGGCGGGGTTCGCGCTTTCCCCGGCCCGCGCGCCACTTCGCGGAGCCCGCGCGGCCGGGTGGTCGCCCACCCGGCCGCGCGCGGCCTCAGTCCTGCGCCCGGTTCGGCGTGCGCCGCCTGGGCGCCCGACCGGCGGGCTGGGTGATGCCCTCCGGCGGTTCCGGCGCGGCCGGGACCTGGAGCACCAGGGGGTTCTCCGGCTCGACCGCCACCTCCTCGCCGTGGTGCTTGATCCGCAGCCCCGGCCCGGACACGATCCGGTAGGTGGCCTTGCCCTCCTCCACCACCACGCACAACCCGCTGCCCCGGTAGGTCATCCGGAACGAGAACCGGTTCAGCCCCACCGGCAGCCGGGGCGCGAACTCCAGGCCGCCGCTGTGGTCCCGCATCCCGCCGAACCCGGCCACCAGCCCCAGCCACACCCCGGCGAGCGAGGCCATGTGCAGTCCGTTGTGGACGTTGTGGTGCAGGTCGTGCAGGTCGGTGAACGCCGCCTCCGACAGGTAGTCGTACGCCAGCTCCAGCGCGCCCACCTCGGCCGCCAGCACCGCCTGCGTCGCCGCCGACAGCGACGAGTCCCGCACCGTCCGCGCCTCGTAGTAGGCGAAGTTGCGGGCCTTCTGCTCCGCCGTGAACGCGTCGCCGCGCAGGTGCATCGCCAGCACCAGGTCCGCCTGCTTCACCACCTGCTTGCGGTACAGGTCGAAGTACGGGTAGTTCAGCAGCAGCGGGTAGTCGTCGGCCTCGGTGGCCTCGAAGTCCCACTCGGCGTGCTTGGTGAACCCCTCCGACTGCTGGTGCACGCCCAGTTCGTCGTCGTACGGCAGGTTCATCGCCTCGGCCGCCCGCAGCCACGCCTCCGGCTCGCCGTCCTCGACGCCCAGGTGCTGGGCCACCTCGGGCAGCCGCTCGCACACCTCCGCCGCGACCCGCAGGTTCCGCTGCGCCATCAGGTTCGTGTAGACGTTGTTGTCCACCACGGCCGTGTACTCGTCCGGCCCGGTCACCCCGTCGATGCGGAACCCGTCGCCCGGCACGTGGTGGCCCAGCGACATCCACAGCCGCGCCGTCTCCACCAGGATCTCCGCGCCCGCCGCCCGCTCGAACTCCTCGTCCCCGGTGGCCTGCGCGTACTGCGCCACCGCGTACGCCACGTCCCCGGACACGTGGAACGCCGCCGTGCTCGCGGGCCAGTAGGCCGAGCACTCCGCGCCGCTGATCGACCGCCACGGGAACGCCGCGCCGCCCAGCCCGAGGATCCGCGCCCGCTCCCGTGCGTCCTCGACGGTGGAGTGCCGCCACGACAGCGCGTCCCGCGCCGCCTCCGGCACCGTGTAGGTCAGCACCGGCAGCACGAACGTCTCGGTGTCCCAGAAGGCGTGCCCGTCGTAGCCGGGACCGGTCAGGCCCTTGCCCGCGATCGCCCGCGTCTCCCCGCGCACCGCGGCCTGGAGCACGTGGAACAGCGCGAACCGCACCGCCTGCTGCAACTCCGGGTCGCCGTCGACCTCCACGTCGGCGCTGTTCCAGAACTCGTCGAGGAAATCGCGCTGCTCCTCGAGCAGCCCGTCCCACCCGGTCTGGAGCGCGCCCGCCAGCGCCGCCTCCACCTGCGCGCGCAGCGCGGGCACCGACCGCTGCTTCGACCAGCCGTACCCCAGGTACTTGACGATCGTGAGCTTCTCGCCCGCCGCGACGTCCACCGCCACCGTGAACCGCGCCAGGTCCTCGTCCGCCTCGACCTCGGTGCGCAGCGAGCCGTTCGCCTCCACCTCGTGGTCCATCGCGGCGGCCATCCGCAGCCCGGAGGCGCGCGTGCGGTGCGCCAGCACCGCCCGCTTCCCGCGCGCGTAGGCGAAGTCCGCCACCAGCGGCGAGTCCAGCGCCTTCGCCACCCTCGGGTCGCCGGAGCGCTCCTCCACCGGCTCGTTGGCCAGCAGGTCCGACTGCACCACCAGCTGCACGTCCTGCGCGGCCTCGACCTCGTAGCGGATCGCCGCCACCGCGCGCTGGGTCAGCGACACCAGCCGCTCGGTGCGCACGATCACGCGCTTGCCGGTCGGCGACTCCCACTCGGTGCTGCGGCGCAGCGTGCCCGAGCGGAAGTCCAGCTCCTGCTCGTGCGCGACGGTGCGGCCGTACCGCAGGTCCAGCGGCTCGTCCTCCACGAGCAGCCGCAGCACCTTGCCGTCGGTGACGTTGACGACGGTCTGCCCCTCCTCGGGGTAGCCGTAGCCGCTCTCCCCGTAGGGCAGGTCGTGCTCCTCGTAGAACCCGTTGAGGTAGGTGCCCGGCAGCCCGCGCGGCTCGCCCTCCTCCAGCGTCCCGCGCATCCCGATGTGCCCGTTGGCCAGCGCGAACGTCGACTCGGTCTGCCGCAGGTCGGTCAGCGACAGGCCCTCCCAGCGCAGCTTCCACGGCTGCACGCGGTAGCCGCTCACAGCAGCTCCGCCAGGTCCGCGACGACGACGTCGGCGCCGTGCGAGGCGAGCGCGTCCGCCTGGTCCGCGCGGTCCACGCCCACGACGAAGCCGAACGCGCCCGCGCGCCCGGCCTGGACCCCGGCCAGCGCGTCCTCGAACACCGCCGCCCGCTCGGGCGGAACGCCCAGCGCCCGCGCGCCCGCCAGGAACGAGTCGGGCGCGGGCTTGCCCTTGAGGCCGTCGCGCACGATCGTCACGCCGTCCACCCTCGCCTGCACGTACTGCGCCAGATCACTGGCCCGCAGGACCTTCTCGGCGTTCGCGGAGGAGGTGACCACGGCGATCGCCAGGCCCGCGTCGCGCGCGGCCTTCACGTAGTCGACGGAACCGGGGTAGGGGCTCACGCCCTCCTCGGTGATGATCTCCTCCAGCAGCTCGTTCTTGCGGTTGCCGACCCCGTGCACGGTGTCGGCCTCCGGCGGGTCGTCGTGGTCGCCCTCGGGCAGCACGACCTTCCGGGAGGCCAGGAACTCGCGCACCCCGTCGTAGCGGGGGCGGCCGTCGACGAACCGGACGTAGTCGGACTCGGTGAACTCGGGCTCGCCGCGCTGGGCGAGCAGCGCGTCGAACGTGCGCTTCCAAGCGCGGCGGTGCAGGACGGCGGTGCTCGTGAGCACCCCGTCCAGGTCGAACAGGCAGGCGGTGATCCCGTCGGGCAGACCCAGCGTCATGGGGCAGGACTACCCGGTTCGGGGCACGGGTACCCCCGTGCGCACGGGTGGGCGCTCCGACTCTTCGGCGCGCTCCCGACAGCCGAGAGGGGCTCCCCTGTGGCCAAGCCGAAAGTGCTCGTCGTCGGGACCGGGTTCGCCGGGTTCCACGCGCTCAAGTCGCTGGAGAAGGCGCTCCCGCGCGACGCCGCCGAGCTGATCGCGGTCAACCCGACCGACTACACCCTGTACGTCCCGCTGCTGCCCGAGGTCGCGGGCGGCTCGCTCGACCCCCGGCGGGTCGCGGTGCCGCTGCGCTCCACCCTGAAGCGGACCCGGCTGGTGCTGGGCACCGCCACCGGCATCGACCCCGAGGCGCGCACCTGCTCGGTCGTGGACGTGGAGGGGCGCGGGCGGGTGCTGGAGTGGGACCGGTTGATCGTCACGGCGGGCAGCGTGACGCGGATGCTGTCCATCCCCGGCGTCGGCGAGCACGCGCTCGGGTTCAAGTCGGTGCCCGAGGCGCTGTACCTGCGCGACCACGTGCTGCGGCAGATCGAGCTGGCCGAGCAGGCCGACGACCCGGCCGAGCGGGCGGCGCGGGCCACGTTCGTGGTGGTCGGCGCCGGGTACACCGGCACCGAGCTGGTCGCGCAGGGGCAGTGGATGACCGCCGAGGCCCTGCGCGCCCGGCGCGGGGCCCCTGGCGCGCTGCGGCCGGACGAGTGCCGGTGGCTGCTGCTCGACATGGCCGACCGGGTGCTGCCGGGGCTGGACCCGCGCATGTCCGGGCCCGCGCGGAAGGTCCTCGAGTCGCGCGGGGTGGACGTGCGGATGAAGACGAGCGTCGCCGAGGTCACCGACACCTGCGCGCGGCTCACCGACGGCTCCGAGATCCCCACCCGCACCGTCGTGTGGTGCGTTGGCGTGCGGCCGGACCCGCTGGTGGAGGCGTCCGGGCTGCCGGAGGAGCGCGGGCGGATCGTGGTGGACACCTCGCTGGCGGTGCGCGGGCTGGACGGGGTGTACGCGGCGGGCGACCTGGCCGCCGTGCCCGACCACTACAACCAGGGGAAGCCGACGCCGATGACCGCGCAGCACGCGCAGCGGCAGGGCGCGCTGGCCGGGCGGAACGTCGCCGCCTCGCTCGGGCACGGGCAGGTGAGGCGGTACAAGCACCGCGACCTGGGGTTCGTGGTCGACCTGGCCGGGATGGACGCGGTGGCCGACCCGCTGCACGTGCCGCTGCGCGGGGTGCCCGCGAAGATCGTGGCGCGCGGCTACCACCTGCTGGCGATGCCGGGGAACCGGGTGCGGGTGGCCGCCGAGTGGATCGCCGACCTGCTGTCCGGGCGGCAGGTGGTGCAGTTCGGGCTGGTGCCGCGCGAGGGCGTGCGCCTGTCGGACGCGGACCGGCCGGGGAACCGGGTGGTCAAGGCCGGGAGCTGAGCGGGTGCGCGGCGGGCGTCCGGGAGGGCCCGCCGCGCGCCGTCAGGCCGGGTCCGCGGCTCCCGCGCCGGGCCGCTCGTCCCGGAACCGCTCGAACCGGAACCGCTCGAACCGCGCCAGCCAGCCGTCCACCTCGCGCAGCGCCGTCCCGTCGATCTCGTAGAGGCGTTTCGTGCCTTCCGCGCGCACTCGCGCGAATCCGCTCTCCCTGAGCACCCGGAGGTGCTGGGAGACCGCGGGCTGGGAGATCCCGAACTCCGCGTTGATCACTTCCGCGAGCGATCCCGCCGTCCGCTCGCCGTCCGCGAGCAATTCCAGGATGCGTCGCCTGATCGGGTCACCAAGAACGTCGAGGGCGTGCACTGCCTCAGTATTTAGGTCGGGGCTTATATAAGTCAAGATTGAGTTACTGGAATTGTCGGTGGTCGGTGGCACTATCCCGAACAGGTGTTCGGATGTGGATCGGACGTGTTCGGAAGGAGCTGACGGCGATGCGCGTTCACCTCGATCCCCGGCAGTGGCCCGGCCGTGTCGTGCCCGAGACAGAGCACGAGATCGACACGGCTGTGGAAGGGCTGTGCCTGAGGGCGAACTGGGCCGACGCGGACCGCGCCGGGGTGCGCGCCGTGCTGGCGCCCTGGTTCGCGGACGGCTGGTGCGTCGACGCCGTGCTGACGGCCGTCGACCGCCGCCCCGACGGCGCCCGGCAGGGCCCGCCCCGGCGCCGCGACCAGGTGGCGCAGGACTTCCTGCGCGCCCGGCTGCGGACGTGGTGGCCCTCGGGCGAGCAGCGGTCGCGGCCACCGGTGGAGGGGATGAGCCTGGGCGCGTGGTGGCGGGTCAACCGCCGCAACGCCCGGCTCAACGCCCCGCGCCGGGTGCCGCACCTGACGGAGGAGGGCGTGCGCGCCCGCGAGGAGGCGGGGGAGCGGCTGCGCGACCGCTTCCGCGACCCGGTGGAGCGGGCGAGGGCGCGCGGGCGGCGCAACCGGGAGGCGCTCGACGCGCTGCTGGTGCCGGGCCTGGCGGTGCCGACCTTCGAGGACTCGCGACGGCTGCTCGCGGACATCCGGGTGCCCGCGCACCCGGTGTGCCAGCGCTGCGGGTGCCGGACGGTGGTGTACGAGCAAGCCGCTTGAAGGACGGAACCGGAGGCCGCTGGGGCCTGGCCGGGCGCGGTGGAGCAGCGGTCGCGGGAGGGCGAGGGTCCCGCGGCGGTGGCGCCGTCCGATCCGGGGCGGGAGCCGGTGGGTGGGCGCGGGGTGGAGCGGGAGCCTGTGGGCGGGCGCGAGGCGGAGCGGGAGCCTGTCGGTGGGCGCGAGGCGGAGCGGGAGCCTGTCGGCGGGCGCCGGTTGGAACGGGGGCCTGTGGGCGGGCGTGGAGCGGAGCGGGAGCCTGTCGGCGGGCGCGGGGTGGAGCGGGAGCCCGTGGGCGGGCGCGAGGTGGCGGGCGGGCGTGAGCCTGGTCGCGAGGCGGGGCGTGAGGCGGCGGGTAGGCGTGAGCCGGGCCGCGAGGCGGTAGGTGGGCGCGAGCTTGGCCGTGAGGCGGCGGGCGGGCGCGAGGTGGTAGATGGGCGTGAGCCGGGCCGTGAGGCGGTAGGCGGGCGTGAGCTTGGCCGTGAGGCGGGGCGCAAGGCGGGTGGCGGGCGCGAGGCGGAGCCGGAGCGCGGGACCGGGAGCGGCGAGCGCTCCGGTGGTGCGGGGCAGGTGCCGGGGGGTGCGGGCTGACCAGGTGGGGGAGTCGCCCCTGGGGTCACTCCTTACGGTGAATTGGTCACCGATGTCCTGCGTCGACGCCGGGAGGCGGTGGAACTGCGGGTGCCCGCTCGGGTACTAAGCGTCGCGGGTAGTTCGCCGTCCGGCCCCCGAGCCGGCTCCCCGAGCCGAATTCCCCGACTCCGATCCCACCGGGCGCGTCCGACGGTCGTGCCCACCCGCCGTCGAGGAGTGCGCGGTGTTCTGGTTGTTCTTCGGCATCTGCGCCGTCGCGTTCACCGCGGGCGCCGTCCTGAGCTGGCTGCCGCTGCGGGCCACGATCCGCGACCTGCGGGCCGAGCTGCGCTCCAGGCCCGTCGTGGAGATCGACGAGGACGACTACGACGACGAGCCGGACGACTACGATGAGGACGAGATCCTCGACGCGGAGATCGACGAGGAGGACGAGGACGACCTCCCGGCCCCGCGCCCCGCGCCCGCCGGGGTGAGCGTGAAGGAGGTCCCCGCGCTGCCCGCCAGGGCCCCGCGCGCGCTGGAGATGCCGGGCAACAACGAGACCACCCAGGTCATCCCGCGCCAGGTCAGGGCCAACTCCCGGACCCGCGTCTTCCACACCCCGGACTCGCCGTACTTCGACCGGATGCGCGGCGACGTGGAGTTCTCCTCCATCGCCGAGGCCGAGGAAGCGGGCTACACCCGCTGGCGCCCGAAGGCCACCACCCCCACCCGCCCGGTGCTCTGAGGACCCGAGCCCCACCCGCCCGGTGCTCTGTGAGGGTCCGAGCGCCGACGCCCCGAGCGCTCCGGGGCCTTTAGCCCTCCGAGGCCCCGAGCGCCCCGCGCTCTGGCCCCCCGGTCGCCCGGTCGCGCTCAGGCGACGTCCGCGCCTGGCCACTGCTCGCGCTCAACCGCCGCCGACGCCCAGCGGCTGGCCGCGCTCGACCACCGCCCGCGCTCAGGTGCGGCGGTGGCGGTCGGCGATCAGCCTGCGCAGCTCGCTCTCGCCGAGCCCGCCCCAGATGCCGTAGGTCTCCTCGACCTCCAGCGCGTGCTCGCGGCACTGCCTGCGCACCGGGCAGCGCCCGCAGATCTCCTTCGCGCGCGCCTCCCGGTTCTGCCGGGACGAGCCGCGCTCGTTGGGCGTGTGGAAGAACAGCGCGCTGTCCATGCCTCGGCACAGACCCTCCAGCTGCCAGTCCCAGGACTCGGCGACGGGCACGGGAAGTCGGGACAGCTCTGGCATGGGAACCACGCCTTCCGCAAAAGGACCGGTGTTGACCAGGCCAACCCTAAATTCGATTCAGAATCGGTTCAAGCTGAGAATTGTGTCGATCGCCTCGTTTAGCGAGCCGACGAAGCGGGAACCGGCGGGCGCGCTCGTCCACCCCGGCCCCCCGACCAGCACGGTTCGTCCGGTTTCGACCAGTTCGGCGACGGGGGTCGCCTCGGCCTGCGCACCGGCGTGCGCCCACACCATCACCGTTACGGGTGACAGGAGGGCCGCGGCGTCGAGCAGGGCGGTCGGGGGGACGCGCGCGCCGAGGTTCCGCGACGCGCACCCGCGCTCGGCCAGCGCGGCGGCCAGCACGTCCAGCGGCAGCGAGTGCTGCTCCTCCGGCGCGCACGCCAGCAGCACCGGCAGCCGCGGCTGCTCGGCGGCCTGCGCGTACACCGACAGCGCCCGCGAGATGCTGGCCGTCGCCAGGTGCTCGACCTCCACGCCGCGCGCGTCCGCCGCCGCCCGCTCGCCCGCCGCGACCAGGAACGGCACCAGCGCGCAGTCCCAGGCCCGCACCACGCCGTGCCGCTGGATCAGCTCGCCGACCAGCCGCACCATCAGCGGCGCGTCCAGCCTGGTCGCGGCCCGCGCGAACCCGCGCCGCTCGGCCGCCGTCACCTCCTCGGGGCGCTCGGGCGGCTCCTCCGCCCCGGCGGGCCCGGCCAGCGCCATCGCGGCGGCCGACGCGGGCGCGACGCCCTGGCCGGTCAGCGCGACCATCCTGCGCAGCCGGTCCACGTCCTCGGCCGAGTACCGCCGGTGCTTGCCCTCCTCGCGGGTGCTCGGGCCGAGGCCGTACCGGCGGTCCCACGTGCGCAGGGTGGTGGGCGAGATCGCCAGCATCCTGGCCACCGCGCCTGGGCTCCACAGCACACCGCTATCCACAGATCACCGCCAGCACATCGGGTAGTGCAACGCTTCTGAAACGAAAATGGTAACGACTGCCCCGCGCACCGCCGGACAAGCGCGTCAGCAGGGCGAACGCGCTGGGCGGTTCGGGGCAGCACCACCTGCTCCCGAGCCGCACGCGGGCGCCGGGACCACCGGGCGGGTGGCGGGCCCGAAGGTGGGTTGACTGTGCGTGACAGGCGTCGCACCGAGCGTGCCTGGCGGGTGCGTCGGACCAGCGTGCGGCGGGCCGTCCGCCCTCCCCGTTCCGGGTGAACGCCCGCGCCGGGCGGCCCCCGGCGGCGGGTTCGGCGGCCGGAGAGGTTTCCGGGGACGCCGAACGGCCGATTGTCCTGGTGGGAGCCGGAGCGCCACCCGCGCGGGAGGCTGCCGCGCGACCGGCGCTGGAAGTGGCGTCGACCTCGGTCGACCGCCGCGATGGGGTGCTCCCCGTCGCGGACCGGCTACGTTGGCTGCGCCCGCCGGGAGGTCGGACCGGCGGGGGCTGGGCGGTCGGGGCCGCCGCGCGCGGGAGCCGGCCGGATCGGGGAGAGCGTCATGACCTTCACCTACGACGTCGACCACGTCGACGGCGCCACAGTCGTGCGCCCCGAGGGCAGGCTGGACCTGTCGACCTACGTCCCGCTGCGCGACGGCCTGCTCAAGTGCGCGGTGACCGGCCCGTCCGCCGTGGTGGTCCTGCTCGGCGACGGCTTCGAGTTCGCCACCCCCGCGCTGATGTCGGTGTTCTCCACGGTGTGGACGCGGGTCGCCGAGTGGCCGGGCGTGCGGATCATGCTGGTGGGCGAGTCCGACCCGCACCGGGCCGCGCTGGCGGGCGGCGGCGCGGGGCGGTTCGTGCCGCACTACCCGACGCTGGCCGACGCGCTGGGGGCCGTCGAGCAGCCCGCGCAGCCCCAGCGGGACGAGGCGCTGCTGCCGGACACGCCGGTCGGCGCGCTGATCGCGCGGCAGTTCGTGCGCGAGACGTGCGAGCGCTGGGACCTGGGCGACCGCATCGAGGACGCGGTGCTGGTCGCCACCGAGCTGGTGGAGAACGCGCTGGAGCACACCAGCTCCGCGCCCAGCCTGCGCCTGGAGCTGCGCGGCGGACGCCTCGTGGTGGCCGTCCGCGACGGCGGCGCGACCCCGCCGAAGCCGCCGCCGCCCGCCGGGCGCGGCCTGCTCCCCGGTGGGCGGGGGATGCGGATGGTGGAGTCGGTGAGCCGCGTGTGGGGGCACTCGCCGTGGCCCGGCGGCGGCAAGGTCGTGTGGGCGGTGCTAGGGCGCTGACGGCGGCGGTCGGCGTCGGGCGCCCGCGCTCAGGACGCCTCGGACGACAGCGGCGTGATCGTGAAGAACCGGTGCAGCCCGGTCAGCGCCAGCGAGCGCAGCACCGGGCAGCCCGCCAGCAGCTCCAGCCGCGCCCCGCGCGCCTCGCACGCCGCCCGCAGCTCCAGCAGCGCGTTGATCCCCGACGCGGGCAGCAGCCGCACCCCGCCCAGGTCCAGCACCATCCGCCCACCGGGGGGCGGCAGCCGGTCGCGGGCGTAGTCGCGGAACGCGGGCGCCGTGGCGATGTCCAGCTCGCCCACGACCCTGACCAGCACCGAGTCCGGTTGGCTCGTGGTCGCGGACAGCTCGACCGAATCACTCATGGGGGCACCTCGGCAACCTGATCGTGCGACTACGACGAGGCTGTTCGCTCAACCAGAGGCACACCTTAGGGGGTGCGGTCCGGTGATCGCCAAACGGACCGGGACCGCACCCCGCGCGCCGGGGCTCAGCCCTCGACGCGCCTGATCACGCTGATCGGACCGATCGAGTCGATGTCCGCGATCTTCACCGGCACGCCCTCGGTGGACGCGTGCACCGCGCGCACCCCGTCGACCGCCATCGCCACGTGCGACTGGCTGGAGTAGTAGACGATGATGTCGCCCGCCTTGACCTCGCTGCGCGACACCGAACGCCCCACGGTGGCCTGGCCGTAGCTGGTGCGCGGCACGGACACGCCCGCCTGGCGGTACGCGGCCTGGATCAGGCTGGAGCAGTCCCACGAGTTCGGGCCGTTCGAGCCGTACACGTACGGCTTGCCGCGCTGCGCCAGCGCGAACGCCAGCGCCGTCCCCGCCGTGCCCGCGGGCACGTTCACGGTGCTGGTGTCGCCGATGCTGGCCAGCTTGCTCTTCTGCGCGGCGCTGAGCGAGCGGTACTGCTCGCGGGCCTCGCCGACCTGCTTGTCCAGGTCGTTCTTGCGGTTCGCGATGTCCTCGGCGGCCTTGCGGGCGCCCTCGGTGGCCTCGCTGGCGCGCTTCTGCGCGTCGTCCGCCTGCACGACGGCGTCGGACAGGCCCTGGATCGACTCCGAGTTCGCGGACGCCAGCACCTCCAGCGCGGTCGCGCGGTTGAGGAAGTCCTGCTGCGAGTCGCTGACCAGCAGCGCGGACAGCTGGTTGAACCGGGCGCCCTCGAACGAGGCCTCGGTCAGCGCGTCCACGTCGCCGCGGTGCGACTCCTCGGCGCTCTTGGCGTTCTGCAGGTCGCCGTTGGCCTTGTCGAGGTCGCCCTGCTTGGCCTTCAGGTCCTCCTGGGCCTTGAGGTGCTCGTCGTTCAGCCGGCCTGCCTCGGTGGAGAGGTCGTTGTACTTCTTGAGCGCGTCCTCGGCGCTGCCGGGCTGCGCGGAGGCCTGGGTCAGCGGCAGGCCGGTGACCAGAACGGCGGCGGCGGTCGTCGCCAGTGCCGCGCGGATGGTGCGCTGTGCGGGTCGTGACGCCACGTTCGAGTGGTCCTCTCTCAGCCTGCATGTCACCCGAATGGGTTAAAGCTTTAGGTCTCGGCCAGGTTACGGACCGGACCGGCCTGCGTCTACAGGGGGTTGGCTGTCGGGACGCTGTCACTCTTCGGCATCGAAGTCACCTGGCGGAAGGGTGATGCCGTCGGCCTGGAGGTTTCCGGTGATGCCACTGCGTGATCACCGCCGGGGACCGGCGAACGGTGGATCTGGTCACATCGCCACCGCCACCGCCACCGCCACCGCCACCGCCACCGCGGCCGAGTGCCGACGCCGGTGGAGCGGGACCTGACGCCCGCCGGGCCCGGACCGGGGCGCGTCGGGCAGGAGTCGGCCTCCGGCGGGTCCGGACCGGCCCCTGTCGAGCCCGAACCGGGGCGCGCGGACCCGAACCGGCCCTCGGTGGACCCGAACCGGCCCTCGGTAGACCCGGACCGGCCCCCACCGAGCCCGAGTTCACCCCCCGTGGAGCGGGACCTGGTCGACCACGTCGTGCGCGGCGAGGTGCTGGACCTGGCCGGTCGCGGGTCGGGAGGCGGTCCTGGGAGGGGTGCGCGGTCTCCGCGCGGGTGGTCCGCGACATCGTCCCGGCAGGCTCGCGCCGAGCCCCGCCCCGCACGGCCTGCGGTTGCACGGCGTGCGCGTCACCGGCAGGCTCGACCTGGAGAACGCCACCGGAGCCGTCCCGGTCGACCTGCCCGGTTCACCGGGGCGGTGCGCAAGGCCCGAGCGCAAGGGCCCGTGTCGATCCAGACTCTGACGGAGCGCGCCCGTTCGGTGACGTTCCGCTGAAATCCCCTGTTGACGGAGTTCCCGCACGAGTGCGATCGTGTGACTGGGAGCGCTCCCAGTCAGCACCCAGATCACCGGCGATCTGAAGGAGACACCTTGCGACCCAGGCGATTAGGAGCACTGGCTGTTGCCGTGCTCGCGGTGGTCGGTGTGACCACCGTCCTCGGCACCAGTGGAACGGCGCTGGCGCACGGCTCTATGACCTACCCCGGCAGCCGCACCTACCACTGCTACGAGGACGGCCGCACCAACGGGAACGGCGACCTCAACCCCGCCAACCCGGCCTGCGCCGCAGCCGTCGCCCTCGGCGGCAAGCAACCGCTGTGGGACTGGTTCGGCAACCTCATCAGCCAGGCGGGCGGCAAGCACCGCGAGATCATCGCCGACGGCGACCTGTGCGGCCCCACCGCCAAGTACGACGCCTACAACCTGCCCCGCGCGGACTGGCCCGTCACGAACCTGCGCGCGGGCGCGCCCATCACCTTCCGCTACAACGCGTGGGCCCCGCACCCCGGCACCTGGGACCAGTACGTCACCAAGGACGGCTTCGACGTCACGAAGCCGCTGAAGTGGTCCGACCTGGAGCCCGCCCCGTTCGACTCGGTCCTGAACCCGCCGCTCGCCAACGGCGAGTACGCGTGGAACGCGACCCTGCCGAACAAGACCGGCCGCCACATCATCTACTCGATCTGGCAGCGCACGGACAGCCCCGAGGCGTTCTACAGCTGCTCCGACGTGGTGTTCAGCGGCGGCAGCAGCGGTGACACCCAGGCGCCCACCGCGCCCGGAACGCCCACGGCCACCGCGACCAGCAGCTCGGTCGCGCTGAGCTGGGGCGCGGCCACCGACAACACCGGCGTCACCGGCTACCAGGTGTACCGCGAGGCGGGCGCCAACGACGCGCTCGTGGCCACCACCACGACCACCTCGGCGACCGTCACCGGCCTGACCGCGAGCACCGCGTACGAGTTCTACGTGGTCGCCCGCGACGCGGCGGGCAACACCTCGCCCCCGTCGTCGGCGGTCAGCGTCACCACCACCGGTGGCGGCGGCACGCCGGGTGGAACCTGCTCGGTCACCTACACCACCCCCAGCGTGTGGTCCGGCGGCTTCACCGCGAACGTCGCGGTCAAGAACACCGGCGCCTCCGCGGTGAGCGCCTGGCAGCTGGCCTGGGACGTGCCCTCGGGCGAGTCGATCACCTCGGCCTGGTCCGCGGAGGTCGTCGTGTCCGGTGGGAAGGCCACCGCCAAGGGCGTGAGCTGGAACTCCAGCATCGCCCCCGGCGCCACGGTGAGCTTCGGCTTCAACGGCACGGCCGGCGGCAACCCGGCCAAGCCCGCCGCGTTCACCCTCGGCGGCGCGACGTGCGCCTCGGCGTGACGCTCGTGGGCGCGGCGATCGCGGGCTCGGCACTGGTGGGGACGACGGCGTGCACCGCGCCGTCGGACTCGCCGGTGCTGGGCACCGGGTCGCTGGGCCCGCAGCTGACCAGCACGACCGAGGTCGCCGACTGGGTGCGCGAGCGCACCGGGGAGTGCGAGGCCCCGGAGGCGCGCACGATCGCCGAGTTCGCGGAGTTCGTCGGCCCGCTGCGGGCCGACCTGTACGCGCCCTTCGTGGCGGAGTGGGGGACCTGCGCGGTCGAGCCGTACGAGCGGCTCGGTCTCGTGGTGTTCCACCGGGAGCGGATGGCCGACTTCCAGCGCGCGTGGCAGCGGGCGGTGGAGGAGGAGAAGGTCTCCGGGGACCCGGATTTCGGCTTCGGCAACGGCTTCGCCCTCAGCGGGACGCTGGGGTTGGAGTCGTTGGGGCTGCACCACCTTAGGTGCGGTCCGGTGGAGGGCCAGGACCTCGGGCACGTGCTGCCCGCGGACGTCGAGGGCTGCGTGTACTCGCGGCCCGAGGGCCACCACCACGGATGAGGCGTCCCGCCTAGCGCGGCCGTGCGGTGCTCTGCCGCACGACGAGGGACGTGGCGAGCTCGATTCGGCGGTGTTCGGGCTCGTCACCCCTTGCCAGCGTGATGGCGAGACGGGTGCCCGCCGCGGCCATGTCCTGCAAGGGCTGGCGGACAGTGGTCAGCGGCGGGCCCACCCACTGGGCGACCGGCAGGTCGTCGAACCCGACGACGCTCAGGTCGTCGGGGATCCTGAGCCCGGCGGCGCGGGCGGCCTCGTAGACGCCCAGCGCCTGCAGGTCGCTGCCCGCGAACACGGCCGTGGGCGGGTCGGGCAGCTCCAGCAGCGGCGCGAACTGGGCGCGGCCGGACTCGACGTGGAAGTCGCCGTACCGGATCAGCTCGGGGTCCACCCGCAGGCCCGCGGTCTCCAGGGCGGCGCGGTAGCCGTCGACGCGGGCGCGGCTGCACAGCACCCGCTCGGGGCCGCCGATCATGGCGATGCGGCGGTGGCCGAGCTCGATCAGGTGCCGGGTGGCGGTGAGGCCGCCGTTCCAGTTGGTCGCGCCGATCGACGGCGTGTCCAGGTCCGGCTCGCCGATCGGGTCGACCACCACGACCGGGATGTCCCTGGCGCGCAGCTTGGCCAACTGCTGGCCGGTCAGGTCGGAGAAGACGCTGATCACCGCGAGCGGGCGGCGCGCGATGACGCCCTCCAGCCAGCCGTGGCCGGGGGTGGGGCGGCCCTGCGACTCGGACAGCACGAGCGCGAGCCCGCTGTCGGAGGCGACCTGCTCCGCGCCCCGGATGATCTCCAGCGCCCAGGCGCTCTCCAGCTCGTGGAACATCAGCTCCACCAGGTTGGACCGCCGGGAGCGCTCGTCGGCGCGCCGCTGGTAGCCGTGCCTGCGGATGATCTCCTCGACCCGCTCGCGGGTGGTGGCGGCGACGTCGGCGCGGCCGTTCATCACCTTTGAAACTGTCGGGACCGACACGCCGGCCTCGGCGGCGATGTCCGCGATCGTCACCTTGCCCGAAGCGGTGCTGCCCGAGGACGACGACTCGGCTTTGGTCGGCATGGCCGCAGTCTACGGCAGGTCACGGGTGGTTTCCCCGGTTCGCGGACTCCCGGCGGCAGTCCTGCGGGGACGGTCGAAAAAATCGGCAAAACCGCAAAAAGTGTCGGCCCTGCTCGGTGGGGAGGTCCGTCCGAAACATTCGTTGGCGAAGGACACTAGGGTTGTTGCTTCCCGGTGTCAAGCAGGCAAAAGCCGTGGTCAATGGCGTGCTGAACAGGTCAAATGCCTGCCCTTGTGTTTCGAGATGGTTTCGATACTATCGGTCACATGCGTCGAGCCACACTGGCCACCATCGCCGCAGCCGCCGGGGTGTCCCTGCCGACGGTCTCCAAGGTGCTGAACGGCAAGGACGACGTCGGCGCCGAGACCAGGGCGCGCGTGCGCAGGCTGCTCGACGAGTACGACTACGTCCCCGTCGGCGCCCGGCGCGCCGCCTCGGGGGCGCTGGTGGACCTGGTGTTCACCGCGCTGGAGAGCCCGTGGGCGGTCGAGGTCATCCGGGGGGTGGTCGACTCCGGGCTGCACGTCGTGGTCTCCTCCACCGGGCTGTCCGGAGCCGGGGCCGGGGGCGGGGCCGGGGCAGGCGCCGGTCAGTCGGGCGCAGGTCCCCTGGGCGCGGGCCAGTCCGGCGCGCCCCGCGAGAGCTGGGCCGCCCGCCTGGTCGAGGCCCGCCGCGCGGGCGCGCTCGTCGTCACCTCCCGCCTCACCCAGGCCGACCGCCGCCTGCTCGCCGCCTCCCGCGTCCCCGTCGTCGTCATCGACCCGGTCGACCTGCCCCCGCCCGACGTGCCCAGCGTCGGAGCCGCCAACTGGGCGGGCGGCCTCGCCGCCACCGAGCACCTCCTCGAACTGGGCCACCGCCGCATCGCCGCCATCGGCGGGCCGCCCGGACTGCTGTGCAGCCGCGCCCGCGTCGACGGCTACCGCGCCGCCCTCGACCGCGCGGGCATCGGCGTCGACCCCGCCCTGGTCAGGCACGGCGACTTCCGGCACGGCGGCGGCCTGCGCGCCGCCACCGAGCTGCTCGCCCTGCCCGACCCGCCCACCGCCGTGTTCGCGGGCAACGACGAGCAGGCGCTCGGCGTCATCGAGGCCGCCCGCGTGGCGGGCCTGCCGGTCCCGGAGGCGCTGAGCGTCGTCGGCTTCGACGACCTGCCCGTCGCGGTGTGGTCGTCGCCCGCGCTCACCACGGTGCGCCAGCCGCTGGCCGAGATGGGCAGGCACGCGGGCCGGATGCTCGCCGACCTGGTCGCGGGCCGCCCCCTGGGCGCCCAGCGGGTCGAGCTGGCCACCGAACTCGTCGTCCGCGCCTCGACCGGGGCGCGTCGGTGAACGACAGCCCGCGACCACGCGGGCGGGTGGAGGAGAAGCGGTGCACGTGAACACCTGGGCGGACCCAGCCCGGCCGGTCGCCGAGCGGGTCGCCGCGCTGCTGGCCGAGCTGACCCTGGAGGAGAAGCTCGCGCAGCTGGTGGGGGTGTGGGTGGGCGCGTCGAGCGACGGGGCCGAGGTCGCCCCGGCGCAGCACGACTTCGCCGAGCCGCTGCCGCCGTGGGACGAGCTGACCAAGCCGGGCCTCGGCCAGCTCACCCGCGTCTTCGGCACCGGACCGGTCGACCCGCTGCTCGGCGCGCGGTCGCTGGCCGAGACCCAGCGCAGGCTCGTCGCGGGCAGCCGCTTCGGCGTGCCCGCCATGGCGCACGAGGAGTGCCTGGCCGGGTTCACCGCCTGGCAGGCCACCGTGTTCCCGGTGCCGCTGGCCTGGGGCGCGAGCTTCGACCCCGACTCGGTGCGGGCCATGGCCGAGGGCATCGGCGGGCAGCTGCGCGACGTCGGCGTGCACCAGGGCCTCGCGCCCGTGCTCGACGTGACCCGCGACTACCGGTGGGGCCGGGTCGAGGAGACCATCGGCGAGGACCCGTACCTGGTCGGCCTGATCGGCGCCGCCTACGTGCGCGGCCTGGAGTCGACCGGCGTCGTGGCCACGCTCAAGCACTTCGCCGGCTACTCGGCCTCGCGCGGCGGGCGCAACCACGCGCCGGTGGCGATCGGGGCGCGCGAGTTCGCCGACGTGGTGCTCGTGCCGTTCGAGATGGCGCTGCGCGAGGGCGGGGCGCGCTCGGTCATGCACTCCTACGCCGACGTGGACGGCGTGCCGCCCGCCTCGGACCGGGCGCTGCTGACCGGGCTGCTGCGGGAGCGGTGGGGGTTCACCGGGACGGTGGTGGCCGACTACTTCGGCGTGTCGTTCCTGGAGACCGCGCACGGCGTCGCGGACTCGCCGGGGGCCGCCGCCGCCCTGGCGCTGGCGGCGGGCGTGGACGTGGAGCTGCCGAGCGTGCGCTGCTACGGCGAGCCGCTGGCCGCCTTGGTGCGCGCGGGCGAGGTGCCCGTGGAGCACGTCGACACCGCCGTGACGCGGGTGCTCACCCAGAAGTGCGAGCTGGGGCTGCTCGACGCCGACTGGAGGCCCGAGTCGCCCGCCGTGCTGCGCGACGAGCCCGTCGACCTGGACCCGCCGCACCTGCGCGCGCTGTCCCGCACGATCGCCGAGCGCTCCGTGGTGCTGCTGCGCAACGACGGGGTGCTGCCGCTGGCCGGGCCGTCCCGGATCGCCGTGGTCGGGCCGTGCGCGGACGACCTGCTCGCGCTGATGGGCTGCTACTCGTTCGCCAACCACGTGGGCGTGCAGCACCCGGACGTGCCGCTGGGCGTGGAGATGGCCACGGCCGCGCAGGCGGTGCGCGCCGAGTTCCCCGACGCCGAGGTGGTGACCGCGCCGGGCTGCGAGGTCAGCGGGCCGGACCGGTCCGGGTTCGCCGAGGCGGTGCGGGTGGCCTCCGGGGCCGACGTGGTGCTCGCGGTGCTGGGGGACCGGTCCGGGCTGTTCGGGCGCGGCACCTCCGGCGAGGGGTGCGACGCGGAGGACCTGGAGCTGCCAGGGGTGCAGGGGGAGTTGCTCACCGAGCTGCTGGACTGCGGGCGACCGGTGGTGCTGGTCCTGCTCACCGGGCGCCCCTACGCGCTCGGGCCCGCGACGGATCGGGCGGCTGCGATCGTGCAGGCGTTCTTCCCCGGCGAGGAGGGCGCGGGCGCGGTCGCGGGCGTGCTCAGCGGGCGGGTGAACCCGTCCGGGAAGCTGCCCGTGCAGGTCCCGCGCGGACCGGCCGGGCAGCCGTCGACCTACCTGCGGCCCCAGCTCGGCGGGCCGAGCTCGATCAGCTCGGCCGACCCGACGCCGCTGTTCCCGTTCGGGCACGGGCTGTCGTACACGGGCTTCGAGCTGAGCGGGTTCGACGCGGCCGAGGAGTTCGAGACCGAGCTGGTGGTCTCGCTGGAGGTCGCCAACACCGGCGCGGTCGCGGGCGCCGAGGTGGTGCAGCTGTACCTGCACGACCCGGTCGCCTCGGTGGTGCGCCCGCAGCGGCAGCTCGTCGGGTTCGCGCGGGTGGAGCTGGAACCGGGCCAGGTGGCGCGCGTGGCGTTCCGGGTGCACGCCGACCGGACCTCGTTCACCGGGCGGGACGGGGTGCGGATCGTCGAGCCGGGGGAGCTGCGGTTGCTGGTCGGGTGCTCCAGCGAGGACGTGCGCTGGGAGCACCCGGTGCGGCTGCTCGGCGAGACCAGGGTCGTCGGCCACGACCGGGTGCTGGTGACCCCGGTCGAGGTCGAGGTGGTGAGCGGCTGACCGCTCGCTCCCCTGGACGGGCCGCGCGGGAACCTGGCGGTGGACCCGCGCGGCCCCCTGGGCGGGATGAGGTTCACCCGTTTGGGTAGCCTCGTCGCCCGGTCGGGCTGGTTGGGGTGGGATGCATGGCTGACGGGGCGCGCGGCGCGCTCGCGCTCGCCCGGATGACGGAGTCGTTCACCCAGGACCGGTTGCTGGACAGCGCCGGGTTCATCGGCGAGGCGCTGCTGCGCGGGCACCGGCTCGACCTGGCGCGGTTGCAGGAGTTGCACCGCAGCCGGTTGCTGGTGCCGCTGTACCGGGTCGTTCCCGGTCCTCCCGACGAGGGGCGGCGGGTGGACGTGCTGCCGGACGGGCACCTGGACCGGCGGCGGGAGATGCGCGCGGCGGTGCGCGAAGGGCGGTTGCGGGACTGCGCCGACGAGGTCGAGGATCAGCCGCACGAGTGGGTGGGCGGCGGGCGCGGGCCTTGGTGGAACGGGTTCCTGTACTCGTCGTGGCAGTTGTTGGACCTGCACGAGGTGGAGCGCGAGCACCGCACCTGGCGGGCGGGGGTTGATCGGACGCCCCGGTTGCTGCACCTGCGGCGCAGGCGGGCTCTGGTGCTGTGCGCGCTCTCGGCCCGGTACCTGCCGGGGGTGCTCGGGAGCGAGGGCGTGCTCGGGAGCGAGGGCGTGGACGGGGCCGGTGATTCGGTGGAGTTGGCGGAGCTGCTGGCCGCCGCGCCGGTCCGGGCGCACGACCTGCGGCAGTTCGCCGAGGATTTGCTGTGGGAGGCCCGGCGCGACCCGCTGCGCCGCTGGTTGCCGCTGCTGCGGCACTCCGACCACCGGGCGTGGAGCGAGCTGCGCGGCGAGGCCTTGGACTGCTTGTGGCTGCGGGTGGCCGCCGAGGTGCTGCTGCTGGCGCACGAGGAGTTGGCGGGGCGCGGGGTGGTCGAGCCGCTGCCGGAGGTCGGGGTGGACGTCGGGGCGGGCACCGGGGCGGACCGCTGGCAACCGCTCAGCGACCGGTTGGGGGCGGGGCGCGAGCCGTTGGGGGACGTGCTCAAGCGGTTCGGGTTGCTGTGACCGGGAGTGGGTGGGCAAGTGCTGAAGATCAAGATCAAGAGCAAGATCAAGATCAAGATCAAGAGCTGAAGGGCACGCCTCGCCGGCGGGGCAGACCTCCAAAAAAGAGGGGGACGGGCTCTGCCGGCCGGTGACCGTTGGTGCTCGGTGCCGGTTTACCACTGCGGTGGGCGGGGTCCCTCTTCTCCGTTTGGCCTCCTTTCAGGCAAGCACAGGCGTCAAGACGCCGTTTGACCAGGCGGTCTGCCGCATGGTGCGGCGGCGTCTTGACACCTGCGCTCGGGCTTCGCCAGGCCAAACGGAGAAGAGGGACGCGGGAGTGGGGCTGCGTGGGCTCGCTGCGCTCGCCCCGCAGCCCGCGCTGCGCTCGCCCCGCAGCCCGCGCTGCGCTCGCCCTGCAGCCCGCGCTGCTCGACGGTCAGAGGTGCTCGCGGAGGTGCTTCAGCTTCACCTCGTCGTGCGTCCTCGGCACGGCGTGGCCGCTGAACGGGAACACCTCGATCCGCTTCGGGGCGGTGATCTCGTTGTAGGCGGCGAACACCGTCGACGGGGGGCACACCTCGTCCATCAGGCCGGCGCTCAGCAGGCTCGTCGCGGTGATGCGCCTGGCCAGCAGGGCCGCGTCCACGTAGCGCAGGGTGTCGCGGGCCTGGTCGACCAGCGCGACGTTGTGCGACAGGAAGTTCGCGATCTCCGCGTACGGGTCCGCGCCGGTCAGGGTGATGGCCCGCTGGAAGTCGCACAGGAACGGCACGTCCGCGTGGCACACCTTGACCTTGGTCGGGTTCAGGGCCGCCGCGGCCAGTGCCAGGCCGCCGCCCTGGCTGGCGCCCAGCACGGCGATGCGCTCCGGGTCCACGCCGTCCAGCCCGGCCGCGACGTCCACCGCGAGCGCGGCGTCGGTCATCAGGCGGGTGTAGTAGTAGCCCTCGGGGGAGTCGATGCCGCGCGTCATGAAACCGGGGTGCGACGGGCCCGACGGGGCCGAGTCGGGGGTCGCGCCGGTGGTCCACCTGCCGCCCTGGCCCCTGGTGTCCACCACGAGGACGCCGTAACCGGCCGCCGCCAGCCAGGCGTGCTCGGTGGGCGTGCCCCTGCCGCCGCCGTAGCCGATGAACACCACGGCCGTGGGCAGCGGGCCGTCGCTCGCGGGGCGCAGGTGCCAGGCGCGGACGCGGTCGCCCAGCGCGCCGGAGAACTCGACGTCCAGCACGCTCAGCGGGCCGTACGCGGACTCCTCGTGCGGCGTGGTCGTCACCGGCTTCGCCAGCGCCCTGGCGTCGGCCAGGCGCTCGGCCCACCAGGCGTCCAGGCCGGTCGGCTCCTGGGTCGGGGTCCGGTACTGCGCCAGCTCCGCCTCGGGCAGGTCGAACCACGGCATCGGCGGTCTCCACTCACTCGTCGTAGGGCGGTTCGACCACCCTAGCCCCGCGCCCGGCGGGGTCGGCGGGACCGACTTCGCGATCACCGCGCGCCCGAACCGGGCCGCGCGCCGCCCTGCGGCTTCCCGCACCCGCGCCCGCGCGGGCGGTAACGGGGTGCACGTGCGAATTCCCGCTCAGCGGAAGTAGCGCCCCAAGTCCGGGAGGCGGCGCGTCGTCGCTCTCGGTCACGGGGTGGCCGCGCGGTGGAAACCCGCGGGGAAACCGCTTCGGCCGCACCGCCGAGGCCCCCGCTGGTCGACCCGGACGATCCGGGGTTCTGCCAACCGGTCCGACGCGCCCCGCGCGGGCTGATGGCCCCGCGCCCGGCCCCCTCGCGCCGGACCGGGCCGCCGTCGCTCGACGTGATCACCCGGAAATCGTTGGTCCCCCGTGGGAAAACCCCGCCGAACCGGCTCGCGGCGCCCCGGCCCGAACCCCTGAACCGGTGCGGAACCGGTAACGCGGGGCGATCGGGCGCCGACGCCCACGGCGTGAACCGAACAGGTGTTGCCCTTGCCCTGGGCGCGTTGGCGCTCGTCGGCGGCTGCGCCCAGGAGGCGCCGCCGTCACCCTCGCCGAGGGCGGTCGGCGTCGTGGCGAGCACGACCACGACCCCGCGCCCCTCCGGGTTGCCACCCGCCCCCGACGACGCGACCACGCGGGCCTACATCACCGCGCTCGACGTCATCGACCCCCGGATCACCGGCGGCAAGACCGACAAGGCCGTCCTCAAGGGCCGCGAGCTGTGCGTGGACGTGCCCGTCATGGGCAACGACCAGGTCCGCCTGACCGCGCTGGTGCGCGAGCGCTTCAGCCCGCCGAACGACCCCGAGGCGCTCGACAGCCGGACCGCTGCCTCGGTGCTCTCCGTGGTGCGCGAGCACCTCTGCCCCGACTACTGACCGACCCCGCCCGGCACGCCGCCGCCGGGCGAGCACCCCCGCGCCACCCGCGACCTCACCGAGGCAGCGGGTTTTTCCCGTGCGCACAAGGGTTCCCGTTGCGCCGATCCGCCCAGCCGACCCCGGAACCGGCTGATTGACACTTGATCGGTTCATTGCTTGGCTCGGACCGAGCCGTCCTCGCCGCCGCGCGCTCGCACCACCAGCTCGCACGTCAACGCCGACACCACGCGAGGTCACCCACCATGCGCACCCGAATCGCGCTCGCGGCTGCCGCGGCGCTCCTGCTCTCCGCCTTCACCGCCCCACCACCCACTCCCGCCGAAGCCGCCCCCGCCGCCGCCCCCTCGGCCGCCGCAACCGGTTTCACCATCAGCGGCGGGAGGTTGCTGGACGCCAACGGGAACGACTTCGTCCTGCGCGGCGTCAACCACGCCCACACCTGGTACCCCACCCGCACCCGCCAGGCGCTCGCCGACGTCAAGGCGCTGGGGGCCAACTCGGTCCGGGTCGTGCTCGCCAGCGGCGACCGCTGGACCCGCAACGACGCCGCCGACGTCGCGGACGTCATCGCCCAGTGCAAGGCCAACCGGCTGATCTGCGTGCTGGAGGTGCACGACACCACCGGCTACGGCGAGCAGAGCGGCGCGATCCCGCTGTCCAAGGCGGTCGATTACTGGGTGGGCGTCAAGAGCGCGCTCGTCGGCCAGGAGAAGTACGCGATCCTCAACATCGGCAACGAGCCCCACGGCAACACCGGGTACGCGGCGTGGACCGCCGACACCCGCTCGGCCCTGACCAGGCTGCGCGCCGAGGGCTTCACGCACACGATCATGGTGGACGCGCCGAACTGGGGCCAGGACTGGGCGTTCACCATGCGCGACAACGCGGCCTCGGTGTTCGCCGCCGACCCGCAGCGCAACACGATCTTCTCGATCCACATGTACGGCGTGTTCGACACCGCCGCCGAGGTCGACGACTACCTCGGGCGGTTCGTCGCGGCGGGCCTGCCCATCGCGGTCGGCGAGTTCGGCGACATGCACTCGGACGGCGACCCGGACGAGGACGCCATCTTCGCCGCGGCGCAGCGGTTGCGGCTCGGGTACCTCGCCTGGTCGTGGAGCGGCAACGGCGGCGGCGTCGAGTACCTGGACCTCGCGGTGAACTTCAACGCCGCGCAGCTGAGCGCGTGGGGGCAGCGGACCTTCAACGGCGCCAACGGGATCAAGGCCACCTCGCGCGAGGCCAGCGTGTACGGCGGCGGTGGCGGCGACACCCAGGCGCCGACCGCGCCCGGCACGCCCACCGCGTCGTCGGTCACCTCCTCCGGTGCGGTGCTGGGCTGGTCCGCGTCCACCGACAACGTCGGCGTCACCGGCTACGACGTGGTCCGGGTCAGCGGGAGCACCGAGACCGCGCTCGCCTCCTCGGCGACCACCTCCGCCACCCTGACCGGCCTGACCGCCGCCACCGCGCACACCCTCGCGGTGTACGCGCGCGACGCCGCGGGCAACCGCTCCGCCCGCTCCGGCACGGTCGTGGTCACCACGCTCCCCGGCAGCCCCGTCGGCCCCTGCGCCGTCACCTACCGCATCACCGGCCAGTGGACCGGCGGCTTCCAGGGCGAGGTGAAGATCGCCAACACCGGCACGGCCGCGGTGAGGGGCTGGGTGCTGCGCTGGACGTGGCCCGGCGCGCAGACCGTCAGCAGCATGTGGGGTGGCACGCCCACCCAGTCCGGTGCGAACCTGAGCGTGGCCAACGCCCCCTACACCGCCGACATCCCGGCGGGCGGCTCGGTCAGCGTCGGCTTCACCGGCAGCGTCACCGGCGCGAACGCCGCGCCCACCGCGTTCACCCTCAACGGCGCGTCGTGCGCCACCGCGTGAGGAGGCCCGAGATGACCAGACCCGATGCGGTCCGGCCCGATGCGGTTCGGCCCGGAACGGCCCGCAGGGCCGCGCTGGCCGCCCTGCTCTCCGCGCTGACCCTGCTGTGCGGCTTCCTGATCACGGTCCCCGCCTCGCAGGCCGCCGCAGCCGCGCCCGTGCGCATCATGCCGCTCGGCGACTCCATCACCGGCTCGCCCGGCTGCTGGCGCGCCCTGCTCGACGTCGACCTGAAGGCCGCAGGCTACACGAACATCGACTTCGTGGGCACGCTCCCGTCGCAGGGGTGCGGCATCCCCCACGACGGCGACAACGAGGGCCACGGCGGGCTCCTGGTCACCAACGTGGCCAGCCAGAACCAGCTCGTGCCGTGGTTGCAGGCCACCAGCCCCGACATCGTCGTGATGCACTTCGGCACCAACGACGTGTGGAGCAACATCGCGCCCGCGACGATCCTGGCGGCGTACGGCAAGCTCGTCGACCAGATGCGGGCGCAGAACCCGGCGATGCGCATCCTCATCGCCAAGCTCATCCCGATGGGCACCCCGCAGTGCGCCGACTGCGGGCAGCGCGTGGTGGCGTTCAACGCGGCGATCCAGCCGTGGGCGACGTCGAAGACCACGGCCGCCTCGCCGATCGTCGTGGTGGACCAGTGGACCGGGTTCGACACCGCCACCGACACCTACGACGGCGTGCACCCCAACGCCTCGGGCGACCGGAAGATCGCGAACCGGTGGTTCCCGGTGCTGCGGGACGCGCTCGGCGGCGTGCTGCCGACCACCACGACCGGCGGCACGACGACCACGACCGGCGGCGTCACCACGACCACCATCCCGCCGCCCACCGGCAGCTGCGCCGCGTCGGTGACCGTGGTGAACCGGTGGCAGGGCGGGTTCCAGGCCGACGTGGTCTTCCGCAACACCAGCACCGTCGCGTCCACGGCGTGGAGCGTGCGGTTCTCGCTGGGCAGCGGGATGAGCGTCGCGCAGGCGTGGAACGGGACGGCGACCACCAGCGGCTCGGTGGCGACCGTCGCGAACGCGGCGTGGAACGGCTCGGTGGCCCCCGCCGGTTCGGCGACGGCCGGGATCATCGTCAACGGCGACCCGACGTCCTGGACGCCGTCGGCGAGCTGCGTGAAGAGCTGACCCCTCCCGGAGCGCCCCCGGCCCCGTCCCCCCGTGCGGCGGCCGGGGGCGCTCCCGTTCGTGTGACACAGGTCACCTGGGTGGTGCGTGGAGAACGCGGCCCCGGCTCCGCCCCCGGTCACCGACGCCAGGATGGGCGTCGGACCGCTCACCCGGAGGACACCATGGCCAAGTTCCTGCTCCTGATGAACTACGGCGCGACCGCCACCTGCGACACCCCGATGCCCGAGTGGGACCCGGCGGACGTCGCGGCCCACATCGCGTTCCAGCGGCGCTTCGGCGGCGAGCTGGCCGCGCGAGGTGAGCTGGTCGACGCGCAGGGCCTCGCGCAGGCGGCGAAGGTCGTCGTCGCGACCGGCGACGGCGCGCCGGTGGTGGCGGACGGGCCGTTCCCCGAGGGCGGGGAGCTCATCGCCGGGTACTGGGTGGTGGACGTGGGGTCCGAGGCGCGGGCGCTGGAGATCGCCGCCCTGGCCTCCGCCGCGCCCGGCCCCGGCGGCGTGCCGCTCGGCCAGCCGATCCAGGTCAGGGCGGTGCTGGACGCCCCTGAACCGCAGGACGTGTGAGTCGGGACGGTGGGAGGTGTGAGTTGGGACGGTGGGATGGTGGGAGGTGTGAGTCGGGCCGCCGGGAGGCTGGAGGCGTGAGTCGGGCCGCCGGGACGGCAGGACGTGGAGTCGCGGCGCCGGGGCGTGCCTCGGGGGCTCGGGGCGCTGGTGCGGCGACCGGCGCGGCCGGGTGGCAGGCCGGGCCCTCGGTGCGTGGCACCGCACCGAGGGCGGTCAGGCGGCCTTTATTCGTGCATTCGCGGCAAGCGGGAGTGGTGGTGGACCCCCGGCGCGGCGAGCGCCGGGGGCGTGCGGGTCACGCGTTCTTCAGCGCCGTGACGAAGCCCGCGAACGCCTCGTGCCCGAAGCCCAGGACCGGGCCATCGGGGTTCTTGGAGTCGCGAACCAGCAGGTGGGCGCGGGTGTGCGCCAGTTCGACGCACTGCCCGCCGTTGCTCCCGCTGTAGCTCGACTTGCGCCAGGTGGAGTCCGCCATGGGGGCTGCACCGTCCTTCCTGATCTACAGTTCGTTCGCCACTGTAGCCAGGAGCGCGAGGCTCTTCGCGGGTGACAGGGCCGCTCCCACCACGTGCCGGAAGGCCGTTTCGTACTGCGCGACGTGCGACGGCTCGTCCAGCGACGACGCGGTCGTCAGGTTCTCCAGGTACACGGCGTTCGCCAGGTTGTCCGGGAACCGCAGGATCGTGAACGGGAAGCCGCTGGCCGTGTGCGCCCCCGCGCTGAACGGGATGACCTGCAGGGTGATGTTCTGCTGCCCCGCGAGCTTCTTCAGGTGCAGGAGCTGGTGCTTCATCAGCTCGGGGCTGCCGACCACGGTCCGGATCGCCGCCTCGTGCAGCACCACGTGCTGCCGCTGCGACGCCGCCGGGTCGATCATCCTGCTCTGCCGCACCTGCCTGGCCTGGACCAGCCGGTCGACCTCCACCTCCTCGTGGAGCGGGTTCGACTCCAGCAGCGACCTCGCGTAGTCGGGCGTCTGGAACTGGCCCGGAATCAGCTCGCCGTGGTACACGAGCACCTCCGTGGCGATCTGCTCCAGGTTGAAGAACTTCCGGAAGAAGTCCGGCAGCACCGACCCGTACGGCGTCCTCGGCGCCCGCTTGCGCGCCTGCCTGCCCAGCTCCTCGATGTGCTTGCGGGCCTGCTTGGTGGCGCCGTAGTGGTCCATCAGCGCGTTCAGCTCGGCGGCGCGCACGCTCACGTCGCCCGCCTCGATCCGCCGGATCTTCGCCACGGAGCACTCCAGCACCTTGGCGACCCGCTCCGCGGTGAACCCGGCGTCCTCGCGCATCGAGGCGAGCGCCAGCCCCAACTGTCGCTTGTAGACCGTCGGACTCGCGCCACTGCCCGGCATGAGGCCACCTCAGCTTCCCGGTACGAATGCGTTGTGCGGCATCAAGTGTGCCGCACAGCGGTGCATCTGCACCTCACCCAATTGTGTACTTCTCAACCTGCACGTGCACAGTTATTTTGGCGGTGGTCGCGCGGGCGCCGGAACGACCCGTGAACAGCGCAGAACTGGGGGTGGGCGGGTGTCGCGGATGTTCCGGTGGCTGCCGCACGACGGTCGGCGGCACGCGGTGAGCGCGCGGTTGGAGGTGCGGGACGCGGGGGAGACGCTGTGCGGGATCGAGCTGGTCGTGCCGTCCGCGCTGAAGTACCCCCAGTGGTGCTGGCCGACCTGCCGGGGGTGTGACCTGGCCTGGCGCGAGCACGAGGGCATCCAGCCCTACCCCCGGCCGGGGGGTCGGGGGACGCGGGGGAGCGGGAGATGACGAGGTTCGAGGAGTTCGTGCGGGACGAGTACGCGCGCGGGCGTTCGGTGCACGCGCTGACGACGCTCACCGGGCGCTCGGCCCGCTCGATCGGCAGGGTGTTGCAGGCTGGAGGGGATTCGATGCGCGGGATCGGGGAGCAGGGGGGCGGCGTGGTGGTCGGTTTCGGGGACGCGCGGTCGCTGCGGCTGTCGAAGCGGGAGGAGCTGGCGACGCTGCTGCACGCGTGCCGCGCCCACGCGCAGCTGTCGGGGCGAGTGGCGGGCGAGCGGGCGGGCATGAGCCAGTCGAAGGTGTCGAAGCTGGAGAACAGCCGGATCGTGCCGAAGGTCAGCGACGTGCTGCGGCTCGTGGAGGGCTACCAGGTGTCCGGCGAGGTGAAGGAGCGGGCGCTGCGCCTGGCCGAGCAGGTGGCGGAGGAGGAGAGGCGCCGCGAGGCCGTGCTGAACCGCACCGAGTCCCGCGCGCAGGCCCAGGTGGCGCGCGCCGAGCAGGCGGCCGAGGTGATCAAGGTCTACGCGGCGACGGCCGTGCCCGCCCTCCCGGCGGAGAACACCAGGACCCGCAGCGTCCACGTCGTCGTCCCGGAGGGCGTGGCCCGCTGCCCGCGCCAGGGCAACCGCATCCGGACGTCCGACGGCGGCAAGGTCCAGTTCGGCGTCCTGCCGTTCGCGTCCCTGGAGGCGGGCGCGGACACCGGGTTCCGGGTGCTGGACGACCGGATGGTGGTGGTGGAGCTGCTGTCGGGCAGCGTGGTGATCACGGACCGGGAGGACGTGCGGTCGCACGTGGCGTACTTCGACCGGATGCACGACCTGGCGCGGGTCGGGCGGGAGATGTGGGAGTTGATGGGGTGGAACTGCGCGTGAGCGCTGTTCACCGCGCCCAGGGGAAGGCGCGACGAACGCGGACGTCAGGATGCGGGGATCTTCGCTTCGACGGCCTTGGCGAAGCTGGTAGCCGCGTCACAGGACTGCTCCAGGGAATCGCCCGAGGTTGCCACGTCGAAACGCGAGCTCTCGGTGACTTCCATGGCCACAGCGCACGACGTGGTGGAGACTGCCTTCTCGATCAGCTTGGCCTTGCGGGAGCCGACCGTCATGTCGGAAACCTCCGCGTACGGCCCCTGGCCGGCTTTGGCAATACCGATGTCGGTGTGGTAGCTGATGTTCACCGCAACGCGGTTCGGGAGAAATCCCGCGCAAGCGGTGTCGCCGTCGGCCTCGATCTCAGTGATGTTCTGCGCGGACGCGACCTCGTTGAGCAAGGCGCACGTGTCGAAGTCGGCTAGCGAACCGCCATCTCCTCGTGCGGGTGAGCTGGAGGATGCGGGGACGCTGTTCCGGGGAGTGGCCGGGGATGGCGATCCCGCCGTTTCCGTCGAGCAACCCGTGAGCAGGAGCAAAACCGCTGAGATCAGCGTGCTCGTGACCGGTCGGCGCGACGATGCCGAGTTTTGCCGCATGATTCAGTAACTCCTGTGGGTCTGCTCGATTTCCTGCTCTACCCGGTCGTAGTTCTCGGCTGCCTTCTGCATCGCTTCTTTGGCTTCTCGCAGTGCCGTCTTCAGTTGGTCGATCGCGGGGACGAGCCCTATCGTGCCAGGGCCGCCAATGGCGTTCTCCAGGTTGTACTTCGCCATCGCTTGTGCGTCAGGGCTGGTGCCGAGCCGCACTTCCTCTTGAATTCGATGCAGATGCGCGTCGATCTTCTTCAGGTCGTCTTCCGCATCCTGGATGGCCTTGACGTACGCCTCTGCCCCAGGCTTGCTGATGGCAAATCCGCCCGAATCGGCGATCTGCTTCAGGCTCTGCATGTTCGACGTCAAGCTTTGGAGCGCTGCACCGCTCCAAGGGTTAGTCCCGTTCAACGCTCCTCCTTGATCAATACATCACCGCGGTCGTCAAGTGGCGGACCGCGCTGAACGGGTCGATCCTAAGAGACTCCGCAGGAAGTTCGGTCCTGAACCGCCCGTCTCGTGCGCTTTGCCTCTCTCGGTCCGCCCACCTGACCCGCCGGAACCCGAACCGGGCAACTCCTCGCTCACCCCACCCCCTGCCCCGGTGGCGCACGGCCAGTCCAACGATCCTCAGGGGCGATCCAGTCGTCCAGCGCCGCAGGCACGTGCCTCACCACCTGTGAAGTGCCCGCCCAGGTTGAACGCCCGCCGGCCCGCCGCCGTACCCCTCTCCGCAGCCGTCCACGCCGCGGAGGTCTTGTCGTGCCCGAGGTCGAGTACCTCATCGTCGGTGCCGGTCCCGCCGGGTTGCAGCTCGCGCACCTGCTCGACCGCGCCGGCCGGTCCTGTCGCGTGCTGGAGGCCGGGCCCGCGCCCGGCCAGTTCTTCCGCGCCTTCCCCCGGCACCGCAGGCTCCTGTCGGTCAACGAGGGCGGCTCCCCGGCGGGCGACCCCGAGCTGGACCTGCGTCGCGACGCGCACTCGCTGCTGTCCGACGGGCCCGCGCCGCGCTTCCCCGACCACAGCGCCGACCGCCTGCCGCACGCCGACGACCTCGCCCGCTACCTGGTGGAGTTCGCCCGCGCCACCGGCGTCGACGTCCGCTGCGACACCCGCGCGCTCTCGGTGACGCGCAGCGGGTTCGGCGGGTTCCGGCCGCGCTTCCGGGTGGTCGACCAGCACGGCGGCACGCACACCGCGCGGTGGCTGGTCGTGGCGACCGGGCTCGCCAAGCCGCACCTGCCGCCCATCCCCGGCATCGACCGCGTGGAGCACTACGGCGCCTACGACCCGGACCCGCGCGGGTTCGCCGGACAGCGGGTCCTGGTGGTGGGCAAGGGGAACTCGGCGTTCGAGGTCGCGAACAGCCTGGTGCGCACGGCGTCGGTGGTGCACGTGATCGGGCCCCGGCCCGCGCGGGTGGCGTGGCGGGCGGGGGACGTGCGCGCGGTGAACGCGGAGTTCCTGGACGCGGCCCGGTTCGGCGTCGGCACCGCGCTGCTGGACGGGTCGGTGCTGGACATCCGGGCCGACGACGACAGCGGCCCCGGCGCGTGCCCCGGCGCGGACGGTCCCGCCCCGGACGCCGCGAGCGGCGGCCTCGGCGGTTACACGGTCACCGTCGCGCTCCGGCACACCGACGGCGCCACCAGGGCGATCCGCTACGACCGGGTCGTCGTCGCGACCGGTTTCCGCTTCGACACCACCATCTTCGGCGACGGCGCCCGCCCCGCCCCCGCCCCCGACGACCGCTTCCCGGCGCTGACCGCCGAGTGGGAGTCGACCTCCGTGCCCGGCCTGCACTTCGCGGGCGCGCTCATGCGCGACGCCGACGACCACTCGTCCACCGGCGACATCCACGGCTTCCGGTACGCGGTGCGCGCGCTGGCCAGGGTGCTGGAGCGCAAGAACCACGGCGTGCCGTGGCCGTCGACCGAGGTGCCCGCCGACGACCTGGCCCCCGCCGTCCTGGCGCGGGTGAACCGGAGCTCCGCGCTGTGGCACCAGCGCGCCCGGCTGGCCGACGTCGTCGTTCCGGGCGGCGCGACCGCGCGCTACCTGGAGGAGGTGCCGGTGGACCTGGTCGCCGAGCACGCCCCCGACTGCCTCGCCATCACCCTGGAGCACGTCGCCGACCACGCCGCCGACCACGCGGACCCCGACGTGCCCGCCCCGCTGCGCCCGGTGGTGCGCAGGTTCCGGGGCGGCGAGGTGGTCGCCGAGCACCGCGTCGCCGCCGACCCGGAGCACACCTGGACCGACCCGGACCGGCACCTCGCGCCGCTGCGCGCCTTCCTGTCGCGACAACCGGTGATCGCCTGATCACCGAGCACCCACGGCCAACGGCGGACAACCGCGCCTTGCCGAGAGTTTTGCTCCCAGTACTCCACCGCTTGGTGATCGCTTTACCTTCCGGGCGAAGCGTGTGGTCCGGCCCGGTCACGACCGGCGCCACCACAGCGCATCCACACGGAACGAGGAAGCAATGGGCGGAGTGCTCAAGCGCACTCGGAAGCTCGCCGTCACCGGCACGGCCCTGGGCGTCGCATTCGCCTCGGCGCCCGCCGGTGTCGCGTCGGCGCGGAGACCACCGCGCCGAAGAACATCATCGTGCTCATCTCGGACGGCGCGGGCTACAACCAGTTCGACGCCGCCAACCTGTACGAGCACGGGCAGAGCCTCAACCAGGTCGCGGTGGACCCCGCGACCGGAGCCGTGCGGCGCGTCCCCGGCGTGCCCAGCCAGGTCTACGAGACCTTCCCCGTGCAGGTCGCGCAGAGCCACTACTCGGCGAACGGCCGCGCGTCCTACACCCCCGAGCAGGCCTGGGGCTCGTTCGACTGGGTCGCCTCCGGCGCCACCGACTCCGCCGCCGCGGCGACCGCGCTCGGCACCGGCGTCAAGACCACCAACGGCGTCATCGGCTTCGACCCGGCGGGCCGGAAGCTGCTGACCGTGGGCGAGCAGGCCAAGGAGGTCGGCAAGAAGGTCGGCGTCGTCACCTCGGTGCCGTTCAACCACGCCACCCCGGCGGGCTTCATCGCCCACAACGCCGACCGCAACGACTACCAGGGCCTCGCGACCGAGATGATCGACAGCGGCGCCGACGTCATCATGGGTGGCGGGCACCCGAACTACACCGACGCGCACACCAGCCGCGCGTCCAACTGGACCTGGATCTCGCAGCACGACTTCCAGCGGGTCAGCGGTGGCGGCACCGACTTCTCCTACGTCGAGACCCGCTCCGCCTTCGAGGCGCTGGCCACCGCGACCGAGGTCCCGGAGAAGGTGTTCGGCCTGGCGCAGGTCGCCGAGACCCTCCAGTACAACCGGCCGGGCCTGGGCAACAACACGGTCGCGCCGGGCACCGACGCCCGCAACGACGTCGCGTCCCTGGACGTGATGGCCAAGGGCGCGCTGAACGTGCTGGAGAAGGACGAGGACGGCTTCTTCCTGATGGTCGAGGGCGGCGCCGTCGACTGGGCGGGCCACGCCAACCAGACCACGCGCCTGGTGGAGGAGCAGGTCGAGTTCAACCGCTCCGTCGAGGCCGTCACCGACTGGGTCGAGCGCAACAGCAGCTGGGACGAGACCCTGGTCGTCGTCACCGCCGACCACGAGACCGGCTACCTCGCGGGCCCCGGCGCCAAGCCGGCCTGGACCCCGATGACCGGCGCCAAGGGCGAGCTGCCGCAGGTGTCGTGGCACTCCGGTGGCCACACCAACGCCCTGGTCCCCCTCTACGCCAAGGGCGCGGGCGCGGACGTGCTGAACGCGCGCGCCGACAAGTGGGACACCGTGCGCGGCGCGTACCTGGACAACACCGCCGTCGGCGAGACCGTGTTCGACCTGCTGGGCCACGCCCCGGCCTCGGCCGGCTCGGCCGTCGCGCTGGAGGCCTCCGTGCCGCTGCCCAGCACCGCCGGTGACCTGAGCATGACCGTCGCCGACAGCGGCGTCGTCCGGTTCGAGGGCGCGTCGCGCTCGCAGACCGGCGCGCTGCCGCAGGTCACCGTGACCGACACCCGCAACGAGGTGCAGGCGCGCGGCCAGGGCTGGACCGTCTCCGGCGCCGCAGGTGAGTTCGTCGCGGGCAACCGGAGGTTCGGCGCCGAGAACCTGGGCTGGACCCCGAAGGTCGTCAGCTCCGACTCGAACGCCGCCGCCGGTCCCGAGGCCGTCCTGGACGCGCCCGCCGCGCTGGCCGACACCAACCGCGTCAGCCGCTACGGCACCACCGTCGTGGGCGCCGACCTCGGCCTGACCGTGCCGGACGAGGCCCGCGGCGGTCGCTACGGCAGCGAGATCACCCTGACGCTGTTCGCCAAGGACTGATTTCCCGTTGTGGTGGGGCGGGGCCCTCGTCCCGGGGTCCCGCCCCGCTCTTTCCGTTGACGTGAAGCGCTTTTCCCGGATGTTGAGGAGGGGACCCGTGTCGTCCCACCGTCGTCTGCTCGGTTCCCTGCTGGTGGCGGGCTCCCTGCTGGCCGCCGCGCCCCCGGCGTCCGCCGCGCCCGTGCGGTGGAGCGTCGGCCCCACGGACGGCCGGGTGTCCCTGCGGCACGTGGCCGAGCCGGGAAGCACGGCCAGGGACTCCATCACGGTGCGGAACCTGGGGGCCGAGCCCGCCGACTTCGTG
This sequence comes from Actinosynnema pretiosum, assembly GCF_002354875.1. GTDB lineage: Bacteria > Actinomycetota > Actinomycetes > Mycobacteriales > Pseudonocardiaceae > Actinosynnema > Actinosynnema auranticum. The sequence goes on from NZ_CP023445.1 coordinate 2,038,816, forward strand.
GTGTCCGCCGGGGACGGGGTGCTGGGGCAGAACGGGGCGTTCGACATCGCGGCGGGGACGCCGGTCGACTCGGGGAAGTGGATCTCCGTCGGCGGTCTCGACGGCGGGCGGCTCACCCTGGGCGCCGGCGAGCGGCGCGACCTGCCGGTGGTGGTGGCGGTCCCGGCGGACGCGACGCCGGGCGACCACCCGGCGGGGATCGTGGTGGGCGTGTCGGGGACCGAGGACGGCGTCCGGGTGCAGCGCCGGATCGGGGTGCGGGTGCACCTGCAGGTGTCGGGGGAGCTGACGCCCGCGCTGGAGGTGCGCGCGGTGACGGCGGACTTCAGCCCGTCGTGGGTCCCCTTCGCGGACGGGGTGCTGAAGGTGACCTACGAGGTGGTGAACACGGGCAACGCGCGCCTGGGCGCGGCGGCGACCGCCGACGTGGCGGGGCCGTTCGGGCTGCTGGCGCGGCGCGGCGGGGACGAGGTGGACGAGCTGCTGCCGGGGGACAGCGCGACGCGGGCGTTCGAGGTGGCTGCGCCGTCGCTGTTCCGGGCCTCCGGCGAGCTGAGCGTGGTCGGCGTGGCGGTGGGGGAGGACCGGGTGACCGCGCCCGCCGCGATCAGCCGGGGGTACTCGGTGCTCGCGGTGTCGTGGAGCGGTGTGGCGGTGCTGGTGCTCGTGGTGGCGGGCGCGGCGCTGCTCCTGGTGCGCCGCAAGCGGAACCGCGCGAGCGGGACGTCCGGGCCCGCGGTCGCCGCGACCGCCTGACGCGCGGGACCGCGCACCGCGCCGGGTCGCACGACCGGCGCGGCCCCGTCGTTCGCGGGCGGCTCAGCCCGACGTCCCCCGCACCGTCAACCTCGGCTCCAGCAGCGTCAGCGACGGTTGCGCGCCGGGCCGGTCGCGCAGGTGGGACAGCAGTTCCACCGCCTGCCTGCCCAGCTCCACCGCCGGGATGTGCACCGACGTCACCGCCGGTCCCACCCGCTCCGCCAGGTCGTCCGGGCACAGCGCGACCACCGACACGTCGTCCGGAATGCGCTTTCCCAGAGTTCGCAGCCCGGCCAGCACCGCCGGGAGCGCGCTCTCGTTGTGCACCACCAGACCCGTCGTCGCCGGGGGCAGCTCGGTCAGCGTGCGCAGCACGTCCGGTTCGGTCGCCAGGGTCGTCACGGACACCCCGCGCCGCATCGCCGCCGCGCTGAACCCGGCGACCGTGCGGTGCGCGAACGCGGTTTCCCTGCGGTACACCGGTTTCGGCGAGCCGAGCAGGGCGACCGAGCGGTGGCCCAGGTCGGCCAGGTGATCCAGGCACAGCGCGCCCGCGGCGGTGAAGTCCAGGTCCACGCAGGTCAACCCGGTGGGGTCCACGGGGAAGCCGATGAGGACCGACGGGCGTCTGAGCTCCTGCAGCACGGCCAGCCGCTCGTCGTGCATCTCCACGTCCATGACCAGCACGCCGTCGACCCTGCGCTGCTCCAGCACCGCCCGCAGCTCCTCCGGGCCCTCGTCCGCCGTCACCAGCAGCACGTCCAACCCGTGGCCCCGCGCGGCTTCCGCGATCGCGCCGACGAAGCGCATCACCACCGGCAGGTCCATGCCCGCGCGCAGCGGCAGCGCCAGCGCGATCACGTCGGTCCGCTCGGCGCGCGCGGCGGGGATGAGGGAGTAGCCGAGCGTGCGCACGCTCTCCTCCACCTTCGCGCGCGTCCCGGCGGAGATGGACCTCTTGCCCGACAAGGCGTATGACACGGTGCTCGGCGCGACGCCAGCGTGCGCCGCCACCTCGGCGATCGTGACCAACGCACCCTCCTAGTACCTCACTGTACGGAGTGCCCTGATTGCCGCAGGTTACGTGCTGCCGCACTCCTGCGGAAGCCCCCGGCCCCGGCGCGGGGCCGGGGGCCGCTGCGCCGTTCGGATCACCGGTACCGGGGCGTGTCGTCGAATTCGAGTCGAATTCGTCGAACAACGCGCGAGCTGTGTCGAACGGTGGGTGAACGGGGTTACGCCGTTGACGTGCGGCGGACATTTTCGTAATACTTTGTTCGCACTTCTGGAAAGCGTTCACGGATATGAACCGGACAGGTTGAGGAAGGCGCTTTCGCAATGCGGATCCCGAGGTATGCGCTGGTGCTTTCCTGCGTGCTGGCCGGGCTGGTCGCCCCGCCCGCCCTCGCAGGTCACGACCCTGACGCCGCAGGTCACGACCCCTCCCGGCAGGTGCTTCAGCCCGGTGACGGCTGGGGTTCGGCGGGCAGCGGGACCACCGGCGGTTCCGCCGCGAGCACCGCGGTGGTCGTGCGAACAGCCGCCGAGTTGCGCGCGGCACTGGCCGCTCCCGCACCCCGGATCGTCAAGATCGAGGGGGTGATCGACGTCAGCGGGAACTGCGCATCGTACGAAACCGGCGGGTATTCGTTAAAGGCCTACCTGGAGGCTTACGACCCCGCTGTCTGGGGGCGCGACCGGGAGCCGTCCGGGCCACTGGAGGACGCGCGCGCCGCTTCGGCCAAGCGGCAGGCCGAAGCGATCCGGTTCGACGTCGGCTCCGACACCACCCTCATCGGCAACGGCCCCGGCGCGGGCATCACCGGCGGGAACCTGCGGATCGCCAATGCCCGCAACGTGATCGTCCGGCACCTCACCTTCCGCGACACCAGCGACTGCTTCCCCCAGTGGGACCCGACCGACACGGCCGTGGGCAACTGGAACTCCGAGTACGACTCGGTCGGCGTGATCGGCTCCACGAACGTCTGGGCCGACCACAACACCTTCACCGACCAGCCCAACCCGGACAGCTCGGCGCCGGTCCACTTCGACCGCCCGTTCCAGCGCCACGACGGCCAGCTCGACATCACCAACGGCTCCGACCTGGTCACGGTGTCCCGCAACCGGTTCGAGGACCACGGCAAGACCATGCTGATCGGCTCCTCCAACTCCTCCACCGTCGACCCCGGCAAGCTGCGCGTCTCCGTGCACCACAACGTGTTCGCCAACGTGGAGGAGCGCGCGCCCCGCGTGCGGTTCGGCAAGGTGCACGTCTACAACAACCGCTACGAACCCGGCGCGACCCACGTCTACACCTGGGGCGCGGGCGTGCAGTCGCAGCTCTACGTGCAGAACAACCACGTGAGGCTGCCCACGGGCGTCGGAGCGGACGAGCTGCTCTACAACTGGGGCGGCACCGCCGTCACCGCCAAGGGCAACCTGGTCGACGGCCGCCCCACCGACGTCGTCGCCGCCTTCAACGCCGCCAACCCGGACAAGCGGCTCGCCCCCGACGCGGGCTGGACCCCGGAGTTCACCAGGGGCCTCGAACCCGCGCACCGGGTCCGCGACCTGGAGGCGGGCGCGCGCCAGGCGGAGCTCGTCGTCGGCCGGGGCCCCGGCGCCCACCGGACCGTGCAGTCCGCGATCGACGCCGCCCCCGCGTTCGGCACGATCACCCTGCAGAGGGGCCGCTACCGCGAGGTCGTCAAGGTCCCGGCGGCCAAGCGCGGCCTGACCCTGCGCGGCGCCACCGGGCGCGCCTCCGACGTCGTGATCGACTTCGACAACGCCAGCGGCACCAAGAAGCCCGACGGCACCACCCACGGCACCACGGGCAGCGCCACCGCGACCATCGAGGCCGCCGACTTCACCGCGCGGGACCTGACCTTCAGCAACTCCTTCGACCGCGCGGAGCACCCGGAGATCACCGCCACCCAGGCCGTCGCGGTCAAGGCCACCGGCGACCGGCAGCTCTACGACCGGGTCACCTTCCTCGGCCACCAGGACACCCTCTACGCCGACTCGCCCAACACCGCCACCCGCGCCCGCCAGTACTACCGCGACTGCGCGATCAGCGGCGACGTCGACTTCCTGTTCGGCCGCGCCACCGCCGTGTTCGACCGCGCCACCATCACCGCGCTGAGCCGGAACAGCGACCCCAACGGCTACATCACCGCCGCGAGCACCAGGCGCGACAACGAGTTCGGCTTCCTGATCACCAACTCCACGATCCGCAGCGACGCCGCGCGCGGCACCTACTACCTGGGCCGCCCGTGGCACCCCGGCGGCGACGTCGACGCCATCGCCCAGGTCGTCGTGCGCGACACGAGGCTGCCCGCCGCGGTGAAGTCCGCGCCGTGGACCGACATGTCCGGCTTCTCCTGGCGCGACGCCCGCTTCGCCGAGCACCGCAACACCGGCCCCGGTGCCGGAACCGGGCAGGACCGCCCGCAGCTCACCCCCGAGCAGGCCGAGCGCTACACCGCGCGCGCCTACCTGGCAGGCGACGACGGGTGGAACCCCGCATGAGGACGAAGACCTGGGCGCCCTACGCGCTGATCGCCCCCACGCTGCTGCTGATGGCGGTGTTCCTGGTCTACCCCATCGGCAGCGTCCTGCACTACAGCCTCCAGGACTACAACGTCACCCAGCCCTGGAAGAACGGCTTCGCCGGGCTCGAGAACTTCCGCGTGATGCTCTTCGAGGACCCGCTGTTCTGGCAGAGCCTCCAGTTCAGCGCCAAGTGGGTCGTCGTCGAGGTCGGGCTCCAGCTGGTGCTCGGCCTGGCGCTCGCGCTGATCGTCAACGAGACCTTCATCGGCAGGGGCCTCGCCCGCGCGCTGGTGTTCTCGCCCTGGGCGGTCTCCGGCGTGCTCACCACCGGCATCTGGATCCTGCTCTACAACCCGTCCACCGGCATCTTCCAGCAGCTCGCCCAGTGGGGCGTCGGCGACGCGGGGACCTCGGTCCTGGGCAACCCGGACACGGTGTTCCCGGCGACGGTGGTGACCGAGCTGTGGCGCGGCGTCCCGTTCTTCGCGATCATGCTGCTGGCCGACCTCCAGACCATCCCGAAGGACCTGTACGAGGCGGCCTCGGTCGACGGCGCCAACCGGTGGCGGCGCTTCCTCAGCGTCACCCTGCCGCACCTGCGCGACGCCATCGTGCTGTCCACGCTGCTGCGCGCGGTGTGGGAGTTCAACAACGTCGACCTGATCTACACCCTCACCGGCGGCGGACCCGCCAACCAGACCACCACGCTGCCGCTGTACGTGGCGCGCAAGGCGGTCGACTCGCACGACTTCGGGTACGGCTCGGCGCTCACCGTCGCCGGGTTCGTGATCCTGCTGTTCTGCTCGATCCTCTACCTGCGCCTGTCGAAGTTCGGGAGCCGAACGTGACCGAGACCCTGGTCAGGCCCGCGGTCGACTCGCCGCCGCCGACACCACCGCAGCGCCGCCGCAAGAGCGGCCACCACGACCCGAGCCGGGTGTTCCGGCTGCACCTGCCGCTGCTGCTCTACCTGCTGTTCACCCTCGTCCCGTTCTACTGGATGCTGGTGTTCGCCCTGCGCCCCACCGGTTCCACCGCGCTCGTGCCGTGGCCGATGACGCTGGAGCACTTCGACACGGTGTGGAACGGCATCGGGTTCGGCGTGTTCTTCACCAACAGCATGATCATCGCCGGGGGCACGCTGGTCGCGGTGAGCGTGCTGGCCCTGATGGGCGGCTACGCGCTGGCCCGCTTCCAGTTCAAGGGCCAGCGGGTGTTCCTGCTCGCGCTGCTGTGCAGCCAGTTCATCCCCGGCGCGATGATGCTCATCCCGCTGTTCGTGATCTTCCGCGAGGCCGGGCTGCTCAACACCCTCACCGGCCTGGTCATCGCCGACACCGCGTTCCAGCTGCCGCTCGCGCTGATCCTGATGAGCGGGTTCGTGCGCAACGTGCCGGTGGAGCTGGAGGAGGCCGCGATGGTCGACGGCTGCTCCCGGCTGCGGGCGTTCTTCGCCGTCACGCTGCCGCAGCTGCGGCCCGCGCTGGTCGCGGTCGGCTCGTTCGCGTTCATCGGCGCCTGGAACAACTTCCTGTTCGCGCTGATGTTCGCCTCCAAGCAGGACAAGTTCACCCTCCCCGTCGGGCTCAGCTACGCCCTGGGGGAGTTCAACACCGACTTCGGGGCGCTCGCCGCGGGCGGTGTGGTCGCCGCCGTCCCGGTGGTCCTGGTTTTCGCCGTCGTGCAGCGGTACCTGGTGCAGGGGCTCAGCGCCGGTGCCGTCAAGGGATAGGAGAGGCATGAGGAGAGCACTTCTGGTCGCAGCCGCCGCCGCGCTCGCGCTGGCGGGGTGTTCCAGCGGCCCCGCGGACGGCAAGGTGACGATCACCTTCTGGGACAACAACGGCGGACCCGGCCGCACCCCGATCTACGAGGAGCTGATCAAGCGCTTCGAGGCGGCCAACCCCGACATCCACGTCGACTACGTCGGCATCCCCAGCTCGTCCGTGCAGCAGAAGTACGACACCGCGATCGCGGGCGGCGGCACGCCCGACGTCGGCGGCGTCACCACCTCGTACCTGTCCAACATGATCGGGCAGGAAGCCCTGGTCCCGCTGGACGAGAAGGTCGACGGCGGCCCGCTCAAGGGCAAGCTGCTGCCCAGCCTGGTCGAGACGGTCCGGCAGACCGCGCCCGACAACAAGCTGTACTCCGTCCCGTCCTCCGGCAACATGGACGTGATCTGGTACCGCACCGACTGGTTCGCCGAGAAGGGCGTCCAGCCGCCGAAGACCTGGGACGAGTTCACCGCCGCCGCCGAGAAGCTCACCGACACCTCGGCGAACCGGTACGGCTACACCATCCGGGGCGGCGCGGGCTCGGTGTTCCAGCTGCTCACCGAGGCGTACGCCTACTCCGGCACGGACTCGTTCTTCGAGGGCGGCAAGTCCACCGTGGACGACCCCGGCAACGCCGACCTGGTGGAGAAGGTCGCGGCCCTGTACAAGAAGGCCACGCCCGAGGCGGACGTCAACAACAACTACACCCAGATGGTCGCCCAGTTCACCGGCGGCTCGGCGGCGATGATGCACCACAACCTGGGCTCCTACGGCGACGTCACCAAGGCGCTGGGGGACAAGGTCGAGGCGCTCCCGCTGCCGGTCGGCCCGAGCGGCAGGCGCACCGTCGTGCCCAACCCCACCGACGGTTTCGCGGTGTTCCGCAACAGCGAGAACCAGGACGCCGCCTGGAAGTTCGTCGAGTTCCTGACCTCGGCCGAGAGCAACAGCCACTGGAACGAGAAGGTCGGCCAGATCCCGGCCAACACCGACGTGCGCTCGCAGCCGTGGATCGAGCGGAACAAGCCGGTGAAGATGGCGCTGGACGTGCTGGAGGACCCGGCCACGATCACCGTGCCCGCCCCGGTCTACCTGCCGCAGTACTCGTCCATCACCAAGGCCGACAGCGAGCCCCAGTACCAGAAGGTGCTGCTCGGCCAGCTGAGCGCGGACGAGTTCCTCAAGGCCATGGCCGAGAAGCTGACCACCGCGCAGCAGGAGTGGGAGGACCGGAAGTGATCGAGCGGGTCGAGGTGTCGGTGTTCACCACCACCGCGCGCACCGAGGTGGATCAGGCCGGGCACCGGCACCCCGGCCCGGCGCACGAGGTGCGCGAGGCGCTGCTGGAGGTCCACGCGGGCGGCGCGGTCGGCCGGGTGCAGGTGCACCCCGACCAGCTGCGGCCCGCCGTGCTCGACGGCATCGTGCGGCCCGTCCTGCTCGGCCAGGACCCCTGGGACCGCGAGCGGCTCTGGAAGTCCATGGCGCGCAAGCAGCGCGGCTCGCACGGCCGGTTCACCGACCGCGCCCTCGGCTACGTCGACACCGCGCTGTGGGACCTGGTCGGCCAGCTCTCCGGGATGCCGGTGTGGAAGCTGCTCGGCGGCGCCAGGGAGAAGATCCCGGCCTACGCCAGCACCATGTGCGGCGACCGCACCCCCGGCGGCCTGAGCACGCCCGGCGACTACGCCGAGTTCGCCAAGCAGCTCGTGGAGACCGGCTACGGGGCGATCAAGCTGCACACCTGGATGCCGCCGGTGCCCGGCGCGCCCAGCGTGCGGATGGACATCGCCGCCTGCGAGGCGGTGCGGGACGCGGTCGGCCCCGACATCGCGCTCATGCTCGACGCCAACCACTGGTACTCGCGCACCGAGGCCCTCGAACTCGGGAGGGCCTTGGAGCAGCTCGACTTCTACTGGTTCGAGGAGCCCATGGAGGAGGCCTCGGCGGCCTCCTACCGCTGGCTCGCCGACCAGCTCTCGATCCCGGTGATCGGGCCCGAGGTGGCCTGGGGCAAGTTCCACACCAGGGCCGAGTGGATCACCTCCGGGGCGTGCGACATCCTGCGCGCGGGCCCCACCGACGTCGGTGGCATCTCCGCCACCGTCAAGACCGCGCACCTGGCCGAGTCGTTCAACGTGGACTGCGAGATCCACGGCGACGGGAGCGCGAGCCTGGCCGTGCTGGGCGGCACCGACGTGGGCCGCTGGTACGAGCGCGGGCTCCTGCACCCGCACCACGACTTCGACCGCGTGCCGCCGCACCGGCTCACGATCGCCGACCCCCTCGACGAAGCGGGGTGCGTCGCCATGCCCACCGGGCCCGGCCTCGGCGATCAGTGGGACATCGAGCACATCCGTGCTCACACCGAGGAGAGGTGGTGACACCACGCCCCGGCGCCTCCTAGCCGGGGCAGGAATTTCCCGAACCGCCGCCTGTGTGCGATGCACCGCCGCTGGTCCATTGTCAACAGCGTTCTCGGGAGGAAGTTCCCATGCACCAGAAGTCAACCCGCGTGCACTGGCGCACCGGGCTCGTCGCCGCCGTCGTGCTGGCGGGCGCGTCCGTCGCAGCCCCCAGCGCCGGAGCCGCCTCGTTCAACCTCGAGGGTTGGGCGACGCAGGGCGGCGGCACCACCGGTGGAGGCAGCGCCTCCCCGACGACCGTCACCAGCGCCTCGCAGTTCACCACGGCGGTGCAGGCGTCAGGAGCGGCCGTCATCCGGTTCTCCGGCACGATCACCCTGTCCAGCATGACCAAGGTCGCGTCCAACAAGACGATCCTCGGTGTCGGCTCCGGCGCCACGATCACCGGGCAGGGCCTGAACATCGCCAACGCGTCCAACGTGATCGTGCGCAACGTCAACTTCCGCAACTGGGGTGACGACGCGATCAACGTGCAGTACTCGACGCGGGTGTGGCTCGACCACAACTCGTTCGCCAACGGGTCGGACGGCGCGCTGGACATCAAGCGGGCCTCGGACTACGTCACGGTGTCCTGGAACAAGTTCAGCAGCCACGACAAGACCATGCTGCTCGGGCACAGCGACGACAACGCGTCCGAGGACACCGGCAAGCTGCGCGTGAGCTACCACCACAACTGGTTCGACGGCACCAACCAGCGGCACCCCAGGGTGCGGTTCGGCAACCCCGTGCACGTGTACAACAACTACTACGGCGGGGTGACCTCGTACGGCGTCGCGTCGACCAAGGACGCGGGCGTCCTGGTCGAGGGCAACTACTTCGAGAACACCAAGGACCCGTTCCACCGGGGTGAGGGCTCCTCGCCCGCCGCCTCGCTGGTGGCGCGGAACAACCACTTCGTGAACTCGGGCAGCGGCGACCAGGGCGGTTCGGTCAAGTCGATCCCCTACTCCTACGCGCTGGACGCGGCCAGTTCGGTCAAGTCCGCGGTGACCGGCGGCGCGGGCACCGGCAAGATCTGATCGTGCGGTGAGCGCGGCCCCGGTTCCCACCAGGGAGCCGGGGCCGCGCGGTAGGGTGACCCGGCACACATCATGATCATGGCGTTGCACCGCGCGGACGGGCGGCGACACCGTCCGCGCCACCGCGCGCACCCAGGAGCGAGACCCGTGAAGAGAACCCCGGTGCTGATCGTCGGAGCGGGCGCGGTCGGCACCGTGCTCGGCCACCACCTGCGCCTGTCCGGCGCCGAGGTCACCCACCTCGTCCGCCCCGGCCGCGCGCAGGCCCACGCCGCCCCGAAGCTGCTCTACGACTACGACGAGGACGAGACCAAGGTCTACCAGGGCTACCACGTCGTCGAGCGCGCCTCCGAGCTGGCCGGGCGCGACTTCCCGTTCGTCGTCATCACCCTCGACGGGCGCGCCAGCCGCACCGAGCAGGGCGTCGCCACGCTCACCTCGCTCGGCGACCTGGTCCGCGGGAACGACACCGTCGTCATCATGTGCGGCGTCGGCCTCGGCCTGCGCAGGCACTACCTGGACGTGCTGGGCGTCGACGAGGAGCGACTGCTCTTCGGCGTGCAGGGCGCGCTCGCCCACCAGGCCGACCCCGCGTTCACCGCGCCCCCCGGCGGGGACGCCGAGGCGTTCGCCCGAGCCGACTACTGCTACGCGCACCCCAAGCGCGGCACCGGCTTCAGCGTCACCCGCCACAACCCGACCGAGGCCGAGCGCTTCGCGTCCCTGTACAACAACAGCGCCGTCTCCCGCTGCAGCTACCTGAACCCCCAGGTGGCCGACGCGTTCAGCGGCGCCCTGTTCGCCATCTGGGCCGCCTGGGGCCTCAAGGGCTGGCCCCCGCTGGACGAGGTGATCGCCGACAAGGCCCTGTGGGCGCTGGCCTGCGACGCCCAGCGCGAGATCCTCGCCCTCCCCGCGAACGGCCGCTTCGGCAAGCTGGCCGCGGGCGTCATGGGCCCCAAGGTCACCGCCGCCTACCACCGCGCGCAGGAGCGCGCCGTGCGCCCGCTGGACCTCGCCGCGTTCAACGCCTTCCACCACGGCGGGAAGGTCCGCGAGCAGGACGTGGCGATGCTCCGCGACCTGGCCGCCGAGGGCGCGGGCGCCGGTCTGCCCACGACCGCGCTGCGCGAGCTGCTCGGCCGCCTCGACGGCCAGGGCGAGCCCCGCGAACTGGCCGCCCAGGGCTAGGGGCTGTCACGCAACTCGGTGACCGCCAGGGTGGGATGAGGTGGCGGTGCCGGTGATCTCGGCGTCCCGGTCGGAGTGGATCGCACCGTTCACGGGCTTGCAGCCGGGGCAGTTCCGCAAGCTGGTGCGGGTGGTGGCCGAACGCGGCGGTGACGCCATCGCCGACGGGCGTCCCGGTCGGCAGTGGCGGTTGGGCCTGGCCGACCGGGTGCTGCTGGTGGCCGCCTACTGGCGCGCCAACCTGACCATGCGGCAACTCGGGCCGTTGTTCGGCGTCTCGCACGCCGCGGCCCACTGCTCGCACTCGCCCCGGTCCGGCGCCGCCGCATCGGCCAGGTGGCGATCGTGGACAGCACCCTGGCGCCCACCCGCGCCCACCGCCTGGCCGCACGGTCCAAGAACTACCGGTGCTCCACGAACCCGCAGGTCGCCATCGACGCCGACACCCGCCTCGTGATCGCCACCGGCGACCCGAAGCCGGGCAACCGCAACGACCGCACCGTCTACCGCGACTGCGGCATCGCCGACGTGCTGCACGGCCGACCTGTCATGGCCCGCATGAAGAACTGGACCACCCTGCGCGACACCGCCTCCGGCATCGCCCACCTCCACAACCTCGCCCCCACCGGCTGACCAAGAAGCGCTCGGCCACCAACCACAAGACGAGTTGCGTGACACCCTCTAGTCCTCCCCGCGAACGACAACGGCCCCGGTCTCCGCCTGGAGACCGGGGCCGCGTCACGCGCTCCGGGGGTCAGCCCTCGCGGGTTCTAGCCCTTGCGCCACTTCTGGTTCGACTTGCCGGTGCACTCCCACTGCTGGAGCGCCGAGCCGGAGCCCCAGGAGCCGGTGATGTCCACGCACTTGTTGGCCTGCGGGTTCACCAGGTCGCCCGCGCCGCTGAGCACGAACTGCTGCGCCGGGTTGCCCGAGCAGGTGGCGAGCTGGATCGCCGCGCCGTTGTCGCGCGAGCCCCACGCCACGTCCATGCACATGCCGAACGCGCGCACGGTGCCGTCACCGGCGAAGGTCCAGTTCTGCGCGTTGGTGCCGTTGCAGTCCCACACCTGGAGCCGCTGGCCGTCCTTCGCGTTCGAGTTCGGCACGTCGACGCACCGGTTCTGGTGCCCGATGATCTTCGTGCCGGACCCGCCGCCGCCGTTGGTGGTCAGCGTGAGCCCGTAGGCCGACAGGATCGGCTTGAGCGGCTGGTAGACGCTGGTGCCGCCGTTGGAGCAGTTGCCGCCCGCGCCCGAGGTGACGCCCTGGGCCTGGTTGCCGGAGAGCACCGCGCCGCCGGAGTCGCCGCCCTCGGCGCACGCCGTGGTCGACACGAGGCCGTTCACGATCCGGCCGCCGTAGTTCACCGTGACGTTCTTGGCCTGGATGGTGCCGCAGCGCCAGCCGGTGGTGCGGCCGGAGCGGCAGATCGTCGCGCCGACACCCGCCTCCTGGCTGCCCGCCACCACGACGTTGCCGCCGGAGTAGTTGTTGACCCAGGGCTTGGAGGCCCAGTCGCCGTTCGTGCGCACCCAGGCGTAGTCCTGGCCGGGGAACGACGACCCGGCGAACGTGCCCTGGTTGACGTTGTTGAAGCCCTTGGTCGTGCTGCCCGTGCCACCGCAGTGACCGGCGGTGACGAACCCGCCGTTCACGGGGAAGCCCACCGAGCACAGCGTGTTGCCGTTGATGACGTACTGGTCGCCACCGCGCAGGTCGTGCGCCGGCTTCATCTCGTGCCCGGTGGTGACCCGGACGGAACCCTCGACGCCGGCCTTGGCCGCGAACTCGCGCCCGGCCTGCTCGGAGGCGGCGGTCACGACCACGGTGTTGCTGGTCGGGTCGACGTACCAGGAGTGCACCGCCTCGGTGCCACTGCGCGCCTGGTCGAGCGCGGACTTGGTGTCGTCCAAAGCCTTCTCGCTGCGCGCGACCGGGACCGGCTCGGCCCCCTTGTCGCGCACGGCCTTGGCCGCCGCGTCGTCCGTGACGCCGACCTTCAGCTCGCCCTTGTCGAACCAGGACCCGCCGAACTTCCCGTCCAGCTCGGTCCGCAGCTCCTCCGCGACGGGCACGCCCGCCTGCTCCTTCTGCTGCCGCGCCGTGGCCTCGGCGGGCGTGATGTCCAGGTCGCGCTCCAGGGCCTCGGGCAGGGTGGCCGAGTCCGGGGTGGCGGCTGGTTCAGCCTGTGCCGCTGCCGCAGGCAGCGTGATCAGCGCGGCGGTCATGACCGCCGCGCAGCACTGCGCGATGAGTCTCACGAAACAACTCCGTGGGTGCAGGGGGTGGAGAGTTTTGTGAGAGCGCTCTCGTATGCGAGCTTCGCAGGAATACCGCAGGTGGGTCAATAGGGGATTCCCCATACGACGACTGCGCCGCGTAGCGGGGATCGGGGTGCGCGATCGGCGTCGGAATCAATTCCGGAACTGCTCGAACATCACCTGGTACCCGTCGTAGTCGGCGCCCTGGAACACCACCGCCCACCCGGCGTCCTCGGGAGGCAGGACCACCTCCAGCCCGTCCTGGGCCGCCCACCACCGGTGCAGCGCCTCGACGTCCGGCACCGGCACCGCCAGCACGAACCCCGCCCCCACCGGACCCTCCTGCGCGCTCACCCGGTCGCGCTCGGAGATGTAGGGGTGCGCGTGCCGGTCGGAGAGGATCAGCCACGTGCGCCCGTGCGTCAGGTACCGCAGGGTCGGCTGCTCGTCGTTGGGGATCTCCTTGAACCCGACCGCCAGGTACAGGTCCCGCGACCGGTCGAGGTCCGCGACGCGCAACCCGACCTTCACCTGACGTGAGCCCATCACCACGCGAAAGCACCTCCCGGTTTTTTCTGAAGAGGCCCAAGCCTCGCAGAGATCGCCGGGAGGAGCCCTACGTCAACTCTTGACCGAACCGGGTTCGAGCGGGACCGGGCCGCTAACTCCCGGACCGCTAACTCCCGGACCGCCGCACGATCAACCGCTGCAACGCGATGAACGCCAACAACAACCCGCCGATCACGATCTTCGTCCACCACGAGCTCAACGTCCCCTGGAACGAGATCAGCGTCTGCACGGTCCCGAGCACCAGCACCCCGACCACCGACCCGACCACGAACCCGACCCCGCCCGAGAGCAGACTCCCGCCCACCACAACAGCCGCGATGGCGTCCAACTCCATCCCGACCCCGTGCAGGCTGTACCCCGACAGCATGTACAACGCGAACAGCAACCCCGCCAACGACGAGCAGAACCCGCTGATCACGTAAACCCCGACCTTGACCCGCCCGGTCCGCAACCCCATCAACCGGGCCGAAGCCTCGCTCCCGCCGACCGCGTACACCGTCCGCCCGAACCGCGTCAGGTGCAGCACGTACGCCGCCACCGCCACGACCACCAACGCGATCACCACCGGCGGCGTGATCGTCACACCCCCCGGCAGCTCGATCGTCGCCGTGGCCAACGACCGGAACCCCTTGTCCTTGATCGAGATCGACTCCACGCTGATCACGAAGCACAACCCGCGCGCCAGGAACATCCCCGCCAGCGTCACGATGAACGGCTGCACCCCGAACTTGTGGATCACCAGCCCCATCAGGAACCCCAGCAGCGACCCGGTGGCCAGCACCGCCACCACGACCAGCACCGGCGGCCACCCCGCCCGCAGCGCCGCCGCCGCGATCATCGTCGACAGCGCGATCACCGACCCGACCGACAGGTCGATCCCGCCGGTCAGGATCACGAACGTCATCCCGACCGCCAGCACGATCAGGAACGCGTTGTCGATGAACAGGTTCGCCACCACCTGCCCGCTGGCGAACCCCTCGTAGGCCACCGACCCGGCCCCGAAGGTCAGCACGAACACCACGAACGTCGCGATCACCGGCAGGAACCGCGACGGCGCCCTCGGCCCGGCCTTCACGGGGAGCTGCGGCTCCAGAACGGTCGTCATGCCGCCACCGCCTCACGTCGCGCGAACACCCGGCTGAGCGCGGGCGCCTGGAGCAGGCACACCGCGATCACCACGATCGCCTTGAACACCAGCGTGACCTCCGGCGGGACGCCGATCGTGTAGATCGTCGTGGTGAGCGTCTGGATCACCAGCGCGCCCAGCAGCGTCCCGGTCAGCGAGTACCGCCCGCCCGCCAGCGACGTCCCGCCGATCACCACGGCCAGGATCGCGTCCATCTCGATCCACAGCCCCGCGTTGTTGGCGTCCGCCGCGCTCACGTTCGAGCTGATCATCAGCCCGGCGACGCCCGCGCACAGCGCCGCGAACACGTACACCGTCCAGATGATCGTCCGGGAGCGCACCCCGGCCAGCCTGCTGGCCTCCGGGTTCACCCCCACCGACTCGATCAGCATCCCGAGCGCGGTCCGCCGGGTCACCAGCGCGGTCGCGGCCAGCGCGGCGAGGCTGATCAGGATCGAGATGGGCAGGAACAGGAACCCCGCGCCGATCTCCCGGAACGCCGGGTTGTCGACCGTGATGATCTGCCCCTCGGTCACCAGCATCGCGATGCCCCGACCCGCGGTCATCAGCACCAGCGTCGCGATGATCGGCTGGATCCCCAGCACCGACACCAGGAACCCGTTCCACAGCCCCAGCACCGCGCACAGCGCCAGCGCCAGCGCCATCCCGCCCAGCGCGCCGCCACCACCGGCGATGTGCGTGCAGGTCACCGCTCCGGCGATCGCCACGACCGCGCCGACCGACAGGTCGATGCCCCTGGTGGCGATCACCAGCGTCATGCCGAGCGCGATCAGCAGCGTGGGCGCGCCGTTGCGCAGCACGTCCACCAGGCTGCCGAACAGGTGCCCGTCCTGCAGGCGCAGCGCGAAGAACGACGGGTTCGCCACCAGGTTCAGCAGCAGCAGCGCGGCCAGCGCCAGCAGCGGCCACAGCAACCGGCGGTTCACGACGCGACCCGGTTGTCCGGGGTGGCGGCGATCAGCTCGACCACCTCGTCCACGCCCAGGTCGACCCCGGACAGCTCGGCGACCTTGCGCCGGTCGCGCAGCACGACCACGCGGTCGGAGACGCGCACGACTTCCTCCAGTTCCGCGGAGATGAACAGCACCGCCATGCCCTCGGCGGACAGCTCCGCCACCAGCTTCTGGATCTGCGCCTTCGCGCCGACGTCGATGCCCCTGGTCGGCTCGTCCAGGATCAGCAGCTTCGGCTCGGTCACCAGCCACCGCGCCAGCAGCACCTTCTGCTGGTTGCCGCCGGAGAGCGTGCCGACCAGCGCGTCGGGGTTGGCGGGCCGGATGTCCAGCATCGCCAGGTACTTCGCGACCAGCTCGTCGGCCTGCCTGCGCGGCACGGGCCTGGCCCACCCGCGCGCGGCCTGCACCGCCAGGACCAGGTTGTCCCGGATGCTCAGATCCGCGACCACGCCCTCGCCCTTGCGGTCCTCGGAGGAGAACGCGATCCCGGCCGCGATCGCGCCGCGCGGACCGCTGAGCCGCAACGGCTTCCCGCCGAACACGATCGTTCCCGAATCGGCCTTGTCCGCGCCGAACAGCAACCGCGCCAGCTCGGTGCGCCCCGACCCGAGCAGCCCGGCCAGCCCGACCACCTCGCCCGCGTGCACCTCCAGGTCGAAGGGCTCGATGGCGCCCTTGCGCCCCAACCCCTCCGCCACCAGCAGCGCGCCGCCGCTGCGGCCCTTGTCCGCCCGGTGCTCGATCTCCTCCAGCACGCCCAGCTCGCGCCCGAGCATGGCGGTCACCAGGTCGATCCGGCTCAGCTCCGAGGTCTTCCACTCGCCCACGACCCGACCGTTGCGCAGCACCGTCATCCGGTCGGAGATCTCGTAGACCTGCTCCAGGAAGTGCGACACGAACAGCACCGCGACGCCCTCGTCGCGCAGCACCCGCACGATGCGGAACAGCTCGGCGACCTCGTCGGCGTCCAGGCTGGAGGTCGGCTCGTCCAGCACCAGCACGCGCGCGTCCACGGCGACCGCGCGGGCGATCGCGACGAGCTGCCGCACGGCGATGGGGTGGCTGGCCAGCACGGACCCCGGATCGACGTCGAGACCGATGCGGGCGAGCAGCTCCCGCGCCCGCGCGCGCATCGCGCGCCCGTCGATCGCGCCGAACCGGCGGGGTTCGCGCCCCAGCAGGATGTTCTCGGCCACGGTGAGGTTCGCGCACAGCGCGACCTCCTGGTACACGGTGCTGATCCCGGCGTCCTGCGCCTGCGCCGGTCCGCTGAACGACACGCCCTCCCCGCCGAGGGTGATCTCCCCGGCGGCGAGCGGGTGCACGCCGGTCAGCGCCTTGATCAGGGTGGACTTGCCAGCCCCGTTCTCGCCCATCAGCGCGTGGACCTCGCCGGGCAGCAGCCGGAAGTCCACCTCCTGCAACGCCTTCACACCGGGGAACTCGACCGAGATCCCGCGCATGTCGACGACCGGTCCGGTCATGTGGTCAGCCTCCACCGCTGGGGGAGAAGTGGGCGCGGTCCCCGCCACCACACCCGGAGGATGGCGGGGACCGCGGCTCAGGGGGAGCCGTCCCGGTCCGCGCGGGGACCGGGACGGCTCGGCCGCGCCCGCGGCTTGTGCGCGAGCCGGGCGCGGCGCCCGGACGCGCGGCGGCCCGCCGTCGAGCCGCCGCGCGGTGCGGGTCAGTACTTGCGGTCGGGCAGCGCGGCCTTGGCCTGCTCGCTGGTGAACGTGGTCTCCTCGGTCACCACGCGGGCCGGGATCTCCTCGCCCGCCACGACCTTCTTGGCCAGGTCCATCAGCTGCTCGCCCAGGAGCGGGTTGCACTCCACGATGAAGTTGATCTCGCCGTTGGCCAGCGCGGTCATGCCGTCCTTGACGGCGTCCACCGTGATGATCTTGATGTCCTTGCCGGGAACCTTGCCCGCGGCCTTGATGGCCTCGATGGCGCCGAGACCCATGTCGTCGTTGTGCGCGTAGACGACGTTGATCTCCGGGTTGGACTTGAGGAACGCCTCCATGACCTGCTTGCCGCCGGACCGGGTGAAGTCACCGGTCTGCGAGGCCACGACCTTGATGTTCGACTTGCCCGCGATCTTCTCCTCGAACCCGGCCTTGCGGTCGATCGCCGGGGCGGCGCCGGTGGTGCCCTGGAGCTCCGCGACGTTCACCTCGCCCTGCACGTTGGCGACCAGCCAGTCACCGGCCTTGCGGCCCTCCTCGACGAAGTCCGAGCCGAGGAAGGTCTTGTACAGCGAGGTGTCCTCGGAGTCGACCGCGCGGTCGGTGAGGATCACCGGGATGTTGGCGCGCTGGGCCTCCAGCAGCACGGTGTCCCAGCCGGTCTCGACCACCGGGCTGAAGGCGATGACGTCGACCTTCTGCTGGATGTACGACCGGATCGCCTTGAGCTGGTTCTCCTGCTTCTGCTGCGCGTCGAAGAACTTCAGGTCCACGCCCGCCGCCGCGGCGGCCTCCTGCACGGACTTGGTGTTCGCGGTGCGCCACCCGCTCTCGGCGCCGACCTGGGCGAACCCCATCGTGATCTTGTCGTCCCCGCCGCCCCCGGAGGAGCCGGAGTCGCCGGAACCGGACGACCCGCAGGCGGTGAGGCTGAGGGCGCCGATCAAGGCGGCGCACGCGGCGGCGGTGATCTTCTTCAGCACGGGCATCCTCCACGTGAACCACGGTGAACTCGCGGACGGCGGGACCGCGTGACCAGGGTCACCTCGGTCACCTGGTGGACAAGAGTGAACGCTCACATACCGTCCGTCAACCCCCCAGAAACCTCGACGTTGCACGCTTGACACGCAGGTTGAAACCGACCTATGTTAGCGCTCACTTTTGTGACTCAGCGCACGTCAACACCCGGACGTACCTGTTCACGACGCGCGGCCACACCCGCCGCGCACGACGAGAGCGATGCCCATGGCTCCCGTTCTGCCCCGTCCCCGTCCCCTCGCAGCGGTGGTGGCGCTCGCCCTCGTGCCGCTCGCCCCGGTCACCCCCGCGGTCGCCTCGGCGCCGGGCGGGCTGATCGCCCACTACCCGCTCACCGAGTCCTCCGGGACAACCGCGCACGACGCGTCCCCCTCCCGCCGCGACGCCGTGATCAGCGGCGACGCCGCCCCCGGCGGGCGCGACGGCCTCCACCTCGGCGGCGTCGACGGCCACGTCGACCTCCCGGACGACCTGCTGCGCGGCCTCGACTCCGTCACCGCGTCCATCCAGGTCCGCATCGCGCCCGACCAGGCCACGCCCTACTTCGTCTGGGGCATCGGGAACACGAACGGCAGTGCGGGCGACGGCTACCTGTTCACCACCGGCAACGCCTACCGCAGCTCGATCGCCACCGGGAACTGGGCCACCGAGCAGACCACCAGCTCGGGCCGCGACCTGCGGCGCGACGTGTGGAAGACGCTCACCTACACCCAGACCGGGAGCACCGCGGTGCTCTACGAGGACGGCGTGGAGGTGGCCAGGCGCACCGACGTGACGATCCGCCCCGGCGACATCGGTAGCGGGTCCACGAAGGCCAACCACATCGGCCGATCGGTCTACCCCGGCGACCGCCACCTCAAGGGCGAGGTGCGCGACTTCCGGCTGTACAACAGGGCTCTGAGCGCCGACGAGGCGCACGACCTCGGCTTCACCCCCGACCGTGAACGCGTCCGCCGCGACAGCGCGTCGCTGACCATCGGCGACACCTCGCTCATCACCGAGGACCTCGCGCTGCCCACCTCGGGCCCGCACGACACCACGATCTCCTGGCACTCCACCAATCCCGGCGCGGTCTCGGCCACCGGGAAGGTGACCCGCCCGCGCGCCGGCCTCCTGCCGTCGTTGGCGCTGCTCACGGCGACCACCACCAGGGGCGGCGCCGAGCAGCGCAGGCTCTTCGCGGTCACCGTCCGCCCGCGGCCCACCGACCGCGAGAAGGTCGCCGAGGCCGCGAGGGCGCTGACCGTCTGGGACGCCCACGACGTGCGCGGCAACCTCACCCTGCCCACCACCGGCCTGCACGGCACGGCGGTGACCTGGACCTCCAGCGCCCCCGACGTCGTCACGCCCACCGGCGAGGTCACCAGGCCCGCGCACGGGCAGCCCGCGAGGCAGGTCCGGCTCACCGCCTCGGTGGGATCGGGAAGCCGAACGGAGCTTCGGCACTTCGCACTCTCCGTCACCCCGATGCCGGAGCGCGCCGCGCACGAGGGCTACTTCTTCGGCTACTTCACCGGCGAGGGCGCCGCGACCGGCGAGCAGGTGCACTTCGCCGCCTCGCGCGGCAACACCCCGCTGCTGTGGGACGAGCTGAACGGCGGCGAGCCGGTGCTCACCTCCGAGCAGGGCGACCGCGGCGTGCGCGACCCGTTCCTCATCCGCTCGCCCGAGGGCGACAAGTTCTACCTCGTCGCCACCGACCTCAAGATCCACGGCAACGGGAACTGGGACCTGGTGCAGCGCAAGGGGAGCAAGCACGTCGAGGTGTGGGAGTCCACCGACCTCGTCACCTGGTCGCAGCAGCGGCACGTGCGCGTCGCCCCCGACACGGCGGGCAACACCTGGGCGCCCGAGGCGTACTACGACAAGAGCATCGGCGCGTACGTGGTGTTCTGGGCCTCCAAGCTCTACGCCGAGGACGACCCCGAGCACACCGGCGACACCCACAACCGGATGCTCTACGCCACCACCCGCGACTTCCGCACCTTCAGCGAGCCGCAGGTGTGGGTGGACCCCGGCTACTCGGTGATCGACTCCACCGTCATCGAGCACGGCGGCCAGTACTACCGCTTCACCAAGGACGAGCGGAACACCACGTCCACCACGCCGTGCAGCAAGTTCATCCTCGCCGAGCGCTCCACCTCGCTGCGCTCCACCTCCTACGAGCACGTCGCCGACTGCATCGGCAAGGGAGCCGTCGAGCGCGGTGAGGGACCCACGGTGTTCAAGTCCAACACCGAGGACCGCTGGTACCTGCTGATCGACGAGTTCGGCGGTCGCGGCTACGTGCCGTTCGAGACCACCGACCTGGCGTCCGGCCGGTGGACCCCGTCCACCGGCCACCAGCTGCCCGCGCGCCCCCGCCACGGCACCGTCCTGCCGGTCACCAAGGCCGAGCTGGACCGCGTCCGCGCGGCCTTCCCGTGATCACCAGAACCCCGCCGCCGCACCACGACCGACGCTCCACGACTCGACCCACGACTCGACGAGGAGTCCACCGGATGAACCGCGCACTGGCGGTTGCCCTCGCCACCAGCCTGCTCGTCGCCGTCCCCGCGACCGGGGCGGCGGCGGAGGCCGACTACACGATGACGATCGACCCGTCCGGCAGGGGCGCGGCGATCGACGACACCATGTACGGCGTCTTCTACGAGGACATCAACCGCGCAGCCGACGGCGGCCTGTACGCCGAGCTCGTGCAGAACCGCTCCTTCGAGTACGACCCCGCCGACAACGCCGCCTACACCGGCCTCACCTCGTGGGCGCCCACCGGCGGCGACCCGCAGGTCGTCGACGACGACGGCCGCATGAACGAGCGCAACCGCCGCTACCTCAAGCTCGGGCTGCCCTCGGGCGTCATCAACTCCGGCTACAACAGCGGGATCAACGTCGAGCAGTCCGCGCGCTACGACTTCTCCGTCTGGGCGCGCACCGACCAGGCTTCCGGCACCAAGCTCACCGTCGCGCTCACCGACCCGGCGGGCAAGGACCTGGCCCAGTCGCTCAGCCTCACGGTGCGCGGCGACGAGTGGGCCGAGTACACCGGCTCGTTCCGCGCCCGCGCCTCGTCCACCACCGGCAGGCTGCTGGTGAACGGCGCGGGCGCGGGCACGCTGCGGCTGGACGTGGTCTCGCTCATCCCGCAGGACACCTTCAAGGGGCACGGGCTGCGCAAGGACCTCGCGCAGAAGATCGCCGACCTGAGGCCCGGCTTCGTCCGCTTCCCCGGCGGCTGCCTGGTCAACACCGGCAGCCACTACGGCTACGACCAGGCGTCGAACTTCGAGCGCCGCCGCTCGTACCAGTGGAAGGACACCATCGGACCGGTCGAGACCCGCGCCACCAACTGGAACTTCTGGGGCTACAACCAGTCCTACGGCCTCGGCTACCACGAGTACTTCCAGTTCTCCGAGGACATCGGCGCCACGCCGCTGCCCGTGGTGCCCGCGCTGGTCACCGGCTGCGGCCAGAACCGCGCCACCGACGACCCGCAGCTGCTCCAGCGGCACGTGCAGGACGCGCTCGACCTCATCGAGTACGCCAACGGCCCCGCCGACTCCACCTGGGGTCGCAAGCGCGCCGAGGCCGGGCACCCCAAGCCGTTCAACCTCAAGTACCTGGCCGTCGGCAACGAGGAGAACCTGCCGAACGAGTACTTCGCCAGGTTCGTGGAGTTCAAGCGGGTCATCGAGGCGAAGCACCCGGAGATCACCATCGTCGGCAACTCCGGCCCCGACTCCTCCGGCGCCACGTTCGACCGGCTGTGGGAGCTGAACCGCGCCGAGGGCACCGCGCTGGTCGACGAGCACTACTACCGCGCGCCGGAGTGGTTCCTGGAGAACAACAACCGGTACGACTCGTACGACCGCAACGGCCCCAAGGTGTTCCTGGGCGAGTACGCCTCGCGGGACAACAAGTGGTTCAACGCGCTCTCCGAGGCCGCCTACATGACCGGCCTGGAGCGCAACGCCGACGTGGTCAAGATGGCCTCCTACGCGCCGCTGCTGTCCAACGAGGACCACGTGCAGTGGAAGCCGGACATGATCTGGTTCAACAACCACGCGTCGTGGGGCTCGCCCAGCTACGAGGTGCAGAAGCTGTTCATGACGAACACCGGCGACCACGTGGTGCCCAGCACCGCGTCGGGCACGCCCTCCGCGCTGGAGCCCATCACCGGCGCGATCGGCCTGTCCACCTGGGCGACCGCCGCCTGCTACGACGACGTGGAGGTCACCGCGCCGGACGGCGCCACGCTGTTCTCCGACGACTTCTCCGCCGGGGACGCGAACTGGACCAGGACCTCCGGCGGCAGCTGGGCGGTGCGGGACGGGAGGTTCGCCCAGTCCGACGCCGTCACCGAGAACACCCTCGTCACGGCGGGCGACCGCTCCTGGCGCGACTACGACGTGACCGTCAAGGCCACCAAGCAGTCCGGCAAGGAGGGCTTCCTGCTCGCCTTCGGCGTGAAGGACACCGGCAACTACTACTGGTGGAACGTCGGCGGCTGGAACAACACCCAGTCCGCGGTCGAGAAGCACGTCAACGGGGCCAAGAGCACGGTGATCACCGACTCCACCTCGGTGGAGACCGGGCGCGAGTACGAGCTCAAGGCGCAGATCAGGGGCCGGAAGGTGACGCTCTACCTGGACGGCGCCAAGTGGGGCGAGTTCAGCGACGACAAGGTGGTCGAGCCGTTCCGCCAGGTCGTCACCCGCGACGCCAAGACCGGCGAGCTGATCGTCAAGGTGGTCAACGCCCAGGCGAGCGCCGCCCGCACCAGGCTCGACTTCGGGCCCAAGGCCAAGATCTCCGGCACGGTCAGGGCCACCGTGCTCAAGGGCTACGCCGACGACGTCAACACCGAGTTCTCCCAGCCGATCCGGCCCACCGAGGAGAAGGTGAAGGTCTCCAACTCCTTCACCCACACGTTCCCGCCGCACTCCGTGACCTTCCTCCGCATCAAGGACAGGAGCCGTCAGTGAGCACGCTCGACCGCAGGTCACTGCTGCGCGCCGGAGGGGCGCTCGCCGCCGCGAGCGCGATCCCCGCGCTCGGCGCCACCACCGCGTCGGCCCAGGAGTCGCGGGCCGCTGCCGCGCAAGGGGTGTCGGCGCAGGCCGTGCCCGGCCAGGCGGCCATCGACGTCACGCCCGCCCTGCCCACCCGCAGCCCGCTGGTCGAGCAGCGCGCCGACCCGTTCGTCACCCCGCCCACCGACGGCATGTACTACCTGACCGGCTCGGTCCCCGAGTACGACCGCATCGTCATCCGGGGCGCGTCGACCCTCGACGGCCTGACGACCGCCCGCGAGCGCACCATCTGGCGGCGGCCCGCCTCCGGCAAGATGGGCGGCTACATCTGGGCGCCGGAGCTGCACCGCATCGACGGCAAGTGGTACGTCTACTTCGCGGCGGGCGACTCGAACGAGCCGTTCCGCATCCGCACCTACGTCCTCGAATCGGCCAACGCCGACCCGCGCGCCGACGGCTGGGTGCTGCGCGGTCAGATGACCACCGCGTGGGACACCTTCACCCTGGACGCCACCACGTTCGAGCACCGGGGCAAGCGGTACTTCCTGTGGGCGCAGAGCGAACCGGGCATCGCCACCAACAGCAACCTCTACATCGCCGAGATGGCCTCGCCGCTGGCGCTGGGGTCCGCGCCGGTCCGGATCGCCGTCCCCACGCTGAGCTGGGAGACCCAGGGCTTCAAGGTGAACGAGGGCGCGGCGGTGCTGATCCGCAATGGCCGGGTGTTCGTCACCTACTCGGCCAGCGCCACCGACTCCCGCTACTGCATGGGCCTGCTCACCGCCGACGAGAACGCGAACCTGCTCGACGCGCGCTCGTGGACCAAGACGCAGACCCCGGTCTTCACCACCAGCGCCGAGACGAGCCAGTACGGGCCCGGCCACAACTCGTTCACCACGGTCGAGGGCGCGGACGTCATGGTCTACCACGCCCGCGACTACCGGGACATCACCGGCGACCCGCTGTTCGACCCGAACCGGCACGCCCGCGTGCAGCGGGTGCACTGGAACGACGACGGCACCCCGTCGTTCGGCGTCCCGGTCGGCAGGGGCGGCCCCATCAGCAGGCTGTCGCCGCTCGACGCGCCGAACCTGTTCGTGCGGCACTACGACTACAAGCTGCGGGTGGACGGCAACGTCCGCACCGTCGCCGACTCGCAGTTCCGCTTCGTGCCGGGCTTCTTCGGCGCGGGCACGGTCGCGCTCCAGTCGGTCAACTACCCCAACCGGTACGCGCGGGTGGTCGACGGCGCGACGATCCGGGTCGACCCGTACGAGGACACCGACGCCTACGGGCGCGCGGCCAGCTTCGCCCGGGTCGAGGGGCTCGCCGACAAGACGGCGGTGTCGCTGCGCCCGCACGACAACAAGACCGGGTACCTCTCGCACGACAGCGGCAGGCTCGTCGTGGCCGAGCCGGGCAGCTCCGACGCGCGCAAGCGCGCGACGTTCAAGGTCGGGTGATCCGGGTGCCGTTACCGAGGAGGGGTCTCCCGCTCGCGGGAGACCTCCCGGCGACGGCCCCGCTGGTGGGCGCGGGGGCGGTCTCGGCCGCCCCCGCGGTCCCGGCCGGGGGCCTCGGCGCCGCCGGGAGCGCCGCCGAGCACCGGGACCCGGTCTGCTCCCACGACGGGAAAACGTTGTGCGCCACCCTCTTCGCGTCGACCACCGCGCACCGGAACGGGACGGCGATCACCCGTGGAGCCCGTTTTTCCCACCAGCGGGGAAAAGCGCTCAGAATCGGCGGGAAAAGCGGTTGGTCCACGATCGAGGTGCGCTGCCGCCGCGGGTGTTCGGGGCCTGCGCCGCGCTCGACGGGCGACCGCGCACGCCCCCGACCGGTGACTTCTCCGGCGCGCTCCGCCCGATTTCCGGGAAACCGCCGCACTTCCCGCTCTGCGGGGTCGAGTTCGCACCACTCCGCGACCGGGCGCCGTTCCCGCGGCGCGTCCACCGGCTCGCCGAGGTCCACCCGGAGCGGGCGCGTCCGCGGCGCTGCGGCAATCGGCCGAATGCCGGAACGCGATGTCCGAACGGTGGACAATGGACGGTGGCGACTCCTACCGTGGTAGACCGTTGTTATCGCTAACACGTGTGGCTTTCCGGCCGGTTGGCCGCGTTGCTCGATCAGCTGAGTTGAAGGTGGGGCAGGAGTGGACAACAGGACCACGCGCGATCCCGCGATGACGGACGTCGCGAAGCTGGCGGGCGTGTCCCACCAGACCGTGTCGCGCGTGCTGAACGGCCACCCCAACGTCCGCGAGCAGACCAGGCTCCGGGTGCGGGCCGCGATCGCGGAGCTGGGCTACCGGCCCAACCGCGCGGCCCGCGCGCTGGTCACCGGGCGCTCGCAGGTCATCGGGGTGGTCGCGCAGAACTCCACCCTGTACGGGCCCGCCTGGCTGCTGGCGGCGGTCGAGCAGGCGGCGGCGGAGGCGGGGTTCGCGGTCAGCGTCGGGCTGGTCAAGAGCCTGGACCGGGCGTCGATCTCCGAGGCCATCGAGCGGCACCGGGACCAGCGCGTGGCGGGCATAGTCGTCATCGCGCCGACCGACTCGGCGAGCGCGGCGCTGGCCGACGTGCCGGACGGCGTGCCGCTGGTCGCGGTCGACGGCGACCCCGAGCGGGCGTCGGCGCTCGTGACGGTCGACCAGGAGGCGGGCGCGCTCGCCGCCGTGCGGCACCTGCTGGACCACGGGCACCAGACGGTGTGGCACGTGTCGGGGCCGCCGGACTGGTACGACAGCGAGGGCCGGGTGCGCGGGTGGCGCCGGGCGCTGGAGGAGGCGGGCGCCGAGGTGCCGCCGGTGGTCGCGGCGGACTGGAGCGCGGCGTCCGGGTACCGGGCCGGGCTGATGCTGGCGCGGATGCCGGAGGTGACGGCGATCTTCGCGGCGAACGACCACCTGGCGCTGGGCATCCTGCGGGCGATGAGCGAGCGCGGCAGACGGGTGCCGGACGACGTGAGCCTGGTGGGCTTCGACGACGTGCCGGAGGCGGCGTTCTTCATCCCGCCGCTGACCACCGTGCGACCGGACTTCGACGCGGTGGCGCGGGAGACCCTCGGGCTGCTGCTGGCGCAGGTGGCCGGGACGGAGCTGGGCGCGCCGAGGCGGACCGTCGCGCCGAGCCTGGTGGTCCGCGACAGCGTCGCGCCGCCTCGGAGCTGAGCGGGGGAGGGCCCGGCGGGGCCGGGCGCGGACCGCCGAACCACCTACCTCCCTCGTTCAGTTGTCCCCCATCCGAGGGTTTCTGCGTCCGCCTGGCGGGGAACCTGTGCCTGGAAGTGATCACGTCACCCCACACCGGTGACGCTTCCGACCCAACCGTCGCCCGTTCCGGTACCCAGCGTGACCAAGTTGTAGCCCTGAGGGAGTAGCGTGTGTCACACGCCCCCTGTCCAGGACCAACCGCGCCGGGTAACGCGCGGGTTACTCGTGTGCCCTCCGCAGTCGTGCGCGTTCACATCACGGTTAAGCCCACGTTGCACCGGGGGCTTGACGGGCCGAATGTTAGCGATAACACTCCTCGCTCATGGCGAATGATCCCCTGGTCGTGGGAGTCGATTTCGGCACGCTGTCCGGCCGCGCCGTCGTGGTCCGGGTCAGCGATGGCGCCGAGCTCGGCACCGCGGTGCACGAATACCGGCACGGTGTGCTCGACCGGACCACCCCCGGTGGACGGGCGCTGCCCCCCGAGTGGGCCCTCCAGGTCCCGCAGGACTACGTCGACGTCCTGCGCAACGCGATCCCCGCCGCGCTCGCGGACGCGGGCGTCGACGCCGCCGACGTCATCGGCGTGGGCACCGACTTCACCGCCTGCACGATGGTCCCGGTGAACTCCAGCGGCACGCCGCTGTGCGAGCTCCCCGAGTTCGCCGACCACCCGCACGCCTTCGTCAAGCTCTGGAAGCACCACGCCGCCCAGGGCCAGGCCGACCGGATCAACCGGCTGGCGCAGGAGCGCGGCGAGTCCTGGCTGCCCCGCTACGGCGGCCTGATCTCCTCCGAGTGGGAGTTCGCCAAGGGCCTGCAGATCCTCGAAGAGGCCCCCGACGTCTACGCCGCGATCGACCACTGGGTCGAGGCCGCCGACTGGATCGTCTGGCAGCTCACCGGCACCTACGTCCGCAACGCCTGCACCGCGGGTTACAAGGGCATCTACCAGGACGGCAACTACCCGTCCCCGGAGTTCCTGGCCGCCCTCAACCCCGGCTTCGCCGACTTCGTCTCCACCAAGCTGGAGCACCCCCTCGGCCAGCTCGGCGACCGCGCGGGCGGCCTGTCCGCCCAGGCCGCCGCCTGGACCGGCCTGACCGAGGGCATCGCGGTCTCCGTCGGCAACGTCGACGCGCACGTCACCGCGCCCGCCGCGCAGGCCGTCGAGCCCGGCCAGATGGTCGCCATCATGGGCACCTCCACCTGCCACGTCATGAACGGCGACCACCTCGCCGAGGTGCCCGGCATGTGCGGCGTCGTCGAGGGCGGCATCGTCCCCGGCCTGTGGGGCTACGAGGCCGGTCAGAGCGGCGTCGGCGACATCTTCGGCTGGTTCGTCCAGCACCAGGTGCCCGCCTCGTACCACGAGACCGCGCGCGAGCGCGGCATCTCCACCCACGAGCTGCTCACCGAGCTGGCCGCCGAGCAGAAGATCGGCCAGCACGGCCTGGTCGCGCTCGACTGGCACAGCGGCAACCGCTCGGTCCTGGTCGACCACGAGCTGTCCGGCGTCGTCGTCGGCCAGACCCTGGCCACCCGCGCCGAGGACACCTACCGCGCCCTGCTGGAGGCCACCGCCTTCGGCACCCGCGTCATCGTCGACACCTTCACCGACGCGGGCGTCCCGGTGACCGAGCTGGTGATCGCGGGCGGCCTGCTGCGCAACAAGCTGCTCATGCAGATCTACGCCGACGTCACCAACCTGCCGCTGTCGGTCATCGGCTCCGAGCAGGGCCCCGCGCTCGGCTCCGCGCTGCACGCCGCCGTGGCCGCGGGCGCCTACCCGGACATCCGCGCCGCCGCGCTGGCCATGGGCTCCCTGCTCAAGGGCGTGTACCAGCCGATCGAGGCGAACGTGCAGGCGTACGAGCGCCTGTTCACCGAGTACCAGGAGCTGCACGACTACTTCGGCCGCGGCGCCAACGAGGTCATGCACCGCCTGAAGGCCGGCCGCCGCGAGGCGCTGGGGGAGGAGAGCTGACCGTGTCCGCCATCGCCGACATCCGCAGGACCGTCGCGTCCCTGCACGCGCAGCTGACCAAGTACGAGCTGGTCATCTGGACCGCGGGCAACGTCTCCGCGCGCGTGCCCGACCAGGACCTGATGGTCATCAAGCCCTCCGGCGTCTCCTACGACGACCTCGGGCCCGAGGCCATGGTCGTCACCGACCTGCACGGCAACCTCGTCGAGGGCGACCACTCGCCGTCCTCCGACACCGCCGCGCACGCCTACGTGTACCGGCACATGCCCCACGTGGGCGGCGTCGTGCACACCCACTCGACGTTCGCCACCGCGTGGGCCGCGCGCGGCGAGTCCATCCCGTGCGTCATCACGATGATGGCCGACGAGTTCGGCGGGGACATCCCGGTCGGCCCGTTCGCGCTGATCGGCGACGACTCGATCGGCCAGGGCATCGTCGAGACCCTCGCGAACAGCCGCTCGCGGGCGGTCCTCATGCACGGCCACGGGCCCTTCACCATCGGCAAGGACGCCAAGGACGCGGTGAAGGCGGCCGTGATGCTGGAGGACGTGGCGCGCACCGTGCACCACGCGTTCCAGCTCGGCAAGCCCGAGCGGATCGCGCAGGAGCACATCGACAGCCTCTACGCGCGCTACCAGAACGTCTACGGGCAATGAGCCCACGAGGAGGACGCACGATGCCCGCCGCGGCGACACCCCAGGTCTGGTTCCTCACCGGCTCCCAGCACCTGTACGGCCCGGAGACCCTGGATCAGGTCGCCGACCAGTCCCTGCAGATCCAGCGGATGCTGGCCGGCGCAGGCCGGATCTCGGCCGAGATCGTCAGCAAGCCCGTGCTCACCGACTCCGGCGCCATCCGCAAGGTGATGCTGGAGGCGAACGCCGACCCGGACTGCATCGGCGTGATCGCGTGGATGCACACGTTCTCGCCCGCCAAGATGTGGATCACCGGGCTGGACGCGCTGCGCAAGCCGCTGCTGCACCTGCACACCCAGCTCAACGAGTCCCTGCCGTGGTCGACCATCGACATGGACTTCATGAACCTGAACCAGGCCGCCCACGGCGACCGCGAGTTCGCGTTCATCCAGACCAGGCTGGGCGTGCCGCGCAAGACCGTCGTCGGCCACGCCACCGACCCGCGCGTGCTCAGCCGGGTCGACGCGTGGGTGCGGGCGGCCACGGGCCACAACACGCTGCGGAACCTGCGCCTGGCGCGCTTCGGCGACAACATGCGCGACGTCGCGGTCACCGAGGGCGACAAGGTCGAGGCGGAGCTGCGCTTCGGCGTCTCGGTCAACACCTACGGCGTCAACGACCTGGTGGCCGTGGTCGACGCGGTCGGCGAGGACGAGATCGACTCGCTGGTCGCCGACTACGCCGAGCTGTACCGGCTGGCGCCCGAGCTGGCCAAGGGCGGAGACCGGCACGACTCGCTGCGCTACGCGGCCCGCATCGAGGCCGGGATGCGCCGCTTCCTGGTCGACGGCGGCTTCGGCGCGTTCACCACGAACTTCGAGGACCTCGGCGGGCTCCGGCAGCTGCCGGGCCTGGCGGTCCAGCGCCTGATGGCCGACGGCTACGGCTTCGGCGGCGAGGGCGACTGGAAGACCTCGGTGCTGCTCACGGCCGTCAAGGCCATGGGCGAGGGCACCGGGAAGGGCACCTCCTTCATGGAGGACTACACCTACCACCTGGTGCCCGGCGAGGAGAAGATCCTCGGCGCGCACATGCTGGAGGTGTGCCCGACCATCGCGAAGGGCACCCCGTCCTGCGAGATCCACCCGCTGGGCATCGGCGGGCGCGAGGACCCGGTCCGCCTGGTCTTCGACGCCCTGGAGGGTCCGGCCACCGTGATCGGCATGTCCGACCTCGGCGACCGCTTCCGCCTGGTGGCCAACGACATCGACGTCGTGGCCCCGGACGAGCCCCTGCCCGCCCTGCCGGTGGCGCGCGCGGTCTGGAAGCCCGCGCCGTCGCTGGCCGTGTCCGCCGAGTCCTGGCTGACCGCGGGCGGGCCGCACCACACCGTGCTGACGCAGGCCGTCGGCTCCGAGGTCCTGCGGGACTTCGCCCAGATGTCGGAAACCGAACTGGTGCTGATCGACGAGAGCACCACCACGGAGCAGTTCGCGGACCGGCTCCGCTGGAACCAGGCGTACTACCGCCTGGCGCAGGGGCTCCGCTAACGAGCCCGGTCGAACCCCGCTGGTCCAGACCACTACTCTGCGTCGTCAGGGTGGTGGTCAGGACCGGTGGGGTTCGCCACCCCCGGCACCACCGCGCCAGCACCACCGGCGCGGGCAACACCGCCACGCAACACCCGGAGGAGAAACAATGAAGTTTCCGAAGATCGTCGCGGCGTTCAGCGCCGCGGCGCTGGCTGTGTCACTGTCGGCCTGCGGGTCGGCTGAGAAGACGGTGGACCAGAAGGGCGGGGACACCGAGGGCGCCCTGATCGGCGTCACGATGCCCACCAAGTCCTCCGAGCGCTGGGTGCACGACGGGGACAACATCAAGCAGGCCCTGGAGGCCAAGGGCTACAAGGTCGACCTCCAGTACGCCGAGGACCAGATCCCGACGCAGGTCAACCAGCTCGAGAACCAGATCACCAAGGGCGCCAAGCTCCTGATCGTGGCCTCGATCGACGGCAAGGCCCTCAGCAACCAGCTGGAGCAGGCCAAGGCCCAGAACATCCCGGTCATCTCCTACGACCGGCTCATCCTGGACTCGCCGAACGTCGACTACTACGCCTCGTTCGACAACTTCAAGGTCGGCGTCCAGCAGGCCACCTCCCTGCTGACCGGTCTCAAGGTCATCAACGCCGATGGCTCCCCCGGCTCCGCGACCGGCCCGCTGAACATCGAGCTGTTCGGCGGCTCGCCGGACGACAACAACGCCCCGTTCTTCTTCAACGGCGCGATGTCCGTCCTCCAGCCGCACATCGACAAGGGCACCCTCGTCGTCAAGAGCGGCCAGAAGGACTTCAAGGTGGCGGCCACCCTGCGCTGGGACCCGGCCACCGCGCAGCGCCGCATGGAGGACCTGATCACCTCCACCTACTCCGGCGGTGACAAGGTCGCGGGCGTCCTCTCGCCCTACGACGGCATCTCCATCGGCATCCTCTCCGCGCTCAAGTCCAGCGGCTACGGCACGGCGGGCCAGCCCTGGCCGATCGTGACCGGCCAGGACGCCGAGGTCGCCTCGGTCAAGTCGATCATCGCGGGCGAGCAGTACGCCACCGTGCACAAGGACACCCGCAAGCTGGCCGACGTGACGGTCAAGATGGCGGACGCGCTGCTCAAGGGCGAGAAGCCCGAGGTCAACAACGAGACCGACTACAACAACGGCAAGAAGGTCGTCCCGGCCTACCTGCTCGACTTCGTCGCCATCGACAAGTCGAACTGGGAGAAGGAGCTCGTGGAGACCGGCTACTACACGGCGGATGAGCTGAAGTAACGATGACCGACGACATCCTGGTGATGCGCGGCATCACCAAGAGGTTCGCGGGGGTCACCGCGCTGAGCGACGTCAACTTCGCCGTTCAGCGCGGTGAGATCCACGCGATCTGCGGGGAGAACGGCGCTGGCAAGTCCACGCTGATGAAGGTGCTCTCCGGGGTGCACCCGCACGGCTCCTACGAAGGCGAGATCGTCTACGACGGGCAGCCGGTCGCGTTCTCGACCGTCCGCGACAGCGAGCGGCTCGGCATCGTGATCATTCACCAGGAGTTGGCGCTCGCCCCGCAGCTCTCCATCGCGGAGAACATGTTCCTGGGCAACGAGCGCGCCTCCAAGGGCCTGATCGACTGGAACAGGACCAACCACGAGGCAGCCGAGCTGCTGGCCCGCGTCGGCCTCCGGGAGAACCCGGTGACGCAGGTCAGCGACATCGGCGTGGGCAAGCAGCAGCTGGTGGAGATCGCGAAGGCCCTGTCGAAGGAGGTGAAGCTGCTCATCCTCGACGAGCCCACCGCGGCGCTCAACGACGAGGACTCGGCCCACCTCCTCGACCTGCTCGAAGGGCTCCGGAACGAGGGGATCACCTCGGTGATCATCTCGCACAAGCTCAACGAGATCACGCGGATCGCGGACAACATCACGATCCTGCGCGACGGCCAGACCATCGAGACGCTGCCCGCCGAGGGGCTCACCGAGGACCGGATCATCTCCGGCATGGTCGGCCGCGACCTGGAGAACCGCTACCCGCCCCGCGAGCCGAAGATCGGCGACGAGGTGCTGCGGATCGAGGACTGGACGGTGCACAGCCCCGTCCAGGCCGACCGGGTCGTGGTCGACAAGGCCTCGCTCACCCTGCGGCGCGGCGAGATCGTCGGCCTCGCCGGGCTGATGGGCGCGGGCCGCACCGAGCTGGCGATGAGCCTGTTCGGGCGGACCTACGGGACCAACATCTCCGGCAAGGTCTTCAAGAACGGCAAGGAGATCAGCACCAAGACCGTCGACCAGGCGATCGCCCACGGCATCGCCTACGTCAGCGAGGACCGCAAGCGGTACGGGCTCAACCTGATCGCCGACGTCCAGCGCAACATCTCCGCAGCCGCGCTCCGCAAGCTCGCGCCCAGGACGTGGGTCAACGAGAACGAGGAGCACGCGGTCGCCGAGAAGTACCGGCGGAGCATGAACATCAAGACGTCCAGCGTGGCGACCACGGTCGGCACGCTGTCCGGCGGCAACCAGCAGAAGGTCGTGCTGGCCAAGTGGATGTTCACCGACCCCGAGGTGCTGATCCTCGACGAGCCGACCCGAGGCATCGACGTCGGCGCGAAGTACGAGATCTACACGATCATCAACGAGCTGGCCGAGCAGGGCCTCGCGGTGCTGGTGATCTCCTCCGAACTGCCGGAGCTGCTCGGCCTGTGCGACCGCGTGTACGCGCTGTCGTCCGGTCGGATCACCGGTGAGGTGGACCGCGCCGAAGCAACCCAGGAACGCCTGATGCAGCACATGACCCAGGGACAGATGACATGAGCACCGCCAAACTCGATCCGCCGGTCGCCCCCGCGGCTCCCGGCGCCAGGAACAAGTTCTCGATCAACATCCGCCAGTCCGGCATCTACGTGGCGTTCGCGTTCATCGTGGTGCTGTTCTCGGTGCTGACCGACGGCGCGCTGCTCACGCCCCAGAACATCTCCAACATCATCGTCCAGAACTCCTACGTGCTGATCCTCGCGATCGGCATGATCCTGGTGATCATCGGCGGGCACATCGACCTGTCGGTGGGCTCGGTGGTGGCGGTGACCGGCGCGGTCTGCGCGGTGCTCACCGTGAAGATGGGGCTGGCCTGGCCGCTCGCGGTGCTCATCACGCTCCTGGTGGGCGCGATGATCGGCGCGGCGCAGGGGTACTGGATCGCGTACTTCGGCATCCCCGCGTTCATCGTGACGCTCGCGGGCATGCTGGTCTTCCGCGCCCTCACCATGACCGTCCTGGGCAACCAGGGCATCGGCCCGTTCCCGGACCCGATCCGGACGCTGGCCAACGGCTTCACCGAGGGCTACCTGGGCAACGTGGCGCTCGGCCCGCTGGGCGGCGCGGACCTGGTGTCCCTGCTGGTCGGCCTCGCCTGCGTGGCGGCCTACGCGTTCTCGCAGCTGCGCAAGCGCCAGGCGCGCCTGGGCTACAAGCAGACCGTCGAGCCGATGGGCGTGTTCATCGCCAAGATCGTCGGCATGGCGGTGCTCGTGCTGGCCGTCGTGGTGCAGCTGGCCCGCTTCCGCAACCTGCCGTGGGTGCTCGTGCTGCTCGCGGCGCTGGCGCTGGGCTACTCGCTGCTCGCCAACCGCTCGGTGTTCGGCCGCCACATCTACGCGATCGGCGGCAACCTCCAGGCGGCGCAGCTGTCCGGCGTGAAGACCAAGCAGGTCACGTTCTGGCTGTTCGTCAACATGGGGATGCTGGCCGCGCTCGCGGGCGTCATCTTCGCCGGTCGGCTCAACCAGGCCGGCCCGACGGCGGGCAACTCGTTCGAGCTCGACGCGATCGCGGCGGCCTTCATCGGCGGCGCGGCCGTGCAGGGCGGTGTCGGCAAGGTGGTCGGCGCGATCACCGGCGGCATGATCATGGGCGTCATCAACAACGGCATGTCCCTGATCGGCTCGCCCAGCGAGCAGGTGATGCTGGTCAAGGGCCTGGTGCTGCTGGCCGCCGTCGCCTACGACGTGTGGACCAAGCGCCGCTCGTGACCTGACCCGGTCGGGTGTTTACCACCACCGCGCCCGCCGCGACAATCTCCCACATGAGGTTGCTCGCGGCGGGCGCGGTGCTGTGCGTGGCGGTGGTGTCGGCGACGGCGATCCCCGCGGTCGCCGCGCGGTCGGGGGGAGCTGTGGACTACCACGAGTGGAGCGCCGGCTCGCTGCGCCAGGGGACGTTCGAGGGCGCCCTGGTCGGGCGGGACGGGCTGGAGCTGGCCCGGCCGGTCGGCCGCGTCGAGCGGGAGGGGCGGGCGTACGAGTACGCGCGCTGGACCTCGCCGGTGCGGCGGCTCGGCTTCCCGGCGACCCAGGCGGTGGCCTCCTGGAACGCCCGCACGCCCGCGGGCACCTGGATCCAGGTGGAGTTCCGGTCGGTGGGCGACGGCTGGACCAGCGGCTGGTACGTGCTGGGGCGCTGGGCGCACGGGGACGCGGACATCAAGCGGGCCACGGTGTCCGGGCAGTCCGACGAGCACGGGTCGGTGGACGTGGACACGTTCGTCGCCGGGGAACCGCTGGTGGCGCACCAGGTCCGGGTGACCCTGCACCGCGCGGTCGGGCAGGCCGCGGCTCCCTCGGTGTCGCTGGTCGGCGTGATGGCGTCGGCGGTGCCGGACCGGTTCACCGTGCCCGCCAGCAGGCCGGGGCCCGCGCGCGGGATCGAGCTGGACGTGCCCCGGTACTCGCAGAACGTGCACCTGGGGGAGTACCCGGAGTACGACGGCGGCGGCGAGGCGTGGTGCAGCCCGTCGTCCACCGAGATGGTCGTGGAGTACTGGGGGCGCGGGCCGACGCCCGAGGAGACCTCGTGGGTCGACCCGTCGTACGCGGACCCGACCGTGGACCACGCGGCCAGGCACACCTACGACCACGACTACCGGGGCGCGGGGAACTGGCCGTTCAACACGGCGTACGCGGCGCACTTCGGGCTCAGGGCGCACATCACCCGGCTGACCTCGCTGCTGGAGCTGGAGCGGCACATCGCGCGCGGCGTCCCGGTGATCACCTCGCAGGCGTTCCAGGCCGACGAGCTGCCGGGGTCGGGGTACTCGACGGCCGGGCACATCATGGTCGTGGTCGGGTTCACCGAGCGGGGCGACGTGATCGCCAACGACCCGGCCTCGCCGGACAACCCGTCGGTGCGGCGGGTGTACCCCCGGCGGGCGTTCGAGAACGTGTGGCTGCGGACCAAGCGACCCCTGCCCGGCGGCGGGGTCGGCGGCGGGTCCGGGGGGATCGCGTACATCATCCAGCCCTGAGGGGCTCGGCCCGAGCGCTCCGGCCGAGCGATCCGGCCGAGTGGCTTGGCCTGTGCGGCTGGCTCGAGCGGTCCGGCTCGGCCCGAGCGGCCCGGCCTTGCCTGAGCGGCGTGGCCCGAGTGGCTGGGCCCGAGCGAACCGCCCAAGTGGCTTGGCCTGAGCGCCCCGCCCTGTGCGGCTGGCCCGCGCGGCCCGGTCGAGCGCTCCGGCCCGAGCCGTCCCGCCCAGCCGAACGCCCCGTCCCCGTGTCGACGAACTCCCCCGGCCCCCGTGTCGAACAGCGCGGCGGCCGTTGTCGAACGCCGATCGCCGTCGAGAAAGCGCTTTCCAGAAGGGGTTGACCCGTCGTGTCCGAATCCGCTTCACTCGGTTCTCACATGGGAGCGTTCCCAGAAGCGAGATGAAGGAGCAACGGTGCTCACCAACTCGTTCCGCGCGCGGTTGGGCGCGGCAGTCGCCGCCGCCACCGCGCTGAGCGGCGGACTGGTCGTCGTGGGCACGGCCTCGGCCGCCCCGGCTTGCAAGGTCGACTACACCGTGCAGAACCAGTGGCAGGGCGGCTTCTCCGCCACCGTCACCGTCAACAACCTCGGCGACCCCGTCGACGGGTGGTCCCTGGTCTGGACCGCCGCCTCCGGCGAGAAGGTCGACCAGGGCTGGAACGCGGCGTTCTCGTCCTCGGGCACGACGGTCACCGCGTCCAACGTGGACTGGAACAAGGCCATCCCCACCGGCGGCTCGGTCTCGTTCGGGTTCAACGGTTCCCGGACCGGCGAGCCGGTCGTCCCGTCGGGCTTCGCGCTCAACGGCACCACGTGCACCGGCGGCGTCGCGCCCACCACGACCACCACGACCACGACCACCGGCGGCCCCACCACCACGACCACCGGCGGCGGCACCGCGCCGCTGCCCGACCCGACCGGGCGCAAGCAGGTCGAGCGGCTCGACCGGGGCCTGATCAGCGTCCGCTCCGGCAGCGGGAACCTGGTCAGCTGGCGGCTCCTGGGCGGCGACCCGCAGAACGTGGCGTTCAACGTCTACCGGGGCGGCGCCAAGCTGAACGCCTCACCCATCACCGGCTCCACGAACTACCTGGACAGCGGCGCGGCGGCCGACGCCTCCTACACCGTCCGCGCGGTGGTCAACGGGGCCGAGCAGCCCGCGTCCCCGGCCTCGCTGGCCTTCGGCAACGGCTACCGGGACGTCCCGATCCAACCGCCGTCGAGCGCCTACGCCGCGAACGACGCGAGCGTCGGCGACCTGGACGGCGACGGCGTCTACGAATTCGTCCTCAAGTGGGAGACCACCAACGCCAAGGACAACTCCCAGTCCGGCACCACCGACGTCGTCTACGTCGACGCCTACAAGCTCAACGGCACCAGGCTGTGGCGGATCAACCTGGGCCGCAACATCCGGGCGGGCGCGCACTACACCCAGTTCCAGGTCTACGACTACGACGGCGACGGCAAGGCCGAGGTGGCCATGAAGACCGCCGACGCCACCGTCGACGGGCGCGGCACGGTGATCGGCAACGCCTCCGCCGACCACCGCAACTCCTCCGGCTACGTGCTCACCGGCCCCGAGTACCTGACCATGTTCAACGGCCAGACCGGCGCCGCGATGTCCACGGTCGACTACGACCCGCCGCGCGGCACC
Organism: Actinosynnema pretiosum; assembly: GCF_002354875.1. Lineage (GTDB taxonomy): Bacteria > Actinomycetota > Actinomycetes > Mycobacteriales > Pseudonocardiaceae > Actinosynnema > Actinosynnema auranticum. The sequence goes on from NZ_CP023445.1 coordinate 2,076,557, forward strand.
GTCGCAGACTGGGGCGACAACTACGGCAACCGGGTCGACCGGTTCCTCGCCGGGACCGCCTACCTGGACGGCGCCCGCCCCTCGCTGATCATGGCTCGCGGGTACTACACCCGCGCGGTGATCGCGGCCTGGGACTTCCGGAACGGGGCGCTCACCAAGCGCTGGGTGTTCGACTCCAAGGCCTCCGGCAACAGCGGCTACGCGGGGCAGGGCAACCACTCGCTCACCATCGGCGACGTCGACGCGGACGGCCGGGACGAGATCGTCTACGGCGCGGCGGCCATCGACGACAGCGGCAGGGGCCTGTGGAACACCGGGCTCGGGCACGGGGACGCCGCGCACCTGGGCGACCTCGACCCGTCGCGGGCGGGGCTGGAGTACTTCAAGGTCGACGAGGACACCTCCAAGCCCGGCTCGTTCCTCGCCGACGCCCGCACCGGTTCCCGCGTGTGGACCACCGCGTCCGGCGGCGACAACGGGCGCGGCGTCGCGGGCGACATCTGGGCGGGCAGCCCCGGAGCCGAGGCGTGGTCGGCGCGCGACGCGAACCTGCGCAGCGCCAAGGGGGCGGAGATCGGGCGCAAGCCCAGCTCGATCAACTTCCTCGCCTGGTGGGACGGCGACCCGGTGCGCGAGCTGGTGGACCAGACCCGGATCGACAAGTACGGCGCCGGCGGCGACACCCGGCTGCTGACCGCCTCCGACGTGCACAGCAACAACGGCACCAAGGCCACCCCGTCGCTGTCCGGCGACCTGTTCGGCGACTGGCGCGAGGAGGTGGTGTGGCCCACCACCAACAACACCGCGCTCCGGATCCACTCCACCCCGCACCAGACCGACCGGCGCATCCCGACCCTGATGCACGACACCATGTACCGGGTCGCGATCGCCTGGCAGAACACGGCCTACAACCAGCCGCCGCACCCGAGCTTCTTCATCGGCGACGGCATGGCCACCCCGCCCTGGCCGGACGTCCACTACTGAGCCGAGGGCGGCTCGCGCGGAACCGTTCGTGAACCGAACGCTCCCGGCTCCCGTTGACCCCAGCGGGCGCCGGGAGCGACAAGCCCGTCTCCGCCGCCGCGAGGAAACGCCCCCCTAGCGAGGAGAACCGGCTCATGGTGAGGAAGAAGGCCAGCAGGAGCGCCGCCGCGATCGGCGCCGCGGTGCTCGGCGCGGCCCTGGTCCACGGCGCGGTCGACCCGGCCCCGGCGTCGGCCGCGGACTGCGGGAGCGGCGCGTACCACGCCGAGGTGACCAAGTCCGGCAGCACCTGGACCGCCAAGCGCGGCAGCACGACCGTGCACACCGGCGCCGACATGCGCGCCGCCATGCAGGCCGCCGTCGGCGCGCTCACGTCCGGGCGCACCAGCAAGGAGCGCCTGGTGGTGCGCGGCTCCGGCACGATGAGCGCCGGGTCGCGGTTCTCGCTGCCCAGCTACACGGTGCTCGACGTGTGCGGCACCATCAACGTCACCGGCAGCGGCACCGGCGACCAGGCCCCGGTGTACGCGCGCGGCGTCACCGACGTCGAGGTCCAGCACCTCAACGTCACCGGGACGCCGCTGTACGGCATCTTCATCCGCAACGCCACCAACGTCGTGCTCGGCCAGATCGACATGCGGCTGTCCAGCGGGCTCGGCGTGCGGATCGACAACCGGGGCGACACCTCGGTGCGCACCAGGAACGTGCGCATCGACAACGTGTACGTGTCCGGCGCGTCCAGCCACGCCGTGGAGACCTACGGCCTGGACGGGCTGACCGTCGGCACGGTCACCGCGCGCAACGTCGGCGAGTCCGGGCTGCTGCTCAACGACACCGTCAACGCGAACGTCACCCTGGTCGACGCGGACGGCGCCGGGACCGGCACCGGGTACGCGGCGTTCCGCACCGCCAACCGGAACGGGCGGATCAACAACGCCTACCCGATCAACGTCCGGGTCGGGCAGGTGATCGCGCGCGGCGGCGGGCGCGGGGTGTTCTGCGTGTCCGAGAGCGGCGGGCTGCAGATCGACCGGGTGGACATCGCGAACACCGGCAACAACGCGATCCTGATCGAGAACTGCTACAACGTGAACCTGGCCGCGCAGAGCGGGACCGTGACCGGGCCCGGCGACATCAGGCTCGCGTCGCGGTCGGAGTTCCCGGTGACCAAGGACGTCGTGGTGCAGAACCTGCGGGTGACCAACTCGGCGATCACCGAGAACCCGTGCGGCACGAACACCACGTTCCGCAACAACACGCTCGTCAACAGCAAGCAGACGATCTGCTGATCAGTCCGCGGTGGACGGTGGGGCCCCGGCGCGCGATCGCCGGGGCCCCCGCGCGTCTCAGCCGTTCTTAACGGCCAGCTCGCCCAGCTCGGACCAGGTGTCCTGGGGGACCTTGGCGTTGACGATCCTCGGGGTCTCCACCAGGTAGGGCGGCAGCTCCTCCTGGGCGGTCTTGAAGTGCGCCGAGTTCACGTGCTCCACCGCCGCGTCGTCGTCCTTGAACGCCTCGACCAGCACGTACTCGTTCGCCACGTCCAGGCTGCGGGACCAGTCGTACCACAGGCACCCGGCCTCGGCGCGGGTCGCCTCGGTGAACGCCCGGCTGATCTCCGGCCAGTTGTCGGCGTGCTCGGGCTTGACCAGGAACTTGGCGGTGATGAAGATCATGACGCTCCCTCGGCGTTGGTCGCCTGAACGGTTCGGGCTCGGGTCGATCCTCGCACAGGCCGGGACGTCCGGCCCGCAGGTGGTTGACCGGTTACCGCGCGCTGCCGCCGGTGCTCTCCCGCACCCGCAGCGCGAACGGCGCCCGCACCTCGCGCGGCTCGTCCGCCTCGCCCGCCACCCGCCTGCGCAGCAGCTCCACCGCCTCGCGCGCGATCGCGGCCTTGTCCGGGGCGACCGTGGTCAGCGACGGCAGGCTGAACGCGCCCTCCTCGGTGTTGTCGAACCCGACCACCGCCACGTCCTCGGGCACCCGCGCCCCGCGCTCGGCCGCCGCCCGCAGCGCGCCGGTCGCCAGCAGGTCGTTGAAGCAGAACACCGCGTCCGGCGGCTGCGGCAGCGCCAGCAGGGCCGCCATCGCCTCGGCGCCGTCGCGGCGGTGGTAGTTCGCCACCCGCGCCACCAGCTCCTCGCGCACCGGCAACCCGGCCCGAGCCAGCGCCTCCCGGTACCCGGCCAGCCGCTGCGCCGCCGTGCCGCGCGCCGGGTGCGCGCCGATCGCGGCGATCCTGGTGCGCCCCAACGACACCAGGTGCGCCACCGCCTCGCGCGCCGCCAGGACGTTGTTGATGCCCACCCGGTCCAGGCGCGCGTCCACCGAGTGCTCGCCCAGCAGCACCACCGGCACCGCCGGGTCGCCGAAGTCCGCCGCCGTCAGGGCCTCCGGGCTCACCAGCGCCCCGTCCACCAGGTGCGGGCCGAGCGCGGCCAGGGTGGCGCGCTCGCCCTCCCGCGTGCCCTGGGTCTGCTCGATCAGCACGTTCCAGTCGTGCTCGCGCGCGGCCGTGAGCACCTGGCCCGCCAGCTCGCCGAAGTACGGGACGCCGAGCTCCGGCACCACCAGCGCGACGAACCCGGTGCGGCCCCTGCGCAGGTTCCGCGCGCCCAGGTTCGGCCGGTACCCGGTGGCGGCCAGCGCCTGCTCGACGCGGCGGCGGTTCTCCGGCTTCACGAAGCTGTGGCCGTTCACCACGTTCGACACCGTCTTGACCGAGACGCCCGCCAAGGTGGCGACGTCCTTGAGGGTTGTGGCCACCCGGCCCCCTTGTCGCTGGTGGGACGGCATCGGGTGGTGATCTTAGCGGGCGGTTCGGAGGGTTTACAACGTTGTGCCAACGATGTAAAAAGCGGGGGCGCAACCGTCCAGGGCGTTCTCCCGCCGCAGGCGCCTCCACCCGGCAGCTCCACCCCGCGCGTCCGCGTGCGCGGGTCCCTGCAAGCGAGTCCCCGGACCCACCGGAGTGTCCCCCCATGCGCAGATCCCTGTCCCGCGCCCTCTTAGCCCCGCTGGCGGCCCTGCTGGTCGTCGGCTCGGCCGCCCCGGCGCTCGCCCAACCGGCCGCCTCGGCGCGGTCCGCCGACGCGGGCCCGTCCGCGGACGCGGTGTGGCAGCCCAAGCCCGCGCCGCTGACCACGCCGTGGACCAACCAGGTCTCGCCCACCAACGCCCTCCCGGAGTACCCGCGCCCGCAGCTCGTCCGGCCGGACTGGCAGAACCTCAACGGGGTGTGGGAGTTCGCGGGCGCCGCGAACCTGGACGACCCGCCGATCGGCCGCCCGCTCGCCGAGGGCGTCCTGGTGCCCTACGCGATCGAGTCGGCGCTGTCCGGCATCAAGCGGCACGAGGACAGCATGTTCTACCGGCGGACCTTCACCGTCCCCGCGGGCTGGGACGGGCGGCGCGTGAAGCTCAACTTCGGCGCCGTCACCTGGGAGAGCCGGGTCTGGGTCAACGGGACCCAGGTCGGCACGCACACCGGCGGGTTCGACCCGTTCTCGTTCGACATCACCGGCGCGCTCCGCGGCGGCGCCAACGAGATCGTGGTCGGGGTCAACTCGCCGGTCGACGGGCAGCGCTACCCGATCGGCAAGCAGCGGCGGAACCCGAGCGGCATCTGGTACACGCCCGCGTCCGGGATCTGGCAGACGGTGTGGCTCGAACCCGTGGCCACCAACCACATCACGCGCCTGGACACCACGCCGGACGTGCCCGCCGGGGTGCTGGACCTGGTCGTGCAGGGCAGCGCGGGCAGGCAGGTGCAGGCCCAGGTGCTCAGCGGCGGCCAGGTCGTCGGCACGGCGTCCGGGACCGTGGGGCAGCACCTGCGGGTGCCGGTGCCGAACGCGCGGCTGTGGTCGCCGGACGACCCGTTCCTGTACGACCTGCGCGTCACCATGGCGGGCGGCGACGCGGTCACCGGGTACTTCGGGATGCGCTCGCTCGGCAAGGCCGTCATCGGCGGGGTCACCAGGCCGCTGCTGAACGGGGACTTCGTGTTCCAGCTCGGCACCCTGGACCAGGGTTACTGGCCGGACGGCGTCTACACCGCGCCCACCGACGCGGCGCTGCGGTCGGACCTGGAGCAGCAGAAGGCACTGGGCTTCACCATGGTCCGCAAGCACATCAAGGTGGAACCGGCGCGCTGGTACTACTGGGCGGACAGGCTCGGGCTGATGGTGTGGCAGGACATGCCGTCGGTCGACTCGGTGGACGAGGCCCCGAACAGCCACGCCAACTTCGAGTCCGAGCTGCGCCGGACGATCGAGCACCTCAAGGGGATCACGTCGATCGTGCAGTGGGTCCCGTTCAACGAGGGCTGGGGCGAGTACGACGCCGGGCGGATCACGGACCTGGTGCGGTCGCTGGACAACACCCGGTTGATCAACCACAACTCCGGGTCCAACTGCTGCGTCTCCGACCCCGACCCCGGCAACGGGGACGTGATCGACGACCACGCCTACCAGATGTCCTCCGGCACCCGGCAGCCCGACGGGCGGATCGCCGTGCTCGGCGAGTACGGCGGGCTCGGGCGGCGGATCACCGGGCACGAGCACCAGCCCGGCCAGGGCTTCGCCTACGGCGACCTCTACCCCGACGAGAACTCGTTGACCAGCCGGTACGTCACGATCACCGAGGAGGTCGGCCGGTTCGTGCAGACGCGGGGGCTCTCCGCTTCGGTGTACACCGAGCCGTACGACGTGGAGAACGAGGTCAACGGCTTCCACACCTACGACCGCCAGGTGCTGAAGGTGGACGCCGAGCGGGTCAGGGCGGTCAACCAGCGGGTCCTGGCGCGCGCCAGGGGGACCGAGGTCGGGCGGGACGAGCTGGTCTCGCTCAAGGTCGCCACCCCCGGCTTCACCACCCGCTTCCTGCGGCACCAGAACTCCCTGGCCCGCACCGACGTGCTCACCCCCGGCAGCGGCGAGGGCGCGACCAAGGACGCCACCTACCGGTTGCGCCCAGGGCTCGCCGACTCGGCCTGCTACTCGTTGGAATCGCGGAACTTCCCCGGCAGCTACCTGCGGCACTCGTCCTCGCGGGTGCGGCTGGACGCCAACGACGGCAGCGCGCTGTTCGCCGGTGACGCGACGTTCTGCGCCCGCGACGGCTGGGGCGCGACGGCGTTCGAGTCCAAGAACCTGCCGGGCCACTTCCTGCGGCACTACAACGAGGGCGTGTACGTGGCCCGCAGCGGCGGCCCGAACCCGTGGGACGGCGCGGCGAGCTTCACCCGGGACACCACCTGGAACGTCACGATCCCGCTGTGGCGCAGCGGGGTCGACCTGCCCGTCGACCAGGCGCGCTCGCTGCGGGTGACCACGCCCGGTTTCACCGACCGGTTCCTGCGGCACCGGGACAGCCTGGCCCGCACCGACGTGGTCGGCCCCGCGAGCGACGCGACCACCAAGGCCGACGCGACGTTCGTCGTGCGGCGCGGGCTGGCCGACCCGTCCTGCTACTCGTTCGAGTCGCGGAACCTGCCCGGCCGGTTCCTGCGGCACGCCTCGTACCGGCTGCGCCTGGACACCAACCCGAACACCGACCTCTTCCGCCGGGACGCCACGTTCTGCGCCCAGCCGGGGACCGGCGGCGCGCGGCTGGCCTCGGTGAACGAGCTGGGCGCGAACGTCCGGCACTACAACGCGGAGGTGTGGGCGGCCAGCGACGGCGGGGCCCACGCGTACGACAACCCGGTCTCGTACGCCCAGGACGTGAGCTGGAGCTTCGACGCGCCCTGGACGCCCTGACCCGGTGCGGGGGCGGGGCGCGGGACCGTTCGGGTGCCGCGCCCCGCGTCCCACTTCGGCGCTCTGGACGGCCATGGGGTGGTGCGCCACCCTCAGGGAGCGGTCCGGGAACCGAACCGCCTGTTCGACCCTGTTGCTTGACAACGTTGTCACACAGAGAGGCCGTCGACGATGACCCTCCCGCGAGGCAGCACAGCACTGGCCGCCGCAGCACTGCTCGTGCTCGGAGCGGCCGTCCCAGCCCAGGCCCAGCCGTCGTCCGGGAGCGCGGCGGAGGACCCCGTCACCCTGGTCAACCCGTTCGTCGGCACCCAGAACTTCGGCAACACCTTCCCCGGCGCGAGCGCCCCGTTCGGCATGGTCCAGGTCAGCCCGGACACCGGCGGCCAGGGCGGCTACGACTACCAGCAGGGCTTCATCCACGGCTTCAGCCAGACCCACCTGTCCGGCGTCGGCTGCCCCGTCGCGGGCGAGCTGCCGATCATGCCCACCACCGGCGCGGTCACCAGCACCGACCACAACGCCTACCGGTCCGCCTACAGCCACGACGACGAGGAGGCCGAACCCGGCTACTACCGCGTCGGCCTCCAGCGGTACGGCATCGGCGTCGAGCTGACCGCCACGCCGCGCACCGGCTGGCAGCGCTACTCGTTCCCGGCGGGCGCGAGCGGCAACGTGCTGCTCAACACCGGCAAGGCCAACCAGCAGGTGCTCGACTCGCAGGTGCGGGTGGTCGACGACCGCACCGTGGAGGGCCGGGTGCGGGCCGGGCGGTTCTGCGCCGGGCTGGACGAGCACACCGTGTACTTCACCGCCTCGTTCGACCGGCCCTTCCAGGCGTTCGGGACCTGGCGCGGCGGCGCGGTCACGCCCGGCGCGCGGGAGGCGTCGGGCAGCGGCGGCAACGGGGCCTACGCCACGTTCGACACCACCGCCGACCGGGACGTGGTGGTCAAGGTCGGCCTGTCCTACACCGGGATCGAGGGCGCGCGGAAGAACCTGGCCGCCGAGACCGACGGCCACGACTTCGACGCCGCCCGCGCCGCGCTGCGGCAGACCTGGCAGGAGCAGTTGGGGCGCGTGGAGATCGGCGGCGGGAGCCCGGAGCGCCGCAAGGCGTTCTACACCTCGCTCTACCACTCGGTGCTGCACCCGAACCTCGCCGGGGACGTGGACGGCCGCTACACCGCGTTCGGCGGGCAGGTGAAGCAGGCGCAGGACTTCACGCCGCACCAGAACTTCTCGCTGTGGGACACCTACCGCCCGCAGAACCAGCTCCTCGAACTCCTCGAGCCCGAGGTGGCGCGGGACGTCGCGCTGTCGGTCCTCGCGGCGGGCCGCGACGGCGGCTGGCTGCCGAGGTGGGCGCTGGCCAACAGCGAGACCAACATCATGACCGGCGACCCGGTCACCCCGTTCCTGGTCGAGGCGTGGTCGCGCGGGCTGCTCAAGGGTCACGAGGCCGAGGCGTACGAGCTGCTCAAGCGCAACGCCACCAGCCTGCCGCCGGACGACTCGCCGTACAACGGGCGCTCCGGCGTCGAGCACTACCTGGAGCGCGGCTACGTGCCGTCCGGGCTGGAGAAGGGCGTGGACTGCCCCCACAAGGGCGGCGACAACGACTGCGCCCACCCGGCGTCCGCGACGCTGGAGTACGCGGCGGCCGACGCCGCGCTCGCCCTGATGGCGGAAGGCTTGGGGCAGGAGGAGGACGCGCGCGCCTTCGCCGCCCGCGGCAAGTGGTACCGCAACCTCTGGGACTCCGGCACCAAGCACTTCCGCCCGCGCACCCAGGACGGCACCTGGCTCGCGCCGTACGACCCGGTCGAGGCCGGGCACCAGTTCCACGAGGGCGGCGCATACCAGTACCAGTGGCTCGTGCCGCAGGACCCCGACGGGCTGGTCGACCTGATGGGCGGGCGGCGCGAGACCGAGCGCAGGCTCGACGCGTTCTTCGCCTACGACAAGCTGCTCGTCGACCCGGCGGGCACCGCGCGCACCGAGTGGATCACCCAGCCGTACGACTACTACGGCAAGCCGACCTACAACCCGAACAACGAGCCCGATCTGCACGCGCCGTACACCTACCTGTCGGTGGGCGCGCCCGCGAAGACGGCGACCGTGGTGCGGGCGGCCATGACCCTGTTCACCGACGGGCCGGACGGCATGACCGGCAACGACGACCTGGGCACGATGTCCGCCTGGTACGTGTTCTCCTCGCTGGGCCTGTACCCGACGATGAGCGGCGCGGGCTTCTTCGCCCTGTCCAGCCCGCAGTTCCCCAGCGCGACCGTCCACATCGGAGACAAGGCGCTCGCCATCACCGCGCCGGGGGCCAGCGACGCCAACCGCTACGTGCAGCGGGTGTCGTTGAACGGCAAGGACGTGCGCAAGACCTGGCTGTCCTGGGACGACGTGGCGCGCGGCGGCTCGCTCCAGCACCGGCTCGGCACGTCCCCGTCGACCTGGGGCACCTCCGCCGACGCCCGGCCGCCGTCGATCAGCCGGGGCCTGCCGGACACCCGAGCGCACCTGGACGCCTCGCTGCGCCCGTCGACCGCGGTGCTGCCCACCTCGGCCGAGCGGCGCACGGTGCCGTTCGCGCTCGACGTGCTCGCCCAGTCCCCGCTCCTGCTGCCGGTCTCGTTCACCGCGTCCGCGCCCGAGGGCTGGCGGGTTCCGCTGCGCCCCTTGGTGATCCCGTCGTTCACGCTGCCCGCGCAGCGCGAGGTCGAGGTCCCGGTGACCATCCCGGCGAACACCCCGCCGGGCTCCTATGAGGTCTCGGTGACCGCGCGCGGTCCGAACACCACCACGGCGAAGGTCGCCGTGGAGATCCGCGAAGCGGTGGCGTGCGCGGCGAGCGGTGACGGGTGGTGCGCGGTCGACCTGTCCGCCGCGCTCAACCACGACGGCACGGCCACCGCCGCCGCACCCGGCGAGGGCGACTTCGACGGCGGCGGCTGGAGCTACGACGCGGCCCTGCTGCCCACCGGCCGGGTCACCTGGGGCGGTGTCACCTACGTCGCCCCCGACACCTCCGGGACCGCGCCCAACTTCGTGGAGGCGCGCGGGCAGGCGCTGCTGCTGCCCGAGGGGAGGTACCCGGCGCTGAACCTGGTGGGCGCGGCGCACAACGGCCCCGTCGGCACGGCGGTGACCGTTCGCTACACCGACGGGACCAGCGCGTCCGCGCCGGTGGTCGTGGCCGACTGGGCCGGTTCGGGCAGCGCGGTCGTGCTGGAGATGCCGCACCGGATCAAGGCGGGCTCCGGGGTGGACTCGCCGCCGGTGCGGTTGTTCGGGCACCGCGTGGCGCTCGATCCGGCGAAGGTGGTTCAGTCGGTCGTGCTGCCTGCCGATCCCAGGGTCGAGGTGTTCGCGGCCACCCTCGGGTGATCACCGGGCACGCGGAGTCCCAGGGGGGTGAGGGCTGTGGTCGGATCGGGTGGTGTTCGCTGGTGCGAACCGGTGGCTCGTCGTGCAGCCCTCATCCCCGCCTCGGATGATCGGGGCCGAGCGGTGGAAGCGCAGCGGGAGGAGTCGTGCCGGTGTACGGGGTGTGGGACAGCCGCCCGTGGCGTGCCGACCTGCTGAACACCTTCCTGGTGCTCGACGTCCCCGAACTGCCGATGCGGGTGCTCGCGGTCGGATCGGGCATCGACCTGCGCCGCGCGGGTGAGGAGCTCAGCGCCGTCCTCGACCGCCCGCTGCGCGACGACTGCCCCGCGCGCCTGTCCAGGGTCGGCGGCGACCGGTTCCGGCTGCACCCGGAGCCGGTCGCGCCCGACGAGTGGGACGACGCGGCGCTGCTGGTGGCCAGGCGGATCGGCGAGGACCTGCTGCGCGCGCTCGCGAAGGTCGTGCCGGACGTGGCCGGGTTCGACCACGAGTGCGGCACGCTCGCCCTCCCGGAGGCCGAGTTCGCCGACGCGGCGGAGGCGGCGGCGTGGCCGGTGCGGCACCGGTGGCTGCTGCTGGGCGCGGTGCGCGCGGCCGTGAAGGCCGGGTGGCACACCCTGGCGGCGGCGCTGGCGGCGCGGATGTGGGTGGCGGCCTCGGTGGAGGCCGACCCCAAGTGGGCCGAGGAGCTGGCGCACTGGGGCGCCGAGGCGGCGATCGAGTCCCGGCGGCCCGAGGCCCTGGCGGGGCTGCTGCGGTTGAGCGCGGTGTGGTTCGCCGACCACGGGGACTTCGTCACCGCCGAGGAGCACGGGGTGCGGGAGCTGCGCGCCCGGCGGCGGCTCGGCGACCCGGACGGCATCGCGGACGTGCTGTGGCGGCGGGCCGAGGTGTACCGGCGCTGGGGCAGGCTGCACCTGGCCCTGGACTGCTACCGGGACCTGGAGTTCCACTACCGCGAGCTGGCCGACGAGCGCGGCGCGGCGCGGGTGCGCGCGGCCACCGGCGTGGTGCTGCTCGCCGCGGCCAGGCCGGAGGCCGCGGTCGCGCAGCTGGAGCGGGCGGCGCGGGTGCTCGCGGACCTGCCCGGCGTCGGCGCGGGCGAGCGGGCCGGGGTGCTGGAGGAGCTGGGGAACGCGTTGTGGCGCATGGGTTCCGGCGACAAGGCGGTGCAGCGGTACCGGGACGCGCTGGCGCTGCTGGAGAGCGGCGACGACGAGGCCGCCCGGCGGGTCCGGCGGTTGCTGGAGCGCGCCGAGCGGACCTAGCGCTCGGCCTTGAAGGCGTCCTCGTCCCGGATCGGCTCCCCCGGCGGTTCCGTCGTCAGCAGCCGCAGCACCGGCACGCACAGGAACACCTTCCGGTAGGGCCGGTCGTCCAGCGTCGTCACCAGCCCCAGCTCCAGCAGCCTGCGCGTCACGTCGGTGGCCGTCTTCGCGGTGAACCCGTGGCGCCGCACCAGCGCCGGGTGGGTCAGCACCGGGCTCGCCACCAGGTCGGCCGCCACGCGCCGGGCGCTGCGCGGGTGCGGCACCAGGTTCAGGTGGTGCGCCCGCAGCGCCGCCAGCTCCTCGATCAGGTTCGTCTGCGCCCTGGCCAGCTCGCGCACCCCGCGCGCGAAGAACTCCACCCACCCCACCGGTGAGCCGCGCAGCAGCGCGTCGCGCCGGTCCGCGTGCGTGTCCAGCCACACCGACAGCGGCAGGATCTGGTCGCGCAGCAGCCCCGACCCGACCAGCCGCAGCGAGGTGACCACGGCCGCGGCGTCCGGGAACGGCGGGTGCAGCGCCAGCAGCCGGTGCTCCAGGGCGAGCCGCGCGATGCGGGGAAGCGGTTCGAGCGCGCGCGTGGACACCGACCAGGCGCGCAGCGCCGCCGACCCGGCCAGCGGCGGCGCGCCCCTGCCGCGCGCCCGGACCGCGCCCACCTCGGCCAGCAGCCGCACGTCCAGCGCCCGCCCGCGCGCCAGCAGGTCCGCCCCCAGCTCCAGCGCGGCCAGGTAGCGGTCGAACGGCGGGTGCGCGCCCTCCGAGGCGGGGGAGGGCGGCGCGTCCGGCTCGTCCTCCTCGGGGGACACCGCGCGCAGCAGCAGGTCCGGCGGCGTCCCGGCGCCGAGGTCGGCGAACAGCCAGGCGTCCACCAGGTCCGCGCTGCGGCCCGCCCGCGCCGCCGCGCCCCTGGCGTCGCGGATGCGCGCGCAGCGGGCCAGCACCGAGCGGTCCGGGAGGCGCCACGCGGCCTCGTCCAGCCCGCCCAGCGCGTGCTCGGCCTCGCCCAGCAGCCGCTGCACCGGGACGGGCAGCGGCGGGCCCGCGAAGTCGGGGTCGGTGGGACCACCGGGTCGGTCGGTCATGGTCGGGAAGGGTGGCCGATGGGCGGTGGGGGCCTCAAGTGGTCGCCGCCCCCGGTGGTCGCCGCCGGAGCGGGCGCGGTGAACGTGCATCCGCCCGTGCGCCTGCACTCCCGGTGACGGCCCTGGCGATCAACGCAGGTCGGGTGCGGTGCACCCGTCACGGACCGCAGTTCTGCGGCGCTCGCGGAGCATCGGCGGTGGAAGCAAAGCCCCTCGGGAGGCGGGCGATTCCGGCACGAGACGCATCGGAGTCCACTCGATGGTGTGACGCCCGTGCGGGGTGACCCCGGACTTCGGCACTTATTCACACTGTCAACGGTCGTTCACTCTGAAGTGGCCACTGACGTGCGATTCTGTGTTCGTGTGGTGACCCTGCGCCGCACTTTGCCGGAGAGGATTCCTCGAAAGTGGACACTCGACGTCGTTGGACGACCTGGCACCCGGTGGCGATGTTCACTGCGGTGGCCGCCCTCGCCGCGGCACTGCTGATCCCCGACCGCGCCGCGTCGGGGGCCGCCGCCCCGCTCACCGTCGCGCAGGCCATCGCCCAGCAGGGCGGCTCCACGGCCACCGTGCGCGGCTACGTCGTCGGCCAGCCGACGGCCACCAGCACCGTCGTGCGGACCAACTTCCCGAACGACTACGCCCTCGCCCTCGCCGACTCGCCCACCCAGACCTCCACCGGCCAGATGCTCTACGTCCAGATCACCGCGTCGTTCCGCGCCGCGTGGGGCCTGCAGAGCAACCCGAGCCTGCTGGGCGCCCGGATCGACGTCACCGGCCCCCTCAACGCCTACTTCTCGCACGCGGGCCTGACCTCCCCGTCCGCGTTCGCCCGCGCCGACAGCGGCGGCGGCACGACCACGACCACGACCACCACGCGGGTCACCACCACCACGCCCGGCGTCACCACCACGACCCGGCCCGGCGGCGCCGACTCCTACTACCAGGCCGCGCTCGGCAAGACCGGCTCCGCGCTCAAGTCCGCGCTGCACACCATCATCAGCACCGGCGCGCGCAAGCTCAGCTACGACCAGGTGTGGGAAGCGCTGCGCAACACCGACCAGGACCCGAGCAACAGCGGCAACGTCATCCTGATCTACTCCGGCCGCTCCCAGTCCAAGACCGCCAACGGCGGCAACCCGAACGACTGGAACCGCGAGCACGTCTGGGCCAAGTCGCACGGCGACTTCGGCACCGCCACCGGCCCCGGCACCGACCTGCACCACCTGCGCCCCGAGGACGTGTCGGTCAACTCCGAGCGCGGCAACAAGGACTTCGACAACGGCGGCACCGCCGTCAGCGAGGCCCCCGGCAACCGCACCGACTCCGACTCGTGGGAGCCGCGCGACGCCGTCAAGGGCGACGTGGCCCGCATGATCTTCTACATGGCGGTCCGCTACGAGGGCGCGGACGGCTGGCCGGACCTGGAGGTCAACAACAGCGTCTCCAACGGCAGCAAGCCCAACATCGGCAAGCTGTCCGCGCTCCTGCAGTGGCACGCCCAGGACCCGCCGGACTCCTTCGAGCAGCGGCGCAACCAGGTCATCCAGGACAGCTACCAGGGCAACCGCAACCCCTTCATCGACCACCCGGAGTGGGTTTCCTCCATCTGGGGCTGATCGGGTTAAGGTCGCCCGCGTGATCCTCGGCGACCTGTGCGGCGACCCCCGCGGCGACGCGGTGCGGAAGTGGTGCGCGGTCCGGCTCCTCGCGGGGGCGGACGCCGAACCCCTCCCGCGCCGCGTCGCCGCTGTCGTTCGCGGGGCGCGCGCCCGGCTGACCGGCGCCGCGTGGACCCGCGCCGACCGGACCCCGGCCGCGTGACCGTCCGCGCCCGTCCCGCCCCCGGCCAGGTCGAGGCGGACTTCCTCGACGTCGTCGCCAGGGTCGCCGGACCCGTGCGCGGCGTCGGGCTGGTGCTGCTGAGCTCGTTCGGCGTGCTGTCCGTGCCCGACGCGCGCCTGCCCCTGGCGTTCGCGCTGTTCGGCCTGGTGCTGCTCGGCGCGGTCGTGGACTGCTGGAGCGCGGTCACCGGGCGCGGCGCGGCGCTGGCGTTCGTGTTCGCCGTCGCGCGGGCGGGCGCGGTGTGCGCCACCCAGGACCCGTCGAGCCAGTGGGCCCTCAACGTCCTCACCACCACCGCGATCACCCTGCAGTGGGAGTGGTCGCCGAAGGTGACCGTGCCCGCGACCGCCGCCCTGCTCGCCGTCTACCTGGTCGGCGGCGAGGGCGGTGGCGCGGCGGTGCTGCGGGTCGTGGTCGAGTGCGTGCTGGCGCGGCTGGCGTTCGAGCTGCTGCGGCGCTCCACCGGCCGCGTCGACCGGCTGCGCGCCGAGCGGGCCGCGCTGGAGCGGGCCGAGGCGCTGGCGGTGCAGCGGCGCAGGCAGGAGCGCGAGTACCTGGCGCTGCTGCACGACACCGCGTCGGCGACGTTCCTGGTCGTCGCGGTGCACGGCGGCGACCCCGACGAGGTCGCGGGCTACGCGCGGCGCGACCTCGCCGTGCTCACCGCGCCCGGCGGCGGCGAGGCGGGCGGGGTGGTGGACGTCGGGTCCTCGCTGCGGGCGCTCGTCGAGCGCGGCCCGGTGCGGTTCGACACCCGGTTCGAGGACGCCCTCGTGCCGACCGGGGTGGCGCTGGCGCTGGTCAGGGCGGTGCGCGAGGCGGTGGTGAACGTGGAGCGGCACGCGGGCGTCGAGTCCGCCGAGCTGGTGGTGCGGGCGCGGGGGAGCGGCGGGGTGCTGGTGGAGGTGCGCGACCACGGGCGCGGGTTCGACCCCGGCGCGGTGCCGGGGCACCGGCGCGGCATCCGAGGCTCGCTGGTCGAGCGGATGGCCGCCGTCGGCGGGCGCGCCGAGGTGCGCTCGCGGCCGGGCGCGGGCACCCTCGTGCGGCTGACCTGGGACGGGGAGGGCACCCGTGGCTGAGGCCCCGCCGCCACCGCAGGAGGTCGCCGACCGGGTGGTCGCCAACGTGCGCCTGCTGCTGCTGTGCGTCACCGGCGTGCTCCAGTTCGGCCTGTGCCTGCCGCCGCTGCTGGTGCACGACCACGCCCCGACGGCGTGGGTGGCCTACGCGGCGTTCTCCGCCGTCGTGCTCCTGTGCGCGGTGTGGGTCGCGCCCCGCCGCCCGCTGCCGACGCCGGTGGTGGCGCTCGGCGTGGTCGTGGTGCTCGCGTCCTCGGTGACCGCGACCGCGGCCCTGCCGGACGGCGGCCACTTCCAGGCGCCGCACTGGTCGTTCGGGCTGGTCGGCTGGCACCTGCTCCTGCTGCTGCTCGACCGGGTGCCGCTGCTGCTGTGCGCGTTCGCCGCGCACGTGGTCGACAGCATCGTGCAGTTCGTGCTCGCCGACCTGCCCAAGCGGGTCGAGATCGGCGCGGCGGGCGCGGTGCTGCTCAGCGTCACCAGCTTCCAGCTCGCCATCCTGTGGATCACCCGCGTGCTGCACCGCAGCTCCCGCCAGGCCGCCGAGGCCGCCGCCGAGCAGGAGCGCGCCGCCACCCGCGCCGCGCTCGCCAGGCAGTCCGAGCTGGACCTGCGCGCGGGCTTCGCGGGCCAGCTCGGCGCGACCCTGCCGCTGCTCGCCGACCTCGCCGACGGGGTGCTCGACCCGCGCGACGCGGACACCCGGCTGCGCTGCTCGCTCGCCGCGACCCAGCTGCGCAGGCTGTTCGCCGAGAACGACGACGTGCCCGACCCGCTGGTGCACGAGGTGACCGCGTGCGTGGACGTCGCCGAGCGGCGCGGGGTCGCGGTGTCGCTGGCGGTCAGCGGGGCGGCGGTGCCGGTGCCCAAGGACGTGCGGCGGGAGCTGACCGGGCCGGTCGCGGTCGCGCTGTCGGCGGCGCGGGAGCGGGCGCGGGTCAGCCTGCTGCGCACCGGCGGCGAGGTGCGCGTGGCGGTGGTCGCGGACGCCGGGGTGCGGGTCGTGGCGCAGTCGCCGCGCGTCGAGGTCGAGTGCGGCACGTACGGTGAGCACACCCGGATGGAGGCGAGGTGGCGGAGCGAGTGAGCGCCGACAGCGGAGGTCCCGGCGGAGGTCCCGGCGGCGGGGCCGGGAGCGCGCCCTGGGGTGTGCCCGGCGGCGCCCCCGGCGGTCCGGTCGGGGACGCGCCGATCAGCGCCGTCGTGGTGGACGACCACCCGGCGGTGCGCGCGGGCGTGGCCTACTGGCTGCTGTCCGGGACGCCGCCGATCGCCGTCGCGGCCAGCGGCGACGACGTCAAGGCCGCCTGGCTGGACGAGGGCGCGCGCGCCGACGTGGTCATCCTCGACCTGCACCTCGGCGGGCCCACGCCCGTGCTCGGCGACCTGCGCAGGCTCGTGGAGGCCGGGCGCCGGGTGGTCGTGTACTCGATGCGCGCCGACGACGACATCGCGCTGCAGTGCCTCGAACTGGGCGCGCTGTGCTACCTGACGAAGGCCGAGGGCGCGGAGCACCTCGTGCAGGCCACCCGCGCGGCGGCCCAGGGGCGGGCGTACACGCCGCCGTCGCTGGCGGGCGCGCTCGCGGGCGACCGCTCGGACACCCGGCCCGCGCTGTCCGCGCGGGAGACCGAGGTGCTGGTGGAGTGGTTCCAGTCCGAGTCGAAGGACTACGTGGCGCAGCGGCTCGGGATCTCGCTGAGCACGGTCAACTCGCACCTGGAGCGCATCCGGATCAAGTACGCGCTGATCGGCAGGGAGGCGCCGACCAAGGCGGCGCTGGTGGCGCGCGCGATCCAGGACGGGCTGATCGGGATCGACGACCTGTGACCCGGTTCCCCGAGCTCGGCCCGGCCAAACCGAGAGCCTGATCACGGGCGGTTCGCGGGGGTTCCGGCCGGTTGTGGTGCGAACGACCGACAGCCTGTCCGGCTCACCGGGAATAGCGTTCGGCGCGTCCGACGAGAACCTGAGGAGCCCGGCGTGAAGTCCTTCCGCAGCAGCCTGTTCGCCGCAGTCGGCGCAGCCGCCGTCCTGCTGTCCGCCTGCGGCAGCGAGACGAGCGGCACGGCGCTGCCCGCGGCCGACGCCACCGCGTCCTCCACCGCCGAGGAGGGCGCCCCGACGTCGTCCTCGGCCGCGAAGTCCTCCGCCGCCAAGTCCACCGCCGCCGACGCGCCCGTCGCATCCGGCGACGTGGCCGCGCCCGGCAGCGAGTTCGAGGTCGGCCAGCGCGCGGTGGTCAACTTCAAGTACGGCACCAGCAAGACCGGCGTCATCGCCATCACGGTCGACTCGATCGAGGCAGGCGACCCGGCGGACCTCGCCAAGTACGGCGACAAGGCCGCGGGCATCACGCCCTTCTACATCCGGGCCACCGTCGAGAACGTCGGCGGCACCGACCTGGCGTACTCGTCGCTGCGCCTGCGCGGCATCAAGGCGGACGGCAAGACCAGCAGCGTGATCATCACCGGCGAGACGGACAACTGCCAGACCGTCAACGCGGGCAAGGACTTCACCACCGCCGGGGCCAAGTTCCAGACCTGCGTCCTGCAGGCGGGCAACGCCGCGGAGAAGATCACCGGTGCCAAGTACGACGCCGCCGAGGAGTACACGAAGTCGCCCGTGGTGTGGAAGGGATGACCCGATCGGGGGGTCGGATCGCTGCTAGGGTCCGCGGCGTCAGGTAGCCGAACGCCGGGGAGCCCAGGCCGTGTCCGCTTCCGTGTCCGTCTCTGGTCGGGAAATGGTCGTGTTCAGCGGGAGCGCGCACCCGGAGCTGGCGGAGGAGATCTGCGCCGAGCTGGGGGTGCCGCTGTCGCCGACGAGGGTGACGAGGTTCGCCAACGACTGCCTGGAGGTGCAGTTGCAGGCCAACTGCCGCGAGCGGGACGTGTTCGTCGTCCAGCCGCTCGTGCCGCCGGTGCAGGAGAACCTGGTCGAACTGCTGCTGATGTTGGACGCCGCGAGGGGTGCGTCCGCGTCGCGGACGACCGTGGTGATGCCGCACTTCGCGTACGCCAGGTCCGACAAGAAGGACGCGCCGAGGATCTCCATCGGGGCGCGGCTGGTGGCCGACCTGCTGGTGACGGCGGGCGCGGGCCGGGTGCTGGCGATGACGCTGCACTCGCCGCAGGTGCACGGGTTCTTCTCGGTGCCGGTGGACCACCTGCACGCGCTGCACGAGCTGGCGGTGCACTTCCGGCGGTACGACCTGTCGAACGCGGTGGTGCTGTCCCCGGACCTGGGCAACGCGAAGGCGGCGTCGGCGTTCGCCCGGCTGCTCGGGGTGTCGGTGGCGGCGGGCGCGAAGCAGCGGTTCGGCGACGACCGGGTGGTCATCAGCTCGGTGATCGGGGACGTCCGGGGGAAGGACGTCATCGTGCTGGACGACGAGATCGCCAAGGGCAGCACGGTGATCGAGCTGATGGACCACCTCGCGGAGTTCGACGTCGCCTCGCTGCGGATCGCCTGCACGCACGGGCTGTTCTCGGACAAGGCGGTCGAGCGGATCGGGGAGCGCGACGAGGTGCTGGAGATCGTGTGCACGAACACGGTCCCGGTGCCCGAGGAGAAGCGCTCGGGGAAGCTGAAGGTGCTGTCGGTGGCGGGTCCCCTGGCGGAGGCGATGCGGCGCATCCACAACGGGGAGTCGGTGAGCGCGCTCTTCGAGCACTGAGGTGACGCGGGCGCGGTGGAACCCTTCCGGCGCCGGGGGTCCACCGCGCCCGTTCGTCCACAGAGGACTGCGGCGGCTACCGGAACTCGGCCGTCACCAGCAACCTCAGGTACGCCGCCAGCCAGCTCTCCTCG
This sequence comes from Actinosynnema pretiosum, assembly GCF_002354875.1. Taxonomy (GTDB): domain Bacteria; phylum Actinomycetota; class Actinomycetes; order Mycobacteriales; family Pseudonocardiaceae; genus Actinosynnema; species Actinosynnema auranticum. The sequence goes on from NZ_CP023445.1 coordinate 2,095,804, forward strand.
CCGGGCGCCGCCGCGAAGGCCGACAGCAGCTCCGCCGCCTTCGCCAGCCCCGCCCGGCGCAGCTCGGCCTCCGCCGCCGCCAACCGGCCCGGCATCGTCGCCGCCAGGTGCTCCAGCCCCCGGTGCGCCGCCTCCGCGCACAGCGACAGCGCCGACTCCAGCACCTCCGCCAGCACGTCCGGCCCCGCGAGCACCTCGCCGACCAGCCCGCCCACCTCGCCACCGGCCAGGTCGGGCACCACCGGGCCGTCCGGCGTCAGCACCGCGAACGGGGTGATCACCAGCCGCCCGCCGGTGCGGCTCAGCGCCCCGCTCACGTGCGTCGCCCCCGCCGCCAGCGCCCCGGCCAGCGCGTCCAGCGCCGTCGGGGTCGTGCTGCGGTAGGTGGCGCGCACCAGCGCCGTCGTGCCCGCCGCGTCCGCCACCACCGCCTCCAGCCGCTGCGCGCCGGGGTCGTAGCCGATCGAGCGCACCGCGGCGACCTCCACCACCCGCACGTGCTCGGCCTCGACCCTGGCCCGCACCACGCGCGGCGCCAGCGCCGCCAGCTCCGCCCCGGCCGCCGCCAGGTCGCGCACCAGCACCGGGGCCCGCAGCCCCGTCCACGCCGAGCCCAGCGGCGTCACCGACGTCCTCGCCACCCGGCTCGCCGTCAACCGCACCACCCGGCTCGGGCTGCGCACCGCCGACTCCGACACCACGTTCGCCGCCGCCAGCGCGCCCAGCGTCGTCCCGGACAGCCTGCGCCCGGCCAGGTCGTGCCCGGTCGGCCGCTCGTCCGCGCCGAGCTGCCACCGGTGCCGCAGCACCAGCACCCCGTCGCCGTCCGCGAAGAACACCTCCGCCGTGCGGTCCTCGCTGGTGCCCGTCACCCGGCAGCCCAGCGAGGTCAGCCGCACCCGCCGCATCGGCGTCTCGGCGGCCTCGTCGAAGCCGAGCACCGTCGAGCGCGGCCCGGTCGCCCGCGCCCGCGCGCGCACCTCCGCCACCAGCTCCGCGACCCGCTCCACCCGGTGCCTGGCCCCGCGCGCCCGGTACGCCGCCAGCTGCTCGGCCAGCTCCCCGACCGCGGCGGCGGGCCAGTGCATCCCGGCCGCCGTCAGGTCCCGCCGCGACCGCTCCAGCGCCGCGTCCAGCACCGGCCCGGTGTGCACCGCGCCCTCCCGCAGCAGCTGACCGGTCAGCTCCAGCGCCTCCGCCAGCGGGTCCGGCCCGTCACCGGACCCACCGCCCGGCCCGGCCGAACCGCCCGCGTCGAACCGCACCACCGGGTCCGCGAACCCGCGCTCGTCCGCCTCCCGGAACGCCAGCACCGCCAGCGCCACCAGCTGGTCCCGCCGCAGGGCCGCCGCGTCCGTGCTCGCGTACCCCAGCTCGCCGGGCACCAGGAACCGCACCGTCGCCGACGGCAGCTCCGCCACCGCCACCGGGTCCCCGGCGCCCGCCCTGCGCAGCACCACCGGCACCCCGGACCGCAGCACCCGCCGCGCCGCCGCCACCGCCCGCTCGCCGAACGCCGCCACCAGCTCCGCGTCCGGCACCGACCCCGGCGACCACGGCGCGCGGACCTCCTCCTCCGCGCCCCCGTGCTCGCGCTGGTAGGCCAGCACCACCGCGATCCGATGCCTGCACGCCCCGCGCGCCCCGCACGAGCACGACGCCGCGTCCAGCCCGACGCCCGGCGGCAGCACCGCCGTCACCCCGTCCGGGAACACGCCGGTGACCGCGCCGTCGTCCGCCACCCCCAGCACGGGCCCGGCGCCCGCCTCCACCTCGCGGGTCGCCCGCTTCACCAGGCCCCGGTTGGCCAGGTCGACCAGCGCCTCGGACGTCAGCGCCAACAGGTCGGCACGCCGCACTACCCCATCCTCTCCGCGACGAACTCCGCCAGCTCGCCCGGCGTCATCGCGCCCACGTGCGCGCCGACGTTCGCCAGCCGCTGCGCCATGTCCCGGTCGTAGGCGGGCGCCGCCTCCTCGTCCAGCGCCGCCAGCCCCAGCACCTGCGCGCCCTGCGCGGCCAGGTCCCGCACCACGCGCACCAGCCTGCGCTCGTCACCGCCCTCGTAGAAGTCGGTGATCAGCACGACGATCGACCGCCTCGGGTTCTCCACCAGGCCCGCCGCGTACGCCATCGCCCTCGCGATGTCGGTGCCGCCGCCCAGCTGCACCTTCATCAGCAGCTCGACCGGGTCGGTGACGTCGCTGGTCAGGTCCACCACCTGGGTGTCGAACGCGACCAGGTGCGTCTTGAGGCCGGGCAGGTTCCACAGGCACGCCGCCGTCACCGCCGAGTGGATCACCGAGCCCGCCATCGACCCGGACTGGTCCACCACCAGCACCAGCTGCCAGGAGTCCAGGTGCTTGCGGGTGCGGGAGGTGAACCTCGGCTCCTCGATCGAGATCCGCCGCGTCCGCGGCTCGTAGTGCGCCAGGTTCGCGCGGATCGTGCCCCGGAAGTCGAAGTTCCTGGCCTGCTTGAAGTTCGACCGCCTGCGCGAGCGGGCCCCGGTGAACGAGCGCCGCACCTCGCGGGCAAGCCGCGCCACCAGGTCCCGCACCACGGCCTCCACGATGCGCCGCGCCATCGCGAGCACCGCCGGGTTCATCAGGTGCTTGGTGCGCATGACCGCGCGCAGCAGCGCCACGCTCGGCTCGACCCGCTCCAGCACGCCGGGGTCGGTGACCACCTCGGTGATGCCGTAGGTCTCGACGGCGTCCCGCTCCAGCCGCTCGATCGTGCGGCGCGGGAACAGCCGGTGCACGTCGTCCAGCCAGTCCACCACCCGCAGCACCGAGTCGCCGCTGCCCGAGCGCCGCACGTCCCGCCGGTCCAGCCCCTCGTCCCGCTCGTACAGCCAGGCGAGCGCGGCGTCGCGGTCCAGCGCGTCGCCACCCAGCCCGCCCGCGCACCCGTCGGCGGGGCTGCCCAGGACCAGCCGCCACCGCTCCATCCCGTCGCTCACGCCAACCCCTCCCGCGCCAGCAGCCCGTCCACGAACGCCTCCAGCCTGGTGGCCTCCACGTGCAGCGCCGGGTCCACCCGCGAGCGCACCAGCTCGCGCGCCGACCCGTCCACGCCCCGGTGCGCCAGCAGCAGCCCGGCGATGCGCTCCCGCTCGGCGGGCGGGAAGAACGCGAACGCCTGGCGCAGCGCGGGCAGCGCCTCCAGGAAGTCGTCACCGGTGAAGCCCTCCACCACCTCGTCCAGCACCGCGATCACACCCGGCGCGCCCAGGACCTCCTCGCGGGCGAGGGCGAACAGCCCGGCCAGCCAGTCGCCGACCACCGGGGCCGACGAGGTGCCGCGCACCGCGGCCTCCGGGTCGGCGTGCGCCCCCAGCGCCCAGGCCAGCCCGAACCCGGCGCCGCGCAGGTCCGGCGGCGAGCCGGGGTCGCGGCTGATCCGCAGGCCGACGTCCGCCACCGCGTCCCGGCCGAGGCCGAGCACGGCGGGCGCGTGCACCGCGGTGTCGCGGACCGCGGCGAGCGCGGTGAGCCGGTGCGGCTCGGCCGGGGCCGTCGCGCCCCGCAGGCCCTCGGCCAGCCACAGCGCGCGCGTCACCCCGGCGTCCAGCACCAGGCCGAGGCGCGGGTCGCGGGCGGAGCCGAACACCCGGTCGTGCCGCCACAGGCCCAGCACGTCGGCCAGCACCCCGCCCAGCTCGACCAGGTCGGGGGCGCGGCCGACGCCCGCGACGAGCGTGTCGAGCACGTCGTCGGGCAGGTCGCCCACCCCGCACAGGGCGGTGTCGAACAGCAGCGCGGACAGGTCCCCGATCCCGGCGTCCCGAGCCCGCTCGCGCAGCACCGCGCCCGCCGCCTCGGCGGGGGTGGCGCCGTGCGCGGCGGCCTCGATCAGCGCGGGCACGCGGGTGTCCCGGTCGACCAGCCGCCACCGCTCCAGGACCTCGGGGTCACCGCCGCCTCCGGGGCCCGAGGCGCGCTCCAGTCCGGGGACGTCCAGCACGCGCAGCCGGTGCAGCAACCTGCTGCGCTCCAGCCCGCGCGGGTCGGTGAGGTCGAGGTCGACGGTCCGGTCGCCGTCGAGGCCGAGCGCGGCCATCGCCTCCTGGACGCTCGCCACCAGCGGCGGCGCCGGCGTGTCCGGGTGCAACCGGCCGACCCGGTCCCCGCTGAGCGCGGCGACCATCTCGACCACGGCCGGGTGCGCGCCGGGCGCGAGCACACCGCGCCGGGTCCACGGGGGCGGCTGGGTGAGGTCCTCGGAGACGAGCGCCGAGGTGAGCCCGTCGAGCACGTCGACCCGCGCGGGCACCGGGTGCCCGCGCAGCGCGGCGAGCCCCTCGGCCTGGGTGCGGGCGGCGATGAGGTCCGCGGTGGACACCGCCTGCTTGCGCCCGCGCAACCGCGTGACCACCGCCTCCAGCAACCCCTCGGCCGCCCCGCGCCTCCCGGACTCCCAGAGCCGCTGGTAGTAGGCGGGGGAGGGCATCCCGGACTCGTAGCCGGTGAACGCGTCCAGGCGGCGGAAGGAGTACGGGACCAGGTAGCTGGCGCCGACCGAACCGGGGGCCGGTCGGGGCACCTCGGGCCAGCCGGAGGGGGTGGGGGAGTCGGTGGTGGCCTTGGGGGAGGGCTGGTCGGTGGCGGGCTCGGAGCCGGAGCCATCCCCGGTGCCGGTGCCGGTGCCGGGGCCATCCCCGGAGCCGGAACCAGTGCCGAGGCCGTGCCCGGAGCCGGTGCCGGAGCCATCCCCGGTGCCGGAGCCAGGGCCGGTGCCGTGCCCGGTGCCAGCGCCGGTGCCGTGCCCGGAGCCGGTGCTAGAGCCAGAGCCGGTCGCGGGAGCGGCCTGGTCGGGGCTGCCCATGACCTCGGGGACCGCGCCTCCGCGCGAAGCGCCCTCGGCGGCGGGCCCATCGTCTGCCGAGTCGCCGCCCGCAGGGCGGTCGGTGCCGCCGTCCGCCGACGCGGCGACGCCCGCCGGGCCTGCGGCCCGGAGCGGTGCGGCGGTGCGCGGCTGCTCGGCGCGGCCCGCGTCGAAGGGAGCCGCCTTCGGGTCGATCTCCCCGTCCAGCTCGCCGTTCCCGCTCGGCTCGTCGTCCCTGTTCGGCTGGCCGTCCCTGTTCGGCTGGCCGTCCCTGTTCGGCTGGCCGTCCCTGTTCGGCTGGCTGTCCCTGTTCGGCTGGCCGCCCCCGCTCGGCTCGTCGCCCCCACCCGCCATCGGCGGCGCCAGAACCCCGTGGTCCACCCACTCCGGCATCTGCCTGCCCTCCACCAGGGCGCGCAGCGCGGGCGTGTGGAAGCCGCCCGTCACCACGACCACCGGGGCGTCGCCCGCGTCGGCCAGCGCGGCGCGGACCCAGGACGCCATGTGCTCCTCGCGGGCCCGGTCGCCGTCGCTCGCCTCGGCGCCGCCGCGGATCAGGTCGAAGTACGCGTCCAGCCGTTCGGCCAGGCCGTCCCGGTCCGGGATCTCGAACAGGTGGTCCCACAGCGCGTCCACGTTGTCGACCGCGAACTCCGCGCACAGCAGCTCCACCGCCCGCGCGTGCCTGACCGCCGCGTCCGCGTACCGGTTCCGCACGTCCCAGAACGCCGGGTGCCAGGACGGCAGGTCGATGAACCGCACCTGCGCGCCCACCTCCCGCCCCGCGTTCAGCGCCACCCACTCCGGCGAGTACTCGCAGAACGGGCTCCACGACGCGTGCGCCCGCTCCTCGTCGCGCCGGTAGCTGTACAGCGCGATCGGCAGCTCGTGCCCCAGCAGCAGCTCGTCCAGCCGCCCGTTGACGTCGGCGGGCCCCTCCACCAGCACGTGCGCGGGCCGCAGCCTGCGGATCACCTCGTCGACCAGCGAGCTGCACGCCGGGCTGTGGTGCCGCACGCCCAGGTAGACCGCGCCCATCAGCCGGGCAGCAGGTGTCGAGCCCGGTGCAGCTCGGACCACTGCTCGCCCTTGCGGCGACCGGCCTGCTGCTCCAGGTAGCGCCGCAGCTTGGCCAGGTCGTCCGGGCTGTCCTTGGCCGCCGTGCCCGCCAGGCACTCGACCACGTCCGCCGCCGTGCCCGCCTCGCCGCGCAGGTACCAGCCGCGCAGACCCACCGCGTGCGCCACCGACACGGCCTCCGCCGTGCTCATCACCGTGCTGAGCCGGTCCGCCTGCCCGCTGCCGCCCTCGCGCAGGTCGCGGAACGTGCGCACCAGCACCTCCAGCACGTCCCGGCGCGGCGGCACGCCCACCCCGGACCGCTCCAGCAGCTTCGCCGACTCCTGCTCGACCAGCTCCAGCTCGGTGCGCAGGTCCGCGATCGGGAACACGGTCTCGAAGTTGAACCGCCGCTTCAGCGCCGCGCTCATCTCGTTCACGCCCCGGTCGCGGGTGTTCGCGGTGGCGATCACGTTGAACCCGGCCTTCGCGAACACCATGCTGTCGCGCCCGATCAGCTCCGGCACCGCCACGACCCGCTCGGACAGCAGCGACAACATGCAGTCCTGCACCTCCAGCGGGCAGCGGGTGATCTCCTCGAACCGCACCACCTTGCCCTCGGCCATGCCGCGCAGCATCGGCGCGGGCACCAGCGAGCGCGGCGACGGGCCCTCGGCGACCAGCAGCGCGTAGTTCCACGAGTACTTGATCTGGTCCTCGGTGGTGGCCGCGCCGCCCTGGATGGTCAGCGTCGACTCGCCGCACACGGCCGCCGCGATCAGCTCGGACAGCAGCGACTTGGCGGTGCCCGGCTCGCCGACCAGCATCAGGCCCCGGCTGGTGGCCAGGGTGACGAGCGAGCGGTCGACCAGCGACGGGTCGCCGACGAACTTGCGGCTCACGCCGAGCTTGTCGTCGCCGACCACGAACCGGCGGGCGGCGTCCAGGCTCAGCGCCCAGCCCGGCGGTCGGTGCGCTCGGTCGGACTCGCGCAGCCTGGCCAGCTCGTCGGCGAACCGCACCTCGGCTGGTGGGCGCTGCAGGTCGTCGGGGAAGTCGGTGTCGGACACGGCGGAACCCTCGGTCTCCTCGGTGCGGACGGGTGGGCAGGCGGGTGGCACGGGTGCTGCGCCTGCGGAAAATACCTGGTCAAGTGGGTGCGGGCGGGGTGGTTCAGCGGATCAGGCCGTCGAGGTCGCCCAGCACCTCGGACAGCGCGACCGGGTCGGCGGTCCCGAACCGGTGCACGCGCTCGCCCTCGGCCGTCGGCCCGTGGTCGGTGATCCACACCTCGGTGATCCGCTGCTCGTCCTGCGCCGGGTCGTGCTCGCGGTCCACACCGGGGTCGAGGCCGACCACGACGGCGCGCCCGTCCGGCAGCGGTCGCTGCACCCGGTCGATCACCCCGCCGTTGCCCCGGCCGTCGTGCTCCCAGCCGCTCCGCAGCAGCCCGAGCACCTTCCCGCGCGGCACCGGCCGGTCGTGGAACCTGACCAGCGCGGTCGCCCCGGCCTCCTCCTCGGTGAGCCGGTGCACCGGTCTGCCCAGCTGCGGGAACGGCTGGAGCACCTCGTGGTCGGCGAGCAGCTCGGCCCACGCCGCCAGGTCGTCGCCCAGCCCCATGGGGTGGGCCAGCGCCACCCGGTCCTCCGGGCCCAGCTCCACCGGGGCCTCGCGCAGGTCGCTGAGCGTGCGGTCCTCGGCCAGCCGGAACGCGCGCCCCGCCCCGGTGGTCCACACCAGTCTGCGGGCCAGGTGCCACACCAGCGGGTGGCGTGCGAACAGCGCCGTGAACTCCTTCGCGCTCCACGTCCGCCCCGTCAGCATCGCCTGCTCCAGGCGGATGACCTGCCCGGCCGCCGCGGTGCGCACGTCCTTCTTCAGCGCCGCGAACCGCCGCTGCGCCTCGGGCGCGAGCACCCGGTTGTCCCGCGCGCCCGGCTTGGGCAGGGACGTGAGCCGCTTGCCGTCCGGCCCGGTCACGTACGGCTTGAGCTGCTCGTCGAACCCGACGGTGAACCGCCTGGGCCCGTAGTCCAGCACCAGCGAGCCCTCCGGCGACAGCCCGAAGTCCGGAGCCAGCCGGTCGGCCAGCTGCTCCGGGGTCAGCCCCCGCGAGGCGGCCACCTCGTCCAGCCTGGCCTGCGCCCCGGTCCGCACGCCCTTGTGCTCGACCCGCCGCGCCAGGTCGCCCAGGTGCAGCAGCGCCACGTCCGTGCCGAGCCGCGCCAGCACGTCCAGCGCGGTCGCCGCCCGCGCGTGCCCGCCCTCGGTCGGCCACATCCGGATCAGCGGACCCAGCTCGCGCACCACCTCGTCGTCGCCGACCAGGCCGAGGCAGGTGAGCGCCCAGCCCTCCTCGGCGGGCATCCCCGACAACCGCCACAGCTCGAACACCTCCTGCGCGAACCGGGCCAGCGACGTCGGGTCGCACGCCCGCCGCACCTGCTCCAGCCCCGCGCACGGCTCGTCCACCGCGGACAGCGCCAGCACCACCAGCACGGTCCGCGCGGCGCGCGGCGGAAGGGCCCGCTCCCCGCCGCGCAGCAGCAGCTGCGGCAGCGCGTCCTCGTCCAACCAGTCCGGGACCGCGGGGACCTTGGCGGGCAGCACGTCCAGCGGGTCCACCGCCAGCGCCGCGGCGACCACCGACGCGACCCGCTCGCCGTGCTCGCGCGCGGCGGTCAGCGCGTGCTCGGGGATCTGCCGCAGCGCGTGCTCCGCCGCCCGCCGCTTCGCCCCGGCGGGACCCACCGCGACGGGCACCAGCAGCCGGGCCGCGACGACACCGTGCCGCTCCAGCCAGCGCCGCGCGACCGGGCGCGCGGACTTCACCCGCACCAGCCAGTCCGCGACCAGCTCGGCCACCTCCGGCGTCGCGCACGGCAGCACCAGCTCCGCCAGCGTCGCGGGCCGGGCCCTGGCCAGCGCCAGCGCCTGGGGCAGCACGTCCAGCCCGAACCGGGCGACCAGCGGCCTGCCCCACCGCTCCGCGCCTCGCGGGTCCGGCGTCCAGTCCGCCAGCAGCGGCCGGACCTCGTCCTCGGGGCCGCCCACGAACAGCGGCGGCTCCTCGTGCCTCCAGCGCAGCTCCCCGGCCCGGTAGTCCCGCACCAGGGCCGCCCACTCGGCCGGGGTCCGCACCCCGACCTCCACCGCCGACCACGACTCGCGCTCACCCGGCTCCCACACCAGCGCGCGCCCGGCGGGCGGTTCCACCCCCGGCACGACCTCCGGCTTGGCGGCCCGGCGCCTCACCTCCCACGGCGGCGACACCAGCACCGGCGGCAGCTCGTCCACCCCCGCCTCGGGCGCGCCGCGGTGCGCGGCCCGCACGCGCTCCACCGCCGCCCGCACCTGCTCGGGGGCCTCGGCCAGGTCCACGTCCCGGAACCGCACGACCAGCGCGCGCAGCAGCCGCGCGGCCTCGCTGGTCGACGGCCTGCCCCCGGCCTCGGCGTGCAGCAGCCGCAGCGCCCGCTCCGGGTCGCGCAGCGACAGCTCCAGCAGGGTGGACCGCGCGTACCGCTGCTTGATCCGGGGCAGCAGGAACTGGAACGGCTCGTCACCCGGCATCGACGCGATCACGTCGAGCACGGCCTCGTGCCCGCGCAGCGGCAGCTCCAGCAGCCGCTCCAGCACGGGCAGCAGGTCGTGACCCACGGCGTCCAGCGCGGTGTGCAGCACCTCGGGCGTGGTCACGTGCCAGAGCACCCACTCCAGCCGCAGCAACCGCTGGAGCTGGTCGACCGTCCCGACCGACAGCAGCACGGCCCAGCCGTCGGGGGAGTGCCGGGGACCGGCCAGGACCTCGGTGACGACCTCCTCCACCCAGGCGGCCTCGGACGGCACCAGGTAGCTGACCGCCAGCCTGCCCCCCGGCGTGCCCCGGAGCCCGGCCAGCGCGGCGACCACCTCGGCGTGCACCTCGTCCGGGCACACCGCCAGCAGCGACCGCACCAGGCGCCCGCCCACCACCCCGCGCGGCCCCACGTCCTGCGCCACCCGCCTGCGCACCGCCCTGCGGGGCACGCCGTCCCCGTCCTGGTAGCGCAGGACCACGATCCCGGCCAGCTCCACGACAGCCCTGGCGGTGAACACCAGCCCGTGCGCGTCGACCCAGGCCGCTACCGGCCCGTCCGCGTCAGGGGCCGCCTCGTCCATCACCAGGAGGGCGACGACCGCCGCGCCCAGCGGGTTCGGGGCGCCGTCCAGGTGCGCGTTCGCGGCGTCGGCCAGCTCGGGCGCGCTCCCGTTCACCCTGGTCGTCCAGGAGCCCCCGCTGGGGGCCGTGGTGCGCAGCGCCCAGCGCGCCTGCGGGGACAGCTCCTCGCGCCGGTCCACCCGGCCCGCCGCCGCGCCCTCCGGCGCCACGACCTCCGGCGCCACGACCTCCGGGCGCGTCCGACCGCCCCGCCTGGGGTGCGCCTCGCTCCGCACGCCCGACGGGAGCCGGAACTCCCCGATCACGCCCCCCGCAGTCCCCACTGCCGTCCTTCCCCGAGTCGTCCCCCGAGTCGTCCACCCGGATCCGCTCGACCGGATGCGGGTGAACCGTACGACGGGGGTCCGACAATTCCGGTTCCCCGGCGGCCACGACGGGCGGTCCACATCGGACGAGCGGTCCGTTCGCTCAGCGGGCCAGTCCCAGCAGGTCCGCCACCACCTCGGACACCACCACCGGGTCGGCCGTCCCGAACGGGCCCCGCCCGCCGATCCGCACCCCGGTGATCCGCCGCCCGGTCCCCACCGGGACGCGCCCGCGCGGCAGGGCCGGGTCCAGCCCGACCACGACCTCGCGCCCGTCCGGCAGCGCCCGCCGCACCCGCCCGATCGGACCGCCCAGCCCGCCCGCCTGGCTCCAGCGGCCCCGGTCGAGCAGCGCGACCACCTTCCCGTTCAGCACCGGGAAGTCCCGGAACCGGACCAGCTCGACCGCCCCCGCCTCCTCCTCGGTGAGCCGGTGCACGGCCCTGCCCAGCTGCGGGAACGGTTGCAGCACCTCGTAGTCGGCCAGCAGCTCCGCCCACGCCGCCAGGTCCGCGCCCAGCCGCAGCGGGTGGGCGATCGCCACCCGCTCGTCCGGGCCGAGGACGACGGGGCGGTCGTCCAGGTCGCCGAGCGTGCGGTCTTCGGCCAGCCGGAACGCGCGCCCCGACTCGGTGATCCACACCAGCCCGCGCCCCAGCGGCCACAGCAGCGGGTGGCCGGTGAACAGGCCGGTGAACTCCGCCGCGCCCCACGTCCGGCCCTCCACCATCGCCCGCTCCAACCGCGCGAGCTGCTCGGCGGCCGAGGCGCGCAGGTCCTTCTTCAGCGCCGCGAACCGCTCGTGCGCCCGCGCGGCCAGCTCCGCGTCGTCGCGCGCCCCTGGCTTGGGCAGGGCCTTGAGCCGCTTGCCGTCCGGCCCGGTCACGTGCGGCCTGAGCTGCTCGTCGAACCCGACCACGAACCGCCTCGGCCCGTAGTCCAGCTCCAGCGCGCCGTCCGGGGACAGCCCGAAGTCCGGCACGAGCCGGTCGGACAGCTCCTCGGCGGTCAGCCCGCGCGCGGTCGCGACCCCGTCCAGCTCCCGCTTCGCCCGCCCCCGCAACCACTTGTTCCTCAGCCGCCGCGAGGCGTCGTCCAGGCGGGTCAGCGCCGCGTCCGTGCCGATCCGCGCCAGCACCACCAGCCCGACGTCCGCCTTGACGCCCTCGATCGGCCACGCCGCGATCAGCGGGCCCAGCGCGCGCACCACCTGGTCGTCACCGACCAGGGCCAGGCCGGTGAGCGCCCAGCGGTCCTCGGGCGGGGCCCCGGCCATCCGCCACTGGTCGAACACGGCCCAGGCGAACCGGGCCAGCGACGCCGGGTCGCACACCTGGCGCGCCTGCTCCAGCCCGACGTGCGGGTCCTCCGGGGTGGACAGCGCCAGCACCACCAGCAGGTGCCCCACCGCCTCCTCCGGCAGCGCCGCCGCACCGCCCTCCCGCAGCACCTGCGGCAGCAGGCCGGGCTCCAGCCACGCCGGGACGGCGGGCACCCGGACCGGCAGCACGTCCAGCGGGTCCATCGCGAGCGCCGCGGCGACCACCGACGCCACCCGCTCGCCGTGCTCGCGCGCGGCGGTCAGCGCGTGCTCGGGGATCTGCCGCAGCGCGTGCTCCGCCGCCCGCCGCCCGACCCCGGCGGGACCGACCGCGACCGGCACCAGCAGCCGGGCCGCGTCCACCCCGTGCCGCTCCAGCCAGCCCCGCGCGATCGGCCACGCGTGCGTGAGCCGCGCCAGCCAGTCCACCATCATCACCGCCACCTCGGGCGTCGCGAACGGGACCAGCAGCCCGCCCAGCGAGGTCGGCCGGACCCGCCCCAGCGCCAGGGCCTGCGGCAGCACGTCCAGCCCGAACCGGGCGACCACCGGCCTGCCCCACTGCTCGGCGGCCCACGGCTCCGGGTTCCAGCGCGCCAGCAGGGGGCGCACCAGCCCCTCGGGGGCCCGCGCGAACAGCACCGAGCCGTGGCCGGTCGGGCGGCCGTCCGCGCAGGCGTCCGCCAGCGCCGTCCAGTCGGCCGGGTCCGGGCCCGTGCGGGGCTGCCTGGCCAGCCAGCCCTCCCGCTCACCCGGCGCCCAGCGCAGGTGCGGCCGGACCGGCGGCTCCAGGCCCGCCACGACGACGGGCGCCTCGGCCTCCCGGCGCTCCCGCGCCCACGGCGGCGAGGTCAGCACCGGCGGCAGGCCCTCGGCGGGCGCGGGCGCGGCCCGGTGCGCGGCGCGCTCCCGCGCCAGGACGGCCCCGGCCGCCTCGGGCAGCTCGCGCACGTCCAGGTCGGCGAACCCCACCGCGAGGGAGCGCAGCACGATCGCCGCGTCCGAGGTGGCGGGCCCGCCCTCGGCGGCCAGCAGGCGCAGCGCGCGCTCCGGGGCGCGCCCGGCCACCGCGCGGGCGAGCGGGCGGACCTCGCGCTGCCCGAGGCGGGGCAGCAGGACCGCGAAGGCGTCGTCACCCGGCAGCGCCGCCAGCACCTCGGCGATCAGGTCGCGGGCGGGTCCGGGCAGCTCCGGCGTCCCGAGCAGCCGGTCCAGCGCGGGCAGCAGCCCGTGGCCCAGCACGTCCAGCGCGGTCCACAGGAACTCCGGGGTCGGCAGGCGCCGCACCACCCAGTCCAGGCCCAGCAGGCGAGTGAGCTGGTCGGCCGAGCCGAGCACGGCCAGCACCGGGTCGCTGTCGGCGCGGTCGCGCGGGCCCCGCAGGACCTCGGCCACGACCTCCTCGGCCCACCGGAGCTCGGTCGGCACGAGGTAGCTGACCAGCAGCCTGCCCTGCGGGGTGTCCCGCGACCCGGCCAGCGCGGCGACCACCTCGGCGTGCACGGCGTCCGGGCACGCGGCCAGCAGCGACCGCGCCCGCAGCGCCAGGTCCCGCTCCTGCCAGCGGATCGCGCACGAACCCGGCCGGAGCCCGCGCAGGTGCCAGCCGTGACCACCGGCGGGGGACGGGCAGTGCACCGCCTCCACCCGCGCCAGCTCGGCGATCGCCCGCGCGGCGAACACCAGGCCGTGCGCCTCCGCCCAGGCGTCCACGAGCCGCAGCACGCGCGGGTGCCCCTGGTGCGCCAGCAACCGCAGCACGGCCGCCGCGCCCAGCGGCGTCGGCGAGCCGTCCAGGTGCGCCTCGGCGGCCCGGACCAGGCGCGGCAGGCTCCCCACCGGCCTGCGGGCCGCGCCGTCCTCGCTCCCGACGCCGGTGAGCGCCGCGCGCGACCCCTCGGACAGCTCCGCCCGGACGTCCACCCGGTCGGCCGCCGCGCCGCGCGGCGCGGCGGCGTCCACCCCGGTCCGACCGCCCCGCCTCGGGTGCACGTGGTCCCGAGCCCCCTCGGGGAGCTCGAAGCCCCCGCCGCTGTCGCGCACCGCCGCCCCCTGAAGCCGTCCGTCCCGAGTGGAGCGACCGTACGCCAGGGGTCCGACAGCTCAGCGGGTCAAGCCGACCAGGTCGCCCAGCACCTCGGACATCACCACCGGGTCGACCGTCCCGAACCGGTGCTCTTCCGCCCGCCACGACCCCGGCCCGTGGTCGGTGATCCACACCTCGGTGGTCTTCTGGTCGAGCTCGGAGTAGTCGTAGCCGCGCGGCACACCGGGGTCCAGGCCGACCACGACCGCGCGCCCGTCCGGCAGCGGTCGCTGCACCCGGTCGATCACGTAGCCGTCCGACTGCTCCTGCTCCCAGCCCTTGTTCAGCAGCCCGAACACCTTCCCGCACGGCACCACGACCCCCTGGAACCTGGTCAGCCGGAACGCCTCCGCCTCCTCGGCGGTGAGCCGGTGCACCGGCCTGCCCAGCTGCGGGAACGGTTGCAGCACCTCGTAGTCGGCCAGCAGCTCCGCCCACGCCTCCAGGTCGTCACCGAGCCGCATCGGGTGGGCCAGCGCCACCCGCTCGCCCGCGCCCAGCTCCACCGGCTCCTCGTGCAGGTCGCTGAGCGTGCGGTCCTCGGCCAACCGGAACGCCAGCCCCGACTCGGTGATCCACACCAGCCTGCGCGCCAGGTGCCACACCAGCGGGTGGCGCGCGAACAGCGCCGTGAACTCCTCCGCGCCCCACGACCGGCCCGCCAGCATCGCCTTCTCCAACCGGGCGATCTGCGCGGTCGCCGCGGTGCGCACGTCCTTCTTCAGCGCCGCGAACCGCCGGTGCGCCTCGGGCGCCAGCTCCGCGTCGTCGCGCGCTCCCGGCTTGGGCAGGGCCTTGAGCCGCTTGCCGTCCGGCCCGGTCACGTACGGCTTGAGCTGCTCGTCGAACCCGACCACGAACCGCCTCGGCCCGTAGTCCAGCTCCAGCGTGCCGTCCGCGGCCAGGTCGAACGTCGGCACCAGCCGGTCGGACAGCTCGTCGGAGGTCAGCCCCAGCGAGGTCGCGACCTCGGCCAGCTTCTCCTGCGCCCTGGTCCGCACCCCCTTGTGCTTGACCCGCCGCGCCACGTCGTCCAGGTGCACCAGCGCCACGTCCGTGCCCAGCCGCGCCAGCACGTCCAGCCCGAGCACCGCCCTGGCGTGCCCGCCCTCGGCGGGCCACGACCGCAGCTGCGGGCTCAGCGCGCGCACCACCTCGTCGTCGCCGACCAGGCCGAGGCAGGTCAGCGCCCACCCGTCCTTGGACGGCGTCCCGGCGAGCCGCCACTGGTCGAACACCGCCCAGGCGAACCGGGCCAGCGACGCGGGCTCGCACGCGCGCCGCACCTGCTCCAGCCCCGCGTACGGCTCGTCCGACGTGGACATCGCCAGCACCACCAGCAGGTTCCGCGCCGCCTCCTCCGGCAGCGCCGCCCGCCCGCCGCGCAGCAGCACCTGCGGCAGCAGGTCCGGGTCGAGCCAGGACGGCACGGCCGGGACCTTCACCGGCAGCACGTCCAGCGGGTCCACCGCCAGCGACGCGGCCACGATCCCGGCCACCTGCTCGCCGTGCTCGCGCGCGGCGGTCATCGCGTGCTCGGGGATCTGCCGCAGCGCGTGCTCCGCCGCCCGCCGGGCGGCCCCGGCCGGACCGACCGCGACCGGCACCAGGAACCGGGCCGCGCCCAGGCCGTGCCGCTCCAGCCAGCGCCGCGCCACCGGACGCGCGGACTTGAGGCGCACCAACCAGTCCGCCACCAGCGCCGCGACCTCGGGAGCCGCGTACGGCAGCACCAGCTCCGCCAGCGCGCCCGGCCGGGACCTGGCCAGCGCCACGACGTGCGGCAGCACGTCCAGCCCGAACCGGGCGATCAGCGGCCTCCCCCACCGCTCGGCCGCCCACGGGTCCGGCTTCCAGTCCGCCAGCAGCGGTCGGACCAGGCGCTCGGCGGCGTGCAGGAACATCGCCGGGTGGTCGTACGACGAGCGCAGCCGCCCGGAGGCGTAGGCCCGCACCGTCGCCTCCCAGTCCGGGAAGCGGCGCGGGCGGAAGTGCTCCGAGCGCCACGCCTCGAACTCGCCCGGCTCCCACACCAGCCCCGGCGCGGCCAGCGGTTCCAGGCCCTTCACGACCTTCGGCCTGGCGGCCCTCCTGCGCTCCTTCGCCCACGGCGGCGAGGTCAGCACCGGCGGCGCGCCCTCGGCGGACGCGGGCACGGCCCGGTGCGCGGCCCGCTCCCGCTCCAGCACGGCCCTGGTCGCCTCGGGCAGGCCGCTCACGTCCAGGTCGGCGAACTTGACCGCGACGGCGCGCAGCACCTTCGCCACGTCCGAGCCCGCGGGCCTGCCCACGGCCGCGGCGGCCAGCAGCCGCAGCGCCCGCTCCGGGTCGCGCGCGGCCATCGAGTGCGCGGCCAGGCGCACCGGGCGCAGCGCGAACCGGGGGAGCAGCAGCGCGAACGCCTCGTCGCCGGGCAGCACCTCCAGCACCTCCAGCACGTGGCCGTGCTGCTGCGCGGACAGCTGCTCGACGTCGAGCAGGCGGCCCAGCACGGGCAGCACGCCGTGGCCCATCGCGTCCAGCGCGGTCCACAGCACCTCGGGGGACGGCAGGTACCACATCACCCAGCCGAGGGACATCAGGCGGATCAGCTGGTCGGCCTCGCCGACCGAGGTCAGCAGCAGGAAGCTGTCCGAGGAGTACATCGGGCCGCCGAGGGCCTCGGTGACCACCTCGTCCGCCCACCCCCGCTCGCCGGGCGCCAGGTAGCTGACCGCCAGCCTGCCCTGCGCGGTGTCCCGCGACCCGGCCAGCGCGGCGACCGCCTCGGCGTGCTCCTCCTCCGGGCACGCCGCGAGCAGCTCGCGCGCCCGCCGCACCAGCGCGATCTCCCCCGGCGGCACGGTCCGCGCGGTCGGCGCGCGGTGGCGCAGCGTCCAGCGGGGCTTGTAGCTGTCGGAGAGCTTGTGCAGCACCACCTCCACCCGCGCCAGCTCGGCGACCGCGCTCACCGCGAACACCAGCCCGTGCGCCGCGACCCAGGCGTCCACGACCCCGGACGCGCGCGGGTGCTCCTGGTGCAGCAGCAGCCGCAGCACGGCCGCCGCGCCCAGCGGGGTGGGGGAGCCGTCGAGGTGGGCGTTCGCGGCGGCGGCCAGCCCCGGATCGCTGCCGTTCGCCTTGGCCGCGCCGGGCGCGGTGGTCGAGTCGGTCGTCACGAGCGACCAGCGCGCGCCGCTCGACAGCTCGCCGCGCACGTCGGCCCGGTCGACCACCGCGTCCGGCCGCGCCACCGCCTCCGGGCGCACGTGCCCACCGCGCCTCACGTGCACGTGAGCGCGCCTGTTCGCGGGGATCTGGAACTCCCCGGACTCGTCCCCCGTGGTGCGCACTGCGGTCCTCCCGAAGCGGTCCGTCCGAATCGCGGCGAACCGTACGACGGGGGTCCGACAGTTCCGGTTCCCCGCAGCTCAGGGGGGTTCCGGTCAGTCCACGCAGGACCCCCGCCCCCGCCGCCGCGCCCGTGGCGGCGGGGACGCGGGAGACCCGTCAGGTGGCCTCGGCGACGATCTCCGGACCCATCTCCAGCTCCACGCCCGCGACCCGCGCGCACACCTGCGCGACCTCGTGCGCCACCCGCTCCCACGAGTAGCGCACCCGCACCCGGTCCGCGCCCGCGATGCCGTAGGCGTCCCGGCGCGCGTCGTCCACCAGCAGCGACCGCAGCACCCCGGTCAGCGCCTTCCGGTCGCGCGGCGGCACCAGCACGCCGGTCACCCCGTCCACCACGGTGTCCGCGAGCCCGCCCACCGCCGTCGCCACGACCGGGACGCCGCAGGCCATCGCCTCCAGCGCCACCAGCCCGAAGTCCGCCGCCCACGGCACGTGCACCACCGCGTCGGCGGAGCGCAGCAGCGCGGGCACCTCCTCGCGCCGCACCCGGCCGGGCAGCCGCACGCGACTGGCGACGCCCAGCTCGGCGGCGCGGGCCCGAGCCCGGTCGATGCCGCGCGCGTCCCCGCCCAGCACCACCAGCTCCGCCTCGGGCAGCGACCGCAGCGCCCACAGCAGGTCGTCGACCCCGCGCTCCGGGGCCAGGTCGTTCACCGCCACCAGCCGCTGCGGGGCCCAGCGCGGCGCGGCCGGGCCCTCGGGGTCGAACCGGGCGCGGTCCACCCCCGACGGCACCACGGAGATCCGCTGCCTCGGCACGCCCAGCCTCGCCAGCTCGGCCAGCTCCGCCCCGCTCGACGCGATCACCGCCGCGGCCTCCTTGCCCACCAGGCGCTCGGTGCTCGCCCGCTGCGGGTCGGAGCCGGGGTCGGCCAGGGAGTGGAAGCTCTGCACCACGGGCGTGCCCGTGCGGCGGGCGCCCAGGAGCGCGGCCAGCCCGGAGGTCCAGTGGTGGGCGTGCACGACGTCGGGGGCGTCGTCCTGCCAGCGGCGGGCCAGCGCGCGGGCGAAGTCGCCGAGGTGCGCGGACGGGTCGGCCGCCCGGCGGGCCACCGCCGACAGCTCCACCACCTCGTAACCGCGCGCCCGCGTGGCCTCCCGACCGGCCTCGCCCGACGTGTGCACCACGACCTCGTGGCCCGCCGAGGCGAGCGCGGCGGCCAGTTCCGCCACGTGCACCCGCAGCGCGCCGCCGTTCCCGGCGTGCAGGGGGTTGGCTGATTCGGACACCAGGGCGATCTTCACGGGTGCACCTCTCGGTTGCCGGTCGACTGGCGAGCCCGGCTGGGCAGAGAGGAACCACGACGAAGACGACAGCCCTCACCCAGCCGGTGAAACGGCTGCTGGGCTGAACCGTCCGCAATCCAACCGTAACCGAACGGCCGTCCAGTGCAACTCGCACACAGGTGGGATGACGCACGGTTGCGATCACCGCTGGACGGGGTAACCCGCGCGCACCACACGGAGGGAGCGACGCATGACCAGCGCAGGCATGACCGCCGCCGAGCTGCACACCTCGATCGCCACCGCCGCGGAGGCCGGGGTGGTGGTGGACGGGGCCGAGTCGGGCGAGCTGCCCACCGGTCTCCCCGCGCACCTGGGCGGCCGGGGCGGCGGGTGGGCGCCCGAGGACCTGTACGCCGCGGCCCTCGCCTCCTGCCTGCACCAGACCGTCGTGCGGATGGCCGCGAGCGGCGGGCACAGCACCACCGGGAGCTCGGTGAGCGCGGCCGTGGGGCTGCGGCACGACGGGGCGGAGCGGCTGGACTTCGAGGTGCGGTTCAAGGTCGAGCTGCCCGGTGTCGCGGACGAGGCGGCGCGGCGGGACCTGGTCGACCTGTCCGTCTCGCACTGCCCGATGGTGGGCGGCTGGCCGGTTGACGTCGCGTGATCCCCGTCCGACGGGCGGGTGTCACCCGGTAGAGAACCGGAGCGGCGCGGGCGCTGTGTTCTTCAACGTCCCCGCGCCGCTCCGGGGCGAACCACCAGGGGTGATCCTCGCCGCAGTAGAACGCGCGCACGCGGCACCAGCGTGGTACCCGACATCCCCTGCGGCCAATCACCGGATCGGCGACCTCTTCCGCCGGGGTCGGCGGCGCGGCTCAGCGGTGCGGGTGCTCGCCCGCCTGGCCCTCGCCGAACTGCTCCGGTCCGGGGTAGGCGCCCCTGGCCCGCTCGACGGCGGTCGTCGCGATCCCGAGCGCCGCCATGCCGAGGCCGAGCGCCAGGTGCAGCAGGTTGTCGGCGGCGTTGAACGGCACGAAGTTCGCCGCGCTGGCCTCGTGCACCGCCGACCCGAACAGCCACAGCACCAGGTACGCGCCACCGCCCACGACCAGGTAGGCCCTGGACGCGCCCCGGTTCGCCGCCGCCGCGACACCGGCCGCGCCGAACAGCAGGTGCACCGCGTTGTGCAGCACCGACACCTGGAAGACGCCGAGCAGCATGGCGGTCGAGTGGGTGCCTGCGAACGCGAGTCCGGAGTAGTCGGTGGTGATGCCGGGGATGAAGCCGAGCACGCCGACCAGCAGGAACACCGCACCCACCCCGAGCGCGACGGCCTGACCGGGGCCTCGGGCGCCCAGGCCGGGGCGCTTGCCGGGGCCCACCTGCGCCCTGGCCCTGGACCGCGCGGCCCGCGCGCGCAGGGTGTCGGCGCGGGCCGGGGGAGGGCCGGAGGCGCCGGTCGACGCCGGGGAGCCGGTGCGCGCGGCGCCGGTGATGGTGGGGTGGGCCGGGTGATCCGCGTCCGCGTGCGACGCGCTCGTCCCGGTCGTGCCAGCCCCGATCGTGTCCGCGCCCGCCGTGGTCGACCCGATCGTGCTCGCCCCGGCCGTGCTCGCGCCGATCCCGCCTCCACCCGCCGCGCCCGTCCCGATCGCGCCCGTCCCGATCGCGCCCGTCCCGATCGTGTCTGTCCCGATCGCGTCCGTCCCGATCGTGTCCGCCTCGGCCGCGTCAGCCGAGGCCCGCGCCGCGTCCGGCCCCTCCCGGTGCTGCCGGGGCACGTCCACGTCCTGCGGTGGCACGACCCCCGCCCGCTCCTCCCGCCGCGCCCGGCTCGTGCCCGTGCCCGCCCGCGCGCCGCCCGAGCGCTGCCCGCCCTCCCGGCGCCCGCCCTCTCGGTGTCCGCCTTCCCGGCGTCCGTCCTCCCAGGACCCGTCCGCTTCCGGCATGGCCCGACCTCCTCGCCCGTCGTGAAGTCCGACCCCCGCCGCGTACCCGACCCGGACGAGCGGAAACGGCCGTTCAGCCGACCGTGATGACTCCCGCGGGTGACCTCGTGCAGCGCACCTCCCGGTTCGCGGTCGCCGCCGCGCCGGTCAGGCACTCGCCCAGCACGCCGTGCCCGGCCGCCGACGGGTGCCACGACTCCTGGCAGGTCTGGAACAGGTCGGCGCAGGTGCGCGCGATCCGCTGGATGTCGATCTTGTCCTTGCCCGCCAGGTCGGTCACCGGCACCCCGCTCGGCCCGTCCTGCAACCGGATCGGCGTGGCCAGCGCGCCCGCCGGGCTCGCGTCGGTCTCGCACAGCCGCGCCCCGTCGAACGCCCGCTGCACGTCCAGCAGCACCAGGTCCGCGCCCGGCCGCTCGGCGGACAGGGTGGCGTGCACGTCCCGCACCAGCGCGCCCAGGCCAGCCGAGAACGCGTGGCCGGGGGACAGGCTCGCCCGGTGGATCGGGCAGCCCGCGGCGTACCGCTCCGCGCCCAGCGCCCGGAACTTGTCCCTGGTGTCGTCGCGGCCGTCCTCCGAGTGGTAGCGGGCGGCCAGGTCGGTGGGCAGCGGGTTCGTGTAGTCCTGGAGCACCACCCGGTGCCTGCCGTCCGCGTCGACCTCGTCGAGCACGTCCAGCACCTGCCGCACCGCCGCGACCGTCTCGGCCGTGGCGGCGGCCAGCTGCGCCGGGGTGGCCAGGTCGGCCGGGTAGCAGGGCTGCTGCGGCACGTCGCCCGCCCAGAACTCCCACCAGCCGGTCCAGGCGTCCGCGATGAACCGGTTCGCGCACAGCTCGGCGACCTGGCCGAAGGTGAACGAGCTGTTGTTGGAGCCGAGGCCGATCAGCACCAGGTCGACGTCGCCGGTGCGGGCGGTGGCGCGCAGCTGGTCGAGCTGGGAGGCGACGGAGCGGCCGTTCGGGCGGGACGCGGACGGCGCGGCGATGTCCTGGGGCCTGCCGCCGGAGCAGGCCAGGTTCACCCGCTGGGTGATGCCGGGGAGGTCGGCGCGGAACAGGGAGGCGTTCGCGGAGCGGTGGCAGAAGAACGCGTTGGCGTTCGGCGCGGACCAGCCGGGAAAGGCCTGCGGGGTTCCGCTCAGGTCGGTGACGGGGAGGTAGTCGCCCGCCCCCTCGCCGCTCACGAAGCTGTCGCCGAGCGCGACGGCGGTGGGCGGCAGCGCTGCGGGCCTGGCTGTCGCAGGCGGGACTAAGGCGCAGGTGAGCAGGGCTGCGAGCGCGGCGGCCAGCGGGCCGGTCCTGCGGAGGCGCACGGGGATCTCCTCGAGGGTGGGAAATTGATTCCCGATCGATCCGAGCACGATTCCGGTTCGGCGGTCAAGAAAGTCGGCAGATTTGCGGGAAAGCCTTTTCGGGGCCGTTCCCGACTGAGGGAAGGGTTTTCCCTGAGGGTTTCGAGGACCGTTCGACGGGTAGGGCGGGGTGGTCCGATGCCGTGTTGCTGATACGGCAAAAAACTTTGCTGCTCGCGCATGAACGGAGGCACAGTCGTCGGCATGGAGAACACGGGTGGGACGCAGGAGCACGACGTCGTGGTCATCGGTGGCGGGGCCGCCGGGCTGAGCGGGGCGGTGGCGCTGGCGAGGTCGCGACGCAGCGTCCTGGTGATCGACTCGGGGGCGCCGCGCAACGCGCCCGCCGAGCACATGCACAACTTCCTCTCCCGCGACGGGCTGCCGCCGCGGGAGCTGCTCGCCCTCGGCCGCGACGAGGTCGTCTCGTACGGGGGCAAGGTGGTGTCCGGGCTGGTCAGCGCGGTGGAAAGGGACGGGGACGGGTTCCTGGTGCGGGCCTCCTCGGGGGTGGTGCGGGCGCGGAAGGTGCTCGTCGCCACCGGGCTCGTGGACGTGCTGCCCGACGTGCCGGGGCTGCGCGAGCGGTGGGGGCGGGACGTGCTGCACTGCCCGTTCTGCCACGGCTGGGAGGTGCGCGACCAGCGCATCGGCGTGCTGGCGACCGGGCCGATGGCCGTGCACCAGGCGCTGCTTTTCCGGCAGCTCAGCGACCGGGTGGTGGTGCTGCGGCACACCTGGCCCGCGTTCGCGGAGCTGGCCGAGGAGCAGTTGCGGGCGCGCGGGATCGAGGTCGTCGACGGGGTCGTGGAGCAAGTCGTGAGCGTGGCCGACCGGCTCGTCGGGGTGCGGCTGGCGGGCGACCGGGACGTGGCGCTGGACGCGCTCGTCGTCGCCCCGAGGTTCGTGGCGCGGGCCGACTTCCTCGCGCCGCTCGGGCTGCACCCGGTGGACGAGGTGCGGGACGGGCACGTGATCGGCTCGGCGGTGCCGTCCGGTCCGGCCGGGGCCACGGCGGTGCCGGGGGTGCGGATCGCCGGGAACGCCACCGACCTGTCCGGGCAGGTCATCACGTCTGCGGCGGCCGGGCTGATGGCCGGGGCGGCGCTGAACGGGGAGCTGGTGACCGAGGAGACGGCGGCGGCCGTGGCGGCGCTGCGCGAGCCGTTCTCGCACGAGGCGGAGCGGCGGCTGGCCGAGGTCGTCGCGGGCGGACGTCAGCACGGGCTGTGACCGGGCGTGGTGGGGGTCCGACCGATCGTCGGACCCCCACCTGGGTCAATCGGCGGATCAGATGTCGCGGAAGGTGCTGATCTCCGCGCCGAGCTGGTTGAGCCGCTCGGCCAGCTGCTCGTAACCCCGGTTGATCACGTACACGTTGCGCAGCACCGACGTGCCCTTCGCGGCCAGCATCGCCAGCAGCACCACGACGGCCGGGCGCAGCGCGGGCGGGCAGATCACCTCGGCGCCGGACCAGTGCGTGGGGCCCTCGACGTACACCCGGTGCGGGTCCATCAGGGTGACCTTCGCGCCGAGCTTGGTCAGCTCGGTCAGGTACAGCGCGCGGTTCTCGTACACCCAGTCGTGGATCAGGGTCGAGCCCTGCGCGACGGCCGCGATCAGCGCGAAGAACGGCAGGTTGTCGATGTTCAGGCCGGGGAACGGCATCGGGTGGATCTTGTCGATGGGCGCGTGCAGCGCGGACGGGCGCACGACCAGGTCGACCAGGCGGGTGCGGCCGTTGGCGGCCGGGTACTCGTCGGTGCGGTCGTAGTCCAGGCCCATCTCCTCCAGCAGCGCCAGCTCGATCTCCAGGAACTCGATCGGCACGCGCTGGACGGTGATCTCGGACGAGGTGACGATCGCGGCGGAGATCAGGCTCATCGCCTCGATCGGGTCCTCGGAGGGGGCGTAGTCGATGTCCCGGTCGACCGCGCCGACGCCGTGCACGGTCAGCGTCGTGGTGCCGACGCCCTCGATGCGCACGCCCAGCTCGGTCAGGAAGAAGCACAGGTCCTGGACCATGTAGTTCGGGCTGGCGTTGCGGATGACCGTCGTGCCCTCGTGGCGGGCCGCCGCCATCAGCGCGTTCTCGGTCACCGTGTCACCCCGCTCGGTGAGCACGATCGGGCGCTTGGGGGCGACGGTGCGGTCCACCTCGGCGTGGTAGCTGCCCGCGGCGGCCTTGACCTCCAGCCCGAACGGGCGCAGCGCCACCATGTGCGGCTCGACCGTGCGCGACCCGAGCGCGCAGCCGCCGGCGTAGGGCAGCTCGAAGCGCTCCTCGTGGTGCAGGAGGGGGCCGAGCAGCATGATGATGCTGCGGGTGCGGCGGGCGGCGTCGACGTTGATGCCCGCGAGGTCCAGCCGCTTCGGCGGGATGATCTCCAGGTCGTTGTCGTCGTTCAGCCAGCGGGTGCGGACGCCGATGCTGCCGAGGACCTCCAGGATGCGGTTGACCTCCTCGATGCGGGCGAGCTTGCGCAGGACCGTGCGACCGGAGTTCAGCAGCGACGCGCAGAGCAGGGCGACGCCCGCGTTCTTGCTGGTCTTGACGCTGATGGTGCCGGAGAGCTGACGGCCGCCGGTCACCCGGAGGTGGGTGGGGGCGGGCTGGCCGATCGAGACGATCCCGGAGTCGAGGGCCTCGCTGATCCGGGAGAGCATCTCCAGGCTCAGGTTCTGGCCGCCCTGCTCGATGCGGTTGATCGCGCTCTGGCTGGTCGACACCGCGGTGGCGAGCTGGGCCTGGCTCCACCCGCGCTGCCTGCGGGAGGCGCGGATGAGCCCGCCGACGCGGGTGAGGTAGTCGCGGTCAAGATCCTTGGTCACGGGAGGACGCTATCTCACATGTGAGATAGCCGTGGGGGCGGTGGGGGTTTGGTGAGGAGGGTCGCATGTCACCGGGGTGGTGTAACGGGGGTCGCTCGGCGGGGTGAGGGTGGTTCACCCGCGCGGGGCGGTGGGGCGCTCTAGCGTCGGGGACGTCCGTGCCTTCGCCGTCGGGGAGGCGGTGCGGTGGCGTCGATCGGGGAGGTCGCCGACCGGCTGGCTCTGGTCCTGGAGCTGGTGGGGCGCTGCCGGGACGCCTTGGCGGCGGCGCGGGCGCTGGTGGAGGAGGCGCGCGCCGGGCTGGCGGGGGCGCTGGAGGGCGCGGCCGGGCTGGAGGGCGACGCGGCGCGGGCGGTGGACGCGCTCGCGGGTGTGGCGGACGGCGTCCGGGACGAGCTGAGGCCGCTGCTGGACGGGATCGCGGCGCGGCTGGAGGCCGTGCGGGCGGCGCTGCTGGGCGAAGGGGGAGGGGCGGGTGATGACGAGCCTGCGGCCGTCCCGTGGGAGCGGGTCGAGCGGCTGCGCCGCGAACTGCCGCCGCCGGTGGCGCCGGGCGCGGGGCAGAAGACGCACGGCCGGTGGATCGGGCCGGACGGTCAGGCGCGGCCGATCGTCAGCGGGCACGACTCGAAGTCCGCCCTGGTGAACCCCGCGCTGAGGGAGAAGGGAATGCCGGGGTTCACCCGGCGCCACGGGGACGTCGAGATGAAACTGGCCGCCCACATGGCGGCCAACGGCGTTCGCCACGCCACCGTGATCATCAACCACACGCCCTGCCGAGGGTTGCTGAGGTGTGACACCCTCGTGCCGATCCTGCTCCCCGAGGGGAGCACGCTGACCGTGCACGGGGTCAATCAAAAAGGAATTCGCATCCGCATTCGATACACCGGAGGGGCGCGGCCTTGGTGGACCTGACGGCTTGGTACGACCAGGAGCAGGCGGACGGCGAGACCCTGTCCACCCCCGGTGACCTGGACCGGGTGCTGGACGTCCTGACTGGTCGGGAGGGGCGTTTCCTGGCGGCCCTGTCCATCGCCGGTGAGCCCGCTGGGCCCTCGCTGGAGGTGGGGGTGAACTCCGCCGAACAGCTGGGCTCGCTCAACTACGCCAAGGGCTGGGAGGAGAACTGGTTCAGCACGAACTCACCGGGATCGCCTCAGCCGCACGAGGAGCACATCCTCTACTACTACATGATGTCCGACACCGAGTACCCCGCCGACTGCGAGATCCCGCTCGACGTCGTGCGCCGCGCCGCGCACGAGTTCATGCGCACCGGTGGCGAGCGTCCTTCCGAGCCGCAGTGGCGTGCGCTGCCCGACTGGATGGCGTGAGCGCGAGAGCCGCGCCCGGAACCCCGGACGCGGCCCTCCCGGTCACCCGGCGGTCAGGCTCACCCGGCCCAGGCCAGCAGCCCCCGGTTGTGCTGCGGGTCCCGCAGGAACCGCAGCGACTCCTTCTCCAGCTGCCTGATCCGCTCGCGCGTGAGCCCCAGCTCCTCGGCGACCTCCTGCAGCGTGTGCACCCGGCCGTCGGTCAGCCCGTACCGCCTGCTCACGATCAGCGCCTGCCGCGCGGGCAGCGTCTCGACCAGCGCCCGCAGCTCCGACGAGAACGCCGCCTGCTCCACCGCGTCGTACGCGCTCGCCGCGTCCGCGTCCTCGATCAGGTCGGCCACCGACGCGCTCCCGTCGTCGCCGACCGGCGTCTCCAGGCTGATCGTGGCCCGTCCGGCGTCGCGCAGCTCGGCCACGCGGGGCGCGCGCAGGCCCGTCGTCGCGGCCAGCTCCTCGACCGTCGGCTCGCGGTCCAGCTCGGCGCGCAGCTTGCGCTCCGCCTTCTTGATCTTCGACAGCTCCTCGACCACGTGCACCGGCAGGCGCACCGTCCTGGTCTGCTCGGCCAACCCGCGCTCGATCGCCTGCCTGATCCACCAGATGGCGTACGTGGAGAACTTGTACCCCTTGCTGTAGTCGAACTTCTCGACCGCGCGGATCAGCCCGAGGTTGCCCTCCTGGACCACGTCCAGCAGCGGCAGCCCCCGGAACGAGTGCTTCTTCGCCACCGACACCACCAGGCGCAGGTTGGCCCGGATCATGTGGTCCTTGGCGTCCCGGCCGTCCGCGACCACCTGGTTCAGGGCGCGGCGGCGCGCGGGCGTGGGGGCGGTGTCGGCGAGCAGGTGCTCGGCGTACACGCCCGCCTCGATGCGCCTGGCCAGCACGACCTCCTCCGCCGCGGTGAGCAGCGGCGTCGAGCCGACCTGGCGCAGGTACTGGCCGAACAGGTCGGCGTCGGCGGCCTGCTCCGACGCTCGGCGACGGCTCTGGTCGGCGTTGGGCTTCGTCAGCGGCATGACCGTCTCCCTGTCTGGTCGCACCCCGCGCGCGGGCGCTGGTGGCGCTCGGCGCGCGGAGGTCACGGTTGGGCGCCCGATCCGGGCAACCACGGTGTCAACGCACCCGTCGTGGCGCTCATTCCACGTCAGGTTCCGTCTTCCGGGTGCAATCCCGGACCGTGGTCCGGGTCGGGGATGGGCGCGATGGGCGTGGGGCTCAGCGAGGACTCGTCCTCCCCCTCCTCCAGGAGCGTGGCGGCTGCCCCGATGATGCGCAGGTCGGGCTCTCCGACGGCCTCCCGGTCCTTGTCCGGGTAGTCGCACCTGGCGAGGACGCTGCGCATCGCCTCGATCCTGGCCCGCTTCTTGTCGTTGCTCTTCACCACCGTCCACGGGGAATACCCGGTGTCGGTCGCGCGGAACATCGCGACCTTCGCCTCGGTGTACGCGTCCCACCGGTCCAGCGACTCCAGGTCGTTGGCGCTGAGCTTCCACTGGCGCACCGGGTCGACCTGGCGGATGAGGAAGCGGGTGCGCTGCTCGGCGCGCGAGACCGAGAACCACAGCTTCACGAGCAGCACGCCGTCGTCGACGAGCATCCGCTCGAACTGCGGCACCTGTCGCAGGAACCGCTCGTAGTCCTCGTCGGAGCAGTACCCCATCACGCGCTCGACGCCCGCGCGGTTGTACCAGGAGCGGTCGAACAGCACCATCTCGCCCGCCGTGGGCAGGTGGTTGACGTAGCGCTGGAAGTACCACTCGCCCTGCTCGCGGTCGGTGGGCTTGCCCAGCGCCACCACGCGCGCGCCGCGCGGGTTGAGGTGCTCGGTGAACCGCTTGATCGTGCCGCCCTTGCCCGCCGCGTCGCGCCCCTCGAAGAGCACGACCATCCGCTGGCCGGTGTCCTTGATCCAGTACTGGAGCTTGAGCAGCTCGATCTGCAGCAGCCGCTTCTGCAGCTCGTACCGCGCCCGGTCCAGCCGCTCCCGGTACGGGTAGTTCTCCCGCCAGGTGTCGACCTCGGAGCCGTCGGCGCGCAGGAGGACCGGGTCGTCGCCGTCCTCGTAGTCCACGACGAGCTCTTCCTCCAGCTCGGGGAAGAGGGATTTCGCGCGATCAGACTGGGCAATCACACGTTCAGGGGTACCCGCTGGCGGGGTCGGAAAAACGGCTGAAGTTTTTTCGCGAAGAGGTGTGGGAGCGCGCCCAGGGGGGCATCCTCGGCTCAGCAAGCAGTACTGACGACGAAGCGCGCCGCACCATCCGTTACGGCGCGGCAGCGGATTGAAAGGAAGCAGCACAGTGGGCATCCTGGGTTGGATCGTTCTGGGTCTCATCGCCGGCGCCATCGCCAAGGCCGTCATGCCCGGTAGGGACCCCGGTGGCATCATCGTGACCATGCTTCTCGGCGTCGTCGGCGCCATTCTGGGCGGGTTCATCGGCAGTGCGCTGTTCGGCACCGGCATCGGCAGCTTCTTCGACCTGAGCACCTGGCTCCTGGCCATTCTCGGCTCGCTGATCGTGCTCGGCATCTACCACGTGGTGACCAGCCGCGGTCGTCGCGTCCACGGGTAACACCCGGCGCAATCCTCCTAAAGACCCCGCCCGGTGTGGCGGGGTCTTTTGGTGTGCGCGGGTGGGTGGTGGGGTGGAATTGTTGATTCGGGGGGTTCGGTTTGAGCCGGAAGGGTGAACTTCCGGGGTGGGCGCGCGGGGGACGGTGGCCGGTGGGGTGCTCGCCGAGCGCGAGGTGCCGCGCGGCGGTGGTGCGCGCCGTCCTGGCCGCGGTCCTCGCCCAGCGCGACCCTGGGCGTCGCGACCCCCGGACGTGGCGAACCGCCCCCGGAACCCGCTGACCGGGGGCGGTCCTCCTTGCGCACGTGGGCGCGGTCGGGGGCGCGCGCCACGTGGGGTCTCCGTCAGGGCCTGGCCGCCAGGGCCCGGTCCCGTCTCAGTACCAGCCCTCCTCGGCGTTCCACGCCAGCGTCCCGGCCTCCACCACCGCCACGAACTCCGCCGCCCCCGGCGCCAGGTCCCGCCCGCCGACCACCACCAGCGGGTTCGCCGGGCGCTCCAGGTCGAACGCCAGCCAGCCGTCCGACCCGAGCTCGCCGACCACCAGCCCCGGCCGCACCTCCCGGATCTCCTCCGGCCCGTACAACCTCAGGTACTCGCCCGACGGCCGCAGCCCCCGCCGCAGCCACGACGGCCCGCCCAGGTAGTCGACCCACGCCGCGGGCAGCCCGGCGACCCCGGAGGCGTCCACGCCCGACCGGTACTCCGCCTCCACCTCGATCCGACCCACCACGTGCCGGTTGAACTCCTCCAGCTCCGCCGCGGGCACCCAGTGCTCGTCGATGCCGCGCCCGCCCGCCGACTGCACCGGGTACCTCGCCAGGAACTCCGCCCCCACCGCGAACCGGGTCACGTACCCGACCCCCTCCGCGCCCGAGGCGTTCCACTCGCGGGCGATCCTGGTCGCGTGCTCCCGGTTCACCACGGGGTAGAAGATCGGCTGGTCCGGCAGCCGGGGCGGCCACTCCCGCCACCCCGAACCGGCCACCAGGTCCAGCTCGGCCTGCCCGGTGGGCCGCCACAGCACGACATCGTCCATTCGTGGGAACTTAATCGCCCACGCGGGGCCGGGGAATCCGGCGTCCCTCCCCCGTGGCGCAGACGACCTCGCAGCGGGTCAGGTCGTGGTGGGCGTGCGCGAACCCGCCGGTCGGCAGGTGCCACACCGACAGCACCCGCCTCGGCCGCATCCGGTCGCTGTCCAGGAACCAGCCGTCGTCCACCGCCGCCGACCACCTGGTCCGCACCAGGCCCTCCGGCAGCTCCGCGTACCGGTCGTTGGAGGTGAACTCCCGCACCGCGCCGCGCTCGTCCACCACGACCCGCGCCCGCACCGAGCGCCCGCCGCCGGTCAGCACCAGGTCGAACGCCTCGTCGGACACCGGCTTCCACAGCACGTCCAGCGACAGCAGCATGGACGGCGCGAGCAGCACCGCGTCGCACAGGAACGCCACCAGCTCGTTCGCCTCGTGCTCCGGCCCGCTCTCCCGCGCCACCGTGAACACCCGCAGCGCCGTCGACCTGCGCTCCACGTGCCCGTCCCTGAGCACGTCCGTGGTCTGCACGAGCCTGCCGACCTTGTTCTCCACGACCCGGCTCAGGTCCTCCGCGCTGCTGCGCTGGTGCGTGCGGCACGGCGTCCAGTGCTGGTCGGGCCGCTGCCTGCGCCACCCGTTCAGGCGGGCCTCGAACCCGACGTCGAGCGGGCGGTCGAGCACGCCGGTGAACTCCAGGTAGCGCTGGGCGGGTGACGGCAGGTGGGCGATGTCGGCTGCGGTGACCGCCTGCTGGGTCGCTGTGCTCTGCATGGTCGTACCTCCACCACCCAGGGTGCCGCTGGGGCGAACGGGTGGTCAGAGACCAAGGGGTCCCGTTCGGCGGGACCTTCGGCCGCAGGCGCGGGAGCGGCGCCCTCGCAGAATCCTGGCACGGACCACGGAAAAGACGATGGGAGCGCGACATGAGAGCAGCGGTCGTCACCGAGTTCGGCGAGCCACTCGCGGTGGGTGAGGTCCCGACGCCGGAACCCGGCCCCGGTGAGGTGCTGGTGCGGCTGGAGGCGTCGGGGATCTGCCACACCGACATCCACGCCGCGCACGGCGACTGGCCGGTCAAGCCGACCCCGCCGTTCATCCCCGGCCACGAGGGCGTCGGCGTCGTGGAGGCCGTCGGCGAGGGCGTCGACGCGGCCAAGGTCGGCCTGCGGGTCGCGATCCCGTGGCTGGGCGCCGCCTGCGGCGAGTGCGCGCACTGCGTCTCCGGCTGGGAGACCCTGTGCGAGGCGCAGCAGAACACCGGCTACTCGGTCGACGGCTGCTACGCCGAGCGCACCGTCGCGGACGCCCGCTACGCCGTGCCCGTGCCCGACGGCGTGTCCAGCCTGGACGCCGCGCCGCTCACCTGCGCGGGCGTCACCACGTACAAGGCCGTGAAGGTCGCGGGCATCACCCCGACCGAGAAGGTCGCGGTGTTCGGCATCGGCGGGCTCGGCCACCTCGCGCTCCAGTACGCGCGGATCGCGGGCGGCATCACCGTCGCGGTCGACGTGGAGGACGCCAAGCTCGAACTCGCCGCCGACCTCGGCGCCGACCACACCGTCAACGCGGCCACCGAGGACCCGGTCGCGGCCATCCAGGCGCTCGGCGGGGCGGACGTGGCGATCGCGCTGGCCGCGTCGCCGCGCAGCTTCGAGCAGGCGTTCGCGTCGCTGCGGCGCGGCGGGCGGCTGGTGTGCGTGGCGCTCCCGGCGGACGGCGTGCTGCCGGTGCCGGTGTTCGACCTGGTGCTCAAGGGCATCACGGTGATCGGCTCGATCGTCGGCACCAGGGCGGACCTGGCGGAGGTGTTCGAGCTGCACGCGGCCGGGCGCACGCGGGTGATCGCGAGGGGCACGACGCTGGACCAGGTCAACGAGGCCTTCGAGGACGTCCTCGCGGGCAAGGTCCCGGCCAGGCTGGTCATCGAGCTGTGAGCGGCCGGAGGTGAGGGGTGGGAGGCGATCGGGCCGGGCGCTGGTCCGGCCCGATCGCCGCGCGCGGGGGATGAGGTGCGATCTCCGGTTGGTCCGATGCACCTCGGGCCCGCGCGGCCTTCAGCCGGTCGTCGACCGGCGCGCGTCACACCCCCGCGTGGCCGCCGGCCTCCGCGGACACCAGCATCTCCAGCACCTCGCGGCGCGGGCTGGGCGGGACGGGGGAGCCGAAGCCGACGCGCAGCACCGTCTGCGGCACCACCGTGCCGCCCAGCGCGCGCCGCAGCTCCTCGCGGACCGCGCGCACCTCGATGGCCTGCGACATGAACGACACCGCCAGCCCCAGCGTGGTCGCGGTCAGCAGCACCCGCTGCAGCGCCTGACCGGCCTGCACCTCGGCGAGCGGCCCGTCGTAGAACGAGCACAGCACCAGCACCAGCGGGTCCGACTCGTAGTCCTTGCCGGACGCCCGCTCGCCGCCGTCGGCCGCCAGGAAGTCCCGCATCGCCCACTCGTCCTGCGGCGCGGGCCGCGGCCCGGCCGAGCGCGGCGGCACACCGTCGCCCGCGGTGCGCTCCCCGGTCCACTCGCCCAGCTCGTCCAGCACGCCCCGGTCGGCCTGCTGGATGCGGTGCGCCTTCGACACGTACCGCTGCAACCGGGCCCGCTCCTCGGCGTCGGTCACCACGTGCAGCCAGGACCGCTCGCGCTCGGCGGCGCGCAGCAGCGCCTGCCGGTGCCGCACCGGGACCGGCACGTCGTGGAACGGCTTGCGGTTCGAGCGCCGCGCGGGCACCGCGTTCAGCAGCTGGTGCGTCTCGTCGTCCAGCAGCAGCTTGCCGCCGCGCCGCACCACGGCCAGCGCGCCGGGCGCGTCGTGGCCGGGCATCAGCGTGACCAGCGGCCGGATCCCGTGGCCCTGCAGCGCCAGGCGCAGGTTGAACAGCGCCGCGCCGCACGCCAGCCGCAGCTCCCGGTCCTCGGGGTCGGTGGCGGGCAGCCTGCGGTCCAGGTCCGCGTGCAGCTCGATGCGGTCCTCCTCCAGCCGGAACCGCCACGGCTGCGTGTTGTGCACCGACGGCGCCAGCGCCGCCGCTGTCAGCACCGACTCGACCTCGTCCTCGGAGAGCCCCAGAACCCCGGTGACCCCGCTCACCCCAGCGACCTGACTCAACGTCCTCACCCCGACACCCGCCACTCGATCGAACCAACCACGATCCACTGTCCGACCAGATCGGCCGCGGGTACACGGTCGAAGGTCCCTAGTCGGGGAGGGACCAGGCCTTTGCGGCGGCGAACGCCGCGTGACAGGGTGGGGGCGTGACAGGACCGGCTGAGGACTCCTCCTCGCAGCGGCTCCTGGCGGGCCTGAGGCTCGACGAGCTGCTGGAGGAGATGCGGGAGCGGCTCACCGAGATCGGCTCCACCAGGGACAAGATGCAGCGCCTGCTGGACGCGGTGCTCGCCGTGGGCACGGGGCTGGAGCTGGACTCCACGCTGCAGCGGATAGTGCAGGCCGCCGTCGACCTCGTCGGCGCGCGGTACGGGGCGCTGGGCGTGCTGGGCAATCGCGACGACCTCTCCGAGTTCGTCCACGTCGGCATCGACCAGGACGAGCGCGCCCGCATGGGGCACCTGCCGCAGGGCAAGGGCCTGCTCGGGCTGCTGATCAAGGACCCGAGACCGGTGCGGCTGCACGACCTCGGCGCGCACCCGGCGTCCGTCGGCCTCCCGCCGAACCACCCGCCGATGAAGACCTTCCTCGGCGTGCCCGTGCGGGTGCGCGACGAGGTGTTCGGCAACCTGTACATGGCCGAGAAGCGGGACGGCGGCGACTTCACCCCCGACGACGAGATCGTGCTGTCGGCGCTGGCCGCCGCGGCGGGCGTCGCGGTGGAGAACGCCCGGCTGTTCGAGAAGTCCCGGATGCGCGAGCGCTGGCTGGAGGCCGCCGCCGAGGTCAACGCCGAGCTGCTGGGCGGCGCGTCCGCCGAGGACGCGCTGCGGCTGATCTCCCAGCGCACCCGCGAGCTCGCGGGCGCGGCGGTGTCGCTGATCGTGCTCGCCGAGGACGGCAGGAACGGGCGGCGGCTGCGGATGGCCTCGGCGGCGGGCGGTGACACCGACCGGCTCGTCGGCGGCCTGCTGGACGGCGAGGACACGTTCGCCGAGCAGGTGCTGGACTCCGGGGTGCCCGCGCTGTTCGAGCACCTCGACGGCAGGCTCGGCGAGGCCAGCCTGGAGCTGGGGCCGGGGGTCGCGGTGCCGCTGCGCACCGCCTCGCAGGTGACCGGCGTGCTGCTGGCCGCCCGCGCCAAGGGCGCGCCCCAGTTCGGCGCCGAGCAGGTGCCGCTGCTGGCCTCGTTCGCCGCGCAGGCCGCCGTGGCGCTGGAGCTGGCCGAGACGCAGCGCAACCGGCGGCTGGTGGACGTGCTGGAGGACCGCGACCGGATCGCCCGCGACCTGCACGACCACGTCATCCAGCGGCTGTTCGCCACCGGGATGAGCCTGCAGGGCGCGCTCAACCGGGTCGAGGACCCCAAGCTGCGCGAGCGGGTCGACAGCGCCGTGCACCAGCTCGACCAGACCGTGCTGGAGATCCGCACCACGATCTTCGACCTCCAGGCGGCCGACGACGAGCCGGGGCTGCGGCGCAGGCTGCTGGACATCGTGTCGCAGGTGACCGAGCACTCGGCGCTCACGCCCGCCGTGCGGATGAACGGCACGGTGGACAACTCGGTGCCCGACCACGTCGGCGAGCACGCCGAGGCGGTGGTGCGGGAGCTGGTCAGCAACGCGGTGCGGCACTCCGGCGCGAGCGAGCTGACGGTGACCATCGAGGCCGACCGGGAGCTGACGATCTCGGTGGTGGACAACGGGATCGGGATGCCGGAGAAGGTCGCGCGCAGCGGGCTGCGGAACCTGGACGAGCGGGCCCGGCGGCTCGGCGGCAGCGCGGCGGTGGAGGCGTGCGCGGGCGGCGGGACGCGCGTCACGTGGCAGGTTCCCCTGGAGTGACGGGGGATCGAGGGCCGGAGAGCGTCCACAGTGGACGTTCTCCCGGCCTCGGCCCTGCCTGGCCCGCGCTCCCGCTCTTGATCATCTGTACTGTGCTCGGCACCGGCGCGTCGGGACGCGCGCGCCGACCCGAGCGAGGACGAGCAGGAGCAGATGAAGGTCAACCTGAAGATGAAGCTCGACCTGGCGCACCTGGTCTTCTCCGCGCTGGTCGTCGCCGGGATCGTCGTGGGCCAGTTCCACTTCACCTGGTTCCCGCCCGCGCTGATGTGGCTGGTCGTCGCGGGCGCCGCGGTCGGGTGGGCCTTCTACGCCAACAAGAAGCTGCTCAAGGACAAGCCCCGGCGCCCCAGGGGCAGGGTGAGGGCCGGCGCCGCGAACGAGGACTGAGCCCGACCGGGGACCCGCGGGCAAGCGCTTCCCCGCGCCGCGGCCCGGACCTGCGCCGGACCTGCGCCGGACCTGACGCCCGCCGGACCCGGCGCTTGCCTGCCCCTGCGCCCGCCGGACGCGCGAGGGGCGCACCACCCGGTGCGCCCCTCGGACCCCCAGCCCGTCCCGGCGGTCTCAGTCCGCCTCGACCCCGCCGGGCCGCTTGCGCAGCTTGCTCGCCAGCACCGCCGCCTGCGTGCGCCGCTCCAGCCCCAGCTTCGCCAGCAGGTGCGACACGTAGTTCTTGACCGTCTTCTCGGCCAGGAACATGCTCTCCGCGATCTGCCGGTTCGTCATGCCCTGCCCGATCAGGTCGAGCACCGTCCGCTCCTGCTCGGTCAGCATCCGGACCGGGTCGCCCTGCTCCCGCTCGCGGCGGATGCGGTTGAGCAGCGCGCTCGTCGACCGCGCGTCCAGCAGCGACTGGCCGGACGCCACCGTGCGCACCGCCGTGCACAGGTCCGTGCCCAGGATGCGCTTGAGCACGAAGCCCGAGGCGCCCGCCATGATCGCGTCGAACAGCGCCTCGTCGTCGGTGAACGACGTCAGCATCAGGCACTGCAGGTCGGGCATGAGCGACTTCAGCTCGCGGCACAGCTCGATGCCGTTGCCGTCGGGCAGCCGGACGTCCAGCACCGCCACGTTCGCGCCGCTCGCGGGGACCCGCGCCAGCGCCTCCGCGACCGAACCGGCCTCTCCGACGACCTCCAGCTCGTCGTCGCTGTTCAGCAGTTCCCTCACCCCGACGCGGACGACCTCGTGGTCGTCCACCAGGAACACCCGTGCGCTCACCGCACCCACCTTCCGTCAAACCCGTGCACAACATCCCTCGCCCCGGCCCCCGCCTGACAGGGTCCAAGGTCCCGGTCCCCCTCCGCGGCGCGGGCGCCACGCCGCGTCGCCACCGGGAGGCCCGCCCCGAGTGTTCCAGCAGGCCGCGCGGCGACCCGAACACCGTGCCCCACCCGGCCGCCGCACGCACCCCGGAGACCCCGGCCGGCCCCCGCCGGGCAGGGACCCGCGGCCCTGCCCCGACCCGCCCCGCACCCCTCGCGGAGCCCCCGCGCGCGGGCGAGGGCGAGCGCCGTGAACGCGGCCGATGTGATGACCGGGCCGGTGGTCTCGGTCGAACCGGGCGCCACCGCGCGCACGGCGACGGCGCTGCTCGTGGACCACGGGTTCTCCGCCCTGCCCGTCTGCGACGACGAGGGCAGGCTCGTCGGCACCGCCTCCGGCTCGGACCTGCTCCTGGCGGGCCTGGGCCGCGCCACCGGCGACCTGCAGGTGCGGCAGGTCATGCGCGCGCCGGTGATCAGCGCGCCGCTGACCGCCAGCGCCACCGACCTCGTCGGGGCGGTGAGCCGGATCGACCTGCTGCGCGCTCACCCCGGACGACGACGTGCTCGCGGCGCGCATCGACCGGGCGCTGCGCGCCTGCGACCCCGCCGGGCGCTGGCAGGTCGCCGTCGAGGCGGGCAGGGCGGTGGTCCGGGGCGCGCTCGACGACGAGGCGGAACGACGCGCCGTGACGGCCCTGGTGCGCACTGTGCCGGGGACCACAACCGTCGACGTCACCATCGCGACCCCCGGTGAACCCGCTCTGACCTGCGCGGGAACCGTTCGCCGAGCACACGGCCCGACCCCGAAGGGCCGAAGGTCCCACACCCCGGAGGTCCGCCGCCACTGACCGCGCGCACGGCCCCGGAGGGACGCTCGGACCAGAGCACCGGAGGAGGAGGGAACATGGACGACAAGGCGATCGTGGTCGGAGTCGACGGCTCGCCCGCCGCCCGTGCCGCGCTGCGCTGGGCGGTCGACGAGGCGGCCCTGCGGGGGTGCCGCGTCGACGCCGTCCTCGCGTGGCACCTGGAGTACGGGCAGCTCATGGCGCCCGCACCGGTCGGCGTCGACCGCGACGAGCTGCGCGCGGCGCACCGCGAGGCGCTGCAGGAGGCCATCGCCGGACTGGAGAACGTCCGGGGGGTGCTGGTCGAGGGCGACGCGCGCGACGCGCTCGTCACCGCCTCGCACGACGCCCAGCTCCTGGTCGTCGGCAGCAGGGGCATGGGCCTGCTGCGGACCGCCCTGCTCGGATCGGTCAGCTCGTACTGCGTCCACCACGCGGCGTGCCCCGTGGTGGTGCTCAGGGCCCCACAGCCCGAGAGCGTCGAAGAACCCCGTCCCGTCATCACACCTGGACCGCTGCTGTGACCACGCACATCGAGACCCGCGCCCTGCTCTCCGACGGCACCGTCATCGCGCTGCGCGAGGCGAGCCCCGAGGACGCCGACGCACTGCGCGAACTCCGCCGAGAACTGCCCGACCGCTACCCCCTCGCCGAGAACGACGTCGTGCTCTGCGCGTTCTCCGACGACGAGCTCATCGGCGCGGGCGCCTACGCGCCCTCCGCCGAGGACGAGACCACCGCCAACGTGGTGCTGGTCGTCACCTCGGCGAGCCAGTCCCGAGGCGTCGGGACGCTCCTGCTGGAGCACCTGGTCTCGCTCGCGCGGGGCCGGGGCGTGCGCCGGTTCACCGCCGACCTGCTCAGCGACAACCCGAGGATGCTCGGGCTGTTCAGCGAGCTGGGCCTGGTCATGACCGCCACCCCGGACACCGAGGTGGTGCGCGTCGACCTCGGCCTCGACGCGGGCGAGGACTACCTGGACGCGGTCGCCAACCGCGAGCTGACCTCCGGCGTGGCGAGCCTGCGGGCGGTGCTCAAGCCGACCTCGATCGTCGTCATCGGCGCGGGCCGCAACGCCACCTCGGTCGGGCACGCGGTGCTGGCGAACCTGGTCAAGGGCGAGTTCGCGGGCGAGCTGCACGCGGTCAACCCCAAGGCCGACGAGCTGCTCGGCGTCACCTGCTACCCGTCGGTGGCCGAGCTGCCCGTCGCCCCCGACCTGGCCGTGATCTGCGTGCCCGCCGCGGCGGTGCCCGCCGTGGCCGAGGACTGCGGCAAGCGCGGAGTCAAGGCCATGGTGGTCGTCACCTCCGGCGTCGACCCGAAGCCGCTGCTGGCGTCCGTGCACAAGCACGGGATGCGCATGGTCGGCCCGAACTGCATCGGCGTCGCCTCCACCGACCCCGAGGTGCGGATGGACGCCACGTTCACCCGCAAGGGCTCGGGCGGCGGCGGCATCGGCCTGGTGACCCAGTCCGGCGGCGTGGCCATCGCGGTGCTGGAGCAGCTGAGCGCGCTCGGCATGGGCACCACCGACGTGGTCTCCACCGGCGACAAGTACGACGTGAGCGGCAACGACCTGCTGCTGTGGTGGGAGCGCGACGAGCGCACCACCTCGGTGGTGCTGTACCTGGAGTCGTTCGGCAACCCGCGCAAGTTCTCCCGGCTGGCCCGCAGGGTCGCCAGGCGCAAGCCGGTGCTGGCGATCCGCTCCGCCACCAGCGAGGCCGGTCAGCGGGCGGCGGCGTCGCACACCGCGTCCACCGCGACCCCGGCGGTCACCCAGGAGGCCCTGTTCCGGCAGGCGGGCGTGATCGTGGTCGACGGCATCGCCGAGCTGGTGGAGGTGCTGGCGGCGCTGGAGAACACCGCGCTGCCGCAGGGCCGCTCGGTCGCGGTGGTCAGCAACGCCGGTGGTCTCGGCGTGCTCGCCGCCGACGCCTGCTCGCACAACGGGCTGACCGTCGCCGACCTGTCCGAGGACACCACGGCGAAGCTCGCCGCGCTGCTGCCCTCGGTGGCCAGCACGACCAACCCGGTCGACACCACCGCCGTGCTCGACGCCGACGTGTTCGCGCGGTGCGTGGACGTCGTGGCCGCCGACCCGGCCGTGGACGCGGTCATCGCGGTCACCGTGCCCACCGCGCTGGGCAACCCGGCCGAGGGCATCCGCACCAGCTCCAAGCCGGTGCTCGCGGTCGCCGCCGACCAGCTCGGCTCGGTCGCGATCCTGGAGAACGGCATCGCCTCCTACGCCGACCCGGTGCGCGCCGCCGAGTCGCTGGCCGCGCTGGTGCAGCGCGCCGAGTGGCTGCGCAGGCCCGCGCCCGCCGCGGTCGACCTGCCCGGCATCGACGTGCCGCTGGCCCGCAAGGTCGTGGCCGAGCACTTCGCGGTCGAGCCCGAGGGCGGCTGGCTGGAGCCCGACCAGGTGGTGCGGCTGCTGAGCGCGTTCGGCCTGCCGATCCTGGGCGGCGTGCTGGCCTCCGACGTGGAGGGCGCGGTCGCGGCGCAGAAGTCGTTCGGGCAGCCGATCGCCATGAAGGCGGTGGCGCGCGGCGTGCTGCACAAGAGCAAGGCGGGCGGCGTCAAGCTGAACCTGGGCACCCCCGAGCGGGTCGCCGAGGAGTTCACCGGGATGCAGGAGCGCTTCGGCGACCGGCTGGAGGGCGTGTTCGTCCAGCCGATGGCCGAGAGCGGCCGGGAACTGCTCGTGGGCGTGGTGAGCGACCAGCGCTTCGGGCCGCTCGTGGTGACCGGCCTCGGCGGCGTGGACACCGACCTGCTGGACGACCGGGCCGCCGCGCTCGCGCCCCTGACCTCGGCGGACGTGGACGACCTCTTGCGCGGCTTCCGCGCCTCCGCCAAAGTGTTCGAGCAGCACCCGGAGGAGCCGGTGCACGACGTGCTGCTGCGCGTGTCGCGGCTGGCGGAGATGGTGCCGGAGATCGCCGAGCTTGACCTCAACCCCTTGGTCGTCAAGGGGGAGCGGGTCATCGCCGTGGACGCGCGGGTCCGCTTGGAACCCGTCGCCCCGGTCGACCCGTACCTGCGAGCGTTGCGGAGGGCCGGGGCGTGAACATCGGGGCGATCGTGGTCGGGGTCGACGGGTCGGAGCGGTGCCGGAAGGCGCTGGCCTGGGCGATGGACGAAGCCGTGGCGCAGGGCAGGCCGCTGCACGTCGTGAACGCCTGGGAGCTGTGCGACGAGGGCGAGCGCGCCTCCCGCGCCCGCTCGGTCGCCCTGGTGGAGAACCTGCTGCGGCAGGTCTGCGACGGCCGCGACGTGGTGCCGGAGGTCGTGCGGCACAGCGTGCGCGGGTGCGCGTCGGAGGTCCTGTCCCGCAGGGCGCGCGGTCAGGCGATGCTGGTGCTGGGCGAGGAGGGCAAGGTGTCGGCGTCCGCTCCGGTGGTCGTGGCGCCCGCGCCTCGGGGTCCGGTCGACTGACGGTTTTTCGGCGAAGGCCCCACCCGGTGCGGGTGGGGCCTTCGCCGTGCGAGGGTGTCGGGGTGGTGACGAGCACGCCCGAGGGGGCGGTGACCTGGGTGGCCGACGTGCTGGCCGTGCTGGACCTGGCGGAGGCTGCGGGCGCGCGGCTGTGGATCGACGGCGGGTGGGGCGTGGACGCGCTGCTCGGCGAGCGGACCCGGCGGCACGGGGACCTGGACGTGGTGGTGGAGGGGCGCGGGGTGCTGGGGCCCGCCGAGCGCGGGGTGGCCTACCCGGCGGAGTCGTTGCTGGGGCGCGGGGTGATCGGCGGGCGCGAGGTGGAGTGCGTGTCGGCGGAGTGGGCGGTGCGGTTCCACGACGAGTACACCGGGGACGCGGACGACCGGGCCGACGTGCGGGCGCTGTGCGCGCGGTTCGGCCCGGACGGCGAGGGGTGTGAGCCAAGAGCGAAGAGCGAACCTGGCGAGTCGCAGTGTGGGGCCGCAGTGCGCCATTTCGTGGTCTCGCACTGCTGCGCAGCGCGGGAGCAGTACCGGTGAGCCCGTGGACGCTGGACGGGCGCCCGGTGGTGGCCGACGAGGTCGGGGAGCTGCTGCGGGGGCGGATCGCGGCGGGTGCGCTGGAGACGTGGCTCGCCTCGGACGGCGGGCGGTCGCTGGCGGTGGTGGGCAACGGCGAGCGCGCGATGGTGCTGCTGCTGGAGCACGAGGGTGATCCGGGGGAGCACGCGGTCGACCCCGGCGCCGACCCGGACGACTGGAGCGACGGGTTCGAGCTGGCGAACGGCCAGAGCGACGAGTACCCGGACGTCGACACCGTGCCGGTCGACGAGGCGCTGCGGATCGTGGAGCACGTGGTGCGGCTGGGGAGCTGGCCGCCGGACGCGCAGTGGGTGGTGGACCGCTAGGGGCGGTCCCAGGGACAACACGAACCCGAAGTCCGCTGTGGACTCCGGGTTCGACTTTGTCCCGCTCCGCGCCTAAGACCGCGACACCGCTGTCCCGGACGCGCTCAGCCGTGCATCTTGACCAGTTGCGCCTTCAGCCTGTCCTGCAACAGGTCCACGACCTCGATGAACGTGTCCGCGCCCGCGTCCGCGTTCACCGCGTGCCCGTCCACGTGCAGCGTCCCGTGCGCCACCAGTCTGCGCGGGCCGTCGTAGGACAGCCGGACCATCGCGAACGGCACCTCGCCGGGGGCGTACTTGCCGAGGCAGCCGATCTTCACGCCCGCGTACTCCCGCGCCGCCTCGGGGACCCTGCGGGCCAGGCTCAGCTGCATGTTCACGATCTCGCGCGCTTTGCTCATACCACGATCATGCTCAGCGCGCGAACCACGACCCAGTGCCCAAGGTCCCCCACGGGCTAGGACCCTTACCGGGGACCGAATCCGCGCCACGTCGGCACCCCGCAGCAACCCCGCAGCACCCCCGCGAAGCCCCCCGAAAGCCCCCCGCGCGCACGAACGCGCCCCGGCCGGACAACCCGACCGGGACGCTCCACCACCCCCGCTCACCGCCGCTGAGCGCTCACCACTTCGCCAGCACCTCGTCCAGCGCCCGCCTCGGCGTCGGCGGCAGCGGGTCGGCGTCGAACGACGCCCAGCCCACGCGCAGCGCGATCTGCGGGAACACCGACCCGTCCAGCACCTCGTCCCGCACCCGCTGCCGCGCCTCCGCCACCTCCAGCGGCTGGCTCAGCGGGCACGCCACCAGCCCGGCCGCCGTCGCCTCCAGCAGCACCGCGCTCATCGCCTCACCGGCCTTGAGCCGCGACAACCGGTCGTCGGACGTGGTCCCCAGCACCAGCAGGGTCGCCCCGTCCTCCTCCCACGTCCCGTTC
This sequence comes from Actinosynnema pretiosum, assembly GCF_002354875.1. Taxonomy (GTDB): domain Bacteria; phylum Actinomycetota; class Actinomycetes; order Mycobacteriales; family Pseudonocardiaceae; genus Actinosynnema; species Actinosynnema auranticum. The sequence continues at coordinate 2,137,694 of NZ_CP023445.1, forward strand.
TCCGGGCACAGCAGCTCCCCGCTCGGGAACTCCCGCATCCCCACGTCCCCGTACCGGTGCTGCCCGAACGGCGCGTTCGCCGCGGGCACGCCCTCCGGCTCCACGTGCCCGCCGCTCCACCGCCGCAGCTCCGACCGGTACGCCGGGTCCGCCTCCTGCACGGCCGCCGCCCGCGCCACCGCCAGCGACAGCTCGAACCGCGCCCGCGTGCCCAGGACCTCCCGCGCCACAACGCCTTCCTCGACCGCGCGGTCCACCAACTGCGCCAGCACCGCCCTGGGCACCGCCCACGACGAGTACCGCCTGCGGTCCGTGCGCCGCCGCTGGATCGCCGCCGCCAGCGCGATCTCCTCCGCCTCCGGCTCCTGCCGGGACAGCTCGACCGACGCCAGGTGGTCCGGGTCGGAGGCGTTGGGCAGCCTGCGCACCACCGCGCGCATCCCCAGCGCCGCCAGCGCCACCCGCAGGTGGTGCAGCGCCGCCCCGCAGCTGAGCACCAGGTCCGCGCCGTCGGGGTCCGTCGCGGACAGGCAGCGCTGCGGGTCGGCGTACAGGTGCACGCTGCTGTCGCCCAGCCTCCACCGCCACGGCTGGGTGTTGTGCATCGAGGGCGCGCGGCAGGCCAGTGCCACCGCGGCCCGGATCGTCTCGTCGTCGGGCAGACCGCGGTCCATGCGGCTCACCTCCAGGTGTTCGTCGCCCACGACGTTGCCGGCAGTCCCAGGCCCCTTCTCAGGGCCACAAGTCCCTGTGCGACGGGGACCGCCGGACCTTCAACCGGCCGGGGTCGGCGCGCCAGGCTTGGGGTAGCCCCCCGTGGACATCGGACGGCAACCGCAGTCGAGGAGACCTGGATGTCAACGCAGACCGGGAGAACCGGAGCAGACCTCAAGCTGATCGATGCCTACTGGAGGGCGGCGAACTACCTGTCAGCGGGTCAGATCTACCTGCTGGACAACCCCTTGCTCAGCACGCCGCTGGAAGCGGCCAACATCAAGCCGAGGCTGCTCGGGCACTGGGGCACCACCCCCGGCCTGAACTTCGTCTACGCGCACCTGAACCGCGTCATCAAGCAGCGGGAAGCCGAAGTCCTCTTCATCACCGGCCCCGGCCACGGCGGTCCCGCGCTGCTGGCCAACACCTGGCTGGAGGGCACCTACAGCGAGACCTACGCCGAGGTGCCGCAGGACGCGCGCGGCATGGCGAAGCTGTTCCGGCAGTTCTCCTTCCCCGGCGGGGTTCCGAGCCACGTCGCGCCGGAGGTGCCAGGCTCCATCCACGAGGGCGGTGAGCTGGGCTACTCGCTGGCGCACGCGTTCGGCGCCGCCTTCGACAACCCCGACCTGGTCGTCGCCTGCGTCATCGGCGACGGCGAGGCCGAGACCGGCCCGCTCGCCGCGAGCTGGCACGCCAACAAGTTCCTGGACCCGGCGCAGGACGGCGCGGTGCTGCCGATCCTGCACCTCAACGGCTACAAGATCGCCAACCCGGCGCTGCTGGCCCGCATCCCGCACGAGGAGCTGGACAGCCTGCTGCGCGGCTACGGCTACGCCCCGGTCTACGTGGAGGGCCACGAGCCGGAGGCCATGCACGCCGCGATGGCCGAGGCGCTCGACGAGGTCTTCGACGCCATCGAGAAGATCCAGGCCAAGGCCCGCTCCGGCGAGGACACCACCCGCCCGGCGTGGCCGATGATCGTGCTGCGCAGCCCCAAGGGCTGGACCGGACCGTCCGAAGTGGACGGTGTCCAGGTCGAGGGCACCTGGCGCTCGCACCAGGTCCCGCTCTCCGGCGTGCGCGACAACCCCGAGCACCTGCGGATGCTGGAGCAGTGGCTGCGCTCCTACCGGCCCGAGGAGCTGTTCGACGCGAACGGCGCCCCAGTCCCCGAGCTCGGCGAGCTGGTCCCGCCCGGCCACCTGCGCATGGGCGCCACCCCGCACGCCAACGGCGGAACCCTGCTGCGCGACCTGCGGATGCCCGCCCTGAGCGAGCACGCCGTCGACGTGCCCGAGCACGGCGGCAGCACCTCCGAGCCCACCAGGGTCCTCGGGCAGCTGCTGCGCGACGTGGTCGAGCTCAACGACGCCCAGCGCAACTTCCGCCTGTTCGGCCCGGACGAGACCGCCTCCAACCGGCTCGACGCCGTCTACCAGGTCACCGGCAAGCAGTGGCAGGGCGAGACCCTGCCCGCGGACGACCACCTGGTGCGCGCAGGCCGCGTGGTGGAGGTGCTGTCCGAGCACCTGTGCCAGGGCTTCCTGGAGGGCTACCTGCTCACCGGGCGGCACGGCCTGTTCAACTGCTACGAGGCGTTCACGCACATCGTCGACTCGATGTTCAACCAGCACGCCAAGTGGCTGGGCACGCACCGCAAGCTCGGCTGGCGCCGCCCGATCGCGTCGCTGAACTACCTGCTCAGCTCGCACGTGTGGCGCCAGGACCACAACGGGTTCTCCCACCAGGACCCCGGTTTCATCGACCACGTCATGAACAAGAAGGCCGAGGTCGTCCGCGTCTACCTGCCGCCGGACACCAACACCCTCCTGTCGGTCGCGGACCACTGCCTGCGCAGCCGCGACTACGTGAACGTGGTGGTGGCGGGCAAGAACCAGACCCCGGACTGGCTCGGCCCGCAGGAGGCGGCGCTGCACTGCGCCAGGGGCCTGGGCATCTGGGAGTGGGCGAGCAACGACGACGGCGTGGAGGAGCCGGACGTGGTCATGGCCTGCGCCGGCGACGCCCCCACGGTCGAGGTGATGGCCGCGGTGTCCCTGCTGCGCGAGCACCTGCCGTCGCTGCGGGTCCGCGTGGTCAACGTGGTCGACCTGATGCGGTTGCAGCCGGAGAGCGAGCACCCGCACGGCCTGTCGGACCGCGAGTTCGACGCGATCTTCACCACCGACCGGCCCGTGCTGTTCGCCTACCACGGCTACCCGTGGCTGATCCACCGCCTGACCTACCGGCGCACCAACCACCACAACATCCACGTGCGCGGGTACAAGGAGGAGGGCACCACCACCACGCCGTTCGACATGCTGGTGCTCAACGACATGGACCGCTACCGGCTGGTCATGGACGTGATCGACCGGGTGCCGGGCCTCGGGCCGCGCACCGCCCGGCTGCGCCAGCTGATGACCGACCAGCGCACCCGGCACCACGGGTGGATCCGGGAGCACGGCGAGGACCTGCCCGAGGTGCGGGACTGGAGCTGGCGGTCCTGATGAACGTGCTGGTGGTCAACGCGGGCTCGTCCAGCCTGAAGCTGCGCGTCCTCGGCCCCGCCGACGAGGTGCTGGTCGAGCACGACGTGGAGCGCTGGGACGGGCGCGGGCACTTCGGCGACCTCCTCGACGGCGGTCCCGAGGTGCACGCGGTCGGCCACCGCGTCGTGCACGGCGGGTCCCGGTTCACCGGGCCCACCCTGATCGACGAGGGGGTGCGGGCGGGGCTGGCCGAGCTGGTCCCGCTCGCGCCCCTGCACCAGCCGCGCGCGCTCGACGGCGTGGACGCGGTGCGCGAGCTGCTGCCGGACGTGCCGCACGTGGCGTGCTTCGACACCGCGTTCCACGCCTCCCTGCCGGAGCACGCGGCCACCTACCCGCTGCCGCCCGAGTGGCGGGAGCGGTGGGGGCTGCGCAGGTACGGCTTCCACGGGCTCTCGCACGCCTACGCCGACCGGCGGGCGCGCGAGCTGGCCGGCGGCGGCGAGCGGGTCGTGGTGGCGCACCTGGGGTCCGGGTGCTCGCTGTCGGCGGTGCGCGGCGGGCGGTCGGTGGACACGACGATGGGGTTCACGCCGCTGGCCGGGCTCGTCATGGGCACGCGCAGCGGCGACGTCGACCCCGGCCTGCTGCTGTGGTTGCAGCGGCGGGGCGGGCTGAGCGCGGACGAGGTCGCGGACGGGCTGGAGCACCGCTCCGGGCTGGCCGGACTCAGCGGCGTCGGCGACGACCTGCGGGACGTGCGCGCGGCGGCGGCCGGTGGTTCGCCCGAGGCGCGGCTGGCGCTGGGGGTGTACGAGCACCGGCTGCGGCAGGGGATCGCCGCGATGGCCGCCTCGCTGGGCGGGCTCGACCTGCTGGTGTTCACCGGCGGGGCGGGGGAGAACGACGCGGCCCTGCGCGAGCGGGTCGCGGGAGGGCTGGGGTTCCTCGGCGTGCGGCTCGATCCGGGCCGGAACGCGGGGTGCGCCCCGGACGCGCGGATCAGCGGCGACGGGTCCGCGGTCGGCGTGTGGGTGCTGGCGGCGGGCGAGGACGTGGAGATCGCCGCGCAGACGCGCTCCGCGCTGTGACACCCCCGTCGCGGCGGCGCTCCGACACCAGCCGCCGCGACGGGGGCTCCCGCAGGGGGAGCCCGGCCGGGGTCCCCCCGCGGGAGGAACCGCACCGGGTGTCGGTGGGATCGGCGGAGGACGACGTGGGACGCAACGGCGCGGGACGCGGGACTGGTGGCGCGGGGCGGGGTGGCGCGATCGCGCACGACCACGCCGCGGAGAAGCGGTGGGGTCCGGGCTGCCGGGTACCCCGACCGGTTTCGGGCGGTGTGGGCGGACGGGCGCCGCGCTGACCGCCCGGTCGGGCGGGCAGGGCCGCCGGCGCGGGACCGCTGAGGAACGATCACCGAGGAACCAGCGCTGGAGAACGACCGCTGAAGAACGACCGCTGGAGAACGATCACTGAGGAACGATCACTGAGGCAAGACCGCCGGGGCAAGACCGCCGAAGCGGGATCGCTGGAGCAGGGCCGACCGCGCGGTCCGATCCGGGAACGGTCGGAGGAACCGGTCCGGACGACTCGCCGGACGACCCGGTCCCGGCGCGACAACCGAGCACGCACCCCTGGAGTCGGGCGGGCCGCCGAGCCCCGTCCGGCTCTCGCGCGTCCCGACCCGGTCCCGCGCGCACCGCCGCGCCCCGAAGCGTTCCGGGGTGGCCTGACCCGGCTCGCCTCCCCGTCCGGGCCGAGGTGAACCTCCAGCTCAGGGCTACCCGAGCCGTTCCACCGGAAACCCCGCGCACCGGATTCGCACCCCGCGCCCCCGCGGCGCCCGAAGGGCGTTCGCCCGCCCGGTGTCTCAACTCGGCACGGCGAGTTTGTCGACCTCGGACTGCGGGCACCTGACCCACAGCACGAGCGAGCGAGGGTGAGCGGCCCCGACCGGGTGAGACCGGCCGGAGACCGGCGCGAGTGGGAGGGTGCGGGTTGTGTCCCTGTCTCTGTCGACCAAGACCACGGGCAAGGTCGCGGTAGGGCCCGAGTGGTCCGCCGCGGACACCGGGGAGCTGGAAGCGGGCCAGCTGCTGGCCGGTCGCTACCGGCTCGACGGCCTGATCCGCACCGGCGGCACCGCCCAGGTGCACCGGGGGTGGGACACCCTGCTGCGGCGCGCGGTCGCGGTGAAGCTGGTCGCGCCCGGCGCGGGCCGGGCCGCCTACCGCAGGTTCGACAACGAGATGCACGTCCTCGCCGGGCTCAGCCACCCCAACGTGGTGTCCGTGTACGACGTCGGCGGTCGTGACCGGGACTCGTTCGTGGTGCTCCAGCTCGTGGACGGCCCCACGCTGCGCGACCACCTCGACCGGGGGGCGTTCAGCGAGGCCCAGACCCGGCTGCTCGGGGTGCTGCTGTCCGACGCGCTCGCCCACGTGCACGAGCACGGCGTGGCGCACCGCGACCTCACCCCCACCGGCGTCCTGTTCGACCACGCGGGGAAGCCGCACCTGGCCGACTTCGGCCTCGCCGGGCCAGGGGGCTCGCGCACCCGCCGCACCGACCGCCGCGTCGGCACCACCGCCTACCTCGCGCCCGAGCAGGTGCGCGGCGACGTGGTGGGGGAGCCCGCCGACGTGTACGCGCTCGGCCTGGTGCTGCTGGAGTGCCTGACCGGCCGCCCCGCGTTCACCGGCCGCACCGCGCTGTCCCGGCTGGGCCGCGCGCCGGAGATCCCGCTGTCCGCGCCGTCGGACCTGGCGCACCTGCTGTCCGCGATGACCGCCCGCCGCCCGAGGGACCGCCCCAGCGCCGCCGCGTGCGGGATGGCGCTGCGCGGTTTCGCCGCGCCCGTCCCGCCGCCCGCCGCCCCGTCCCGGCACCGGGTGCTCGTGGGCGCCGCGACCGCCGTCACCCTCGCCGCGATCGCCATGGCCGTCGGCCAGACCCCCGACCCGACCGTCGCCGCCCCGGCCGCCCCGACCGCGATCGAGGCGCCGCGCGGGCTGTGACCCCGGCGCCGTGATCCCGACGCTGTGACCCGCCGGTGCCGCGATCCCGACGCTGTGATCCGAGCACCGCGCCCCCGAGCACCGATTCCGAGCGCCGACCCCGAGCCGAGCGCCGGAGACCCGCCAGGCGCTGCGATCCGGAGCCGCTACCCCCCCGAAACCGGTGACCCGAGCGCCGCGTCCCCGGCTCCGCACCCCGAAGTCGTCCCCGAACCCGCGATCCCGAGGCGGTGCCCCCGAGACCTGTGACCTGGACCACTAGCCGATCCCCGTCCCCGCCGGTTTGGCACCCGTCCCCACCGGGTAATTGCTGACGCGCCTTGAAAAACCAGGGTGCCGCGTTGTGCTGTGCTGGGGGTGCCTAGGGATGAACACCACCGGGGTCGCGGACCTCCGGATCTCCGGGGGGCTGCTGCTCCCGCACCTCGTGCGGGAGCGGGTCGCCGCCGCCCTGCCCGGAGTCGAGCGGGACCGGCTGCTGGACCTGCTCATGGTGGTGAACGCCCTGGTGGAGAACGCGCTGGAGCACGCCGAGGGGCCGCGCGAGCTGCGCCTGTGCCGGTGGCCGGTGCGGGTGGAGGTCGACGACGCGAGCCCGCAGCTGCTGCCCGTGCTGGGCAGGCCGGGGCGCCGTCACCGGGGGTTGCTGCTGGTCAACCGGTTGGCGAGCCGCTGGGGGGTGCTGCCGTCCACCGGGGTGAAGACGGTGTGGGCGGAGGCGGGCTGGAGCCTGCCGCAACCGCCGCCCGCGCTCGCCCTCCCGCGGGGCGCCCGCCCGCAGGACACCCACCCGCCGGAGGGGCGGGGCCCGAACGGTTCCGGCCCGAACGAGTCGAGCCCGAACGGTCTCGACCCCCGCGACCTGAGCGCCGAGGGGCTCCACCTCGACTAGCCCCCCGACCGTTCGAGCGACCCCGGCTGCCCGGACCCGCTGGGACCGCTCCCGCGCCGCCGAGGTGTGCCGGGGCCGTGACCTGGTCGTTCCGGGTGGGAGAACCGACGCCCCCGCGGTCACGTCCCCGAAGCCCGACCTGCCCGACCCACCCGCCGAACGCGGCCCCCACGACCAGCCGGTCCGCCGCACCGCGTACCCCCGTGCTCACCCGTTCGGGCAGGTGGCGTCCCCGGAATCGCCCCCGGTGATTCCGGAATGATCGCCCGTTTGAGATACGGTCCAGGGGCTCCCAGACCCCGACCGCCGTCCACCGGGCACGGGCGGTCACGCGCCGGCGACCGGCGCGCGGGGCGAGAGGCGCAGACGGGCACACGGGATCTTCCGGGAAGTGCCGAATCCGAACGCACGGGGAGAGCGATGACGTCCACCGAGACGCGCCGGGGAGCCGCACCGCGCGGCGTCGAGCACCGGTCCAAACAGCGGGACGACATCCAGGGCCTGCGGGCGCTGGCGGTCGGCCTCGTGCTGGTCTACCACCTGCGGCCGACCTGGCTGCCCGGCGGTTTCGCCGGCGTCGACGTCTTCTTCGTCATCTCCGGCTACCTGATCATCGGCGCCTTGGTGAACGAGCTGCGCCGCAGCGGCCGGATCAGCCTCGTCTCCTTCTACGCCCGGCGCGCCCGGCGGCTGCTCCCGGCGGCCACCGTCGTGCTGCTCGGCGTCGCGCTGACGACCGTGCTGCTGCTCCCGGTGTCCCGGCACCCGGACGTGCTGCGCGAGGTCGTGGCCTCCGCGCTGAACGTGCAGAACTGGCAGCTCGCGATCTTCGCGGGCGACTACGCCAACGCCACCGCCGAGGCCTCCCCGGTCCAGCACTTCTGGTCGCTCAGCGTGGAGGAGCAGTTCTACCTGGTCATCCCGCTGGTCCTGATCCTCGCGGGGCTGCGCGGCGCCAGGCCCGGCCGGAACGCGTTCGTCGCCGTCCTGGCCATCACGGTCGCCTCGCTGGCGTTCTCGGTCCTCTACACCCCGCTCGACCACACCGCCGCCTACTTCATCACCCCCACCCGCATGTGGGAGCTGGGCATCGGCGGCCTGCTCGCGATCGGCCTCCCCCGGCTCGCGCTCTCCCGCGCCGCGCGCCTGGCGTCCGGCTGGCTCGGCCTGGCCGCCGTGCTGGCGGCGGCGTTCCTGTTCACCACCGCCATGCAGTTCCCCGGCTGGATCGCCCTGCTGCCCGTGCTCGGCACGGCCGCCCTCCTCGCGGCGGGCAGCGGCATGGGCGACGGGGGCGTGTCCGCGCTGCTGGCGCGGCAACCGCTGCGCTACCTCGGCGACATCTCGTACAGCCTGTACCTGTGGCACTGGCCGGTGCTGGTCTTCCTGATGGAGCACCTGGGCGTCACGCACCTTCCGTGGGAGTGGACGCTGGCCGCGGCTGCGGCGAGCGTGGCGCTGGCCGCCGCGTCGACCAGGCTGGTGGAGACCCCGATGCGGCACCTGTCGCCGCGCGCCGCCTACACCGCGGGCGCCGCCATGATCGCCGCGTCGGTGCTGGTCGCGGCCTACCCCTGGTACACCGCGCAGGCCCGGATCGACGACCTGAAGGCCAACGCGGTCCTCGGCGACGACCACCCCGGCGCGCTCGCCAGGGACCCGCAGTACCCGGTGGAGGTGCCCACCGCGTCCCTGGTGCCCGACCCGGTCGTCGCGGGCGACGACATCGCCGAGGCCTGGGACGACGACTGCGGCAAGGTCGCCGTGGACCGCGAGGACTGCTGGTACGGCCCGGCCGACGCGCCGAGGACCATGGTGCTGCTCGGCGACTCGCACATGACCCAGCTCTCCGGCGCGCTCATCGACCTCGCGGAGCGCTCGGGCCAGTGGCGGGTCAGGATGCTCGTGCACGACGCCTGCCCGTTCAACGCGGAACCGCTCAAGGTCGCCGCGCCCGACGGCAAGCAGCGGCAGAACACCGAGCCGTTCGCCAACTGCCCCGCCGACGACCGGGCCAAGCGCGAGTGGATCCTGCGGGAGAAGCCGGACATGGTGGTCACCGCCGCCATGACCCCCCAGGTCTACAAGGAGGACATGAACTGGGAGTGGCCCTCCTACGAGCGGGCCGTCGAGGGCTACCGCGAGCACCTGCGGCCGATGGCGGAGGCGGGCATCGCGGTCGTGGGCATCCGCGACACGCCCCGCAGTCGCCCCGACGTGCTGGCCTGCCTGATCGAGACGCCCGGCCAGTGCGACCGCCCGCGCTCCGAGGCGGTGACCCCGGACCCGGTCACCGAGGCCGTCGCGACCCTGCCCGGCGGCAAGGCGGTGGACCTGACGGACTGGTTCTGCGACGCCGACAAGTGCCCGGCCGTGGTGGGGAACGTGGTCGTCTACCGGGACAACCACATCACCGACAGCTACGCGAGCACCCTGGTCAAGCCGCTGGGTGACGCGCTCGGCATCGAGCGCCGCTAGCGGGCGCCGAGATCACCTGACGAGCGCCCCGCCGCCCGGAACGACCGGGAGGCGGGGCGCTCGTCGCGTTCGAGGTGGACCCGGCGCGGGGTGAGCGCCGTCACACCCCTCGGGCGGGCGCGCACAGCCGGTCCACAGGTGGCGCACACGGTCCGTCCAGGCAGCGGCCCGAGAGTTGTCGCCATGACGACGAACGCGACGGAGCCGGTGGACCTCGGCGGCGGCACCCCGGTGCTGGACGTGGTGGTCCCGGTCCACGACGAGGAGACCGCGCTGGAGCCCAGCGTGCGCAGGCTGCACTCCTACCTCAGCGCGACCCTGCCCTTCGCGTTCCGGATCACCGTCGCCGACAACGCCAGCACCGACCGCACCCCCGAGATCGCCGCCCGGCTGGGGCGCGAGCTGGACGGCGTGCGGGTGCTTCGGCTGGCGGAGAAGGGCCGGGGCCGCGCGCTCAAGACCGCCTGGCTGGGCTCCGAGGCCGCCGTGGTCGCCTACACGGACGTGGACCTGTCCACCGACCTGGCCGCGCTGCCCGCCCTGATCGCCCCGCTGGTGTCCGGGCACTCCGACGTCGCCATCGGCAGCAGGCTCGCGCGGGGCGCCCGCGTGGTGCGCGGCCCCAAGCGCGAGTTCATCTCCCGCGCCTACAACGTCATCCTCAAGCTGGCCCTGCGCGCCCGGTTCACCGACGCGCAGTGCGGCTTCAAGGCGGTGCGCTCGGACGTCGCCGCCCGGCTGCTGCCGCTGGTGCAGGACACCGGCTGGTTCTTCGACACCGAACTGCTCGTGCTGGCCCAGCGGGCCGGGCTGCGCACCCACGAGGTCGCCGTCGACTGGGTGGACGACCCCGACTCGTCGGTGGACATCGTCGCCACCGCCGTGGCCGACCTCAAGGGCGTCGCGCGGCTGTGGCGCACCCGCCTCGCGCTCCCGGCCGACCTGCGGCGGGCCCCGGCCCGCGACCTGGTCCGCGTCGCCTGACCCCAACCGCTCCTCGCACCACCTCCCCAGACCACACCGCACAGGAGAGCCGACCATGACCGCCCTGCTCACCGAACCACCGGCCAGCCCGGCCGCCGAGCCGCCCGCGCGGGGCCGCCTGGCCAGGCTGGTGCTCGGACCGGCCGACGCGCCCCGGTACGCGCGGCCCGCGCTCCTGGTGCTGCTCGCCGCCACCGCCGCGCTGTACCTGTGGGACCTGACCGCCTCCGGCTACGGCAACAGCTTCTACGCCGCCGCCGTGCAGGCCGGGACGCAGGACTGGAAGGCGTGGCTGTTCGGCTCGCTGGACTCCGGCAACGCGATCACCGTCGACAAGCCGCCCGCGGCGCTGTGGCTGACCACCGCGTTCGCCAGGGTGTTCGGGTTCTCCAGCTTCACCGTGCTCGCGCCGCAGGCCCTGATGGGCGTGGCGGCGGTGGCGCTGACCCACGCGACGGTCAAGCGCACCAGCGGGCACCTCGCCGGGCTGCTGGCGGGCGCGGCGCTGGCCGTGACGCCGGTCGCGGTGCTGATGTTCCGGTTCAACAACCCGGACGCGCTGCTCGTGCTGCTCATGGTCGCGGGCGCCTACTGCCTGGTGCGGGCGCTGGAGCGGGCGAGCCTGAAGTGGGTGCTGCTGGCCGGGTCCGCGATCGGGTTCGCGTTCCTGACGAAGATGCTGCAGGGCTTCCTGGTGCTGCCCGCGTTCGCCCTGGTGTACCTGGTGGCCGCGCCGACCACGCTGGGCAGGCGCATCGCGCACCTGTTCGCGGCGCTCGGGTCGGTCGTGGTGTCGGCCGGGTGGTTCATCGCGCTGGTGGACCTGTGGCCGACCGACTCGCGGCCGTACATCGGCGGGTCGACGGACAACACGCTGCTGGAGCTGGCGCTGGGGTACAACGGGCTCGGCCGCATCCTCGGCGGGCAGGGCAACGGCGGCGGTGGCGGCGGCATGGGCGGCGGGAACACCGGGTTCGGCGGGGAGACCGGGATCTTCCGGATGTTCGGCGCCGCGTTCGGCGGGGAGATCTCCTGGCTGCTGCCCGCCGCGCTGGTCGCGCTGGTCGCCGGCCTGTGGTTCACCCGCCGCGCGCCCCGCACCGACCGGACGCGCGCCGCGCTGCTGCTGTGGGGCGGGTGGCTGATCGTCACGGCGGTCGTGTTCAGCTTCATGAGCGGCACCGTGCACCCGTACTACTCGGTGGCGCTGGCCCCCGCGATCGCGGCGCTGGTCGCCATCGGCGGGCGGGAGCTGTGGCGGGCCAGGAGGTTCCCGGTGGCGCGGGCGTTCCTGGCGGCGGTGGTCGGGGTCACGGCGGTGTGGGACCACGTGCTGCTGGCCAGGTCCTCGGACTACGCGCCGGTGATCCGGTACGCGGTGCTGGTGGTGGGGTTCGTGGTGGTGCTGGCGGTGCTGCTGGACCCGAGGCGGGTGGCGAAGGGCGCGGTCGCGCTGGCGACGGCGGCGGTGCTGGTGGTCGGTGCGGGCGGCGGCGCGTGGGCGGTCAGCACGGCCGGTCAGGCGCACACCGGGTCGATCCCGTCGTCCGGGCCCGCCGGCAGCTCGATGGGCTTCGGCGGTGGGGGCGGTGGCGGTGGCCGGATGCCCGGTGGTGACGGGCAGGCGCAGGACGGGCAGGCGCAGGACGGGCAGGCGCAGGACGGCACTGGTGACGGCACGGGGCAGCGCGACCAGGCGGGCGTCGGCGAGGCGCAGGACCGGGACGGCGACGCGGGCCAGGGCGGCGGGATGCGCGGCGGTCCCGGTGGCGGGTCGAGCAGCGAGGTGGTCGAGCTGCTGAAGAGCACCGCCACGAAGTGGGCCGCGGCCACCACCGGTTCGCAGTCGGCGGCCGAGCTGGAGCTGTCCACCGGCAAGGCGGTCATCGCGATCGGCGGCTGGAGCGGCTCGGACAACGCCCCGACGCTGGAGCAGTTCCAGCGGGCCGTGGCGAACGGCGAGATCGCGTACTACATCAGCGGTGGCGGGATGGGCGGCGGCATGGGCGGTCGCGGCGGCTCGGACTCGTCGACCTCCCAGATCGCCACGTGGGTCCAGGAGAACTACACCGCGCAGACGGTGGGAGGGAGCACGCTCTACGACCTGAGGTGAGCACGGGAACACCGATCCCACGGTGAACCGGGGGCGGACCGACCGCGGTCCGCCCCCGGTCCTGCGTTGAACTGCCCATGGCCCGGCGGGCCCGGCGGGCGGGAAAATGCCTGATGACGCACTCGATCCCCCACCCGACCGGCGTGGTGCCGCCGCTGGCCCGGCTCGTCATGAAGTCCGGATCGCTGGAGAACCTCCTCCCCGCGCGCGTGGCCGACTGGGACGGCCTCGCGGGCGTTCTGCGCGACGCGTTCCCGCCCGAACCGGGCGTCGACCACATCTCCCTGCACACCTCCTACCACGCGCACGGCATGGTGGGGGAGACGATCAGCAGCGGGTACGACCTCTCGCTGAACCAGCCGGTCTCCGCGCTCCTGCGCGACGTGATGGTCGCCAACGGCCAGTGGGACTACCTGGCGGCGCAGCCCTGGTACGTCGACGGCACGCACGTCGTCGCCATCGACGTGAACTACTACCCGCACCGCCAGGGGCAGAACGCGCGCCCCAGCTTCCACAAGGACACGGCGGGCAGCAACGCCTTCGTCACCCTGCTGTTCGACAACACCAGGAAGATCCCGGCGACCGAGTGGTTCGTGGACGTGGGCAAGCCCGGCCTGCAACGGCGGCGCGCGCAGCAGGACCTGCTCCCGAGGGCGTTCCTGGCGGACCTCGACAGGGCCCGCGCGCACCTGCGGGCGACGCTGGACGCGAACGAGCCGGTCAGCGGAGGCCTGACCGAGGGCACGCGCTCCTACGTCTCCTGGGTCGACGACCTCGTCTGGCACGCCACGCCCAGCGCCCTGCGCAGGCACGAGATCACCGCCGAGCACGCGCGGCGGATCTACGGCCCCCTGGCGGACGAGCTGCGCGAGCACGGAGAGCTGCCCGCGTACTACGAGGACAGCGTCCTCGGGGAGTGGATCTCCGTGGTCGAGCTGCTGGGGTCCGTCGCCGAGTGCGGGAACACCGAGCTGCGGAGGTTCCTGGGGCGGGCGCTCGGCCCCCAGGACGTCGACCTCGTCCTGGCCAGGCAAGCCTGGGACGAGCTCTACACGGGCGAGCAGGGCGGGCGGCGGTACCAGGCGGACGTCGAGGAGCGGGGCAAGACCCCGTGGCGCCTGACCGGCAGGGCCGCGATCGCGGGCGCGTACGACCCCAACGCGCCCGGCAGCTCGACCACCACGGAGACCCCGGCGGGCCTGTCGTCCCGGCCGCGGCGCAACAGCGACACCAACACCCTGCTCGACGTCCTGCTGCACCAGTACGGCACGCGCTCCTTCCTCCGCTCCTGGGTGCGCGTCGTCCCCGTGCACAGCGACGAGGTCCGAGCCCTGGGCGAACACCTCTGACCGGCGGCGGGCGGTCTACCCGGCCGCCCGCCCTGTGCCCGCCCGCCCTGTGTCCACCCGCCCTGTGTCCACCCGCCCCAGCGTGCTCTCCCGCGCCACCAACCGGTGCGCCGCCCGCACCTCCACCCCCGCGACCTCCTCCGTCCCCCGCCCCAACCCGATCCGCATCAGCAGCCGCTCCACCGCCGTCACCGCGATCGCCTCCTTGTCCGGCGACACCGTGCTGATCGTCGGGTTCGAGTACCGGCCCTCCTCGATGTCGTCGTACCCGATCAGCGCCACGTCCTCCGGCACCCGCACCCCGCGCTCCAGCGCCGCGTGCAGCGCCCCCAGCGCCACCAGGTCGCTGTAGCAGAACACCGCGTCCGGCGGGTCCGAGCGGTTCAGCAGGCGGCGCATCGCGCCCGCCCCGTCGGCCCGGTTGAACCTCGGCGTGCCGATCACCAGGGCCTCGTCCACCTCCAGCCCGGCGTCCAGGTGGGCCTGGCGGAACCCGGTGGTGCGCAGCTGCGCGGCCTCCCCGGTCGGGTAGGGCTGGTCGCCTATCGCGGCGATCCGCCTGCGCCCCAACGAGATCAGGTGCGCGGTCGCCTCGCGCGAGGCCGCCACGTCGTCGATGCCCACGTGGTCGAACGAGCCCGCCGCCGACCGCTCGCCCAGCACCACCAGCGGCAGCGTCGGGTCGGCGTCGGCCAGGTCGCGCTGCGCGAGGCCGAGCGGGCTGAAGATCAGGCCGTCGAACGCGAAGCCCCGCGCCCGCCTGCGGATCAGCTCGCGCTCGTGCTCCGGGTCGCCGTCGGTCTGGTCGATCAGCACGTTGTAGCCGCCCGCGCGCGCCCTCGGGATGATGCCCTGCAGCAGCTCGGAGAAGTACGGGGTGTCCAGGTACGGCACGACCACCGCGATCTGCCCCGACCGCCCGCGCGCCAGGTTCCGCGCCACCACGTTCGGCCGGTAGTCCAGCTCCGCGATCGCCTCCTCCACCTTCGCGCGGGTGGCCTCGGTGACCGGCGCGTAGCCGTTCACCACGTTCGACACGGTCCTCGGCGACACCCCGGCGAGCCGGGCGACGTCGCGCAGGGTGGCCTCGCGCATCTCGCTCCTCGTGATCGCAACCGGTGGCCGAGTGTGCTCCGAGCCCCCGCTCGGCGACAACCCCGGCCACGGGACTGCGCACGTCCGTAGCGGCTTCATTTCGTCCGTGTGACGTCTTGCAGCGCGGCAGAGCGGCCACCATAGTGCTTTGCAGCGCAGCAAGACGTACCTCCTGCACACCGCCGCCCTGGTGACAGAAAGGCGCTGCCATGCGCGGAAGCCCGTTCAAGACCGCATCGCTGCTCGCCGCCGCCCTCCTCGCCGCAACAGCCGTCACGGCCTGCGGGAGCGATGAGGGCGGACCGGGCCCGGACGGCAAGATCCACGTCTCCGTGTGGGCGTGGTACCCGGAGTTCAAGGGCGTCGTGGACGCCTTCAACGCCTCGCACGACGACATCCAGGTGGACTGGACCAACGTGGGCACGGGGCCCGACCAGTACGCCAAGCTCAAGACCGCGTTCACGGCGGGCAAGGGCGCGCCGGACGTCGCGCAGGTCGAGTTCCAGCAGATCCCGACGTTCGTCATCCTCGACGCGCTCGCGGACATGGGCGAGCACGGGGCCAACGAGGACGAGGGGCTGTACGCGGAGTGGGCGTGGAGCCAGGCCACGGACGGGGACAGGGTCTACGCCATCCCGGTCGACGGCGGGCCGATGGCGCTGATGTACCGCAAGGACCTGTTCGAGCAGAACGGCATCCCGGTGCCGAGGACGTGGGACGAGTACCGGAGCGCGGCGGAGCGGATCAAGGAGGTCGACCCGAACGGGCACATCGCGAGCTTCGGCAGTGACGGCGGGTGGATCAACGGGTTGATGTGGCAGGCGGGGTGCAGGCCGTACGGGTACTCGCGGGCCAAGGCCCGCGACGAGGTGCGGATCAGCCTGACCAGCCCGGAGTGCGTGAAGGTGGTGGAGTTCCACGGCGACCTGGTGTCGCGCGGGTTGATGGCGAAGGACCCGTTCTTCACGGCTGACGCGACCGCGGCGCTGGACTCGGGTAAGTACTGGACGTGGGCCGCGGCGGGGTGGACGCCGGGGTACGTGGCCGGGTCGCTCAAGAACACGGCCGGGAAGTGGGCGGTGGCGCCGATGCCGCAGTGGGACCCCGGTGCGGACGAGCAGGGGGACTGGGGCGGGTCGACGTTCGCGGTCACCAAGCAGGCGCGCGACGCGGAGGCCGCGACGACGGTGGCGCGGGAGCTGTTCGGGAAGTCCGAGGCCGCCTGGGACATCGGGTTGAACAAGGCGTTCCTGTACCCGCTGGTGAAGGACGTCGCGGCGAGCGCGGAGTTCACCGGGAAGGCGTACGACTTCTTCGCGGGGCAGAAGGTGAACGAGATCTTCGTGCCGGTGTCGGACAAGCTGGGGGAGTTCCAGTACACGCCGTTCCAGGACTTCGTGTTCGGTGACCTGAACGACCG
Organism: Actinosynnema pretiosum; assembly: GCF_002354875.1. GTDB lineage: Bacteria > Actinomycetota > Actinomycetes > Mycobacteriales > Pseudonocardiaceae > Actinosynnema > Actinosynnema auranticum. The sequence continues at coordinate 2,154,251 of NZ_CP023445.1, forward strand.
GAGCGCGGAGGCGATGGCCGGGACCCGGCCGTGGAGCGAAGTTCTTCCGGAGACGGAGAAGAACGTCGTCGCGTACGCGGAGAAGCAGGGCTTCCGGGTGACGCGGTGAGCGGCGTGCCGCGGGGCCGCCGGTGGAGCACCGCGCACCCGGTGGCGGGGATGCTGTTCGTGCTGCCGTTCTTCGTGGTGGTGCTGGTCTTCCTGGTGGCGCCGCTCGCCTACGCCTTCTGGCTGAGCCTGTCGACGCGGAGCCTGGCGGCGGGGACGCGGTTCAGCGGGCTGGACAACTACGTGCGGGCGTTCACCGATCCGGTGCTGCTCGACGGCGCGCTGCGGGTGGTCGGGTTCGGGGCGGTGCAGATCCCGGTGATGCTGGGGCTGGCGCTGTCCGGGGCGCTGCTGCTGGACGCGGTGGGCGGGCGGGTGGCCAGGGCGTTCCGGCTGGTGGCGTTCATGCCCTACGCGGTGCCCGCGGTGGTGGGGGCGCTGATGTGGGGGTTCCTGTACAGCAGGACGTTCGGGCCGTTCGCGGACCTGCCCGCGGTGGTGGGGGGCGAGCCGCTGGACTTCTTCGGGCCGGGGTTGCTGCTGGTCTCGCTGGGCAACATCGTCACCTGGGCGTGGACCGGGTACAACATGATCGTTCTGTACTCGGCGCTGCAAGGGTTGCCGCGCGAGGTGTGCGAGGCGGCGGTGGTGGACGGGGCGTCGCCGGTGCAGGTGGCGCTGCGCGTGAAGGTCCCGGCCATCCGGGGGGCGATCGCGCTGGCCGGGGTGTTCACGGTGATCGGCACGATGCAGTTCTTCACCGAGCCGTACGTGATGGCGAGGTTCGCGCCCCAGGTGTCGGGGGGGTACACGCCCAACCTGTACGCGTACAACCAGGCGTTCGCGTACTCGGACTTCCACTACTCGGCGGCGATCTCGTTCGTGCTGGGGTTCGCGGTGTTCGTGGTGTCCTACGGGGCGGTGCTGGTCAACCGGTGGAGGGCGCGGGCGTGAGGCGGAACTCTGCGGTCGTGCCGGACCTGGTGCCGAAACTGCTGATGGGCGCGGGGGTGCTGTACTTCCTGGTGCCCCTGCTGTGGGTCGTCGTCGCGGCCACCAAGAGCCAGGCCGATCTGCTGTCCAGCCCGGCCCTGTGGTTCGCGGACTTCAACCTGTTCGACAACGTGGGCAAGCTCTTCCGCGAAGACGGTGGCGCGTACGGGAGGTGGTTGCTGAACACGGCGGTCTACTCGGGCGCCAGCGCGGTCGGCGCCACGGCCCTGGCCGCGCTGGCGGGGTACGGGCTGGCCCGGTTCTCGTTCCCCGGCAAGAAGTTCTTCGAGACCGCGTTGCTGGGCATGGTCATGGTGCCCGCGACCGCGCTGGTGCTGCCCACTTACCTGATCCTGTCCGAGGTGGAGCTGGTGAACACCGGGTGGGCGGTGGTCCTGCCGTCCCTGCTGCACCCGTTCGGCGCTTACCTGATGCGGGTGTACATCGCGCAGAGCGTGCCGGAGGAGCTGATCGACGCGGCACGGGTGGACCGCGCTGGCGAGGCGCTGATCTTCTGGCGGGTGGTGCTGCCGGTGGTCCGGCCCGCGCTGGTGACGGTGTTCCTGTTCACGCTGGTGGCCACGTGGAACAACTACTTCCTGCCGCTGGTCATGCTGAGCGACAGCGACCTGTACCCGCTCACCGTGGGGCTCACCACCTGGTTCAACACCGCGCAGCAGGAAGCGGGGACCAGGGTGCTGTTCAACCTCGTCATCACCGGGGCGCTGATCGCGATCGTCCCGCTCATCACCGCTTTCGTGCTGCTGCAGAGGTTCTGGCGCAGTGGTGCGAGCGCCGGCGCGCTGAAGTAGGGGAGTTGCTGTGCTGAGAGCAGTTGTGTCGTTCCGGACCGACGACGTGGTGGGGCCGGTGCGCAGGAGGCTTTTCGGGTCGTTCGTGGAGCACCTGGGGAGGTGCGTGTACGGCGGGATCTACGAGCCGGGGCACCCGTCGGCGGACGAGGAGGGGTTCCGGCAGGACGTGCTGGCGCTGACCCGTGAGATGGGGGTGTCGGTGGTCCGCTACCCGGGTGGGAACTTCGTGTCCGGGTACCGGTGGGAGGACGGGGTGGGGCCGCGCGGGCAGCGGCCGGTGCGGCGGGACCTGGCGTGGCGCAGCATCGAGTCGAACGAGGTCGGGCTGGACGAGTTCGTGCGGTGGGCGCGGAAGGCCGAGGTCGAGGTGATGTACGCGGTCAACCTCGGGACTCGGGGGGTGGCCGAGGCGCTGGACGTGCACGAGTACGCGAACCACGGTTCGGGGACGGCGTTGTCGGACCTGCGGGTGGCGAACGGGAGCGCGGAGCCGCACGGGATCTCGTTGTGGTGCTTGGGGAACGAGATGGACGGGCCGTGGCAGCTGGGGCACAAGACGGCGGAGGAGTACGGCAGGGTGGCGGCTGAGACCGCCAGGGCGCTGCGGCAGGCGGAACCAGGGGTGGAACTGGTGGCGTGCGGGAGCTCCAGCTCCGCGATGCCCACCTTCGGCGAGTGGGAGCGGGTTGTGCTGGAGGCCGCGTACGAGGAGGTCGACCACATCTCGTGCCACGCGTACTACGAGGTGCTGGACGGGGACGTGGACAGCTTCCTGGCGTCTGCGGAGGACATGGACCGGTTCATCGGGAGTGTCGCCGCCACGGCGGACGCGGTGGGCGCGAAGGTGAAGAGCTCGAAGCGGATCGGGATCTCGTTCGACGAGTGGAACGTGTGGTCGATCAAGGATTTCGAGGCGTCGCGGACCTCGGAGTGGCGGAGCGCGCCGAAGTTGATCGAGGACACGTACGACGTGGCGGACGCGGTGGTGGTGGGGAACTTGCTGATCTCGCTGCTGCGGCACGCGGATCGGGTCGCGGTGGCCTGTCAGGCGCAGCTGGTGAACGTGATCGCGCCGATTCGGTGCGAACCGGATTCGGCGGCGTGGAGGCAGACGACGTTTCACCCGTTCGCGTTGACCTCGCGGTTGGCGCGGGGGGAGGTGCTGCGGACCGCGGTGGACGGGCCCACGCAGGACACCGGGCGGTTCGGGGAGGTTCCGGTGGTGGACGCGGTGGTGACGCGGGAGGGGGAGGAGGTTGTGGTGTTCCTGGTCAACCGGCATCGGCACGAGTCGGTCGAGGTTGGGTTCGAGGGCGGGGAGCGGGGGGTTGTCGAGGCCTGGGTGTTGGGGGATGAGGACAGCGGGGCGATCAACACGGCTGTGCAACCGGAACGGGTGAAGCCGAGGGGGTTGGGGGTTGAGCGGGATGGCGGGGTGATGAAGGTGCTGTTGCCGCCGGTTTCGTGGGGGGTGGTTCGGTTGGGGGGAGAGGGGGGGAGGTGAGAGGGGAGAGGGGAGAGGTGAAGGGCGAAAAGCTAAGAGCTGCAAGCACGCCTCGCCGGCGGGGCAGACCTCCAAAAAAGAGGGGGACGGGCTCTGCCGGCCGGTGACCGTTCCGTGGGTGGTCCGGTTTACCCCTGCGGTGGGCGGGGTCCCTCTTTCCCGTTTGGCCTCCTTTCAGGCAAGCACGCTCGTCAAGACGCCGTTTGACACCCCGGTCTGCCGCAGAGTGCGGCGGCATCTTGACGAGCGTGCTCGGGCTTCGCCAGGCCAAACGGGAAAGAGGGACGCGGGTGGGTGTGCTGCGGGCTCGCTGCGCTCGTCCCGCAGCCCGCTAGGCGGTCAGCTTGTGGGTGCGGTGGCTACTTGGTGCGGTTTTCGGCTGCGCGTTCGCCCAGGGCGGTCAGCACCGCGTCGTCGTAGTTGGTGCGTTGGAACGGCACGAGGTTGGTGATGCCGTTGTCCTCGGTGACCACCACCTCCGTGTCCAGGGAGCCCAGCAGGGCTTCGGCCAGGGAGGCGTTCACGCCTGACAGGGCCGCGATGGCCTGGGCGCTGAGCCAGTCCGAGCGGGGGAGGGGGACGGGGAGGGGGAGGACGAGGGTTGATCTTCCTTGCAGGGCGGCGATCCTGCGGAGCATCTGGGTGTACTCCAGGACTTCCGGGCCGCCGATCTCGTAGGTCTTGCCCGCCGTCTCGGGGGTTTCCACCGCGCCCACCAGGTAGCGGACCGCGTCTGCCACGGCTATGGGTTGGCAGCGGGTCCTGGCTTCCGGTGGGGCGAGGATCAGGGGGGCGTGCTCCACCAGGGACAGGAGCATCTTCCAGGACGCGCCGCCGTGGCCGATCACCACGGCGGCGCGCAGCACTGTCACCGGGACGCCCGCGCAGGTCAGCATCGACTCGACCTCGCGCCTGCTCCTCAGGTGCTCGGACAGGGCGCCGTTGCCCAGGCCGCCCAGGTAGACGATCCTTCGCACGCCCGCCTCCGCGCACGCCCTGGCGAAGGACCTCGCCGCTCGGGCGTCCGCCTCCCGGTAGTCGCGGTCGGACAGGCCGTGCACGAGGTAGCAGGCCACCTCGCAGTCGCGGGCCGCTTCGATGAGGCCGCGCTCGTCGGTCACGTCCCCCGGAACGGGGACGCCCGCGCCCCGATACTCGTCGGGGCGTCTCGTCATCGCGCGCACCTCGTGGCCCGCGCTCTCCAGTGCGGCGCACAGCCGCCCGCCGACGAAACCGGATGCCCCGGTCACCAAGACCCGCATGGCGCAAGCCTCGGGCACGGTGGGGCGCTGCGCACGGCGGGGCGATCAGGCGGTGGCCGCCCCGCGGGTCGTGCTCAAGCGGTGAGAGCTGGTCACACGGCCTGGCGGGCCGCGGTCAAGCCGCTCCGGTCCAGCGTGAAGGGCACGCAGGGGTGCTCCACGGGCGCGGTCTCGCACAGGGCGTCGAGCGCGCGCTCGACCCAGTCGTCCACGGCGGGGCAGTGCTGGCCCGTCGCGCCGGTCAGCTGCACCGCCACGGCGCAGCGCCGGGGACCCATGCGCAGCACGCGCACCGATCCGCTGTAGGTCGGGGTGGCCTCGCTGCCCCACTCGACCTTCAGGTTCTCCCAGTCGACCTCCAGGCGGCGCTCCACCGCGCCACCGGGCAGCCACAGGCGCACCGCGTGCGCGTCGTAGCGCTCCACCTCGACGCCCGAGGGCAGCCAGGTGGAGAGGTTCTCCAGGTCGGTCAGCATCTCGAACACCGTGTCGGCGTCGGCGGGAAGAGATCGGGTCCTCGTCAAGGGCGATCCAGGTGGTCTAGGCGACGTTTGCGACTCCCATACTGGGGGGAGCAAACACCGATTGACCTAACGAATGGCTGACGATCGACCGTTCGTGTGTGCCAGGGGTCACAACGGGTGGGTAGAGGTGAGGAAGACTCTCACTCTGGGTGGCCTGGGGTGTGTCACTGGTCGGGGTCCAGGCGGTAGCCGGCGCCGCGCACGGTGAGGACGAGGGCGGGGTCGTCGGGGTTCTGCTCGACCTTGCGGCGCAGCCTGCGGATGTGCACGTCCAGGAGGCGGGTGTCGCCGAAGTAGTCGTAGCCCCAGACGCGCTGCAGGAGCTGCTCCCTGGTGACGACGCGCCCAGCCGCCGAGGCGAGCTCGACCAGGAGGCGGAACTCGGTCCTGGTCAGGTGGACCTCGTCGCCCGCGCGCAGGACCACGCCCTCGCCTGCGCGCACCTCCAGGTCGCCGAAGCGGAGGGCCTCCTCGCCGCCACCGCCCCGGCGGCGCAGGAGCGCGCGGATGCGGGCGGCCAGCTCGCCCGCCACCAGGGGCTTGGTCACGTAGTCGTCGGCGCCCGCCTCGAGCCCGGCGATGACGTCGGCGGTGTCGGCGCGGGCCGTGACGATGATGATCGGGAGGTCGCCGCGCGCCCGCAGGACGCGGCACACCTCCAGGCCGTCGACGCCGGGCAGCGACAGGTCCAGCAGGACCACGTCGAACACGCGGCGGTCCAGCAGGCGCAGGGCCTCCTCGCCGGACACGGCGTCGGTGACGCCGAACCCCTCGTCGCCCAGCGCCAGACCCAGCGCCTGCCTGATGTGCTCGTCGTCCTCCACGAGCAGTACCGAGAACTCCACCCGCCAAGCTTCCCCCACCCGGCTCAGGACGAAGGTCCCGCCCACCGCCCTGCCAAGGACCGCAGACCTCCGGGGCGGTGGTTCGTAGCGTCGGGGGCGACGGAGGGAGCGGTGCCGTGAGCGGACCGGTCGTGGTGGGTGTGGACGGAACGCAGGCCGCTCTCGAGGCGGTGCGGTGGGCGGACCTGGAGGCGATCCGGCACCGGGTGCCGTTGCGCCTGGTGCACGGCTGCGAGGTGGGGGCGAAGGCGCGGGAACCGGTCGCGGCCGGGGCGGCCAAGGCCGAGCGGGGGTGGCGGTGGTTGGCGGAGGCCGCCGCCAGGACCGGGGCCACGGCCGAGCTGGTGCCCGCCGACGCGGTGGAGTTGCTGGTGGCGCACTCGCGGCGGGCCCGGATGGTGGTGCTCGGGTCGCGCGGGGCCGGGTTGGAGCCCGCGGCCTCGGTGGCGCTGGCCGTCACCGAGCGGGCGTCCTGCCCGGTGGTGGTCGTCCGCGCGCCGGAGCCCGACACCGGGCGGGTGGTGGTGGGGGTCGACGGGTCCGGGGCCGGTGAGCGGGCGCTCGCGTTCGCGTTCGCCGAGGCGGCCTTGCGCGGGGCGACGTTGCGGGCCGTGCACACGTGGAGCGACCTGCTGTCGGACCGGACGCGGCTCGGGCTCGACCGGGCGCGGGCCGCCGAGGAGGGGGAGCGGTTGCTCGCCGAGCGGCTCGCCGGGTGGAGCAGCGGGTACCCCTCGGTCACCGTCGAGCGGGTCGTGGAGCACGACCGGCCCGTCCGCGCCCTGTTGCGGCACGCGGCCAGGGCGCGTCTCCTGGTTGTCGGCAGCCGGGGTCGCGAGCTCGCGGGTTCGGGGATGCTGCTCGGCTCGACCAGCCGGGCGCTGGTCCACCACTCGCCGTGCCCGCTGGCCGTGGTCCGGCCGGTCGGGGCGTCGCGCTGACCCGCCGCCCGCGGGGCGTCGGGAGGCGCTGAGGAAAGGGGTCGCTATGGGCAACAGGATCGTCGTTGGGGTGGACGGGTCGCCCGCCAGCGCGGACGCGCTGCGGTGGGCGGTGGAGGAGGCCGGGCAGCGCGGGTGCTCGGTCGACGCGGTCATCGTGTGGCAGATCGACCCCGGCATGGTGCTCGGGCCGGTCAGCGGCGCGGAGGCGCTCGCCATCGACCCGGAGACCACCCGCGAGGGCTACATGCGGCTGCTGGAGTCGATGGTCGCGCAGTTCGACGTGAACAAGGTGTTCATGGAGGGCGAGCCCGGCCGGGTGCTGGTGGAGGCGTCCAAGGACGCGGACCTGCTGGTGGTCGGCAGCCGGGGGCGCGGACTGCTGCGCGAGGCGCTCACCGGGTCGGTCAGCTCGTACTGCGTGCACCACGCGGAGTGCCCGGTGGTGGTCTTGCGCGAGCGCGAGCCCGCGCACGCGTGACGGCGTCCCCGGTCCCCACCGGCGTCAGCCCGACGGGTGGTTCTGCTTGCTCTTGCGGGTGAACTTGCGGTGCTCGGCCGAGCGCAGGACCAGGCGGGCCACCTCGCCGGGGTGCGCCACCGGGCCGAGCGCGCGGCTGCCTGCGCTCCAGCCCCGGTCCTCGCTCCAGCGCAGCGGGCCCGCGTCCGTGACCAGCTCGGCCCGCACGGGCGAGCACGGCCTGATGTCCACCGCCAGGGTCAGCACGTCGACGCCGGCGCCGCGCAACGTGTCGAGCACCGCGTCCAGGTAGCGGGTCGCGCTGACCGCGGTGTGCGCGCGGGTGGCCATGGTTCCTCCCGGTTCGTCCAGGAGTCGATTCTCCGAGCGCGGGGCCGGTGCGGTGGAGAGGCGAAGGTCCCCGCGGACGCGGGTCCTTCCCGGTGGGCCGACCGCACGGTTGCGGGAACCGGGGGGCTAGAGCCAGCCGCTCTCCTCGGCGATCCGGACCGCCTCGGCGCGGGTGCGCGCGCCGGTCTTGCCGATCGCGGCCGACAGGTGGTTGCGGACCGTGCCCTCCGACAGGCCGACGCCCTTCGCCAGGTCGGCGACCGTGCCGCCGTCGCGGGCCAGCGCCAGCACGTCGCGCTCCCTGGCGGTCAGCGGGCCGGCGCCACGGGCGAGGGACTCGGCCGCCAGGTCCGGGTCGACCACGCGCAGGCCCGCGTGGACCCGGCGCACCGCGTCCACCAGCTGCTCGGGCGAGGCGTCCTTGACCACGAACCCGGCCGCGCCCGCCGCCATCGCCCGCGCCAGGTAGCCGGGGCGGCCGAAGGTCGTGCACACGATCACCCGGCAGCGCGGGAGCCGCTCGTGCAGCAGGGCCGCCGCCTCAAGGCCGTCCAGTCCGGGCATCTGCACGTCCAGCAGCGCCACGTCCGGCTCCGCCCGCAGCGCCTCGGGCAGCACCTCGTCGCCGGAGCCGACCGAGGCGACCACCTCGATGTCCGGCTCCATGCCCAGCATCGCCGCGAACGCCCCGCGCACCAGCGCCTGGTCGTCGGCCAGCAGCACCCTGATCACGCCGTCCCCCCGTCCCGGACCTCCGCGCGCAGCCGGTACCCGCCCGCGACCGGTCCCGCCTCCAGCGCCCCGCCGACCTCGGCCAGCCGCTCCCGCAACCCCGCCACCCCGCTCCCCGGTTGCCCGGCGCCCGCGCCGCGCCCGTCGTCCACGACCTCGATCCACCGCGCGCCCAGGCGCACCGAGCAGGTGCGGGCCGCCGAGTGCCGCAGCACGTTCGTCACCGCCTCCCGCAGCACGTACCCGAACACCCCCTGCAGCTCCGGCGCGACGTTGTCCACCGCGCTCGGCAGGTCCGCCTCGATCCCGGCCGCCCGCAGCGCCGCCCCGGCCGCCACCAGCTCACCGGCCAGCGCCACCTCCCGGTACCCGCCGACCGTCGCCCGCACGTCCCCGAGCGCCTGCCTGGCCAGGGCCTCCAGCTCCCCGACCTCGCCGAGCGCCCGGTCGACCTCGCCGCGCTCCAGCAGCCGCCGCGCCAGCCCGGCCTTCACGGTCACCGTGGTGAGGCTGTGCCCGAGGATGTCGTGCAGGTCCCGCCCGAGCCGGTGCCGCTCCTCGGCGGCGGCCAGCGCGGCGATCTCCACCCGCGCCCGCGCCAGCTCCCGCCGGGTCCGCACCAGCCGGACCACGGCGGCGAACCCCACGACCAGCGAGCCCAGCGCCGCCACCAGGTGCACCGGCTGCCCTGACCCGGCCGCCCGCCACAGCAGACCCGCGACCAGCGCGGCGGCGGCCGTCCCGTTCATGGTCAGCGCGAGCCTGGCGGGCAGCGCGATCGAGGCGGTGCCGAGCACGTGGACCAGCAGCGCGGCCGAGTCCAGGCCGGTCACCGCGATCACGAGCAGGCCCCAGACCACCAGCGCGCCCAGCAGCAGCGCCTGCCGCCCCTCGATGAGGCGGCGGCGCGCCAGCAGCGGCGCGGGCAGCGCGATCCCGTACCCGACGACCAGCGCCACCGCCGCCACGCGCTCCCCGCGGGTCAGGTCGGCCTCCAGCAGGTCGACGACCAGGGCGGGGACGAACCAGGCGACGAGCGCGAGACCGATCAGCAGCCAGCGGCGGGCGGCGCGCTCGGAGCGGTGCACGACGTGAACCTACGCCTCGGCCGCGCGGAACCGGCGGGCGGCGATCAGGCCGAGGCCCACGACCCACGCGCCGAGCACGAACAGCGCCCGCCCGACCTCCACGTCCACCAGCGGCGACAGCGCGAGCTGCTTGCCCCAGTGCATCGGCAGGGTCAGCACGACCCGGCGCAGCCAGTCCGGGGCCAGCTCCACGGGGATCAGCACGCCGCCCGCCACGCTCAGCGCCAGCGACGCCACCCCGGTCACCGCCTGCATCGCGCCCGGCGAGACCACCAGGCCGAGCACGATCCCGAGCAGCACGAACGGCAGCCCGGTCAGCCACACCGCGCCGAGGCAGACCAGCCACTGGCCCGCCGACAGGCGCACGTCCTGCGCGAACGCCCCGACCAGGCCGAGCAGCACCAGCGGCGGCAGGGCCAGCAGCATCCCGACCACGCCCTTGCCGACCACGTAGCCCGCGCCGGTGAGCGGGGTCAGCCGCAGTTGCCGCTGCCAGCCCGCGCCGCGCTCGACGGCGATGCTCGCGCCGGTCGTCACGGGGGCGGAGATGACGCCGAACATGGCCATGTTCAGCATCAGCGAGAGCGCGATCGGCACGCCGCCGAGGGCGACGCCCTCCAGGTCGTAGACGTCGGGGAGCACCAGCAGCATCAGCGAGGGCAGCGGCATGGTGGCCACCAGGTAGCGGCGGGTGCGGGTGGCGCGGAGCAGTTCGAGCACGAGGAAGCGCGTGTTCATCACCGGTTCTCCCGTCCGGTCAGCGCGAGGAAGGCCGCTTCCAGGCCCAGCGCGGTGACCTCGACGTCGTGGGTGGTGGGGTGGGTGGCGAGCAGGGCGCGCAGCGCGGCGTCCGAGTCGGCGCACTCCAGCAGGACCCGGTCGCCGCGCGCCTCGACCGCGCGCACGCCGGGCAGCGCGCGCAGCGGGGCGAGGTCGGCTCCGGGGGCCGACGCCCACGGGAGCGTGGCGGCGATGACGCGGCCGGACACGGCGGTGCGGATCTGCGCGACGGAGCCGTCCGCGATGACCTTCCCGCGGTCGAGCAGCACGACCCGGTCGGCGAACTCCTGCGCCTCCTCCAGGTGGTGGGTGGCGAACAGGACGGTCCGGCCGCGCGCGGTGCGCTCGCGCGTGGTGGCCCAGAAGCGGCGGCGGGACTGGACGTCCAGGGCCGCGGTGGGCTCGTCCAGGACCAGCAGGTCCGGGTCGGGCACGAGGGCGGCGGCGAGCAGGGCGCGCTTGCGCTGGCCGCCGGACAGCTCGGTGGAGCGGCGGCGCGCGAGGTCGGCCGCGCCCGCGAGGGCCAGCGCCTCGGCGACCGGCAGCGGGCGGCGGTGCAGCGCGGCGACCAGGCCGACGACCTCGGCGACCGTCGCGCCCTCCAGCAGGGCCCCGTCCTGGAGCACCGCCCCGACCAGGCCGTCCACGACGGCCTGCCTGGGCGTGCGGCCGAACAGCCGGACCTCGCCCGCGTCCGGGGCGGTGAGCCCGAGCAGGACGTCCGCGGTGGTGGACTTGCCCGCGCCGTTCGGGCCGAGCAGCGCCACCACCTCGCCGGGCGCGACGACGAGGTCGACCCCGTCCACCGCCCTGACGGCTCCGCGTGACTTGCGCACCCCGCGCAGCGAGACCGCCGCCGGAGCAGTTGTGGTTGCCATGGTGCAAGCTTGTGCTCCCCGGTCGTCCGGGACGCGGGCCGCGCGTCACGACCGGCCCATGACATCCGTCATGGGTGCGCCACGAGGAGGAAGACCGTGCCCGTGCTGGAGGGGTTCACCCGCACCGAGGACACCCCGGACTGGATCCGCTGCTGGGAGCGCGAGATCTCCGGGGTGCCGGTGTACGTGGTGTTCACCGACGACGAGTCCGAGTCCGACGTGGACGAGGAGTTCCTGACCGCGATCCTGTCCGATGTGGACGGCGTGGTCGCGGCGGCCAGGAGCGCCGCCGAGGAGCACCTGGGGTCGGACGCGTTCAGCGAGCCGTCGATCACCCTGAACCCGCCGGACTCGATGGTCGTGCGGTTCGGCGAGTGCGAGGTGGAGGGCTGGGGCGAGCTGGGCGTCGGGGTGGACTTCACCGGGTTCGTGGTGACGGGCGTGACGGACTTCGCCGACGCGGAGGACGCCGAGGACGCCGAGGCCGAGCACGAGGGGCACTAGTGGCGAGACCGGAGGACGGCGCGGGCGGAGAGGGTGGCGGGGGCGGTCCGGTCGGTCCCGTCGTGGACCTGGGCTCGGTGCTGCTGTGGAGCCCAGGGAACATCGACCCGGACTACCCGCTGCCCAAGGTCGCGGTGCGGCTGCGCGCGGACGGCATGGAGGCCCTGCTGCCGGAGACGGTGGCGCTGGGCCTGGACGGCCCTGCCCTGCCGGACTTCCTGGCCGAGCTGGCCGAGTCGTTCCGGGGCTGGGTCGGGGTGCACGTCTGGGAGAGCCTGGACCACGACCTCGTGCTGACGGCCACCCACGACGGCCGCGGCGCCGTCTCCCTGCGCTGGGAGATCGCGCCCTGGTCCCTCTGGAAGGGGCACGCCTGGCGGGCCTCGGTGGAGGTGGACGTGGAACCGGGGGAGGCGATGCGCAAGCTCGCCGAGGACGTGCGGGAGGCGTTGGCGGTCTAGCGGGGTCAGCGGGCCCTGGCGGCGCGGAGGAAGTCGGCCCAGGCGGGCGCGGGGATGGTGAGCGCGCCCGCGCCGGGGTTCTTGCTGTCGCGGACGTGCGCGGCGGTCGCGGTCAGGGCGATCTCGACGCAGTTGCCGGTGGCCGTGCTGTGGCTGCTCTTGCGCCAGGTCATCCCAGCTCCTTGATCACGTCGTGGATGAGGTCCAGTGACTCCCTGGGCGACAGGGCCTGGCTCTGCGCGGAGGCGAACGCGTGCAGGTAGCTGCGGACGATGCCGCTGCGCTCGTGCACCGTCCAGGAGGTCACACCGTCAGCGTAGACGGCCTCGGGGTCGGTCTCGTCGGGCCACTGGATGATCACGAACGAGTCGCCCAGCGCGGCGTGCGCGTCGGCCGTGAACGGGACGACCTGCACCGTGACGTCGTGCTCGCGGACCGTTCGGGCGATGTGCTGGAGCTGCGCGCGCAGGACGGAGGGGCCGCCGACCTGCTGGCGGATGGCGGCCTCGCTGATCACGGCGGTCAGGCGCAGGTCCTCGCTGAGCTGCTTCTGGCGCTTCATCCGCAGCTCCAGGTACCGGTCGATGTCCGAGACCCGGATGTGCGGCGACCCTGCGGTGATGACGCGCTCGGCGTACTCGCGGGTCTGGAGCAGTCCGGGGATGACCTGGCCCTCGTAGGTGCGGATCCAGGACGCGTCGGCCTCCAGCTCGATCAGCATCTGCACGGCCTCGGACAGGATGTCGCCGTAGTCCTGCCACCAGCCGGGCTCGTCGGCCCTGCGGTGCAGCTCCTGGAGCTGGGCGATCGCCTCGGCCGGGATGTCGAGGATCTCCGCCGTGCGGGCCAGCAGGGCGGGGGAGACCTTCGTCTTCCCGGTCTCGATCTTCGACCAGGTGGCCTGGTGGATGCCGAGCCGGGCGGCCAGTTCGGTGCCGGACAGGTTGTTCTGCTGCCGGTGGTCGCCCAGGCGGGAGCCGAGGCGGCGGCTGCGCACGGTGGGGCGCACGGGGGTCCTCCGATCAGTCGCTCCTCATGATCTCGGCTCGTTCGGCTTATTCCGAGATCACCCGTTCGAGTCGGCTCGGGTGCTGACATCAAGCGCGGCATTATGCCTAGCATGGCTGCTGTGGCGTGGGGCACACCGCAGACCCCGCGCGGTGCGCGAACGGAGACGGCTGATGAGCGGGAACTCGGTGACCATCGACCTCAGCGCGGGCGGATCGGTCGGGTTGTGGGCGCGGCGGCACGCGGAGTCGGCCTGCCTGGTCCTGGAGACCGGCGGGGCGCGGTGCGAGGTCGACCTGGGGCGCGCGCAGGTGGAGGCGCTGCGCGACCAGCTCCCCGAGGTGCTGGCCGGGCTCGACCGGTGGGTGGCCGAGAACGACGGGTGCGAGCGCGGCGAGGACGCCGGGCGGCGGGCGGCACGCGTCGCGGACCGGGCGCTGGAGCTGGCGGCGGTCGTGCCCGACGAGGTCGCCGCGTCCCTCCGCGAGGCCGCCGCCGAGGCGAGCGCCAGGGCCGAGGCGGCGGACGCGGCCGTGCGCGCGCTGGAGAACGCGGCGCTCGCCGTCGACGAGGCGGTGGAGCGGCTCGACCGGGTGCTGGGCGAGGCGGAGGCGGTGCTGCCCCGTCGACCGTGACCGGGACCGGGGCTGTTCCGGCCCGGCGCGGCCCGGCGGCGGTCTAGGGTGGCGCGCGTGGAACAGCGTCGGGGCGTCGAGCGGCAGGTCCGGTTCGGGACGGCGCAGCTCGCGCCCGCGCCCTACCGGGAGCGCGGGTGGCTGCTCATGGTCGACGGGGTGCTCCAGTCCTGCGTGGACCTGGACGACCCCCGCTACCTGCACCTGCCGTACACCCGCTGGGTGGCGCGCGTGCTCGACCTGCACTGGCCCGAGGGCGACCCGGTGTCCGCGCTCCAGGTCGGCGGCGGCGGGTTCACGATCTCCCGGTACCTCGCGCACGCCCGGCCCGGTTCCGCGCAGGAGGTCTACGAGCTGGACGGGCCGCTGGTCGAGCTGGTCCGGGAGCACCTGGCGCTGGACGCCGTCCCCGGCCTGCGGGTGCGGGTCGAGGACGGCGAGGCCGGGATCAGGGGCGCGGCGGACGGCAGCGCCGACGTGGTGGTCATGGACGTCGCGCGGGTCGGCACGATCGCGCTGAACCTGGCCGTCACGCCGTTCCTGCGCGAGATCGCCAGGGTGCTGCGACCCGGCGGGCTGTACCTGGGCAACATGTGGTCGGCGCCCGACCTGGGGCTCGCGCTGCGGGCCGTCGCGTCGCTGCGCGAGGTGTTCCCGCACGTGGCGCTGCTCGCCGAACCGGGGCTGCTGCTGGGGAAGAGGGCGGGCAACGCCGTCCTCGCCGCCTCCGGCCGCCCGCTCCCGCACGACGGCATCGCCGAGTGGGCGGAAGCCGGGGGGAACAAGGTGTTCTGCCTGTCGGCGGAGAAGCTGACCCGGTTCAAGGGCGCCGCGGAGCCGCTCGACGCGGACATCCCCGAGGACAGCATCACCCCGGTGCCGCGCTGGCGGACCGGGGTGAGCTAGGGCCCTGCGGAGCGCTGGTTCCGCAGGGAGTTCAGGGTGACCGGTTGGGGGTCAGCCAGCCGCCAGCAACCCGTAGTCGCCGTCCCACCGCCGGTACAGCACGGCTCCCCGCCGGGTCCCGGCGGGCCGGAAGAACCGGAACGGCAGCTCGGTCTCGTCCAGGCGCCGCACCGCCTCCGCCTCGGTCAGCTCCGGCACCGGGTGCACGTTCGTCGTCAGCGGCACCACCACCGGCAGCGCGGGCGGCGCGGTGTCCTCCAGGCGCGCCAACCGGTAGCCGGTCGGCCCCACCCGGTACAGCACGCTGTCCTGCCCGGTCTCCGAGTCCGCGAACAGGTGGAAGTCGTAGTCCATCAGGTCCATGGCCAGCGCCGCCGCGTCCGGCGCGCACAGCTCCGCCCGCACCCGCTTGCGCCGCGCCACCCGCCGCGCCCCGGCCCGCCCGGCCACCACCGGCGCCCGGTCCGGTCCCGGCCACGCGCGGTGCGCGCCCGGCGCCTCCAAGCGGGACACCTGGGCGGCCACGCGCTCGCGCAGCAGCCCCGCCGCGTCCGCCTCCGGGGCCGCGACCTGCGCCCTGATCCGGTGACCGCGCACCTCGGCGTTGGCCTGGAGCAGCGCGGTCCCCCCGCCGAGCGCGGTCAGCCGCACCCGCGCCGCCGTCGCGCGGGCGCCGGGCACCCCGCCCAGGAGCTCCACCACCCCGGTCAGCGCCCGCTCCCGGACCCCGCCGGACGTGCGCACCGCCAGCGCGCCCACCCGCACCCCTCCTCACCACCTCGAAAGCCGGTTCCGAGGCTAGTGAGCGATCACCGGGGGACCAGGGACCAAAGTCCCTTACCGTTCGGGGCGCACCCCGCCGACCACGGCGAACGCGCCCGAGGACCTGCGGTGAGGCGAAGCCGGGCTCACGCCGGGTACGCGACGACCTCCGCCGCCGACACCGCCGCCCACAGCTCGTCGCCCGGCCGCAGCCGCAGCGACGCCACCACCGACGCGGTCACCTCCGCCACCAGCGGCACGACCCCGTCCAGCCGCACCCGCGTCGAGTGCCCCTGCTGCTCCAGCCCGACCACCCGCACCGGCCAGGCGTTGCGCGGCCCGTCCGCGGGCCGCTCCCCGTACAGCCCCACCGAGCCCGGCGCGAACGCCACGAACACCTCGCCGCGCAGCTCCTCGCCGATCGCGACCACCCCGCCGCCGTCCAGCTCGACCGAGCCGCCGCGCGCCGTCCCCCTGAGCAGGTTCAGCCCGACCAGCGCCGCCACGTAGTCCGTGCGCGGCCGGGCCGCCACCTCCTCGGGCGACCCCTCCTGCACCACCCGGCCCGCCTCCAGCACCACCAGCCGGTCGGCCAGCACCATCGCGTCCAGCGGGTCGTGCGTCACCAGCAGCGTCCGGCCCCGGAACCCGCCCAGGTGCTCGCCGAGGTCGGCGCGCACCCGCAGCCGCGTCCCGGCGTCCATGGCCGCCATCGGCTCGTCCAGCAGCAGCAGCCCCGGCGAGGTCGCCAGCGCCCGCGCCAGCGCGACCCGCTGCGCCTGCCCGCCGGACAGCGCGCCCGGCCGGGCCGCCGCGTGCTCGCCCAGCCCGACCCGCTCCAGCCAGCCCAGCGCCGTCGCCCGCGCCTCGGCCTTGCGCACCCCTCGCGAGCGCAACCCGAACGCCACGTTCTCCAGCGCCGACATGTGCCGGAACAGCAGGTAGTCCTGGAACACCACGCCGACCGGCCGCCGCTCCACCGGCAGCCGGTCCCAGGGGTCGCCGTCGACCCGCACGTGCCCGCCGGTCAGCGGCACCAGCCCGGCCAGCGCGCGCAGCGCCGTCGACTTGCCCGCCCCGTTGGGCCCGAGCAGCGCCACGACCTCGCCGCGCTCGATCCGCAGCGCCGCGTCCAGCTCGAAGCCGTCCCGGCTGACCACCAGCCGCGCGTCCAGCGTCATGCGGTGATCCACCGTTCCCGCAGGGCGGCCAGCAGGGCCACCGACACCACCAGCAGCAGCACGCTCAGCACGATCGCCGCGTCCGGGTCGGTCTCCAGCGCCAGGTACACCGACAGCGGCATGGTCGCGGTCCGGCCGGGGAAGTTGCCCGCGAACGTGATCGTCGCCCCGAACTCGCCCAGCGCCCGCGCCCAGCACAGCACCGCGCCCGCGACCACGCCGGGCAGCACCGACGGCAGGGTGACCCGGCGGAACACCGTCCACCGGGACGCCCCGAGCGTGGCCGCCGCCTCCTCGTAGCGCGGGTCGGCCCCGCGCAGCGCGCCCTCCACCGACACCACCAGGAACGGCATGGCCACGAACGCCTCGGCCACGACCACGCCCGCCGTGGTGAACGGCAGCGACACCCCGAACCAGGCGTCCAGGTACTGCCCGACCAGCCCCCGGCGGCCCAGCACGTACAGCAGCGCCACCCCGCCCACCACCGGCGGCAGCACCATCGGCACCGTCACCAGCGCGCGCAGCACGCCCCTGCCGGGGACGCGCGTGCGGGCCAGCAGCCACGCCAGCGGCACCCCCAGCAGCAGGCACACCAGCGTCGCGAGCGAGGCGCACAGCAGCGACAGCCGCAGCGCCTGCCCGACGAGGGGCGCCGCCAGCAGCTCGCCGAGCCGGTCCCACGGGGTGCGCAGCAGCATCCCGAGCAGCGGGACCAGCAGGAAGGCCACGCCCACCGCCGCGGGCAGCAGCAGGACCAGCGGCGGTCGGCGCGTCACGGCGCGTCGAAGCCCGCGGCGGACAGGACCTTCTTGCCGCTCTCGGAGAGCACGAACTCCCGGAACGCCCGGCCGCCCGCGGCGTTGGGGGCCTTGGCGAGCACGGCGATCGGGTAGTCGTTCACGGCCTCGTCGGCCTCGGCGAACGTGATGCCCTCCACGTCCGCGCCCGCCGCCCGCACGTCCGTGCGGTAGACCAGCGCGGCGTCGACCTCGCCGAGGCGCACCTTGGTCAGCACGGCCTTGACGTCCTGCTCCAGCGTGTCGGCCTCGGGCGTGACGGCCGCGGCCTCGAACACCTTCTTGGACGCGGCCCCGCACGGCACCTGCTCGGCGCACAGGGCGATCTTCAGGTCGTCCTTGCCGAAGTCCGCCAGCCCGGTGATCTTGCCGGGGTTGCCCTCGGGCACGGCGATCTGCAGCCGGTTGCGCACGAACGTGGTGGGCGTGTCGGTCACCAGGCCAGTGTCGGTGACCTGCTTCATGTTCGCCGGGGCCGCCGAGGCGAACAGGTCGGCGGGCGCGCCCTGGTTCAGCTGCTGGGCCAGGCCCGAGCTGCCGCCGAAGTTGAAGGTGACCTTCGAGCCGGGGTTGGCGGCCTCGAAGTCCTTGCCCAACCGGGTGAACGTCTCGTTCAGCGAGGCGGCGGCGAAGACGGTGACCTCGCCGAGCGGGGCGGCGGCCGAGCCGGGCTCGGCGGGCGCCGGGGTGTCCGACGGGGCGCAGCCGACCAGCGCGAGCGCGGCGGCGGACAGGGCGGACAGGACGCGCAGGCGGGGACGGGTGCGCACGGGTGTCAGACCTCCGGGATCTCTACCACGACGTGGGTCGACTTGATGGAGGCCACGGCCACCGACCCGACCTCCAGGCCCAGCTCCTCGGCGGAGTCGCTGCTCATCAGCGACACCACGCGGAACGGGCCCGCCTGCATCTCCACCTGCGCCATGACGCCGTCCTTGACGACGCGGGTGACGATGCCGCGCATCCGGTTGCGGGCCGAGGTCGTGATCGGCCCGCCCGCCTCCGGGTTCTCGGCGGCGCGCTGCGCGAACGCGGCCAGCTCGGCGCCCTCGACGCCCCTGCGCCCGCTGTCGAGCTGGACCGAGGACAGCCGTCCCTGGTCGATCCACCGGCGCACGGTGTCGTCGCTCACCCCGAGCAGGGCGGCTGCTTCGCTGATCCGCAAATTCGGCACGGGGCGGAGTGTAATGCCGCAGAAGCGGGTGATTGACAGCCTGTTGGCGGCTTTTGCGGAAGTGTCACAGCCCCTGTGGTGCGAGGCGTGCTGCCGGGGGGCGCGCGGTCCAGCAGGCACGTGCGGGACGTGTGCGCGCTGACCGTCTCGCGGGTCGGCGCGCTGCCCGCTCCCGTGCCCGCGACGCCCCGGTGGCGCTCGTCGTCCCTCCGGCCCGGTCCCGTTCGGCCCGGCCGCGCGCCAGGGCCAGTCGTGTCCGGGTCAGTCGCGCCTGGGCCAGTCGCGTCCGGGTCAGTCGCGCCCGGCGCGCTCCAGCCCGTCGAGCACCAGCGCGACGGTGAAGTCGAACCGGTCGTGCCCGGTCCCGGCGGTCAGCTCGGCGGCGTGCCGCTTGGACACCGCGAACGCGTCCGGCAGCTCCGCGAACCGCCGGGCCATCTCCTCCCGGCTGATCACCCACTCCTCGCCGCCCGCGGTCCGGCGCGCGGCCAGCGAGCGCTCCAGGCTGTAGGCGTTGACGTACAGGGTCAGCGCGTCGACCGCCCACGCGGCGGCCTGCGGCGGGACCCCGCCCGCGAGCGCGATCGCGAGCATCCCCTCGCTCACCCGCAGCGTGTCCAGGTTGGACGGCGCGGCGGCCAGCGCGGCGCGGGAGACGCCGGGGTAGCGCAGGTACTCGTCCCGCAGCGCGGCGCAGACGGCGGTCAGCTGCGCCCGCCACGCCGCCGGGTCCGGCTCGGGCAGCGCGACCCGCGCGCACAGGCGGCCGATCAGCAGCTCGTCCAGGTCCTCCTTGTTGACCACGTGCGCGTACAGCGACGACGCGCCCGTGCCCAGCGCGGCGGCCACCCGGCGCATGGTCAGCGCCTCGTAGCCCTCGCGCTCGACGATGCCGAAGGCGGTGTCGACGATCGCGTCCACGGTGATCGGGGCCTTGCGCGCCGCCCCGCGCCCGGTGGCGGCCTCGCCGCCGGGGAGCTGGTTGCGGGCGGCGCGGCGCTGCTGCGGTGTGGGCACGGGACGAGTCTAGTCGCCGGGGGCGAACAGTGTTCCAGATAACTTAGAACGGTGTTCGCCTTGTTCTGAACAGTGTTCGAGAGTAGAACAGTGTTCGTGCCTGTTGACCTGCGAACCACCCCGTCCACCGCCACCCCGCTCCCGCCGACCTCGCTGCGCCAGGCGTGGGTGGCGCTCGTCGGCCTGTCGGCCGTGTTCCTGTTCGAGATGCTCGACAACTCCGTCCTCACCGTCGCCCTGCCCACCATCGGCTGCGAGCTGGCCGCCACCACCACCGAGCTGCAGTGGGTCACCGCCGCCTACGCGGTCGTCTTCGGCGGCCTGATGCTCGCCTTCGGCGCGCTCGCCGACCGCTTCGGCCGCCGCAGGCTCATGCTCACCGGCCTGGCCCTGCTCGCCACCACCAGCCTCGCCACCGCCCTGGTCACCACCGCCTGGCAGCTCATCGCCGTCCGCGCGGCCCTCGGCGTGGCCGCCGCCATGACCACCCCCGGCTCCATGGCGCTGGCCTTCCGGCTGTTCCGCGACGACGCGCTGCGCGTGCGCGCCACCACGCTCATCTCCACCGTCGGCCTGGTCGGCCTGGCGATCGGCCCGACCCTGGGCGGCCTCGTCATCGCGGTCGCGCCCTGGCAGGTCCTGCTGCTGGTCAACGCCCCGATCGCGGTGCTCGCGCTGGTCGGCGTCCGGGCGGGCATCGCCCCCGACGACCCGGCCGAGCTGCACCGCGCCCCCGTGGACGTCCTCGGCGCGCTGCTGGGCACGGCGACCGTCGTGCTCGCCCTGGTGACGCCGACCCTGGCCGTGGACGCGGGCGGCTGGACCCCGTGGGCGACCGGGCTCACCGCCGTCGCCGCCGCGCTCGGCTTCGCCCACCGCCAGCGCACCGCCGCCCACCCGCTGCTGGACCCGGCCCTGCTGGCCCGACCGCTGGTGGCCAGCGGCCTCGCCTACAAGGCGGCGGCGGGCATGGCCACCGCGGGCCTCGGCTACCTGGTGGCCCTCCAGCTCCAGCTCGACTGGGGCTGGTCGCCCGCGCAGGCCGCGCTGGGCACCCTGCCGCAGGTCGTGGTCCTGCTCGCCGGGGGCGCGTTCGTGCAACCGCTGCTGCGCAGGCTCGGGTTCGACCGCGCCGCGTGGCTGGGCGCGGCGGCGGTCGCGGCCGGTCTGGCCGAGTACGCCCTGCTCGGGCGCCTCGGGTACCCGTGGGTGGCGCTCGCGCTCGTGCTGGTCGCGCTGGGGCTGCGCGTGGTCGGCGTGGTCGCGGCCATGAACGTGCTGCGCGGCCTGCCCGAGAACCGCACCACGATCGGCGCGGCCCTCACCGACACCGCGAGCGAGGTGACCTCGGCGGTGGGGCTGGCGGTGGTCGGGACGTCGCTGGCGCTGCTGTTCGGCGCCGACCTGACCGCGCCCGGCTGGACCCCGGACCGCGCCGCCCACTTCCACCAGGCCGTCACCGTCGCGGCCCTGGCCCTGACCGCCCTGGCGGCGGCCCTGGTCGGCTGGGGCCTGCGCCGCTCCCGCGCCGCGCGGGCCTGACGACCCCACCCGCGCACGCGAACGGGGCCCGCGCGAGCAGCGCGGGCCCCGTTCGGGCGTCGGGTTCAGGCGGTCGGTCAGGCCTTGCGGCGGCGGGTCACCGCGAACAGGGCCGCGCCACCGATCAGCAGGAGCGCGCCGATGGCCAGCGCCATCCCGGCCGGGGAGCCGGTGTGGGCCAGGCCCGCGCCGCCCGAGGTCCTGGCGACGGCCGGGACGACCGGGTTCTCGGAGGTGCCAGGGGCGGTGGTGCTCGACGCCTCGGCGCCGGTCGACGTCGTCGCCGAGGTGGTCTCGGACGTCGTCGACGACGAGGTGGTCGCGGAGGTGGTCGACGGCGCGGTGGTCGAGGACGTGGTCGACGGCGCGGTGGTCGTGGTGGAGCTGCCGGTGGTGGTGGTGCTGCTCTCCGGGGTGCTCGACTCCGGGGTGCTCGACTCCGGGGTGGTCTCGACCGTCGTGGTGCTGGTCGTCGTGCCGGTGCTCGGCGCGGTCGTCGTGGTCGGGACCGCGGTGGTGGTGCTGGTCTCCGGGGTGGTCTCCTCGCACGGCGTCGTGGTGGTGGTCTCGACGGTCGTGGTGGTGCTCGGCGCCGTGGTGGTGGTGCTGGTCTCGCTGGTCGTGGTGGAGACAGGGGTGGTGCTGGTGGACGGCGCGGTGGTGGTGGTCGGCGCGGTCGTGGTGGTGCTCGGCGGCGTGGTGCCGGTGCCGCAGGTCGGGATCACGCCGGTGAACGGGTACGCGTGGAACTCGTTGCCGTCGCCGCTGCCGTTCCCGCCGTGCTCCAGCGAGCCCGCCGTGAAGAAGCGCCCGCTGAAACCGGGGGTGCTCACCTTCGCGGTGCTGTCCTGGCGGGGGATGACCACGCTGCCCTGGAACTCGGACTGGCCGTTCAGGGTCACGGTCGTGGCGTTCGGGAAGTTCCACAGCAGCCGCTGCCCGAGGCGGTCGATGCCGTCGCGGTTGTGGTGCGTGCCGGACCAGCTGGTGATGCGCGGCGCGGAGCCGGTGGCGTTGACCAGCACGGTCGCGCCCTCCGGGACGCCCGCGAACTCGATGCCCTGCATCGACCCGTTCGCCCCGGTGATGTCCTCCGCGAGGGTGAAGACCTGGAGCGCGGACACGCCGTCGCCGGTGAACGTGGTGGCGAGGTCGTCGCGGGTGACGGTCCCGGTGGCGGGGAGCGCGGCGTAGCAGGCGCTGTCCGCGCGCAGCGCCTCGCTGACGCCCGCGTAGGGCGCGAACGCGTTGTCGTCCTGCACGGCGGTCCCGGTGCTGCTGACCACGCCGGTCTTGGCGCCCGCGTACCGCACGACACCGCCGTCGGCGCGCAGCTCCTGGCCGGGCGCGATGGTCAGGTCCCCGCCGGTGACCAGGAAGTCCGAGCCCGCGGGCGGCGGCACCTGCGAGCCCGCGCCCACCGTCCCGACGTTGTAGCCGACGCCGCTGCCGTCCTTCGCCAGGGTGAACGCGCCCCCGACGACGAGCCGGCCCTCGGCCTCGGCCGCGTTGCCGGACACGGTGAACGACCCGCCGACGAAGACGTTGACCGCCTCGTCGCGCCCGTCGAACCGCCCGGTGTTGCCGCGGACCGGCGCGTACTCGGCCGGGCACTCGGCGCCGACGCACGGGCCGGGGCCCGTGGCGGGGGAGGGGCTGGCCTGGGCGCTGGCCAGGACGACGGTGGCCGTCGTGACAACCAGACCGGTGGCAATACCCGCAACTACCGAGAGTCGACTCAAACGCATGAACCGATAGTGCGGCACAGCAACCCTTTTGCACCCGAATGGGTGAGCGCGCTCACCCGAATAGAGTATCGATATACACGATCGGGTGAAGTTTTTTCCGCAGGTTTGACAACTGTCCGTTGTAGACGGTCGATCTCGGCTCTTTCGGTTGCCGCACCGGGTCCACCACGGTTGCACGACGGTTGCCGGGCCTTGGAACCCGGTTGCGGAACGGTTGCCGCGGTTGCGACGGGTGCGAGGCTGCCAGAAGCCCGATGTCCGTTTTGCCGTCACCCCCGGTAGTCGAAACCCGGCCCCGGTCGCCGCCCGCGGGCCGACCCGCCCCCACCGCGCACACTGATCCCGTGGTCGACACCAAGCGCAAGCGCGGCGAACTGCGCATCTACCTGGGCGCGGCCCCCGGCGTCGGCAAGACCTTCGCGCTGCTGAACGAGGCCCACCGCCGCCGCGAGCGCGGGGCGGACGTCGTCGTGGGCCTGGTCGAGGCGCACGACCGCGCCCGCACCGCCGAGCTCCTGCACGGCCTGGAGCAGATCCCCCGCCGCACCACCCGCCACGACGGGGAACCCCGGTCCGAACTGGACCTGGACGCCGTCCTGCGCAGGGCCCCGGCCGTCGTCGTGGTCGACGAGCTCGCCCACACCAACCCGCCCGGCGCCAGGAACCCCAAGCGCTGGCAGGACGTCGAGGAGCTCCTGGACGCGGGCATCGACGTCCTCACCACCCTGAACGTCCACCACCTGGAGTCCCTCAGCGACGTGGTCCGCCGGATCACCGGCGTCGAGCAGCGCGAGACCGTCCCGGACGAGGCGGTCCGCCGGGCCGAGCAGGTCGAGCTGGTCGACCTCACCCCGGAGGCCCTGCGCCGCCGCCTGGCGCACGGCAACGTCTACCCGGCCCACAAGGTCGACGCCGCGCTGGCCGACTACTTCCGCCCGGGGAACCTCGCCGCCCTGCGCGAGCTGGCCCTGCTCTGGGTGGCCGACCAGGTGGACGTCGCGCTCCAGCGCTACCGGGCCGACCAGCGCATCACCGACACCTGGGAGACCAGGGAGCGCGTGGTCGTCGCCATCACCGGCGGCCGGGAGAGCGAGCCGCTGATCCGCAGGGCCCGCCGCATCGCCCTGCGCGCGGCGGCCGAGCTGCTCGTGGTCACCGTCCTGCCGGTGGCCCCGCGCGCCACCGCCCCGGACGCGCCGGACGCCCCGTCGCGCTTCCGCAGGCTCACCGAGGACCTGGGCGCGACCTACCACACCGTCGTCGGCGACGACGTCCCCACCGCGCTGCTGGAGTTCGCCCGAGGCGTCAACGCCACCCAGCTCGTCCTCGGCGCGTCCCGCCGCTCCCGCCTGGCCAGGGCGCTCGACGGGGGCGTCGGGGCCGCGGTCATCGCGCGCTCCGACAGCATCGACGTCCACATGGTCCCGCACGACGAGTCCCCGCAGCCCCCGCGCAGGCACCCGGACCGCAACCCGCTCACCCCGTCCCGGCAGGCGCTCGGCTGGCTGCTCTCGGTCCTGCTGCCGCTGGTCGTCACCGGGATCGGGACCGCGCTGGCCGAGGACATCACCTTCTCCACCGACCTGGTCGGCTTCTTCCTCGCCACCGTCGTCGTCGCCCTCGTCGGCGGCCTCGGCCCGGCGGTGCTCGCCGCGCTGATCGGCGCCGGGATGCTGAACTTCTTCTTCACCCAGCCCTACTACAGCCTCACCGTCTCGGCCCAGGAGAACCTGCTCACCCTGCTCGTGATGGTGACCGTGGCCGTCCTGGTGGCACTCGTGGTCGACCGCGCCGCCAGGCTCGCCTCCCAGGCCGCCCGCGCCCGCACCGAGGCCGCGCTGCTCGCCTCCTACGCCCGCACCGTCCTGGCCGGACCGGACCCGCTGGCCCGCCTGCTGGAGCAGGTCCGCGAGAACTTCGCCCAGGAGTCCGCGACCCTCCTCGAACGCGTCGACCACGA